>NZ_JBQSVK010000001.1:0-662134 GCF_052376195.1 Psychrobacter sp. AOP7-B1-25
CTTGCAACCAATCGCTATCTCCAAAAACGTTTTGATAACCCTGCTAATAACACAGATATTCAAAAGCCTGATAGCAATGCCAGTAGTAAGGCCAATAATAATGCTAGCAGTGAGGTAAATATCCAAGCGATTGAAAGCCCGACTGGTGAAAAAGTGAGCGCTGAAGACATTAAGCTATAAATATAAAGTTGGATGGTGAGAGGATAAAGAGTAATCGTATATGAGTATTTTAATAGGCGTTGGCATTGTAACGACCGTCACCACATTTTATCTAGGTAAAAAAAGCTGGCAGGCTTTTCATAAAACTGTCGGTATCTCACCTGGCGTGCTCACTTATCATGATTATGATGCGCCCTTATCATTAGCTGCATTAAGTTGGCAGCAGTTAACGTTAAAGAAACAGCACCTAAAAAATTTATCAGAGCAGCAACTGCGTCAATTAAAATGTATCGATGAAAAAATGAATAGTTATCACGCTTATCAAACAGCCCTACACAATCAACATAAGACACCAGCTATAACAGAAGCGCAGTTTGTGTTGAATAAAATGTTGCAAACACGGCTACCTGAAATGTTAGCCACCCATTACCAATTAACGAATACAAACAATGGGAGCAATGATAAGAGGCTAAAAGGTAATGAGCTATTGCAGAGTGTTTTAGACAACATCGAACAGCGTTTGGATAGACTACTGGCCCAAATGGACGAGGAGCAGCTACAAGAGCTGCGAGTTATGAAGCGCTATATTAATAGTCACGATAGCTGAGCTGTTATATCTATACTGAGCAACTGTAACGCCTGAAAAAAGAGACATACAAAAGCGGCCAATGATTATTCATCATTGACCGCTTTTGTATGTTTATCCCAAATCTATTTAAGACTTAGAATAATGTTAAACCAAATCAGCTAGCGCTTATTATTGCGATCACGGGTGTTACGTGTACCACGGCTGGCAGGGCTAGCACTACTTTTAGGCTTAGCACTGCTGTTGCGGTTATCGCTACGGGTATCAGTACGACGCGCTTTGAGTGGTTTATTTCTAATACGCTCTTGTTTTTCTTTGGCTGCGCCATGTAGACCTGTACCATAACGTGGGCGCAAGCTGACTAAGTCCGTCAACGTATTGATTTCTTTTTTATCAAGCTCTAAAAAACGACCAGTACGTAGCTCTTTTGGTAGAACAATTGTGCCATAGCGTGTACGCAGTAGACGACTAACCTTTAGACCTTGAGATTCAAACAAACGACGTACTTCGCGATTACGGCCTTCTTTTAGCTGGACATGGTACCACTTGTTGACACCTTCGCCGCCGCCTTCTTTGATGTCTTCAAATTTTGCGACACCATCTTCTAACATGACACCAGCAGTCAACGCACGGGCGATATCAGGCGTCACTTCACCCAATACACGTACCGCATATTCACGAGTCACTTCACTAGATGGGTGCATCAAGCGGTGTGCCATTTCACCATCATTGGTAAATAACAATAAGCCAGTTGAGTTAATATCCAAACGTCCAACCATTACCCAGCGGTCATGAGTCAGTTTTGGCAAACGCTCAAAGACAGTTGGGCGGCCTTCTGGATCTTTAGCTGAGCAAACTTCGCCTTCAGGCTTATAGTAAGCAATAACACGGCGACGCTTCTCATTTTCAGAAGTGTATTTGATTTGACGGCCATCAACACGAATCTCATCACCTTGCGAGACGCGATCACCAATAGTTGCAGGACCGTTATTAACTGTTACGCGGCCAGATTTAATGACTTCTTCCATCTGACGACGTGAACCAAGTCCCATACGGGCCAGTGCTTTCTGTAATTTTTCATCTTTCATAATCATAACCTTGAGTCGGTGGGTTTACATTTCTCAATGTAAAAAATTGGATTGGCTATTCTACGCTATTTTAACAAATTTAGCACGTAAACCAATACCTTACTACTTAATAGCTTAGCTACCCATAAATACGTAATACTGTTTAATTCACTTATTATAAAAATTTATCAGCGTGCAGGCTTTATCTTACGCTAGGATTTTGTAACGTACACAGGTACAATATTACTCTTAGTCAAATATTGACGAAGCAAAGGACAGGCATGCAAAGTATTTGCGCGCGCTGTCTTTATTTTTTTATATCGTACCCTCTATTGGAGTTACTATGTCTACTGCCCAAGAATCCGCCACCGTTTTGGACGGCAAAGCACTTGCTAAACAGATAGAACAGGATCTGCGCACGCGCGTAGATACGATTAAGGATAAGACTGGCCGCACCCCAAGTTTAGCGACGATATTGGTTGGTGACGATCCTGCCTCTGCGACTTATGTCCGTATGAAAGGCAACGCCTGTAAGCGTGTTGGCATGGACTCTATACGCGTTGAGATGCCAAGTGTCACGACCACTGAGCAGCTCATGGCAAAGATAGACGAGTTGAACAGCAATCCAGATGTGCACGGTATTTTGCTACAGCACCCTGTTCCTGAGCATATCGATGAGCGTGCTTGCTTTGAGCAGATTGACCTAGCAAAAGATGTTGATGGCGTGACTTGTCTTGGTTTTGGTCGTATGGCGATGCAGCAATCAGCTTATGGCTCATGTACACCGCAGGGCATCATGCATCTATTAGAGCATCATAATATCGAGCTGTCGGGCAAAGAGGCAGTAGTTGTAGGGCGTAGTGCTATTTTAGGTAAACCAATGGCGATGATGCTATTGAATGCTAACTGTACGGTGACTATTTGCCATTCAAGAACTCAAGATTTGGCAGCGCACATTAAGCGTGCAGATATTGTAGTTGGTGCGGTGGGCGTACCTGAGCTAATTAAAGCGGAATGGGTCAAATCAGGAGCCGTCGTCGTTGATGCAGGATTCCATCCGACAGATAATGGCGGTGTTGGTGATATCGAAATGAAAGGTATGGAAGATATTGCCAGTGCTTATACGCCAGTACCAGGCGGCGTTGGCCCAATGACTATCAATACGCTTATTCGCCAAACCGTTGATGCCGCTGAAAAATCAGCGGGTTTGAACAACGGCTAAAAAGATAGTCTTACGAATACTGATTGCCGATATATAAGGGGGCCTGAGGTAACATAGACTCAGGCTAAATCAACCACATTTCAGTTGATAGGACCTAAACATGGCTAAAAAAAACGTAGGTGTTCATGAGCGACTACAAGGTATTGGTAGAGGGTTTGTCGACGTCTGTCATTACGTTATTTTATTTCTAATCAGTGTGGTTGTCGTTTGGACCGCAGGAAAAGAGTTCGTTGGTATTATCCAAAAAGGCTCAGCGGATCTAAAAGACATATTGATGTTATTTATTTACCTTGAGCTACTGGCTATGATAGGTATTTATTTTAAAACCCACCGTTTGCCAGTACAATTTCTGATATTTATTGCTATCACTGCCTTGTCACGACATTTGGTGGTTGATGTACAAGCAGTTTCAGACTATTTTCATTTATGGCTGCTAGCGACGATTTCTGTGGCTATTATGCTATTGAGCGGCGCTATCGTAGTACTCACTTGGACGGCAAAAACGTTTGGTCGTCCAGAGGATAATCTGGATAAACAGCATGCAAACCTAACGGTTAAAGCACTATTGCCTGATAATGCTCAATCGCCCGATAGCCATACCAAGCATCGCCGCGAATAATCGCTGTGAACAATTAGATAGCAGCATAAAAAAGAGCGACCAGTGGTTGCTCTTTTTTATGCTACTTAGTCCTATGAGAAGTATTTAGTACTACAACCATTTAAGTCTTTTAAAATTGTAATACAGGTAGCTACACAAGGCGATAATAATGGCCATGATGACAAGATACGAATACTTCCAATGCAGCTCAGGCATAAAATCAAAGTTCATACCATAGATACCAGCAATGGCTGTTGGTACGGCTAGGATACCTGCCCATGCAGCGAGCTTACGCACGACTTCATTCTGACCCATATTGACCATCGCCATATAGGTATTCATCACCACGCTCAACATTTCATTGAGACCGTTAATTGCATCTATTGAGTGCAAGAGGTGATCGTTAACATCACGAAAGTAAGGCTTAGCTGCTTGAGAAAAGCCAGAAACAATTTCACTCTTTTTGTGATTGATGAAAAAGCTACAGATGTCTTGTACAGGTAAAATAATAGCGCGCATATGTACCAGTTGCGACTTGAGCTCGTAGAGGTTTTTTAGCGTGCCTTTATCAAACTCAGAAGTAAATACATAGCCCTCCTGTTCGCGCAGGTAGCGGCCCAATCGATCGGTAATTGGCATATAGTTATCAACGATAAAATCGAGGATAGCGTGCAGTACAAAGATAGGGCCCATGCGTAGCTTTTCGGGGCGACGGTGACAATGCTCACGTACTGGCGCATAAGAATTTGAAGGGCCATTGCGAATTGTAATGAGGTAGTTCTTACCCATGAATATCGCAGTCGTACCATAACGAATGACATTGTCTTCGAGTTTGGCTGTACGTAGTACTACAAAAACCATATCATTGTCGTAGTTTTCGACCTTGGCACGTTGATGATCGGCAAAAGCATCTTCAATCGCTAGCTCATGTAGGTCAAAGGCTTCTTTTACTTTGACCATAGTCTCTAAGCTTGGATCGTATAGCCCAAGCCAAATAAATTGGCCATTATTACCTAGCGTACGACTCACATCATTGAGTGCCACTCTATTAAGATTTTCACCTGTTTTACGTGAGTAAGCGTAGCAATTGACCACCTCATCTGCACTTGATGAATCAATATCTTCATAGCGTTCTGAGTCAGGATCGTAGACTGTCATGGTCTCGATAGTATCCTCAGTAGTAGCGTCCACATCCCCATAAATATAACTATCATCATCGTCCAAATAAAGATGCTTGTCATTCATATTGGCATAGATATGATTCATATTAGAATCAGGGGCAATATGAGCTGCTTTTTTTATCAGTTGATTATTATCATTTTCCATATACTTTCCTGTCATATAACAAAAAACTTCAATAATCCAAATATACCGTGAGCGCTGCTATGGTTTTATCATATGCCGATATTATCTATAGGGCATAGCTTTTTAGCGTATCGATATCTACCAATGCCAATAGACTTTCGTGACACGCTTCTAGCTTTATTTGCGGTGCGATGTCGAAGTCTAATGCTTCAACCCAACGCAGGGCGCAGATACACCAGTAGTCGCCAGGTTTGAGACCAGAAAAGTTGTACTCAGGTAGCGGGGTGATCAGGTCATTACCGCGACTGGCAGAGAAGTTTAAAAACTCGCTGGTCATCTTGGCGCAAACAGTATGTTGACCGACATCATGATTGCCAGTATGACAAAAACCATTGCGATAATAGCCAGTGATAGGATCAAAGCAACAACTGGCAAGTGCAGTGCCTAAGACATTGGTTTGGTTGATGGCAGGGTTTGGGTGGTAATCAGATGACATAAGGCTTCCGAGATAAAAATATGTGTTAGTGTATCATGAGTCTGTACCGAAGACGCTGCCGTAATCGCGCTCATTACCTTATGATTAACAAAAAATAAACCTCTCGACCATTCACCTAATATTGAGCCAAATACATCAATGATGACTGTTACATCTGCTAAGCTAATAAGCGGCAATTGAACTGTAATTAGATAGTGATTGTGGCTAATTGTCACTAGGCGAACCTTGAGCGCTATGCTAAACTAAAGCATAAAGTGCCTTGATTATTTGTCGCGATTTTTTAGCGCATAAAGATACTCGTCTTATCATTCTAAATTATACTTATTATTCACCCTTTTGCGGTTACCTGGTTTGTTTATAAATAATTGGGTCAATGATGTTGCGCGTTAAAAATAAACATATACAGCGTCAATACCCGGAAAATCACTCTTTAAGTACCGCATCAGTACCGCGTTTTTGGTAAGCGATACGCCAAACAAGGATTTATTGTGTCTGTTAGTTCTGATTCTGCAAAACCTGCCCAGCCAAATTCTACCAACGAAACAGTGTCTCAGCCTGTCGAAAACAGTGCTGTACCCAATCGCATGCCATACCTGAGCAACTTTGGCAGTGATGTTGCCAATAGTTGGCTGTTACCTGATGGGGTAGTTGATGTCCTGTTTGAAGATGCGCATAAGCAAGAAGTGCTTAGACATCAGTTAATCGAGCAGCTTATTACTCATGGTTATCAGTTGGTTTGCCCACCGATGATTGAGTTTACTGAGTCTTTGCTAAGTGATGCATCAGAAGATCTAAAACGTCAAACCTTTAAAATTATCGATCAGTTGACGGGTCGTCTAATGGGCGTACGCGCTGATATTACGCCGCAGATTTTGCGTATAGATGCGCATTGGGGCGGTACGGGTATTGCGCGCTATTGCTATGTTGGTGATGTGATTCATACCTTGCCATCAGGTCTGTTTGGCTCACGTACGCCATTGCAATTGGGTGCTGAGATATTTGGCTGTGCGTCACTAGCGGCAGATATAGAGCTGATAGACGTGCTGTTTACGATGGTGAATAAGCTCAATATGAGTGCAGCGCTTCATATCGATTTGGGTCACGTAGCGATATTCAAACGCTTGGCTGAATTGGCCGAGTTGTCAGATAGTGATACTGAGCAATTGATGTACTTATATGCCAATAAAAACTTGCCAGAGCTAAAGCGTGTTTGCCGTAGCTTACCAATGGGTGATGATTTTTATGTGTTGGCACGCTTTGGTCACGATATCGCAAACCTATTGACCAAATTATCAAATACAGCGCAGCAAGACAGTCAGATTGCGACAGCAATCGACGAGCTACAGCGTTTGAAAATCTATCTACAAGATCAATGGCAGTGCCCAGTCAGTATCGATGTGACTGAGCTATCAGGTTATCACTATCATACTGGTATCGTATTTAATGGTTATATCAATAGCGAAACGCAGCCATTAGTACGTGGTGGTCGTTTTGATGGTATGCAAAGTCAGACGCAAACGTTACGCGCGGCCACGGGCTTCAGTATGGATGTCAGCCGCTTGCTGGCGCATACACAGCTAGATGCGCCAACCGTTGTCTTGGTTGATTTCGCCGCTTTGACTAATGCAAATACAGATGAGATGCAGACGCTATTACAGCAAGTGGAAAGTCTACGTCAGCAAGGTTATCGCGTCACTATGCCGTTAGATGCCCAGGACAGTCCAGATGATGTTACGCATTGTTTGAGTATGTCTGATGACAATCAATGGCAACTACAGACTGTTTAGCGCTCTGATAATAGACCACTGAATGGCACACACAGCCAAAAGTATTCAGTACACATTACGAGAACGCAGAATTATTCGTTAGATATCTCAGGGTTTCTATTTCATGAATCACTGAGATACAAAGATATAGCTAAGAAAGTTAGTTTAGTTTTCCAGCTTTTATTGCACACACCTCAATACATAAGGTAAGGATTGATCATGGGTAAGAATGTTGTAGTTTTGGGTAGCCAATGGGGCGACGAAGGTAAGGGTAAAATCGTTGATTTACTTACCGAAAAAGCCTCAGCAGTAGCCCGCTTTCAAGGCGGTCATAATGCTGGTCACACGTTGGTTGTCGATGGCAAAACCACTGTCTTGCATTTGATTCCGTCAGGTATCTTGCGTGAAGGCGTCACTTGCTTCATCGGTAATGGCGTGGTGTTAGCACCTGACGCACTACTAAAAGAGATGAAAGAACTAGAAGCAAACAACGTACCTGTACGTGAGCGCCTACGTATCTCTCCTAACTGCCCACTTATCATGCCTTACCATGTGGCACTTGACCAAGCTCGCGAAGCCAAGCGCGGCACTGGTAAGATCGGTACAACAGGTCGCGGTATCGGCCCTGCATACGAAGACAAAGTAGCACGTCGTGCGATTAAACTGGCTGATTTGTTCCGTGAAGATCTAGAAGAAAAGCTACGTAACCTAATCGAGTATCATAACTTCCAACTAACTGAGTACTATAAAGTTGAAGCAATTGATTTTGATGAGACACTCAAGCTTTGTAAAGAGTGGAAAGAAGAAATTAAAGGTATGGTTACTGATGTAACTGAAGACCTAAATCAGTTGCGTCTAGCTGACAAACATCTGATGTTTGAAGGTGCTCAAGGTACATTGCTAGATATCGATCATGGTACGTATCCGTTTGTTACTAGCTCAAGCGTAACCGCTGGTGGTGTGTCTACTGGTACTGGTATTGGTCCACTATATTTAGATTACGTACTTGGTATCACGAAAGCATATACCACGCGCGTTGGTAGTGGTCCGTTCCCAACTGAACTGTTCGATGATGTTGGTGCTCACTTAGCTAAAGTCGGTCATGAGTTTGGTGCGACAACTGGCCGTGCTCGTCGCTGTGGTTGGTTTGATGCTGAAGCATTACGCCGTGCAGTAGTACTTAACTCTATGTCAGGTATCTGCTTGACCAAGCTTGACGTACTAGATGGTCTTGAAGAGCTTCTAATCGGTGTGGGTTACAACTTACCTGAGACTGAGTGTGCAGGCGCACATGATGCTGAATTCTATGAATCAGTTACGCCTAAGTACGAAACAATGCAAGGCTGGAGCGAGTCTACCGTTGGTATTACGAACTATGATGAGCTTCCAGAAAACGCTAAAAAATATATCAAGCGCATTGAAGCGTTGATCGGCTGCCCAGTTGATATCATCTCAACCGGTCCTGATCGTGAAGAGACAATCGTATTACGTGATCCGTACGACGCTTAATTTTTACTATAAACTTGATTAAATAGTTTCTAGTATTAGTGATAAAACCCCAATGCCGAGCATTGGGGTTTTTGCTTTTGTTAGAACTTATAGCATTATCAACGACTAATGCAGAATAAATTTACTTTTTTGCAAGGTATGGTCATAAATTAACCCTATCATTTGTAGCCTTAATCATTATAATAGGCAGCAATCCTATGTTGGCGCTTATGGTTATACATTGATATACCATGAGTTGTGCAAAACAGTCCAAGTCAACATTGTGGCCAAAGCAAAAACAACGCATTAATTTTTATATATTTTATTAAATTTATCATTTATTAGGAGCTTCTCATGGCTAACGAACGTACTTTATCTATCATCAAACCTGACGCAGTTGCTGGCAACCACATCGGTGCTATCTATAGCCGTTTTGAACAAGCTGGTCTAAAAATCGTTGCAGCTAAAATGTTACAACTTGATGATGAAAAAGCAGGCGGTTTTTACGCTGAGCACGCTGAGCGTCCATTTTACAACGATCTAAAATCTTTCATGATGTCAGGTCCAGTATTGGTATCAGTACTAGAAGGCGAAAATGCTATCGCTCAGCATCGTGAAATCATGGGTGCAACTAACCCAAAAGAAGCTGCTGAAGGCACTATCCGTGCTGATTTCGCTAGCAGCATCGACGAAAACGCAGTACATGGTTCAGATTCAGCTGAATCAGCAGCACGTGAAATCAGCTACTTCTTCAGCGATGATGAAGTTTGTGCACGTACACGCTAATATAGCAAATAAACGATAAGCTTTTACGGCGTTCGATTTGTTTGTAGTAACTGCTATAATAAGACAGCTACGATTTAAGCTAATCTTGCTTGTATAAGTTTTATGTTTACTTGGATATAGACGAATTATTGACAACATTGGTTGTTTGTAATTGGTTTGCGAGACGGCTTATATCTTATGGGTATAGGCCGTTTTAGCTATTATTCATTGAAATTGTCGATGACTTACCTCATTATTAATTTTACTTAGCGTTATCAATCCCTTATCAGCATATTTTTGATCAATGGACAATTTATTAATTAGTATTTGTCAAACTGGAAAACTGCGCTCATAGCGGATTGCTCATGCACCCATGTATGTATGGCAAAGCCCATATAAATAATTGCACCGCTTATCTAAGCTTCTGCAAAAAGGTTACCTATTATGTCAACTGTTCAAGCACCTACTCAGCACGTACCTGCTAAGATTACTGATAGTATTAAGCTAGTAGATGAGGCACATGCCAAAACCAATCTATTGGGTATGTCACAAGCGCAACTGGCTGATTACTTCAAGAGCATTGGTGAAAAACCATTTCGTTCCACTCAGGTAATTAAGTGGATATATCAGCATGGCGTGACAGATTTTGAGCAAATGACGAATTTGAGCAAGTCATTGCGGGACAAACTGTCACTTAATGCTTGTGTGGTTCCGCCCAAAGTGATTCATCGTCAATATAGTGATGATGGTACGCGTAAGTGGGTATTTGAAGTTACTGGTGGCTCATTGGTTGAGACAGTACTTATTCCTGCAGATGACAGTAAGTCAAATGGTCGCAAAACACTATGCGTGTCTTCGCAAGTAGGCTGTGCACTAGACTGTAGCTTCTGTAGTACAGGCAAGCAAGGGTTTGAGCGTGACTTGAGTGCGGCTGAAATTATCGGTCAATTATGGGTCGCTAATGCGTCATATATGACAGATGAAAATGAAAGCTTAGAAAACGTTGATCATAGCCTATGGGAAAATAACGTTACCAATGTGGTGATGATGGGTATGGGTGAGCCGCTATTGAACTATAAACCTGTGGTTGGCTCAATGGAGCTGATGCTAAGCGATCATGCTTACGGATTGTCAAAGCGCCGTGTTACATTATCGACTTCTGGTGTTGTCCCGAAAATGTATCAGCTCGCACAAGACATCGATGTGGCATTGGCTATTTCATTACATGCACCAAATGATGAACTGCGTAATGAGCTAGTACCTATTAACAAAAAATATCCGCTAGAAGAGCTGATTGCAGCGGCAAAAAACTATGTTTATGATGTTAATCCACGTCATAAGAAACACGTCACGATTGAGTATGTGATGCTTGACGGCGTCAATGATAGCAATGAGCATGCGCATCAGTTGGTTGCGTTATTGGACGGGTTACCAAGCAAGATTAATCTTATTCCGTTCAATCCGTTCCCACATGCACCGTATGACAAATCAAGCAACAACCGCATCCATGCGTTTAGTAATATATTAAGCGAAGCTGGTTTTGTTTGTACGATTCGTCAAACCCGTGGTGATGACATTGATGCCGCTTGTGGTCAGTTGGTTGGACAAGTTGCCGATCGCACTAGACGCTCAGCCGCATGGCAGCAGAGTATCAAAGATCGTGAAAGTGTTTAGTAAGTTTTCTAGCAAATGAGCGTTATATCTGACTGATATTGCATTTTAACTGTCTTTTTTCTGTCGCAATGGTAAGAAAATGTAGCAATGACGGTCGAGACTATAGAATGCGGCAATTAATAACAACTAAATTGTACTTAAAGGGGTTAAATCTATTAAACTGATGTTTCTTTGATCGAACGCATTGAATCCCAGTTTTATGATGGCGGCTATGATGACTTCTAAAAATTCTTGTCAGTTCAAACATCAAAAATCATTTTCTAAGTCTTATAAGCAGTTAAGTATCAGTGCTGTTTACACCGCTTTGCCAAAGCGTGCAGCACTATCGGCAGTGTTTGGCGTCTTTTTATTAAGTGGTTGCCAGAACACACCGACTAATGATTTGCTAGGCAACTCTCCTTATCAAACATCTACGCGCGCTAGCAATGATCGAAATTTAGATCAGCAGGAAATCGCCCGTGTGCGTACCTCACTTGCCGCGCAATACATCCGCAAAAATGAACTCGACACTGCGCAGCAGCAGCTTGAAAAAGCCTTTGCTGCTGATAGCCGTTATGCGCCAGCCTATGATATGATGGGCGTTTTGTTGCAGCAAGAAGGCAGCCGTATTAATCTAGCCAAAGCTGATGAGTACTTCAAAAAAGCTATCGCGCTAGATAGAGACTTTGTACAAGCACACAATAATTATGGCGTATATCTGTCACAGACAAAGCGCTACCGTGAAGCGGCAGAACAGTTCGAGATTGCAGGCGCGTCGCTAGGCTATGAAGGTCGTATTGGTGCGCTAGAGAACCTAGGTCGTACTTATCTACAATTAGGTGATAATAGTGCCGCTTCAAAAGCATTTTTACGTGCACTTGATGGCAATCGTAATAGTATTATTGCTCATATCGAATTGGTAGATTTATTGCTTGAACAACAGCGTGTACCGCAGGCACAGAGACTGTATGATGAGACGCTGATATTGGTGCAGGGGCAGGGTGTTAGTCCGCGCTTGCTTTTACAAGGTATCAAGCTTGCAGCAGCACAAAACAACATAACTACGCGCCAGCAATTGGCACAGCAGCTTTTATCCGCTTACCCGTTAAGTGATGAAGCAAAACAACTTAAGACTTGGCTTAACAATCCAGAGGCACCATGGAAATGATCACCCCATCATCTAACACTCAATCTAACGCGCAGGGATCATTTGGTGCCGTGTTGCAGCAAGCCCGTAAAAATAAGCAAGTAACTTTAGAGGTAGCGGCGGCCGAGCTGTTTATTCTAAAGCGTCATCTAGAAGCACTAGAGAATGAAAACTTCGCGGAGCTACCACAGGCTGCGTTTGCTCGTGGTTTTGCGATTAACTATGCCAAGTATTTGGGCTTAGATTCAGCTAAAATTGCTAGTAGTTTTGATGCCGCTTATCCCAACGAGTTAAAGGCCAAGTCAGCCAGCAATATCGACACGCCACTACGTCCAATGGGAACTTTGCAGCGTGACACTCACAACCGCATCCGCTTTAACCCTCTACTGATCATAGGTGTTATCGGATTGATTATCTTGGCGGTATTCCTATTCCGCATGGTGAGTAACGCTAGCAAAGAAAATACCCAAGAGCCTGTATCAGCTGTTGAGGATATGTCAGCAATAGAGCAAGCACAAGGTGCCGCCATAAACAATGATGCAAGTGGCGTTGGTGCTTCTGGCTCTGCATTGAATCTAGGTGATGCTGCAACGACTGCTAACCTAAACCTTATATTGACAGATGACGCTGTGGTTAGCATCACGGATGCTGACGAAAACAGTCTTATAAATGGTGCCCAGTCTGCGGGTAATTACGACTTATCTGGTATGCCACCGTTTAATGTACAAATTGATAATATCGACAATGTGAGTTTGATGCTCAATCAACAACCAGTTGCACTAGATATGTATGCAACAGATAAGCAGGCTACTTTCGAATTGGCGCCATAGTCAGTTATATAAGCGCCAAATTTGAGTAAATCACATATGAATGTGTTGATTGAGCTGGTTTATATTATATATACAAAGGCCTAGGGCTTTTCTATTTTTGATTCAAGGATTTATGTATGTCAATGCCATCGCCTATTAATCGTCGTCAGACCAAAAAAATCTATGTCGGTGATGTCGCGGTTGGTGGTGATGCACCAATTAGCGTACAGAGCATGACCAACACTGATACCTGTGATGTAGCAGCGACGGTCGCTCAGATCGAGCGCTGTGTCGAGGCAGGTGCGGATCTGATGCGCGTATCAACACCAACAATGGATACCGTCAAAGCATTTGGCGAAATTCGCAAACTGGTAAGCGTTCCTTTGATCGCTGATGTGCATTTTGATCACAAAATAGCTTTGGCAGTTGCTGAAGCGGGCGCTGACTGTTTACGTATCAATCCTGGTAACATTGGTAGCGATGCTAAGGTACGTGAAGTGGTCGCTTGTGCCAAATATCACAATATTCCGATACGTATTGGCGTGAATGCTGGCTCTTTAGAAAAAGACATACAGCGTAAATATACTGAGCCAACTGGCGAGGCAATGCTAGAGTCGGCAATGCGCCACATTGATATTTTAGAGCGTCTGAATTTTGACCAGTACAAAGTATCTGTCAAAGCTAGCAATGTGTTTTTGACACTGGATGCTTATCGCTTAATATCAGCGCAAATTGATAACCCATTACACTTGGGTGTGACAGAAGCAGGTGTCTATCGTACTGGTGCCGTTAAATCAGCTATCGCACTAGGTGGGTTATTGCTAGATGGTATTGGCGACACTATCCGTATCTCCTTGGCAGCCGAGCCTGAAGAAGAGATTAAGATTGGTTTTGATATCTTAAAATCGCTTAATATTCGTTCGAACGGTGTAAACTTTATCGCCTGTCCAAGCTGCTCACGTCAAGAGTTTGATGTGATTAAAGTCATGACAGCATTAGAGTCGCGTTTAGAAGATATTCGTGAACCGATGGACCTATCTGTGATTGGCTGCAAGGTTAATGGTCCAGGAGAGGCAAAAGAAGCGGATATTGGTATCGTTGGTGCTGCACCTAGATCATTGGTCTATCGTATGGGTGAAAAAAGCCACCTTATCGACACAGGCAATCTGGTCGATGAAATAGAAGGTATGGTTCGCGCCCATGCAGAAGATTTGGCGAAAAAGCGTGAGAATGAAATCATTCGCGTAAAATAAGCCATAGAATAGATTGATACGTCAGATTATACCGTCACAATATCAGTAAGATATAACGCTTATCTGAGTATACAAACGACAATAATAGAATACCTGTTAAACATTTAAGGATACGACCGTACCATGATCAAAGCTATCAAAGGTTTTAATGATATTTTGCCTGACCAATCAGCAAAGTGGCTGCATCTAGAAGCGATATTGGCTGATGTACTTGGTAGGTATGGTTACGAGCATATTCGCTTGCCTATCGTTGAACAAACTGATTTGTTTGCCCGTGCTATTGGCGGCGCTACGGACATCGTCGAAAAAGAAATGTATAGTTTCACTGACAAGTCTGAGCCACCAACACCATTAGCACTACGTCCTGAAGGTACAGCAGGTGCAGTACGCGCAGTTATTGAACATAATTTGCTACGTGGTGATACGCCCAAGCTTTGGTACATTGGCCCGATGTTCCGCTATGAGCGTCCACAGAAAGGCCGCTATCGCCAGTTCCATCAATTGGGTGTCGAGAGTTTTGGTAGTGCATTACCAGATGCTGACGCTGAACTGATTGCGATGACTCATTTGATGTGGAAAGAATTAGGTCTTAACAACGAGATGCGTTTGCAACTGAACAGTTTGGGTGAGCTGGATGAACGCTATGCTTATCGTGAAGCATTGGTCACTTATTTGACTGATAAAAAGGACCAGCTAGACGAAGATAGCAAACGCCGTCTAACGACCAACCCTTTGCGTATCTTGGATAGTAAAGACTCGAGTACGCAAGCAGTATTGGCGGATGCGCCAAAGCTTGCTGACTTCTTGGGTGAAGAGAGTGTGGTGCATTTTGAGCAGGTCAAAACCTATCTGACTGCGCTGAATATCGATTTTGAAATCAATCCGCACTTGGTGCGCGGCCTTGATTATTATAATAAAACGGTATTTGAGTGGGTTACAGATAAGCTTGGAAGCCAAGCTACCGTTTGTGCTGGTGGTCGTTATGATGGGTTAGTAGGTCAGTTGAAATCAATCGGTACAGATGGTAATAAGCCAGTCAAATCTGAGCCTGGTGTTGGTTTTGCAATGGGACTTGAGCGTCTATTACTACTGATAGAAGCAGTAGCGCCGATTGCTGATATACCAGCTTGTGATGTATTTGTTGTTGCTCATCCTGAGGTATACAGTGCTGGTATAAGCTATGCACAAAACTTGCGTCACAGTCGTCCAGACGTACGAGTAAAGATGGCTAGTGCTACGAGTCTAAAGGCACAAATGAAGAAGGCGGATAAGTCAGGCGCGGCACTGACAGTCATCATTGCACAGCAAGAGCTGGATGATAATACGATTAGTATTAAAGATATGCAGACAGGTGAGCAAAAGACGGTCGCACAAGATTGGCTATCGACTACAGATAACTTTTCTCGTCACTAGTCGGTTTTTGACCAATTAGCTTTATTTGTGGCATCAGCAATTTAATGTAAACTTTATCAGGTAAATATATATGGCTCTGACACCTAATTCGCCGAATGCAGATAACTCCATGCAAAACTTAAAGCAATATGGTAGTTATATCGTCACTGCGATCTTGTTAGCATTGGCCGCCTATTTTGGCTGGACATACTGGCAAGACAATCATGCGCGAGTAGATACCGTCGCCGCCGATCAGTATGCTGATATTCAGCAGCTAAATGAAGAAGTCAACTTAGCTTCACAAAATCCAGATTTGGAAGCAGAAGCTCAAGAAGCGCTTACCCAGAGTCGTAGCCAGCTAGACAAAGATATCGATACTTTGGTCAACACGCATGGTGAGTCGGTTTATGCATGGCAAGCGCTGATGATAAAAGCACGTCAACAAGTCGACAGCGATGATTTTGTAGCAGCGACTGAGACCTTCAAAAAAGCATTGGCTATCGATTTGGGTGATGCTGGTTTAGAAGCGATTACTCGTCTACGCTATGCAAAGACGCTGTTGGCCGCAGGCGATACAGATGCTGCACTGGCAGAAGCAAACAATGACATGCCAAGCTCGTTCGAAGCAAGTCAGCAGGAGCTACTAGGGGATATTTACTTAGCGCAAGATAATAAAGACTCAGCGATTAAATCTTATAGTAACGCGTGGGAGCTATTACGTAGTCGCCAAGAAACGCGTGCAGTATTGGCATTAAAGATGGAGAGCTTGGGTATCACGGCTGAACCAATTGCTGAGCAGACCAGCCTTATTCAAGAACCATCTGCTCCTGAGCCGTCGCTGGTGATGGATAGTTCGAATGAAGTCGCTGTCGAAGCAGGACAGTAAGTTAGCAGGCTAGACATTAAGTCAGTAGTATATTATTGAGAGTTGGTAATCACCCAAAGCTCTTTTTTCATATAACCTAATGATTACTAATTTGCTGTTGGCCAATTTACCAATTAATAATAATTTATCTGTAGTGAGAACATACAATGACTCAATCTATTCGCTCTAGCAAAATGTTAAACACGAAAACTATCAAAAAGACAGTCATGCATATGGCTGTACTGGCAGTCATGAGCACAGCAGTGATTGGATGTAATCGCGGTATTAAGCCTGTTGTTAATGATCCAGTAGAGTTGGTACAAATCGCTCAGCCGATTAGCGTACTACAGCCTGTTTTTAGTACAGATGTTGGCAACAAAAAAGCCAGTAAAAAAGATCCGTTAGATTTGCAAGTTGGTTACGCTAGTAGTCAAATCGTTACTGCCTCGCGCGGTGGTGAGCTATCAGGATTTAATAGTACAGGCGAGCGTATATGGTCAATCAATATTGAAGACCAAATCACTGGCGGTGTTGCAGTGGACGAGCTGAGTCAGACAGCTATTATTAGTACTCGTGGTGGCAAGGTCATGGCGTTTGATAGCACGACTGGTGCAAAGCGTTGGCAGCAGCAGTTGTCAGGTTCGGTTTTGACGCCAGCACTGATTACTAATAACCGTGTCGTACTATCAGCGAACGATGGTTTCTTACATGGTTTGTCGCTACAAACTGGACAATCAGTATGGCAGTTTGCGACTCAAGTACCTGCTATTAGCGTTCGCGGTAGCGCTGCGCCAACTCTATTAGACAATGAAACAGCACTTTTGGCTACCGCTGATGGTCGTCTGCATGCAATTACCGTCGATAATGGTCTTCCGCTATGGTCAAGACGTGTTGGTGTAGGCACTGGTAGTAGTGAAGTTGAGCGCATGAGTGATGTCGATGGCAAACCTATCGTAGATAAAAATCAGTTGTTTGCGATTAGTTATAGTGGTCAGCTATTAGGTATTGATTTGGCCTCGCGTCAAGTGATGTTTGTTAATGAAATTGCGAGCCTCAAATCACTTGCAGTAAATACTCAGCAAGTCATTGCTACTAGTCTAGAAGGCAAAGTAGTTGCTTATGATCGCAACAGTGGCGAGACACTATGGGAAAGTGACGAATTGGCTTATCGTGACCTAACCAATCCTGTGATGATTGGAAGCTATATCGCCATTGGCGACCTCGATGGTGTGGTGCATTTATTTGATCCTGCTACGGGTAGTATCGTTAGCCGCGTAGAGACAAAAGGTAAGCTGACCAACTTGCAGGTTCAAGGTAGTCGCTTAATGACTCAAAGTACTTCAGGACAAGTTGCCATCTGGCAGTTAGTACGCTAATACTTGTACAAATGAGTTCTTATTGGTAATTAACGAAGTGTAATATTGCATTATAACTGTTAAGCCTATTCTTGATTGTCATTTATGAAAAACAAACGCTGCTTAGTCAGCGTTTAGTGCCTTGTGTAAATTGCTTGTTTAAACACAGGCTTTCGCGTACTCTATGCGACCGATGTGTTATCCATATATACTACTTATTTATGTATAATGAGCCATCCTATATATTATTTCTAATCTTAAAATAGCCATCTATTGTTTTTGGTATTGTTCTATCATTCATTTTAATTCACGGTCAATTGCAGCATATCTATTACTATTGTTATGTCACTGGTTATAAGAGTAACTGTACTGCCCGTCATTGTGTCTTTCACTGAGAGTAACCCATGAGTATCAAGCCTGTGGTCGCCTTAATTGGTCGTCCAAACGTCGGTAAATCCACCTTATTTAATCAGTTCACAAAGAGTCGGCAGGCATTGGTCGCCGACCTTTCAGGATTGACTCGTGACCGTCAGTACGGTGATGCAGTTTATGAGGACAAATCCTTTATCGTTGTAGATACAGGTGGTATCGGTGAAGCTGACGATGGTAGCGGCAATATCGATGACTATATGTCTGAGCAATCGCATACAGCGATCCATGAAGCCGACATCATTGTATTTGTCGTTGACGCTCGTGCGGGTATGATTGGTGCTGATGCTGAAATTGGTAAGTTTTTGCATACATTAGGCAAGCCTGTCTATGTCGTAGCCAACAAAGTCGATGGCGTACACGATGCTGCGCCTGCTGAGTTTTATGCCTTAGGTTTGGGCGAGCCGTATCCAATGGCAGCCAGTCATGGTCGCGGTGTGGGCAATTTGCTTGAAGTGCTAACGGCTGATATGCCTGAGCAAGATAACGTAGTAGAGCCAAGAGGCTTGAAGCTTGCCATTATCGGTCGTCCAAACGTTGGTAAGTCGACGCTGGTAAATCGCTTGTTAGGCGAAGACCGAGTAGTGGTGTACGATATGCCAGGTACGACGCGTGATAGTATTTATATTCCTTATCAGCGTGAAGGTCGAGACTATGTCTTAATTGACACTGCTGGTGTACGCCGCCGTGGTAAAATTGATGAAAAAGTAGAAAAATTCTCTGTCATCAAGACTTTGCAGGCGATCGAAGACTCTAACGTAACCGTCATTGTAATTGATGCGCATGAAGGTATCGTTGATCAAGATTTGCACATGATTGGTTATGCGCTTGATGCTGGTCGAGCATTGGTCGTTACGATCAATAAATGGGATGGTCTAACGCAAGATCAAAGAGACTATATCAAACTTGAAATGGATCGCCGTTTCAGCTTTATTCCTTATGTGAAAATACATTTGATTTCAGCATTGCATGGTACAGGTGTCGGTAATTTATACCCGTCTATCTTGCGTGCACATAAATCTTCGATGTTTGAAGTATCGACCAACCGTTTGACCCAGATTTTGCAAGATGCTGTGACAGCCAATCCGCCACCGACCATTGCTGGTCGTCGTATTAAGTTGCGTTATGCGCATATTGGTGGCCACAATCCACCCGTTATTGTGATTCACGGGAACCAAACCAGCGCGCTTCCTAAGAGCTATCAACGTTATTTAGAGAATCAATTCCGTCAAGTATTTAAGCTAGAAGGCACACCGCTTAACGTGATTTTGAAGCAAAATGATAATCCATATGCTAACAAGAGCGATACGCCGACTAAAGCCAAAGCACAGCAATTGCGTCAACGTGAGCGTAATCGATCACAGAAATTTACCACCAAGGACAAAAAGCCTCGTTAATCCTATTATTTTAGGCTTTATATCTTAATTTTTGTGATTAATGTCATTGCGTTCGATAGCGTGATGACATTTTTCTATTAACACGCTATAGTTTGAGCTCTTAAGTAGTTATCTTGCTTAGCCTTAGCGCCTTAAAAATTATTCAAATGTTTTACTTATCACATCTTTAAAATACCTGTACTATAAATGAAAGCTGCCCGCGACTCAGTAGAGTGATATGAACAACCGTTCGTCTCAAACCATTCCTGTACTTATCTGGCGTTCTGTCATACAAGCTGTCGTATTGGCAGTGCTAGCAGGTTTTTTATTGCCTTTTATTTATGGTTTGGTGCATCACTATCAAGAAAAAAGCCAGCATATTCAACAGCTAGCATCCTTATTAACGATTAGCGCATCGACTGCTGATGGGGCAGATGTTGTGGCTGAACAAGTTAATATCTTGTTGGAAAGCGAGCCGACTATTCAAAGTATTGTATTTTATGCAACTTCTGAGGCAATCGGAGAGGTAAATCCCTCGCTTGATGACTGGAAAAATGCTCTATTTGCGCATACTGTCAGCTTTAATTATCCAGTGATTAGCAAAGATATTGGTAGTGTAGTCTCTAGTAATTCTGACTCTAATCAACAGATCACAGTGGCTATATCAGATATTATGAGCGAATCATCAGCGCCAGATTCGTCGTCTGGGGTGGTGACTGAAAATAGTACGTTGATTGGTTATATCAATATTACGATGGATGTAGAGTTGCTACGTTTACATTGGTTCCAGAATATCCTTTGGTTATGGCTGGCAATAGTGATGATGATTGTTGCTTTTGCTTTATATATATTTAGGAAGCTTAATTGGCCAGTTAAGGATATTGAAGCATTGACTCATGTTTGTGATATTGTCACAAATAACGCAGATCTAGAGCAACTTCCAGTTATTCAACAGCAATTCAATTTTCAAGAACTGACCCAAATTAGAAAAGCATTGATCGTGTTGTTTAATCGTCTGCAAGAAGCAAGACAAGGTTATGAGACTCTTGCGGCTTTTGAACAGCAATTGCACAACAAAGATGTGTCACTTGATGTGCAGTTGCACAATTTTCAAAGCATGATTTCTCATGAGTTAAAAACGTCATTGAATGCAATTGTAGGCGGTTTACAACTATTGGAACATGAGACTCTGAGCACAGAGCAAAAAGACGCGATAGAGATTATCAGTAGTGGCAGTGACAAATTGGTATTGTCTTTAGATCATATTATACAGTTAAACCAAATCCAAAAAGGTCAGATAAAAATCCATAAAAATGAGTTTAACCCGTTACAGTTAATCGCTGATCTGCTAGCCAAGTTTGAAAATACAGCTAATCAAAAGGGTTTGAGATTAATCAGTAATATTCATCATATAGACTATAGCTTATACGGTGATTCAGAAAAAATATATCAGATACTATCAATACTGCTCAATAATGCCATTAAATTTACGCCTGTCGGAGAAGTTACGATTACGTCGCAACTAACACACTTTAATAAGAGTAATCGGTGGCAGATTAGCGTGAAGGATACGGGTATTGGTATCGATAATGAACACCTAGACGATATATTTAATCCGTTCTTTCAGGTAGATTCGTCGCAAACTCGCCAGTACGAAGGCTCGGGAGTTGGCTTACCGATTGTTAAGCAAATGGTGCAGCTTATGGGCGCCACTATTGATGTTGATAGTATACTTGGCGTAGGTACACAATTTACGCTGACCATAGCGATGCCCAATCAACAGCAATCAAAACAGCAGCGCTTATTGTCTGGTCTAACAATTATTTATTATTACTATCATGAGACAGGCTCTTTATTGGATGAACTGGAGTATCTAGGGGCTACGATTATTTGTCGTCAAAGCTCTCAACTTGTCATAGAGGGAATGCGTAAGCAAAAAGTTGACATGGTGATGTTTGCTGAAGATGTTTTTCCAGAAAATGCAGAACTACTGGCCAAGCGAGTACGTCAGTATGAACGTAATGAGGATAGTCAGAGTGAGCGTCGCGCGTTATTAGTATATTGGTATCCACAGCATCGAGCGCGCTATGTAGATAGTTTTGAGTATGGTTTAAAAGCAGCTGGCGTTGATTACTGTCATATTGCTACTTATAAAGAAAAAGCGTTAAGCGACCTATTAAAACAGTGGTTGGTTTAGTCGTATTACTATTTATAAAATCCGTTTTCTCTGGTCGTCAGTTATAGACATTCTACTAAGAATGTCTTTCGTCTTTTCACTATCACCTCACTACCAATGCTTTTTCTCATTAGAATACATATAAAAAGAAAAAAGACGCCTACTTTGCGGCGTCTTTTTAAACGGTTTTTGACCAGTATTACTTTCTAAAAATCCTCTTAGAAAAGATTCTTGACCCAGCGTACGATATGTTCCCAAGTACGGCTCATAAAGCCTGACTGTTCGATATCATTGGTTGCAATGATAGGAACTGAAGCTACCGCTTTACCATCAATGACAGCCATCATTTTACCAACTTCCTGACCTTTCTTGATCGGTGCTTCTAAGCTCTCAGGAACGTCAACCACCGTTGTAATTTTATTTTTCTGTGTTTTGCTGGTTAGAATTTGCAAGTTGTCGCCAGTTGCCAATTCTACTTCGTCAGCTTCTCCAAACCATACTGGAAGCTTGCTGACAAACTGTCCAGTGGGTGCTTTGGTAACGGTTGTAAAGTGCCCGAAGCCCCAGTTAAGTAGCTCACGTGATTGATCAGCGCGCGCCTGTTGGCTCTTTGTACCCATAATGACAGATATTAAGCGCATGCCTTCACGGTTACTAGAGGCGACTAAGCAGTAACCTGCGGCATTTGTATGGCCAGTTTTTAGGCCGTCAACTGTTGGGTCAGTAATGAGCAAAGCATTACGGTTACCTTGAGTAATGCCATTATAGGTAAACTCTTTTTCTGCGTAGATACTATAGTAGTCGCCACTGTTTTTGATAATAGCGCGAGCAAGTTTAGACAAATCCAAAGCGGATGCTAAATGGCCTTCATCAGGCATACCAGTAGCATTGACAAAGTTAGAGTTCTCCATGCCAATTTTTTCTGCTTGTTCGTTCATCAGGATTGCAAATGATTCCTCACTGCCAGCGATATGTTCAGCCATGGCTTTTGATGCATCATTACCTGATTGAATGATAATACCGCGTAGCATGTCGATGACGCTGGCGGTTTTGTTCACAGGCACATACATACAAGATTGGCTACTACTACCACGGCACCATGCGTTTGGACTCATCAATACCTGATCATCCTCTTTCAGATCACCTGACTCCAAGCGCTGCTCAATGATATAACTGGTCATCATCTTAGTTAGAGATGCTGGCGGCAATGCCTCATTGGCGTTTTTTTGGGCCAAAATTTCGCCAGTGTTATAGTCCATCAACACGTAGGCTGTATTATCCATCTCAGGTGGTTGTATGGCTGCGTTTGCCATTACTGCACTCGTCGAGATACTTACACCAATTACCAGCTGTATCAGCTGGTTTTTCACACGCTTTACTGTCATATATCATTACACCGCATCATGGAACCAAATGTATTTATCGCTTATGTTTTGTACCTATTTTCATACATTATTTTAAGCAGCATGTCTTAGATGCAGTGTTTAAAATAATGTATTAGCAAAAATAGTGACGCCTACACAATAGACATAAAATTAACGCCTTATCTTAGCAAAATGACTACCGATGGGGAATCGATAAATGCAAAAATAAGATCAGCTTGAAAAGAAAAACAAAGGCCTATCATATATTCGTCGTAACTATAATCTGACTAATTTCTATGACAGAAAATTTAACGCTCATAAAAAAGCCTGCTGCACTGCTTGTGATTAACAAGTGAAGTGACAGCAAGCTTTGATGCTATAAATACTTAAATAATTAGTTGATGAGGTTTGCCTAGTCAACGTTATAAAAGGTATATAGCGTTTGTTTTGTTATTATTGATATCGTCATTCGAAAACTATAATGCTAGTAACAGAACCAAGCTAACTAAGTGTTTAGTAGTCTGCGTTCGCTAAATCTTGACATAGTGCTTTGTTTTCTTGCTTCGAGAATCCCATCGTCCAACCGCGAATACCTTGAAGTATCTGACGATAGTCTTGTTGTGTAGACAAATATTGAATAGCCGCTTTTGGATCTTCTAAAGTCGGCATCAGTTCATGCAATTGGACAGTATACGACTTATAAAACCGCTGTTTTTGCTTGCCGTTTAGCATTGGTGGGCATATTTCTGATAGCACCTGCATTACTGCAATTTCGTGCTTAGTAATGTTGATACCAGATAGGTCTAGCGGAATGGTCGTACCAGAATCATTTGCAGCATTAGAAGCTTGAGACAGCATAGCAACAGACGTTATCAATCCTGCAATCCCAACTTTTGAGGCAGTGTTTGCTATCACAGAAGCTATAGATAATATCGATTGTTTATTCATTCAGTATTACACTCGCTCGTCTTTATTTAATGGTCATATGTTAATCGGTAAGAAAACAAAAGTCACATAAAATATTGATTTATGTGTAGATATCTTGTGAGCCAAAACCATTTTTTAGCAACATATCAGTAGCATATCCTAATGACGTTACTTCAGTATCATTACATCGGTTTGTATTGTTGTAGGGTGTTGCGTATTGTAACGCGATGCTTAATCGAGTGATTACTGTCTATTTGACACAGATTTTGTCACGTCATTTTTATCATATAATCATCAGCGTAATACTAAGAATGATACTTTGCTCAAGACAGGGTTCGTGTCTTTATATTATTCAGTTATAATCGCCTATGCCATCAAAATGATTATTTTTTACTAGACTGAAGCGTCATGTTGTTGGAAAATTAAAGTAATATGTTTTTACTTTGAATATGGTTATCGTCATTTGATGGCTGTTTTAATCAGAGACTGTACGATAGCAGAATCATTCAATAGAAATGTAAGTAATAAAATATTAACCACATATTGAGTAGAAATGAGATTTTTAATTAGTAATGATGACGGTGTATATGCGCCAGGGTTATTGGCACTGTCTCAAGCATTATCAGCTATTGGTGAAGTAATCGTCGTCGCCCCCAATGATGAACAAAGCGGTTATGCTAGCGCGTTGAGTGTCTCAAGACCACTGCATACGCACCAGCTGCCCTCTAAGTTTGTAGCGGTAAACGGTTCACCAGCTGATTGTATTTATTTAGCATTACATGAGTTATATCGTGATACTGATTTTGACTGTGTAATTACAGGCATTAACTCAGGGGCTAACTTGGGGCAAGATGTGATGTTCTCTGGTACGTTCGGTGCTGCATTGACTGCGCAACTATCTGGTATTCCTGCTATTGCAACGTCTTTGGTAGGTGGGGGCGTCAAAAATGGCGGACAAGAATCAGCCAGTGATTATAAAGTGGCCGCACATGAAATTGTCAAATTGCTTACTGAAACTTCGATTTTAGAGGCTCTCAAAAATTTGCCCTATCATGTATTAAACGTTAATATTCCTGACGTGCAGCATACCGATGATATCAAAGGTCAAAAAATAACCTCATTAGGTCATAAGCAAGTTGCTCAGCCAGTACGTCACATGATAGATCCTCGGGGCCGGGATGCGTATTGGTTGTCTCTACGCAAATGTAAAAGTGCGCGACCATTAGAGACGTCAGTTGATACGATGCAGGTGAATCAGGATGCAATGACGGATTATCAAGCCATAGAGGCAGGGTGTGTCAGCTTGTCACCAGTACGTCTACATCATACGCCAGCGGTAGCGCTAGATAGATTATCAACACTTGCGCTATAAACACTATAAGATATCATCCACACCAGCTTACTAAACACAACCGTGTTATGAGAATGTCAAAAAACTTTTGAGTGATATCAAGAGCTTTTGAATGATTAAACCATGAAAGAGCAACACAAAGAATAGGAACCTTGTATGAAAAAAATCATAGCTGGAGCGCACCTTGTTAAAGCCGCGTTGATCGGTACTATGGCAGTCGCTACTCTATCTGTAGTCGGTTGTGCAACTAAGCCTACCTATCAATCAGCGAACCAGGCAGGTCCTAAGATTATTACTAACGCGCAAGGCGTCCCTAACTATCATCGTGTACAACGCGGCGATACGGTCAGCCAAATTGCAGGGCGCTATCGATTGAACTATCGTCAAATTGGGGCGATGAACAATTTAGATAGTAAATACACGATTTATAGTGGTCAATGGCTTAAACTGTGGCAAGGCAATGCGGCAACTACTGCAAGCAACAATCGCTACAGTGCCCCAGTTCAATCTCAACCAACTTATACGCCACCTGTGACCCAATCTCAAACACCAGCCTATGAAGCCACTGCCAACTCAACCTCTGGTTATGACTATCCTACGCGCAATCCAGTGACGCGTAATATTGACCCTGCTGCAGGTAATATGGGTATGTGGTTTGCAGGTAAAGTTGGTGATCCAGTACTTGCCAGCCAATCGGGAACTGTGCTTTACTCAGGCAATGGTTTACCAGAATATGGCAATCTAATTATGATTCGTCATAGCGATGATTACATCACAGCTTACGCGCATAACAGTCAATTGCTAGTAAAAGAAGGCGATACAGTACAGCGTGGTCAACGTATTGCTAGTATGGGTAGCAGTGGTCAAACCAATGAGGTAGGCTTAGAGTTTCAAGTTCGCTTAAATGGTAATCCTATTGACCCGCGTAGCGTACT
This sequence comes from Psychrobacter sp. AOP7-B1-25, assembly GCF_052376195.1. Taxonomy (NCBI): domain Bacteria; kingdom Pseudomonadati; phylum Pseudomonadota; class Gammaproteobacteria; order Moraxellales; family Moraxellaceae; genus Psychrobacter; species Psychrobacter sp. AOP7-B1-25. Next base: position 26,485 of record NZ_JBQSVK010000001.1, read on the forward strand.
TGGGCGTTAGATTTAAATAATAGCTACGGATAGCTTGGCGACTGTGAGCCATTTTATTTATTCATGTTTGAGATTTTTTATGAGATTAAAAAAGCAATACCTCACCTTTGTACCAGCATTAGTGATGGTTGGGTGTACGAGTCAGCAAGCAATGCAGAGTAAACCTGTTCGTCAAGGCGGCGTTGAGATTACTCAAACTCAAACCGTTCAGGTCAAGCCAACACCTGCACCAGTGGTCAAGCCGCAGCCTGCACCCAAACCTAGCTATACTAGCTTTTCTGATTGGAAGTCAGACTTTTCTACGCGTGCCGTATCGTCAGGCTATGATACCCAAGTGATCAGTCGATTACTCGATTCTGCTTATCTAAATCAGCAAGTGATATCGTTAGACTCGGGCCAGCCTGAGTTTTCTAAGATGCCATGGGAATACGTAGATTCTGCTGTATCAAGTGGACGTGTTAGTGTAGGGAAGCGAAAATTTGCCGAGCAGCGTGCTTATTTGTCTCAGCTAGAGTCTCAGTATGGGGTTAATGCAGAGATTATCGCTGCGATATGGGGTATGGAGTCATCGTTTGGTGCTGTGACGGGTAATAGTGATTTGCCAAGTTCGCTTGCTAGCCTTGCTTATGACGGTCGTCGTCAAGCGTTCGCTGAAACGCAGCTACTATCGTTAGCGACCCTGCTACAACGTGGTGACGTATCATGGTCACAGCTCGATGGCTCTTGGGCTGGCGGTATGGGGCAAACACAGTTTATCCCTGAGACTTGGCTCAAACAAGGTGTCGATGGTGATGGCAATGGACATCGTAACCCTTGGGCCACTGGTGATGCACTAGCGTCAACGGCCAACTATCTCAGTAACTCAGGTTGGGTTCGTGGCTTAGCGCCATTTTACGAGGCAACCGTACCAGCTTCGTTTGATTACTCAGTAGTTGGTAGCAAACAACCTGCTGCCAGATGGGCTGCGATGGGCGTCGATACGATAGAGGATGTTTACTTAGATGCCAATACTCAAATGGAGCTATGGTTGCCAGCCGGTAAGGACGGTCCAGTATTGCTGTTGAGCCCAAATTTTGATGTAATTAAAGTCTATAACAACTCATCTAGCTATGCACTAGGAGTAAGCTTGCTTGGTAAGTCAATTGATGGACAAAGCGGTCTACGAAAGTCATGGCCTCGTTATGAGCGTCCATTATCGACCACGCAAGTGACTAACTTACAACGTCGTTTGACTAGTATGGGTTATGATACCAAAGGTGCTGATGGTATCGTAGGTACCAATACTCGCATGGCGTTCCAGCGCTGGCAAGCAGATAATGGTCAGACGCCAGATGGATTCATTACTCAAAAAAGTGCGTCTTCATTAGCGTCTTGGTGAGCTAAGATAGCTGCGATGATACAGTGGATAAAGGTGACTATTTTTAATTGTACTTAGTCATTGTTTATTAGCCACTGGTCATTAGGCGTTAGTTTACTTTGTTCTATAAAAAGCACCTTGCCTAGGTGCTTTTTTTGTCTCAATCTATGTTTGATTTTACCGACATCTTTAACTCAATGAATAATGCAATAAATATCAAATACTGAGACCAGTTCAATCTGATTTCATCTAAAACTTATCAGGACAAGGTTAATACAAGAAAGTTGATACTTTGAATGATAGACTCTAGATAATGTGTTCTTTAACGATGACTTTTACTCATAGTTTCCAATGACATTTTACAAAGACCATTTTTAATAACAGTTTCGATTACGAATAATTAGAACGACAGAAAGAGCGTGACCTTATGATTACCATGGAAGAATTACAAGCTGCGATACAGCAACGGATAGATAATTATCATATTACCGACTTTCCGCTACAAAAAAGAGCCGTTTACACTCTAGAGTTGCTAGACAGCCTAAATCATATACTGGCTCAAGATATTGCTTCGCCCTTCGATGTGCCGAGACAAAACCTGTCTGCGATGGATGGCTATGCGATTGCCATAGGTAGTGAGTTATCAGAAAAAAGTACGATAGAAATCGTTGGTGAGTCGCAAGCTGGCAGTGCTTATACTGGTGAAACAGCAGCGGGGCAAGGGGTGCGCATTTTTACTGGTGCAATCGTACCAGATTGCTGTGATACAGTTATTATGCAAGAGAATACGAACTTTGCAGATATCAGAGCGACCGTTGATAAATCTCGACCTTACAACATCACGCTCACACAGGCTGCTAAAGTTGACAACAATATTCGCTCACAAGGTGAGGAAATTGAGTCTGGTGAAGCCGTTTTAAAAATTGGCAAGCGCCTGAATCCTGCAGATATTAGCTTACTTGCGAACCTTGGTGTTAGCCAAGTTAACGTGTTTCAACCGCTCGTCGTCGGTGTGTTGGCAACAGGTGATGAACTTGTAGCTATTGGTAATGAGCTGCAAAGCCTCGCCCAAATATATAATTCTAATACCCCAACGCTCAAAAGCCTGCTATCAGATCTGCCTATCACCATTCGTGATTATGGCATTATTCCTGATAACTTAGAGCAGACAACGATCGCGATTCATGAAGCCATGCAAGACTGTGATGTACTGGTTTCTACTGCAGGTGTGTCAGTTGGTGATTATGATTTTTTAACGACTGTAATTGAAATGTTAGGTCAGATTAACCATTATAAAGTGGCAATGAAGCCTGGTAAGCCTTTTGTATTTGGTGAATTAAACAAACACCTCGATAAGCCAGTATTGTATTTTGGTCTACCAGGTAACCCGCTCTCTACGGTCGTGGGTACGCTACAGTTTGTGATACCTGCATTATGGCAAATGTCAGGTGCTAGCGTGTCGGAGCAGCCGATGCCACTAACTATCAAAGCCAAACTCATCAGTGAAATCAGAAAATCTCCTGGTCGCAAAGACTTTCAGCGCGGTATATTGTCACGAGACGAGAAAGGTCATTATCAAGTTGAGTGCTTCTCAAGGCAGCAGTCACATAGAATCAAGCAGCTGAGCCGCGCCAATTGCTTTATTGTATTGGACAAAGACAGTGGGAACGTAGCAGCTAGTCATGACGTCGTTGTACAACCGTTTCCTTGGCTACATCGCTAATTCATCGTTTGCCAATTTATTGTAAGGTGGTTGTACAAAGTGAAAGAGCCATTCTATAACCTTACACTGGTATGCTAAACACGAATAACAAAGTAGTGCTTATAGTAAGCAGTACTGATGGCAGTAACATATGATTGATGACAAACATAAAATAGATAGCCCACAACTGTATTCACCGAGCTTGGAACCTGCATTATCTGATAGCTATATAGAGCCTTTCTCAGTCGTGCCTATTGAAAAGATGAGTGAATACCACCAGCCGTTGACCGATGGGTTTTCACGCCGGTTGACTTATTTGCGCTTGTCGATTACTGACTTCTGTAATTTTCGCTGCGAATATTGCTTACCAAATGGTTATCAAGGTAAGCGCCCTGATGATGAGCTGAGTATCTCTGAAATTGCGACCTTGGTGCGCGGCTTTGCCCAAGTAGGTACCAAGAAAGTTAGAATCACGGGTGGTGAGCCTTCTATTCGTCGTGATGTTGTCGAAATTATCAAAACGATTAAACAAACTGACGGTATTGAGACGGTTGCGATGACCAGTAACGGCTACAAATTAGGTAAACATATAGCCAACTGGCAAGCTGCTGGACTCGATCAGCTTAATATCAGTATGGACAGCTTCGATGCCGCTACTTTTCACAAGATGACAGGCTTTGATACCTTGCCGCAAATATTGGCTGACATGGATACATTGCTAGAAACGACTGATATTAAACTGAAAATAAATAGTGTCCTAATGGCAGAGACTGCCTTTGAGAACTTAGTCACGGCGATCGACTATGTCAAAGATAGACAAGTGACTTATCGCTTTATCGAATTTATGCAGACCAGTGATAATAGCGATTTATTTTTTGCTCAGCATGCTCAGTCTGATATTATCACCGATTACTTGTTAGAGAATGGGTGGCAGCCGCACGAGCGCGGTAGTGCCGATGGCCCAGCAGTAGAGTACAGCCACCCTGAGTATGTCGGTCGTATCGGTATGATTGCCCCATATGCGGCGCACTTCTGTGATACCTGTAATCGCTTGCGGGTAAGCAGTCAAGGCAAGGTGCATTTGTGTCTGTTTGATCAAGGCAACTACGATATCCGTCCATACTTACAGCAAGACGATATACAAGGACTGGTGAACACTTTACATAGCTTTATGCCGATCAAACCTGAGCATCATCATTTGCATGACTCTAACAGTGGCATCATGCACAATCTATCGATAATCGGTGGGTAAAACACCTTGAGTCTGCAATCATGACGCTGATAGAGACTGTTTTCCAACGCAATCGTTTTTCAACATAGCTTTTTTTGATACAACCACTTTTAATACAATTATAAAATGACATCTATAAAGGATTATTTATGAGTAAGCCTGCTGCACAATTTACACCGCTTAATATTGCTGTATTGACCGTTTCTGATAGCCGTACGCTATCAGAAGATACGTCAGGCCAGTACTTAGTAGATAGCTTGACCGAAGCAGGTCATCGTTTAGCAGATCGTCAATTAATCACCGACGATATTTACCAAATTCGCGCAGTCATTAGTGGTTGGATTGCTAGCTCAGACGTTCATGCGGTTATTACCACTGGTGGCACAGGGTTCTTTATTAGAGATAGCATGCCAGAAGCTGTGAGTGTACTATTTGATAAATCAATTGATGGTTTTGGTGAAATGTTCCGTCTAATCTCAAAAGATGAGATCGGTATGTCTACCGTACAATCACGAGCAGTTGCTGGCATGGCCAATGGTACGGGTATATTCTGTCTACCAGGTTCTTCTGGTGCGTGCCGTACTGGTTGGGAAAATATCTTAAAAGATCAGTTTGATAGTCGTACTCGTCCGTGTAACTTCGTGCCGCATTTTTTGGCACAAAATCCTAGCCATGATTGAGTTATAAGTAATTGAGCTATGAGTGATATACCATCAAGCTTGACAGGTAATAGCATAGTGACAGATTGCTCAAATAATCTGGATAGTTTGGCAGGCGTGGTTATCTTGGCAGGCGGCGCATCTAGACGTATGGGAACGGCCAAGGCTATGCTGACGCTACCGTCAGGTGAGCAGCTGCTAGATTATCATGTTCGTCATGCGAGCAAGTTAAATACTCCTATATTGATTGCAGATAATGGGCGTGGTTTTCAAGTTGGTTCAGATATAAATCTAGAGAACTCTAATTTGCCTGTTATACATATTAGTGATTACGGCTCTGATTCTGATAAGCAGATCGATACCGGCGGCGCATTGGTCGCTATCGAATCAGCCTTACAAACATTGGTCGGTTTGAATGATTCAGGCGTATCAAAAAATGTACAAGTATCGTGGTTGCTGGTTATCAGCTGTGATAGCTTAATACCAGCAACTGACTTGTGGCAGAAATTACAAGGTAAAATAAGCCTTGCCGCTGATGAGAAAGTAATTTGCCTAAAAGACGACAGTCACCTATATCCATTGTTAGGGCTGTATCAGTTAAACATCGAACCTGATTTAAAGGTCTATATAGATAGCGGACAGCGTAAGGTAATGCAGTTTATTGAGCCGACTGTGCAACCTGTACCATTTAGCAAAGCGTGGCAAAACCTAACCAACTTCAATACGCCTGAAGATTTTGAGCAGGCATGTGCCGCTCTACCAAAATAATAAAAATATCACATAAGAAAGGTTATATAAATGAGTGACAGCGTTCAGATAAATCAGCAATCTACTTTATCTCACTTAGACAGTGATGGTGATATTACCATGGTTGATGTCAGTGGTAAGACAGCAACGACGCGAGAAGCTAATGCTACTGGTCAGGTACGCTTTCCTGATGAGATTTATGCGCAGATTAAAGCGGCTGATGGAATGACTAAAAAAGGCAGCATCACACAAACAGCTCATATCGCTGGTATTATGGCGGCCAAGCGCACTCATGACCTTATACCGCTTTGTCATCCACTACCGCTAGATAAGATAGGCTTAAGCTTTGATTACAACGACGCGCTCAGCAGCATCACGGTCAGTGCGGTGCTCAAAGTCACGCATAAAACAGGAGTTGAGATGGAGGCGTTGACAGCGGTTAGCGTTGCTTGCTTGACTATCTATGATATGACCAAAGCGCTATCGCATGACATCGTTATAGATGATATTCATCTGGTGAAAAAGACAGGTGGCAAGTCAGATTACAGTCATGCTTAAAATGATAAAATTGTAGAGTGCGTCATCAATAAAAGTATGCTAAATAATAAGCAAGGAAGCTTGTATAAGATGGAGAAGTTTATGAGTGCTATCGATATCGAATCAACGATGAATATCAATGTCATGTATTTTGCCAGTTTGGCTGACGAGGCCAAGTGTCAGCAAGAGACAGTTAGCGTACAGCAGGATACGTCACTAACTGAACTATACGAACAGCTTAACCAAAAGCATCGCTTTAGCCGTCCGCAGTCAGAGCTACGCGTTGCAGTAAATGACTACTTTGCTAAATGGACTGACCAGATAAATGATGGTGATAGCGTGGTTTTCATCACGCCAGTCGCTGGTGGTTAGATAAGCGTTTATTAGTGTCCATTTTGTCAGTAGCTATTTAGTGGTTACAAAGAAAAAATAATAAATAGAGAAAAAAATGCCCGACAACGTCCACGATCATTCAATGACCATCAAACGTAGTACTGACGAAGCTTACCTAACAGCTGAGCGCGATGGTTTTGCGCTACTAGATATTGCTATAGATGAGGATAGGCTAAAAAGCACGTTAGACGATGACAGCTGCGGTGCATTTGTCTGCTTTGAAGGGCGAGTGCGTAATCATAATAATGCCACCAGCGTTGATCGTCTTACCTATTATGGTTATGAGGATTTGGCAATCAATCAGGGCCGTGCCATTATAGAAGAAGCCAAAAAGCGTTTTGAAATTACACATGCTATTGCAATACATCGAATTGGTGCACTAGAGATTGGCGATGTGGCTGTGTGGGTTGGGGTAGTATCAGCGCATCGTTATCCAGCATTTGATGCTTGTCGCTGGATATTAGATACCATCAAAGCGGACATTCCTGTGTGGAAGCAAGAATACTACGAAGACGACTCGTCTAAATGGCTCAGCAATAATGGTTAAGTCATTAGCTACTGTCTGTGTAACTGCTTGTTTTCTATTGTCACTAAATGCTTGTACGCAAGACAAAGACGCCAATACGACGCTTGCTGCTGATATCACTGAACCAGCCCAGATTTTGCGTATTGCTGCGGCCGCTAACTTATCTGATGTACTACCTCATATTATTGACAGCTATCAGACTGATAATAGCTCGCCTGCCCAAAATATTTCAGAGATTGAAGTTACTTATGCTTCTTCTGGTAAGTTATATGCACAAATCAAAGCAGGGGCACCTTATGATATATTCTTATCTGCCAATCAAGATTTCCCTGCTAAATTGGCCGATGAAAATTCAGCTGGTGCTACTAGTGAAGAACGTAAACTAACCAAGCCTTTTACGTATACCAGAGGTCAATTAGCGCTCTATAGTGTCACCAAACCTTTAAATAATTTTACGCCAACATCGCTAGGTGATGTGTTTACCAGTGCTGACTTTACTCAGGACAGCAAGGTAGCTATTGCTAACCCTGACCTTGCTCCTTATGGTGCCTCTGCAAAAGCCTATCTGCAATCACAGAATATATATGATAAGTTGAATGCTCAAAAAGTTTTGATACAGTCAGAGAATATCGGTCAAGCATTTCAATATGCGCATACGGGTAGTGTGGACTATGGTTTTGTCGCACAGTCTCAGCTTGTTGCAATTAAAGCCAAGCCTGAGCAATTTATTACTTTGCTGCCAGAGTCTTATCCAGCTATCTTACAAGATGGGATAATCATTCATAACACTGACCAAGCAGCAGACTTCACCGACTACCTGCGCTCAAAAGCAGGGCAGCAGCACTTCTTACAAGCAGGCTATCTGGCCGTCCAGTAATACGTTAGACTAACCCCTCTCATCATAGAACGAGCAGTGACATTATATGATTGACCAGTCTCTTATGTCAGATATGCTCAGTCCATTTTGGGTGAGCATCAAGCTAGCTTGTGTGACCACTTTATGTCTATTGCTATTTGCGACGCCTATCGCTTATTGGTTGGCTAAGCCGAGTCGTATAAAAGCAATAGGACGTCTCAAGATACTGCTCATGGGCATCATTGCAATGCCTCTGGTGCTACCACCTACCGTGATTGGTTTTTATCTATTGTTATTGCTCAGTCCTAGCATGGGCATTGGTAAATGGTTGAGCGAGCATAACATCAGCCCATTGATTTTTACCTTTGAAGGTCTGGTCATCGGTTCAATTATTTACTCATTACCTTTTTATATACAACCCGTGTATGCACAGTTTTTACGTATTCCGAAAAGTGTCACGGAGGTCGCTCATCTTTTAGAACCAAGCCGTATGCGACGGTTTATGAAAGTGGCCTTACCGCAAGCGCGTGTGGGCATCATTTTGGGGAGTTTGGTGAGCTTTGCTCACACCATTGGGGAGTTTGGGGTCGTACTGATGATAGGCGGCAGCATCTCAGGCAAGACTAAGGTGGTATCGATTGCGATATATGAGCAAGTAGAGGCGCTCAACTATGAGGCAGCGCACATGATGTCTGGTATTTTGATTATCATGGGTATAGTGATGGTAGCGTTGATCGCTAGTGTGAGTCGAGTTAGTCAGCGCTCATAGGGCTGAAGTATTTGAATGCGAGTTAAGTATTAGCTAGCAAAGCTATATAAATAATGCCTAAACAGAATATGCAGACACAAAAAAACCTCAAACAATCTAATGCTTGAGGCGAAACTTGCTTAAACTCGAAAGTCTAAATTCGTTTTAAATATGGCGCAGCGGACGGGACTCGAACCCGCGACCCCCGGCGTGACAGGCTAGAACCACTAAACTTTATAAATCGTTATTAAGTTATATTAACCTATAAAAATATACATATCAATATCTTAAGTCAATAAATAGCTATGACATTTAGCGCAATTCAAGACATTTTACGTGAGCTATATTCCATATTTTGGTCACTTAAAATGTGTAATTATTGCACATTAGTATTTAAAAAACGTATAATAATTATACATATTTTTTTTGCGTTTATTATTTGTATTACCGTTTTTAGATTATTATCTATTAGATATATCTGGAAAATTAGCTTCTAAAGTTTAAGGAATGGTCTATCCAGTTCAACCAACAAGCCACCCTTTATCCAAACCATAATCTATCCATTTTACTTTTATCTGATCGGTAATATTCGCGTTAGGATAAGTAAATACAGTACCGCCAAGATAAAGCTCATCTCCGATTTTATACGGTTTTTCTTCAAAGGTCAGAATCTCTGTATCCGCATCCCAAGAAAAAGAAGTGTCTTCCAGTGCCAGTAAATAAGTGTTGTCTTTAGTCGTTACCTCTTCATTGTCCCTAGCTAAAGCAAGACAGTTATCCACACTTAATATCTGCCTATCTACTAGCTAACTCTCATCTTTATACTTTCTTTATATCCTGCCTATTTATCTTAATAACACTTTTATACTTCTCTCAGCATACTAATGACATTATCCAATGAGCAGCAAGGTCTTAGTAATCTTGCGGCAATTAATTGACTGATCTTGGTGTTAGGAGAGTGCTATGGAAGTATTTTCAGGGCTTATCGCCCTAGGTTTATTTGTCTATTTGCTATACGTACTGATTAAACCGGAGGCGTTCTAATGACCATCCAGGCCTTATCTCAGTTGATTATTTATCTTCTCATCTTATTTACTTTGGGCTATTTTTTATCCGGTTACATCATGCAGCGTATGCAGGCACCGATATCCCGTCTTGAATCACGCAGTTTTACTACACTCGGTATGCTTGGACGAGATAGCAAAGGTAATGTTGCGTCGGGGATGAACTGGAAACAGTATGCACTCGCTATTGTCTTATTTAACATCATTGGCTTTTTGGCGCTATTTATATTGCAACTGGTGCAAGGCAATCTACCGCTCAATCCGCAAGCGATGACCGGAGTTACTTGGGACTTGGCCATGAATACGGCCATCAGTTTTATGACCAATACCAACTGGCAGGCTTATGGTGGCGAAAGCACCATGAGTTATCTCACCCAAATGATGGGTATGTCGCTACAAAACTTTTTGTCAGCAGCAACAGGTATTGCCGTCGCTTTTGCCTTGATGCGTGGCTTGATATTTAAGAAAAGCGCTCACCTTGGTAATGCGTGGGTCGATTTATGGCGCTGTAATATTTATATCCTATTACCGATAGCGACAATCATCGCGCTTCTATTAATGAGTCAAGGTGTCGTACAAACCTTATCGACCTATATGGACGTGCAAACCCTTCAAGGTGATACCCAAACTATCGCCTTAGGACCAGTCGCGTCACAAGAAGCGATTAAAATGTTAGGTACTAACGGCGGTGGTTTCTTTAACGCTAACTCTGCCCACCCGTTTGAAAATCCAACGCCTTTTTCTAATTTAATTCAGATGCTCGCTATTTTTCTTATTCCTACTTCACTGTGTTTTTGTCTCGGTAAGATGAGCGGCAACCTGAAGCAAGGGGTGGCGATATTAGCAGCCATGACCGTATTGTTTGTCGGTATGTATTCATTAACGGTGAGCAGCGAGCTTACTGGTAATCCTTGGTTAACGTCACAAGTGTCAGGGCTAACCGCTGCTGATGTCAGTGGAAATATGGAAGGTAAAGAAGTGCGCTTTGGTATTGTGGCTTCATCGTTATTTGCCACTATTACTACTGCAGCATCATGTGGTGCGGTAAATGCGATGCATGACTCATTTACGCCCATGGGCGGCTTTGGTTTGATGTTACAGATGCAGTTAGGTGAAGTGGTATTTGGCGGTGTCGGAGCTGGACTGTACGGCATGTTGCTCTTTGCGATATTGGCGGTATTCGTATCAGGGCTCATGATTGGACGGACACCAGAATATCTTGGTAAAAAGATTGAACCATTTGAGATGAAAATGGTTGTATTAGCATTACTTGCAGCACCCACTATGGTGCTAATGGGAACGGCGATTAGTGTGATGACTACGAATGGTCAAGCAGGGATTTTTAATCCTAGCGCCCATGGTTTCAGTGAAGTGCTGTATGCCTTTAGCTCTGCTGCCAATAATAATGGTTCTGCTTTTGCAGGGTTGGGGGCCAATTCGGTCTTTTATAACTCCATGCTTGGGCTTGCGATGGTGGTTGGGCGTTTTGGGGTCATCATTCCAGTACTGGCTTTGGCAGGATCGTTGGCGAAAAAACCAAGACTTGAAGTCAATAGCGGTACTTTACCGACGACCACGCCATTATTTGTGGGTCTATTAGTCGGAACTGTGCTGATGATTGGCGCATTGACTTTCATTCCTGCGTTAGCGCTTGGACCTATTGTAGAGCATATATGGATGATGAAAGGTTAGCCGCTGCCTATTTGTCTAGACTTCAGCAAATTTGCCAAAGTCGATAGATTTGATAATTTGATAAATAGACACTTACCTTTTTAGTGGTGAATTGCTCCCTTTTTATGATTATGTTAGGAATAAAGACCATGAATGTTTCAATAGATGCTAATAATAAAGACTTAGATGTGCCCCCTCAGCAAGAGCCTGATAACTCTGATTTACCCGAAAAACCTTCCCAAGGCCTCCTAGATCCGGCGTTGATTAAACCGGCGCTAAAAGATGCGCTACTCAAGCTTGATCCTCGCGTTCAGTGGCGTAATCCCGTGATGTTCGTCGTTTATATCGGCTCATGGTTGACGACCATATTAGCCATTAACATGTTAATCCAAGGTCAAACGGGACTACTCTTTACTTTGTTAATTACCTTTTGGCTATGGTTTACCTTATTGTTTGCCAACTTTGCTGAAGCCTTGGCAGAAGGTCGCAGTAAAGCGCAAGCATCGAGTCTTAAGCAGGCACGTCAAGATGTGCAAGCGCGTAAGCTTGCTAGTAGCGAGCGATTATCCGCAGCTACTATAGTGCAGGCGACTGAGCTTAATCAAGATGATATTGTATTAGTGCAAATGGGAGAAATCATTCCAGCGGATGGTGAGGTGATAGAAGGTCTTGCTTCAGTCGATGAATCAGCCATTACTGGTGAATCCGCTCCTGTAATCCGTGAAAGTGGCGGTGATTTTAACGCAGTCACTGGCGGTACTAAGGTCTTGTCTGACTGGCTGATTATTCGTATCACCCAAGCGCCGGGGCAAGGATTTTTGGATCGTATGATTGCCTTGGTAGAAGGTGCCAAACGTACTAAAACGCCCAATGAGATTGCACTGACTATTTTGCTTATTGCATTAACCCTGATATTTCTAATGGTTTGCGTCACCCTGTTGCCATTCTCTCAGTTTGCAGTGCTCGCATCAGGTCAAGGCGAACCCATCTCTATTGTTATTTTAGTCGCATTACTGGTCTGCCTTATTCCAACAACGATTGGCGGTTTATTATCGGCTATTGGCGTAGCAGGTATGAGTCGTATGATGCAAGCCAATGTCATTGCGACCTCTGGACGTGCGGTAGAAGCTGCTGGCGACGTCGATGTACTATTGCTCGATAAGACCGGCACTATTACTTATGGTAACCGTCAAGCTTCTTTATTTCTGCCTTCTAACGGTATTAAGGAGAACTTGCTAGCTGAAGTGGCATTGATTAGCTCGCTAACCGATGAGACGCCCGAAGGTCGCAGTATCGTCAAACTGGCCCAAAGCCGTTTTGATATCGATGAGAATGTCTGGAAATCAAAGCCATTTAAAACTATCGAATTTACCGCACAAACTCGCATGAGTGGTACCGATATTGAGCAACGCTGCATCCGTAAGGGCGCTTATGACGCCATTGTAAATTGGGTGACAGAACAAGGTGGTACGCTGCCTAATAATCTAGAGCAACAAGTAGAAGAAGTTGCTCGCCGTGGTAGTACACCACTGTTAGTTGCAGATGGTCAACAGATATTAGGCGTTATTGAGCTCAAAGACGTGGTGAAATCTGGTATCAAAGAGCGCTTTGCTGAATTGCGAAAAATCGGTATTACTACCGTGATGATTACTGGTGACAACCCTTTAACGGCTGCTGCTATCGCTGCTGAAGCTGGGGTTGATGACTTTATGGCGGAGGCTACCCCAGAACAAAAACTTGAATTGATTCGTAGTTATCAGCGCCAAGGTAAGCTGGTGGCGATGACTGGTGATGGTACCAATGACGCGCCAGCACTTGCCCAGGCTGATATTGCCGTTGCTATGAATAGTGGGACTCAAGCGGCCAAAGAAGCGGCAAACATGGTGGATTTGGACTCAAACCCGACCAAGCTTATTGAAGTGGTGCAAACCGGCAAGCAGATGCTGATGACCCGTGGGGCGCTGACGACTTTTAGCTTGGCTAACGACGTCGCTAAATACTTTGCGATTATTCCAGCAGCTTTTGCTGGTACTTATCCCGCCTTAAACGTTTTAAATATTATGCATTTGGGCAGCCCAAAGAGCGCTATTTTATCAGCGGTTATTTTTAATGCTTTAATCATTGTATTTCTAATTCCACTAGCGCTGCGAGGCGTCAAGTATCGTCCAAACTCTGCTATTAACCTATTGCGCCGGAACCTCTTGATATATGGATTGGGCGGACTACTGCTACCGTTTGTGGGAATAAAGGTTATCGATATGCTCATTAACGTATTGCAATTGGTCTAATCATTCATAAGGAATATTACTATGTACACTCATTCTCATCCAGATACTGACTCCAAGCCATCACTACAAGATGCAACAGGTAGCAGCAACACACTAGATAACGCTGCTACTTATATGCCAATGCTCAAACCTGCTGTATTACTATTTATACTATTAGGTATCATTTTAGGGTTATGCTACCCATTATTGATGACTGGCGTCGGGCAAGTGACTATGCCCAATCAGGCAAATGGTAGCTTAATAGAAAAAGAGGGGCAGCTGGTTGGCTCTGCGCTTATCGGTCAACAGTTTGACCAACCACAATATATATGGACACGACCTTCTGCTGCGGGTGAAGGTTATGATGCCACCCAATCTTCAGGTAGTAATTTGGGACCTTTAAATCTTGAACTTGCCAGCAATGTTGAGTCGCAAGTGCAAAAGCTTAAGGCGGCTGATCCACAGAACAAAGCGCCGATACCGATTGATTTGGTGACCATGTCGGGAAGTGGTTTAGATCCACATATCTCACCTGCGGCGGCACAGTGGCAAGCCAATAGAGTGGCAAGTATACGCGGGATAAGTATCGAACAAGTACAAAAAGCGATCAATGATAATACCGATAGTAAGCAGTTTAATGTCTTTGGCGAGCCGCGTGTCAATGTGCTGGCAGTTAACTTAACTTTAGACGAGATATCTACTCTCTCGGTTAAATAGTAAGACAGTATTAGCCAACACTATCGGATTAACCAAAAGCCGCTACCTTACCTAAATTACTTTTATTGAAGAGCTATCGAGGGTCATTATGAATATTAACCGCCCTAGCCCAGATGCGTTATTGCAGCAAATCAAGCAGCAAGAGTATACGGTCAATAGAGGTAAGTTAAAGATATTTTTTGGGGCGTCGGCCGGGGTTGGTAAAACGTATGACATGCTGACCTCTGCCCACCAAGCACAAGCGCATGGCCGTAATATATTGATTGGCATTGTAGAGACCCATGGCCGCAGTGAAACGGCAGCGCTGGTACAAGGGCTATCAGTACTGCCGCTACGCGAGATTGAATATCGTGGACAGATGCTGCAAGAGTTTGACATTGATGCCGCTCTCGCCAGTCATCCAGATATTTTGCTGGTTGATGAGTTGGCACATAGTAATATTCCAGGATCTCGCCATCCTAAACGTTGGCACGATGTTGAAGAGTTACTAAAAGCAGGTATCAGTGTTTACACGACCCTAAACGTTCAGCATTTAGAAAGCTTAAATGATGTTGTCAATCAAATTACTGGAGTCGTGGTTCAAGAAACCTTGCCCGACTGGTTTTTTGATCAGGCAAATGAAGTGGTATTGGTTGATTTACCGCCAGATGAATTATTGGCGCGTCTTCACGAAGGTAAAGTATACATTCCAAGCCAAGCCAAGCACGCTATTAATAACTTCTTTCGTAAAGGTAATTTGATCGCGCTGCGAGAGCTGGCATTACGCCGAACCGCAGACTTGGTCGATGCCGATATGCAAGATTATCGTAACCAAGCTCGAATTTCACCTATTTGGAATACCGCAGATCAGCTATTGGTAGGAATCAGTACGGGGGCAAACAGTGAACGCCTCATTCGTCATGCTGCTAGGCTGGCCAGTAGTCTACATTCACAGTGGTATGTGGTACATGTCGATACGCCACGCGGTTTAAATCGTTCAGTTAATAATAAGCAGAAAGTTTTGGAGGCATTGCGTTTAGCGGATGATTTGGGTGCAAAAACTGAAGTGATTAGTGCCATTACTGTGGCAGAGGGTTTGGCCAGCTATGCCCATCAATTCAATATTGGCCGTATTATTATTGGACAAAACCATGCTAACCGCTCTAGACCGTATCACTGGGGACAATCGCTGGTAAAGCGCATCTCACAACAGGATGTTAATTTAGACTTGATATTAGTCAATCAAACTAAGCAGTTAAGTAAAACTATTAATGAGCGTCAATCCCCGTCTTGGAACATGGCAGAATTATCATCGGTAGATAACCGTAATGGTTATCTCATGGCAATTTTGGGATGCGGATTAGTAACCGTTACCTTAGTGGCTCTCACGCGCTGGTTTGATTTAGCCAACGTAGTCATGCTGTACTTGTTAGTGATTGTTTTTATCTCAGTACGCTTTGGACGCGCGCCTGGTATATTAGCTGCTTTTTTAAGTGTGTTAAGTTTTGATTTATTTTTTGTTGAACCTAAGCTGTCATTTAATGTCAGTGATGTCCAATACTTAGTCACCTTTGCCGTTATGCTTATCGTCTCTTTAATCATTAACAACCTAGCAGTTGGCCTGCGATTTCAGGCACAAGCTGCCCGTAAACGTGAACAACAGGCCATATCCATGAGCTATCTTGCTCAAAGCCTAAGTGCTGCTCGTAAAAACAATGACATCATCAGCCAAGCTGCAGCATGGCTAACACAGCATATTGCTAGCACTGCAATTATAGTGATGCCAGACGTGGAAAATAAACTGGTCGTTATGACTGACTGTACGATACCTGCAGAATTCAACTGGGTTGTCACCCGATGGGTATTTGATCATAACGAAAGCGCGGGACTAGGAACTAATACACTCACCGCCAATACGATGCACTATCGGGCACTCGCTACATCAAATCAGGTGCTCGGTGTTTTAGCACTGATGCCTACAGATAGTGAGAGTTTCAATCAACCCGAACAACAAAGAACCCTTGATATGGCCATTGCCCAAATAACGCTAGCCTTAGAGCGGGTATATTACGCAAAAGTGGCTCAAACCGCGCTCATAAAGGTAGAATCAGAGCGGCTGCGTGGGACTTTATTATCGGCCCTGTCTCATGATATCCGAACGCCAATAACGGTATTATCTGGTTTAGCATCTTCTCTTGCTATCCAGAGTTTAACGGCAAGTGAGCAGAAGCAACTGGCAGTCGATATTGAGCAGCAAGCAAACGTCATTCAGCGTTTAGTCATTAATATTTTAGATTACGTCTCGCTACAGTCTGGCGGCATGAAACTAAACAAGCAATGGGTGAGCTTAGAAGAAATCGTTGGTAGTAATATCCGTCAGCTTGAGCACTATTTAAAAGAGCGCCAGATAGAAATAGACATTCCCCATAATATTGACTTTATTTATACCGACGAATTGATTTTGTCGCGTATTTTAAATAACTTAATAACCAATGCAATCAATTATACCCTAGACAATGCCTGTATTTGCATCAAAGCAATGCTTGATAATAATCGGCAATACCTGATAACGGTGACAGACACAGGAGAAGGTCTACCTGTAGGTATGGAGACGCAAATATTTGAGCGCTTTACTCGAGGGAATTCGGAAGGTACTACAACGGGATTGGGTTTAGGCTTAGCTTTGAGCAGAGATTTAGTTGAGCATCTGGGTGGCACGTTAAGCGCTAATAATATACAACCTCACGGTGCACAATTTATTATAACGCTACCTTGGCAACCTTTGCCTGAACAAGATTTATTGAGTGACGACTTTATAGCAAGCAGCCCAAACATTGATTCAGCAAACTTAGCACGATAAGTGCTATATCATAAGGTTAATACTAATAGCGAAAAACACACTAATGAAGACCATACTAATTATCGAAGATGAAGCCCATATTGCGCGATTTATTAAAACAGCGATGGAGCAAGAAGGCTATCAAGTTTATATCGCTGATAGCTCGCACAGGGGCTTAATAGAAGCTGCGACGCGCCGTCCTGATTTACTTATATTAGATCTTGGCTTACCTGACGGTGATGGCTGTGACGTCATTGCAGATATTAGGACGTGGTCCTCATTACCTATTTTAGTATTATCAGCTCGCAGTGATGAACAGGATAAAATAAAAGCGCTCAATTTAGGTGCGGATGATTATTTAGTGAAACCTTTTAGTATGGGCGAATTGGTTGCGCGTGTTAATGCACATATGCGCCGCTGGCAGGTTGGCTACGAAGCACCTAGTCAGATAGAGCTTGGCAATGTCAGCATCGATCTCACGCAGAGACAAGTCAAGAAAAATGGTAAAGACGTCCATTTAACACCTATTGAGTATCGCTTGCTGACTGTCCTGATCCGTTATGCGGAAAAAGTACTGACCCATAAACAACTGCTTAATGAAGTTTGGGGTAAAGGTCATAACCATCAAGAACATTATGTTCGCATATTTATGTCAAATTTACGCCAGAAACTAGAAGATAATCCTTCTCGACCAAATTTCTTCTTAACCGAAATCGGTGTCGGCTACAAGCTACATATACCTAAAGACTGACAATACATGAATGTATTTAGTCTCCTAACTAGAATATTAAGCTGATGGTAAGATGCAAAAAAAAGAGGGAAATATCATGAACAAGCTCAATATGTCCGCCATAGCCATTGCTATATTGGTGCTGTTATCAGGTTGTGATAAATCAATAAAAGATCCCAATATAGTATTTTCAGAAAATAATAAAGATCCTATGAAAGAGCTTGAAATAACCTCAGCCGTCGATCCCCGTCAATTAAGTTATAAACAAACCTTTTATGTGCCCATTTATTCAGACATTTATATTGATAGGTACAATGAAAAAGTATTGCTATCGGCGACTTTGAGCATTCGTAATACCACATTAGAAAAATCACTATATATCAATAAAATTGATTACTACGGTACTAACGGAGAGCTAATAAAATCATATATCAAGAACTCAATTAAGCTGCCACCTATGGCAACCCTCAACTATATCGTTGAAAAAGAAGAAAATAAAGGGGGTCCTGGTGCAGACTTTATCATTGAGGTTGAAGCTTTAGATGATACGGTTAAACCAGTGATTGAGGCGGTAATGATTGGTAATTTTAATAATAAAGCTTTTGCTTTTAACACGCAAGGGACACCAGTTATGCACTGATAAAAAATCATTTTATATTCAATGTATATCGTTCGTTAACTCATAAGGTGGAACACAAAAATACATTTTAAAAGTGACCTTCTTTATCTTTAAATTGTCCATTTGATCAATAACGATTCATCTGATAGCTCTGTTCTAACCTGAACTTAGGCATGTTCAAAAGACTTCTTTATTTGAATATTACTAAAGATTGTAGCAATGTATCCATTAATAATACATCTGGCAGTAATTCAGGAATCCTTTGCTTGGTATGTGAAACCTTTAAGTTTGTTATGATTATTCACAGTACCTCGAGTCTTATCGATAAGCATTGAAAAATCTTTCTGACTAAGATAGTTTATTGGAGATTCATCTTCATTACCAAATATTTCGTTCCAAATAGCGCTACTATATTTGCCTTTAGCCTGTGATAACTCTCTAATTTCGGAATACATGACACCTGGTTTTGAAAGTGAAAGAATAGAAATCGCCCTAATATAATCCATATATATAAAGTCTATTACGTCTTGGTCAAACTTATCTTGAATTCTTTTTTTTACTCTGTTTATCTGTTCATCAGTTTTATTCTTTGTATCATGACCTTGAGATGTTGTATAACTTAGAATCACAGTATTTTCATTAGAAATATCATTTAGATCAAATATAGGAGAAAAACAGCCCCCGATGATTTCGTATAAACCGTCTTTAAATATGACAGAAATATTATGAATAGGTATGTCAACTCTGCTGCCAAAATAGTTAGGTACGTTTTTGAGATAGGTACTCTTATCACTACTAATATAGGCTTTGATCAGTACTTGATGAAGCCTACTGGCTAAAGGATGGAGTTTTACGATTGAGTTGCTATTTAAACTAATCGTTTTAGCAGATAGTTTCATATTACGCTACTTCCTTATTAATTCTGTCACCCATCATAATGAATACATAGTGACAAAATATTTGTATTGTCCTCACATTCCACTGCTTTATAGGTATAACAGAGTTTGCCCTATTTTGAATTCTTGTAACTTCAGTCTGACTAGCGAGTGAGAGCTCTACTCGGATCTGCCTTCGATTTTGGCAAAAATTCTCTTCTTGCTCATTATCCATATTTATTCTCTGTGAAATAGGTATATCTTTTAAAGCGTCGTTCCAATTATTCTGATCTTTTTCGGCAGCTTGTGCATAGTTGTAGTAGCTCAGTCGAATATCTTTTTTATAGACTAGTTTACGAATAACTTGAAGGTAGTTATAGAGGTCTACTGCGCAGTTAAATATAATAAAATTTTTATTATATTGAGAGTGAGTAAGTGTATGATATATAAATTGATGGATATGTTTTTTGTCCTCACTCTCTAAGTAAAGGCTACGAAATTTTTCCGTCATTTGCATCATGATTCTTCTATCATCATCATATCTATCCTTAACAGGTAATAAGCCTCCTTTATTATTGATATCAAACAACCTAGGGTTGCCTTTCCTAGTTTGAAACTCTAAATCGTCTCTTAGTCGCTTTGCATTACGATGCCATGTTTCAACAGTTTCTTGACTGACATCATAGATATGCATGAGGTTCTCATAATCACCTTTCTGAGTATAAGCTTCAAGAACTTGATGTACTTCATCGAAAGAATATTTCTTAACTTTTACAATTTTTTCATCAAAATCATCATTCAGTATTTTACTGTGCATAGGTTTCGGAAAATAAGGCAGTTTAAGCTTATCAATGAGATATTCATTTAGTCTTAAATGCATATTTTTAGTTTCAAATTTTTGTCTTCTCGGTATTTTTAGTATCTGATTGTGCTTCATAGCTAGTTTAAAATTGGTCTGCCATAATAATAATCCCACCTGAATGTCCGTAAAATGTACATATGATGAAAATGTTGTACTAGGGGTAGCGTGGCCTGCTATTCCTGCCAAAGCATATATTTTCTTGTACGCAAGATTCGTTTCGAAATGATTGATGATGCTAGCAGCTTGAGCTGATTCGTAGGGTAGCAAGCCTTTTAAAAACGTTGCACCTGGATGGCCATTAAATTGATAGTCTTTATCGTATAAAAATGACATTAACTGAAAATTAGTTAGACAACTATGACGTAGATGATGTGTAGTAAGATAGCTTAAGCCAGTAACCTCTTTTATAAGATGTGTAAGCATTTTTGATATTGTTTGAGCGTTGTAAGACATGCCATCTTGGCTGGCTATAAGCGTTTGACCTTTATCGCCTGAACGTTTGATGTAAATACGCTTAATTAACTTAATATCAGACTCTGTTAAGAGTTGTGCAAGTAATACACGACGTAAAGCAGAGAGGCTTTTATTGTTTCCAAACTTATTATTTCTAATCTCTAGATAATTCTGAGTTTCGGCTACATCACGCAATCTTATTTTAACTATTTCACCAATTCTCAGCCCGCACCGATGTCCTAATATTAACGCTAAGCTCAAAGCCTGTTTTTCATCTACATTTGTAGTAAGGCTATTAATCCTATCAAGGATAGCTTGGAACATCTGCTCTGATATATAACCAACTTTATGATGGGGTTTATCGCTTGTAATCAATGGAGCTATAGGTTCTATATGGTAGTGTTTAACCATGTATTGGTGTATTTCATTAATTAATGTAGCGACTGAATTCTTTGCTTTCGTGGTCTTACTGAGTTCAGTCATCTCACTGTATAGCGTTATAAAATCTTCTTCCTGATAACTTTGTAGGTTTGCATCTTGAGTAAGTGCTAGCCAGCGACTAGTGATGGTATTACTATAGGTTTGAACACTGCTTACTTTACAGGTACGTGCTTTCAATAATAGCCAGCCAACTATTGCCTTTTCTTGTAAAGAGCTTTGATCACTTTTTAATCGATTATAAATTTCATCTAGCTCTTTAATTAATTTCTTTTCAGATAATTTGGCATTATTTTCTTTAACGTCTTTCCTAAGTAACTTCGCTATCTCTACTACTAAGCAAGGACTACTTTCTACATGGCTATTACTATCCATGTTAGTCAAAACGCTATTAAATTCTTCTTGTTTCTGATTTTCATTATGTTGAATATTATAGATCAGAGACTGCCAATTGGAAGTTGGCAAGCTATAGGTGTTTTCTTTACCCGTTATAATGTACCAAGTATGTTCAGGGAGATCGAAGAGGAAGTGATTTTCTAGCACATAGACTGCACCCATCAAAAAACGTTTCAAACCAAGTTCTATATTATTTCCCTGATTTGCTTGTATTAGTTGTATGCTTTGATACCGTTTGTATATTGTGAGATTTCTATCACGATCAATAACGTTATTTTTCTGCTCTTTGATATAAGACTGAATAATATGAGCTGATAGTGGAGAAATAAAAACCTGTGCTTGATGTACTGCTTTTGACTCTTTATAAGTATTTGTATGATAAGCCTTGTCCTTAACGATCACAGTGATGGTTGGCAAACCTGAAATTTGTTCAATTTTTAGACGTTTCCCAATTATTTGATCTAATATCTCCTGTAGTACAGGAGCCTTTAGGATTGCACTGTGAAAGATTAGAGTGAATAAGATATCACTTACAGTTATATCAACAGTTTTTTTATTTTCTAAACCTTTAGCCCAGTTTAGATAAAAATCTAGTATACGCTTACCATCATTGAACCATTCTTGTGTACGAAAAGATTTGGCACGAGATGATTGAATGATAAGTTTAGGAAAACCTATATCAATATTTTTATCTTCTATTCGACTTTGACAGTATTTTACGGCGTGATTGTATGAGGTAGAATATCTCTTAACATCTTTAAAATATTTATTAGTAGATAAATTAGTATCAAACTTTAGCCACATTAGGTCAAACGCTCGCTGTTTATCTTCAGAAGCTGCAATTTTTGTCAGGTCGATGTGTTTGTCTATTAGTTCGCAAGCTAACGAAAAGCGCTTTTCTTCTAGTTTATCTCGTTTTTCTTCTCGTATCTTGATACCAGATTTTTGACGTGCCATCTTTAGCGCTCCAATTGAATGACTGTAAAGCCAATACCTTTGATAAGCTCATCTAGTGTATTTGCAAACTCTCTAAGTTCAGATCGTTTCAAACCGCTAAAAGGGTCGTAAAAGTTGAATCCCAGTTCATCAGAATGTCCCATCCAAGCACTAATAACGTCATATCCAATTGGTCTTTCATTGAGGTCTGAGTTGTATGAATATTTGCCAATATGTATATTTTTTAGCGAGCGTATAAAATGTCTATGCCAATTAAGAGGTAGCAATATATATTGTGACATGCGCTCTTTTATGAATACTTTGTTTAACTTCAACTGAATAACAGTATTGGTTATCTCATCTAATTTTAGATAACTTATCAGTCCAATATGACTATCCAAAATACCCATGTATATTTGACCAATATTATTTCCTAACTTATTAAAAAGAATGCCATTACTTTTAATAAATTTTTCATACTCCTTGATTTGCTGACATACGGTGTTTGGTAGATAGATGAATCTGCCAATAGTGTCAGCTTGCACTTCCTTATCGCTAATAAAATAGACTCCAGTTCTGGTATCTATATCTGACAACCTGCCAAATGGCTCAGTAACAGGTCGATAACCACTTGCAACAGACATCAAAACGTATAGATAGTCCATAAAGCCGTTATGAAGACAAACCAATGAGTCTAAGTTGTTTAACTTTAAATCTACAGTAGCGGCTTCTACTTTTTGTCTTAGTTTAACTACAATATCTTCTAGTCTAAACTCATTAACAGCTAATGCGCTCCCTATAGTCTTATTCCAATAATTTGTTGATATCTCATCGGGTAATTCAAAAAGCATATATATTTTAGTTTGATTTGGATCATATTTATCTTCAAGTAGCTCTATCAAGTGATCCATATAATCTCGTTGACATCGATATAAATCATATTGACTGACATTATAGTAAGGTAGTGCTGAGAGGTGATGAACAGGACAGTTAGTCAACACCTCTATGAGCGCTTTATCTATATTTTTTTGAGCTAAATAGTGCGGTAAGTAGTTTCTAACCTTATTTATGCTCAGTCTTATTCCAAACTCTTTATTGAGTTTACGGAGATCCTCTTTTGCTTGTTCGTGAATAGAGTCTCTTATTTTATCATCAGTACTTTCAATCATTTCAATATGCATTGCACCTAACGGGGACGGCATAAAAAGATACAGCCTGTCTGGCTTATTCGACTTATTTAATTTATAGGTACACAACGATTTATCCCAGTCATCATCGATATGGCTACGTACTGGACAAAACGTGAGTTGGTAGCGATAACCGTTAGCTCCATGCCTTAGCTGTTCGGAAGTATATATATCATGAATACCTGTCAGTAAGAGCATGTATAAATATAATGCGGATTGATCAGATATATCGAATTTAAACTTTCCCTCTTCATATTCATGCTCATATTCGTACTCTTTATCAATAGATAAAAAATCAAGTCTGCTTAGTTTGCTAGCTATATATTCGACCAACCTTTTTATTTCGTCTTCATGTGCCGTATTAACATCAGTGACCTGATTCATAGCATTTTTTCGACGACTGTTTGATTGGCCCTCTGCTTTTACCAGATCTAAATAATAATTACTTGGATTATCTATAGTTACTTGCTCAAAGGATTCCTGCTCATTATCTTGGCGTTCACCAGCTTCAAAAGCATCTGTATTACTTGTAGATTCAGAGATATTTGCTAGATCATTGATTATGTTTCCTGTCGTGTCGTCATAATATGAGGGACCACTAACAACCTGATAAGGGGTGCTGGTTACTCGAGTAATACCAGAATCATTTTTGAAGTAGTTTTCAATCGGTAGAATATACTCATAAAGATATTGGGCTATACGCTCATTAATATCATTTCTAGCATCGTTGGAAGGAAATAATGTATTTTTATCCAGTAACTTGCTTCCATACCTTTTTATTTCTGACTTAAAGGTATCAGGGGAGTTATCAAGCCATCTGGTGTAATTATCGTTATTTTGAGCTTGGATAAGGTTATCCTGAACATCCTCCAAGCTATCCATTTTCGTTAAATCAGGTAAGAAAGGGATCAAAAACTCACGGGTTTTATTAGTTAAAAATCGGCATTCATCAAGTGTGGTTTCAATCCTACTGTCATAGTCAGTCAACTCAACCATTTTAAGACAGAGAAAGAGGTAGAGAGAACGAATGCTATTTATTTTTGGTGAGTCTGAACGACTGGCTAAAAAAGTAATGAGGTAGAGACTTTTGAGATATTTATGACGTGTTTTTAAGTTTTTCAGGAAGTTTTTCTGGTCAATACCGCTTTCGTATGTCTGAATTTTCTCTGATTCAGTTAAGGTAGAAACCATGTCCTTTGTTTTTATCCATTCAGTTAAAGCACTATACTGCCTGTTAAAGGCAGATTTAAATTGTACAGGCAAAGTGTTTTTCAAGAACCTTAGCTCAATTAGTAAGGATGAAGCTTCATCGCTATTAGGATCAGAAAAATCAACAATGTTTTTTTGTAGCCATTCTTCGATATTTTTAGAGCGATTATCTTCATCAGCCATTGTTCTGTAACCATTACAAACTATTTCCTTAACTGTAGCTCCATTTATATAAAGCATCCAGCGATAAAACAAAAAAAAGACACCTGTTTGGATGTCTTTTTGTTAAATATAGGGTTGTTCATATGTTTTGTAATATTCCTCGTGCTATCAGTAGCTTATCTAAAGCACTTCCGTCTTGACGAGTTAGGTTTGGCACATAGCGAGAATACACTGTGAATAGCATTTTTGTGTTGCTATGACCCATTTGCGCAGCAATCCATTCAGGCGACTCACCAGCAGCAAGCCAAAGCGTCGCGGCCGTATGTCTACTTTGGTAAGGATTTCGCTTATCAAGCTCTAAATATCGTAGTAACGGATACCAAA
Source organism: Psychrobacter sp. AOP7-B1-25 (assembly GCF_052376195.1). Taxonomy (NCBI): domain Bacteria; kingdom Pseudomonadati; phylum Pseudomonadota; class Gammaproteobacteria; order Moraxellales; family Moraxellaceae; genus Psychrobacter; species Psychrobacter sp. AOP7-B1-25. The sequence continues at coordinate 52,029 of NZ_JBQSVK010000001.1, forward strand.
CTCGCTTTGTCACATTACGATGATTCAAAGGAGTACCCGCTTTTGTGCAGAACACGAACTCACTTTGATGTTTAGTTAGTTTCTGCTGACCAACTAATGCATCATAAACCAGTTGGTTCATCTGAATGATACGATTCGAACCTGAGGTTTTAGTTTCGCCTATTACACCATTAACGACTGCTTGATCAACGATGATTTGTCGGCGCTCAAAATCTATATTTTTCCAAGGCAAGCCATCAATCTCACCTGTACGCATACCTGTAAAAAAGCGTACGATATAGTAAGGCTTATAATCTGCTCTCACGTTATTGATAATCAGCATGACCTCTTCTAGAGTAAAAGGACTGACATTACTTTTAGGCTCACTGAGTGGTTTTATATTCTTCCAAGGGCTGTCAAAATCAAAACGCTCAGAGGCTTCGGTCAGCACCATACGTAATGGCGTCATGATATGATTAATGCGAGACGCTGATAAAGTTCGTCCGTTATTACCATCTTTGACTAACTTGCCTCGAAAAGTCATGATTTTGGCTTTGCTGATGGTATTTAGCGGTAAATTGCTAAAATGAGGAATTAGGTAAATTCTAAATATATCTTCCACATTACTTATTTGAGAGTCCCGCCATTCTGGCTTTTTCTCCTCTAACCAAACTTTGCTAAAACTATCAAAGCCTGAGCTTGAGTCCTTATGACTATTCGTTGACTTCATAAGCTCTAAGCTTTGAAACTGCTCAAGCTTTTTACTTTGCGGAAAATAGTTTTCATATCGAAAACTACCTAATTGAATGTCTGCCTCCATCTTGCTAACGAAATTTTCTAGACGCTTTCGATTAGGCTTAGTGTCTGCCAGTAAGGTTTGCTCTCTACAACGTTGACCTATATATCGGAAATCTATATACAGGTTGCCATTACGGCTATTGATACTCGCCATGATTACGCTCCCGCTGCAAATGGAATGTTATCGTCATAGCCTGTCAGCATGAGTTCTTCTATTTTTTGCCAAATAAAAAGAATCTTGCGGCCACCAAATGGTTTGATGTAATGAACGCCCTCAATGAATACTGCATCCTTAAGTTGATTGCGTATAGTCTTGCTGTCATATTTAATGCGTTGTGACAGCTCTTCGGTTGTTAAATAGGTATAACTCATAGTAAAATCCTTACTAAAGATTAAAGTGTTATTATCTGATAGCTTTATGACCTGCTATAGAACATAATTTACACTAAAAATAATCTTTTACAAGACATTTTTATCTACAGTAGGTAATTTTATTATGGAGGAGGTTATGGTGAAGTGTAATTTATCTAGAATTATGGGTGAGAAAAGGTTAAAGATTGCTGATGTGTCTAGGGATACGGATGTAAATAGAGGCACAATCACACGTATGTATAACGAAGAAGCGACAAGAGTGGATCTAGAAGTTGTAGAGAAGCTATGTTTATATTTGGATATTGAAGTGGGCGACCTTTATGAGATAGTTAAGGAAGAACAATAAACCTTCCTCCTTTTAGAACACAAGATAATACTGCGCTTATCAGTTATTACGCCAAATAATACGCAGCAAACTATAGCTCTCAAATAAGTTAAAGGTTCTATTAAGTAATAAAAAGCTCTATAGAAGGTTATTTTAAGTTGTAATAGCTCAAAATGTATGTATAATTTAATCTGTAGAAAGTCATTACGACTAACGGAAATGAATATTAATCTACAGGAGATTATCCATGAACACATTTATTAAACCGCCGCATGCTTCAATTTGGCTAAGCGCCGAAGCGATATCGCTATCTACCAAACTTATGGTAAACCTGCAAATACAACAGGGTTCACAGTTAGCAAAGATGCTAGGTGTTAACCCCATTTTTTATAATGATGAAGCGGTTAGGATATGGGTGCAACGAGAGCTAAATGAAGGATTAGCGCTGAATCGTTATACCTTAACGAATCTTGAGACCAAATTTTTGGCCATTATGAATCATTACGAGATTTCTTATTCGTTGTGATTAACGTTAATTATTTGGTTTGGAGATAGCCATGAGCTTAAAACTTATTTTTAGCGCTAATGCAGATCAGTCCGACATACAACTATGTGAAGACTATTGGGCATACGGCCATGATGGGCGGTATGTAGAGCATATAGAAATACTCTGCAAACAATACCATATCGATTATCATATTTTGTTTGGCGTACTAGCGGAGTGCCAGGCTTACTTAGATAATGTGCACTGTGAGTACTGTGGACGGCCGTATCAACTTGATGTGCCAGCGGATATACCTTACATCAGAAAACAATCATCTTGGTTCTGCGAATCATGTATCAGTTTTTCTGGCGGGCAGCTTACAGTTGGTAGGTAATAATTTAAAGAGTACTTAATAACCAGATTGCTAATGCTCTCTGGTTTTTTTTGATTGAAGATTTCTACATTTATCTTCTTTAAACATCCTTTCATGCTACTATTTTCAACATACTGGTATTAATGAAGGTAATTCAGCTATGGCATTAGAAGGTGGTGGGTTCGCAGATAAGTTTGGCAATAGCTATGAGTCAAACTGGGTTGCTGAGCAATTATTAAGGCTAGCTGAAGAAGAAATAGCTTCTGTTACCATTGAGCCATTGGGTAAAGATGAAATAGGCGTAGATTTGATTATCCGCGCAATAGATGGTCACAGAGAGTTTCATCAATGTAAATCTAGCAATAGTGATGCAGATGTATGGACATTATCAAGACTTGATCAAGCTGGCGTGCTAAAAAAAGCGTTTTATCAAATTAAAAGAGATAAATGTACTTTTAAGATCGTCTCTCCATTGTCTTTCACACAATTGTCTCATCTAAGTTTGAGTGCTAAAAATACGACTGATGATCCTCAAGATTTTATCAAAGAGCAGGTAAACCAAAGTGAAAGACGTCGTAAACTTTTTAGAGAGTTATGTTATAGATTAGATTTAGACATTGATAAAAAACCTGATATTCTTAAAGCTATTAATTTTTTAAAATACTTCGAAGTTGTTGCTTTTCATAACAACTCTGAATCACAGAACAAACTCGTTAAAATAGCTAAACGGTTATTTCTTGATACACCAAATAATGTTCTTGATTTCATAGAAAACTATCCCATAAGCTCTAATAGACTCCGTTTGCCAATCACTACATCCCAACTACTGAATGATATGCAGATGCGGGGATTTAATCTAAGAGTTTATGAAAATGATGAAAGGGTGTTTTCCGAGATAAAAAGGATTAATTGTGACTTTCAATCCACTATAAAACCCTTCCTCATTGAGGATAGCTTAATTAAACGTTCGGAACTCGAAGAATGCCTTGAATTCATGAATAGCTATCCTATAACCTTACTCAAAGCAGAAGCAGGTATGGGTAAAAGTGCTTTTCTACTACAGCTTTGTAATTACCTTAATGAGCAAGAATACATATCTTTGCCTATACGACTAGATAGAAATCGCCCTGAAAAAAACGCGGACACATTTGGGCGTGATTTAGGATTAACTCATTCACCTGTATTCTGCTTAAATACTTTTGCGGGTAATACAAAAGCAGTCATTATCTTAGATCAGTTGGATGCAATACGTTGGACAGCGAATCACTCTAGTAATGCGTTGCAAGTATGTCAGGAGATTGCTAGACAAGTTATTCAATTAAGAGAAAGTAATCATGATATCTGTTTGGTACTTGCCTGTAGAGATTTTGACTTAAAAGAAGATCCACAGTTGCAACATTGGATATTGGATCTCAATGATAAGGTTGCTCATATAGAATTATCAGAGTTACCTGCTGAGCAAGTCAAAGAAATTTTAGACCCTTATGAGAACTATGACTCTTTATCACCTATTAAACAGTCTATTCTGAGAATTCCGATATGGTTAAATTTATATTTACGAATTATTAAAGATAATCATGACAATCCAGACTTCACCAGTAAGATAGACCTTACTCGCTTGTACTGGGAAGATAGAATAAAACAGCTGAGTAAAATATTAACTGATATGAGTTTGGCTAACTCAATTGTTGATAATTTTGTAGAAAAAGCAAGCCAAAACATGCAGTTTTCTATACCTATAAGTTTGCTTAGCAATCCTAACCCTAATGCATTAGAGGCACTAATCTCTGTAGGTATATTGCATAAGCATGAGAATCAAATCAGCTTTCAGCATCAAGCTTTATTCGATTATCACTTAGGAAAACGTCTCTTTGATACTGCTAGACAGTCAAATGATGCGCTGCTTGAAGAGATTGGTTCTAAGTCTGAACAGACATTAACTCGAAGAGAACATATTAAATATGCTTTAAAATTGTTATCTCAGTATAGACAATCTTTATTTTGTCAAAACGTTTTAGCTTTGCTTAATAGTACTGATATTCGTTTCCATATTAAGTACTTAGCTATAAATGTGATTGGTGAGGTCGAAACTATTAAAGCACCTATGCGTAATTTGATTATGAACCTTATAAACGATGAAGAATTAAGTCAACCTTTTATTGACCATGCTTGTTTTGGAAACCCGCAAATGGTTGAGATACTATCAGAAAAAAATGTGATTTCTGAATGGTTAAATGGATCTGACTCGCAAATTGATCTAGCTATTCGATTATTAAGTTCTGTAGCTGGCAAAGCGTCCGACATAGTTATCAAGGAGATTAACCCATTTATCGGCGTATCTGAGGAGTGGAATAATAGATGCTACTCTGCTTTAAACTGGAACATTCAGGATGATTCAGAAGAGATGTTTGCAGTACGGAAAAGACTCTGGATGTTGAGTTGTAGTGTAAGGAATATTTCTTGGGAAAGCTTAATAAAAAAGCAACCATATAGAATGCTCGACATTTTGAACATAATGCTTGAAGAATATAAAAATAACGTAACTTCTTCTAAAGCTAATAGTACTGAACAGACAAGTCTTTCGCTTTTACGACAATCTTGGCATCAATATCAACTTGAAGGTTTAAAAGAGCTTTCAGTAACTTCAGCAGAAGAGTTATTAGCTGAGACAATGCCAAAAATATTTGGCATTGTCAGTAACCAAGTTGTGCCTACAGAAAAAAAGTATTTTTGGCTCGACAAGTCACGTTTTTCCTCTAATAAACCTCGAGAGCACTTAATTGAAAATATACTCGATATCTTAATATTAGCAGGTGAACAATTTACAAATAATAAGCAAAGACTATATCAGTTATTAAGTACACATTTATTAAACAGAGATGTAATAGTTGAATATGTAATGGCTCACTTACTATTGAACCTCTCCGTTGAGTACTCTGACCGTATTATTGAATGGCTACTCGATAATCCAGAAGCTAGGTTAGCATGTGGAAATAATTATGAAGAACCTAAATGGGTACTGACTGGCAAACTAATTGAAAAATTCTCGCCACATTGTTCTAATAAACTTTTCAATGTTCTTGAAAAGAATATAATAAATATTGGTATTAGTAAAAAGATAGAGAGTATTGGCTGTTATTTTGAATCTAGACGACATGGATATTTTGATAGTAGTTATTGGGGAGAAGCGCAATACTTTTTATTAAAAAAACTGGATGTTAATCGAGTTAGTGAGGAGTCTATAGATTTAAATAATGTTTTAGAAAGACGATTTGAGAAATTTAATACGAGAAATTTTTTCTCTGGAAACTCTGTAGGAATGGCTAGTGCGGTCACATCTCCCTTACCTGAACCTAATACCCTATCCGATAGAGCGTGGATGAAACTTATTCTAACGCCAGATGAAAAGCTAAACTCTACTAAAAGGCAATGGAAAGGTTTAATAGGAAAAGAGTCAAGCACATGGGCTTTTGCTACTAGTCTAAGTACAGCAGTGAAAAACGAACCTGAGAGGTTTGCAAGGCTAGCATTAGCACTGCCAAAAGACATTAACAAAGAGTTTATTGAAAGTATTTGCTATGGATTAGCAGATGATAACTCATCTAATTTAGCTGAAGGTTTTAAGGAAAACTGGCAACCCTGCCCGTTAGACCTTCGTTATGAAGTTATTAGACATTTTGGAGATTTTGATGAGAGTCAAGCACTTACAAGATTATTAGCAGATACTCCAAAAATTATAAATTACTCTGATATGTTGGATAAACTTATCGATATCGCTCTTCACTCATCTAATCCTGGTAATAACAAGCTCAATGTATATAACCCTAAAGAAGGAGATGATGCTGAGCATACTACTGCTGATAGTCTAATGCAAAATTCTATAAACTGTTATAGAGGTATTGCATACAGTGGTATTGCCAAAATATTTTGGGATAACGAAGAGTATGCACGGAATAATCTAAGTTTGATTGATTCTGCTATAAACGACTCGCACCCAGCTGTGAAAATTGTTGTAGTTGAACTGCTCGCTCCTTTTTTGAATTATGATACAGAATACGCTTTACAAAAATTTTTAGAACTATGTCATGCTGATTTACGTATGAGCTGCGCTCATTATGCTCACTATTTTTTCAATTTTGCTTTTATTGATGAATTTCAATATCAATATGTAGCATTAGTTAAACTCATGCTTACTTCTGAATATGAAGAGGTTCGTAAGCAGGCTGGTACACAAATTTTCGCCCGTTACTTCTTTAACGATTTATTTGAAAGTGAACTATCATCTATTTTAACAGCCGATGAGTCAATTAAGTTAGGAATTGCTCAAGTTCTAGCTCAATTGTTAATAACAGATGATTATGCAGAGCAAGAACACAAACTAGTTGATATGTACAGATCCTTAGTCAATGATAGCTCGCAGAAAGTGAGAGATGAATTGCTATTTTCTATTCGAGAAAAGAACTTTTGGAATAAAGCAGCCACTAAGGAACTGGTAGATATTTACATGAATTCTCAAATAGCACATACACAGCTATATCACTTATTTTATGCTTTAGAGAATCATGTCTTAGATCTAGAAGGCTATAAAAGTATGTTATTACAGCTATTCTCTGAAATAACTACAACTACTTTATCTGATGAGTCTAAACAGAGTGTTCATAGTGAAATGGATAAATTAACTAAAATATTGCAAAGAATATATGATGAAGCGGTTGATGATGAAGATGATGATATTTTGAATATATGCTTAGATATTTGGGATAACTTATTAAAATCAGATGGCTATGCAGTTAGACAGGCTTCTAAGCATCTTGAAGATGGGTTGCTTAGCTAGCGTTTAACGACTTCTATTATGCTGTATTTACTGAGCAATAATTGAGTAACATTAATCCTACTATTGGAGCGACTATGAAATCGCCTTTTTTACTATCTATAGCTGTTCTAACACTTTCATCTCTTATCTCTACTGTTGCTATAGCAGCGCCTAGTTTTCCTAAAGGTATAACTATACTTGATGACAAACATGAAGGCGTTTATTCAACGCTTTGGACAGCCTATCCAATGACTGTTGAGAGTTATATTGGCGCTAAAAAAAATATACCATCAACTATGTTAGTAGCATTAACAGCTAACGGTAAAATGAGCGAATTTAGAGGCATTATTAATGTGAATTGTGAAAATCCTCGATATTCAAGAATAGAGGGCGATAAAGACTCTAAAAGTTTAGACGAAGCAGTAGCTGATTACATAATACCTCAATAGGTAGTAAATAATCTCGCACGAAAATTCTGTATGTAAGCCAAATATATTCAAGCGAATAAAAAAGACGTCTATAGAATATATAGGCGTCTTTTTTATATTTACGTGAGTCATAAAGGTTAATCTACTCAACACTCAAGCTCATCCAACACAGCACGAAAGCTTGCTAGCCCAGCCTCAATATTATCGCTAGCCAGATCTTCAGGATTAGGTAGCTTACCTAGGTCCGTTAGCAAACTATACATAGGTTAGCTATTTTACCCAATAACGTTAAGTATCTGCTGCCGCACGTCTTGACCTTTATCATCTTTTTTAACTGCCATTAAAAATAAGCACTGACCCAGGCTATGACTTGCCCAAAGTTCGCCTACCATACGTTTCTCTGCTGAATCGTCATTAGTTTCGTAAGGCTTGCCTTTATACTCTACAACCAATATGCGACCGTCTTGCAATTCAACGATAAAATCAGGATAAAAGTTGGTATGTGCCAGTGGCAAGCTAAACGAAGCTTCCCCACGTCTGACTAGATTTCTTACCCAATGCTTAACTTGAGGTAGTAGATCAATAGTCTGAGCGCAATCAAACTCTTCACCTGAAGATTTCATGTCTTCAATTTGCGGATAATAATGTTTGTCAAACGCATAACTACCTGAATAGTAAGGTGGTCGCGTTGGATAATTATCTGCTTTAAACTCGTAACTAAAATCGTAAGTCGTAAGCACGTCAGCATCGCTTGAGAATAAGGTTTGCTGATATCCTTTAGTCATTGCTTGCTGTCTATATGCAGATACCAGCTCCTGTATAGAACGAGCAAGTGGATACTTATTACGTATGAGAGTAGTGAGTGTCAGCGCGGGTATTTGCAATAATTGATTGATAACCTTAGTTAAGAAACTCGTCATTTCTCGCTGGGTTACATCACTTTGACGGCATTCATGGTCTAGCCAGCCTATAAGCTCATCTTGGGTTACCTCGGTATTAGCCATGTTTAAATTTAAAGTTTGTGACTCATGAGCAAGGTTGTATTTAACTTTCTTGCCTTCTACATCGACTAGAAAGCTTGTCGTCTCTTCAGTGGGCTGATAGTCGAGCTTAGCTGGATAATCTAATAGATTCCAACCTGATACATCCAAGAATACTTCTTTCTCAACCAGTTCAAGCTCACCCTGAACCATGACACACAATCTTGGTAGCGGGGCAAATTTCACTCCGTTCTCTGCCGGTGACAAAGCGGCATGTACGCTAAGGTTATGCCTATCAAATGAAGTCTCAATCTCTTTTTTATTTTCAACGGCCACTTTAGTAATGGCTTTTTTCAGAGGCTCTGAGACTTTACCCGTAACCGTAACTACTTGGCGACCACCTACCTCAGAGATCTTAATGCTACTGCGTTCTTCTTCTGATAACTCGGTAGTATCTATCGTATCCTGCACCTCAACCATCAAAGAAGGTGGCGTCAACTTAGGCTTCGAGTTTATAACGTCATCTTTATCTACCTGACCAAATAAATCACCTTGATTGGCATCTTGTTGCCGAAGGAACGTGGCAACTTCTAACTCTTCAAAACCCATTGAGATAAGTTTATCTGTTAACTCCTTTGCCGCTTGTGCCAAACTTGTGGTTGCCAAATGTGCATAAGCTCTATTTAGATCTTCTATCACGCGGCGTTTTGCATAAGGCATGCGCAATACACGCCCCAATAACTGCTCAGCATCTTTACTAGAAGACACCTGTTTAACTGAACAGAATACGTAGGCAAATGAGCAATCCCAGCCTTCTTTCAAAGCTTCTATGGTAATGATGTACTCGATAGGACAGTTAGGGTCAAAAAGATCGATACCATCTAGCTCTCGCTGCGTCCCTGTAGCTACCGCGATTTTATCCTCAGTAATATTATGATCTTCAATCAGACACTTTTTGAGTATTTCAACCGTTACCTTGCCGTTCTTATTCTCCGCCTGTAGTAGGACGATAGGACGTATATAGTCGATATCTTGTTGTGCTTTAAGCGCTAATCTATCGCGGGTTAATACCGCATCACGTACCGCTTCTTCCCAGCCATTAATATGCTCGGTCAAAATGATAGGTAGTTTGATCATTTCTTCAGCTTTCAGTTGTGCCGCTGAGACATGATATAAGATATTACTACCATTGGTCGTTGAGGTGTTAGGGGTTGCAGTAAACTCAATAATAGCCGCAGGATGCACACGTTTTAGGGTATCAAAGGTCAATGACGTCCTAGCGTTGTGGGCTTCATCGACAATAACTAGAGGGTTATAAAGTGCTAATAGGTTGGCAAAAGAGTACTTTATCTTACCTATATCATTGACGGTCAAACCGTTTTCAGAAACATCATCTTCACTGACGGTCTCAAGCTTGTCATAAAAAGGATGCTGACGACTCAGTTTGGCGAAATGCGGTTCAAAGTCTTCATGATACTGATATACCTTACGATCAGACGTCTTAGCTACTCGTAAATTAGCAATAGTAGAGACTACTATAATTGTTTTATTGCCAATATCCTGGGCACGGATTTGATTGACATCAGCGATATCGTAAACACTGACTTGATTGGCAAAAGCGCGGTTTAAATGATCAGTATAGTCTGGATTGCTCTTGAGAGCCGAGACGGTTTGCTGCTGAATGGTAGTAGTAGGTACTAGCCATAATACAATCGGGAAATCTTGCGATAGATAATGAGTCGCAGCTGTAGATACCGCATAAGCGCCCAGCACAGTCTTGCCGCCTCCTGTCGGAATACGAATACAGACATAAGGTGTATCATCAAAAGAGTAAGCACGGTAAGGGGTTTCTACAAAATTATTATCCTGTAGTGTCTGCTGAAATGCTGTGTCAATATCGCCATCCATACGGCAACGCTGAAAAAAACTCGTAAGTGTGTCAAGTGCGCCTTGCTGATAGCTCTTTAGTTCAAACATCGCTTATCTTCCTTTCACATCGTATGGTATTTGCTTAAATATAATATTTTCACTTTTGAGACGGGCGTCTCCCATTCGGCTCGTCTCACCATAGATGACTTTTTTACCATTCTTTGGGTCTTCAGGATGAGGTGGCAGTATTGTTAGCACTTTTGATGTGAGTACGTTGCCACCGTTAGGACGTTTATCACCTAAAATACCGTTATAAAGTAGGTAGTAAGCGACGCCATTGTGCACGCCAAGTAGTGGTGATTTAGCTGACTGTTGTAGTGCTTGTCGGGTATCGCCATACCAAATATGCGAAGCAAGCGAATCAAAGCTGATACCTTCTCTTAAAGAGCCATTTTCGCTAAAAATGACTTCACCTAAGCGATAGAATTTGAAGCCACTACCTCCTGTCCAGTTGACGTCTTCTGAAATACCACCTTGCTCACCATCGACTACTTTTTTTAGCCTTGGCTGGCAATGAGTGACTGCATTTTCATCAAGTTCAATACCGATATAACGGCGGTTCATTTTATGAGCTACTGCAACTGTAGTACCAGAACCAAGAAACGAGTCTAGGATAAGGTCTTTTGGCTGTGTAGCTACTTGAAGGATACGCTGCATCAAACTTTCAGGTTTAGGTGTGGAAAATGGTGTATCTGAAAATAAATTAAGCGCTTCTTTTCTGGCTTCTTGATTATGACCTACCTCTGAATTCATCCAGATAGATCTAGGTACAACTGGTTTTGCGTCTTCAATAAACTTTTTAATTCGAGGTGACTTTGATAGTCCGTCTTTACCCCAGTAAATCATATTATTTTCGCAATGTTTTTCGTGAGTTTCTTGTCCATAAGCCCAAACTCGAGTTTTTTTTGGCCAAATCTCCTCGCCTGTATTCGGCTGGATAATAGGATAGTAAAGATTAGGTCGCTCTGTTGAACTCTTCGCACAAGTGTAAGCTGCTGAATTCCATAATCCACGCTCATCATTATCTGGATTTTTATAATTTTTAGCTTGAGCTTCATTCAATGGCAACCTATAAGGGCGCCATATAGTTTTGTTTTTTGCATATACAATAATATTGTCATGATCTTTACTGAAATATATAGCGTCATTAGCTGGCGAGGTTCTTTTTTGCCATATTATATTTCCTATAAAGTTTGCTCTTCCAAAAATCTCGTCACAAATAACTTTGAAATAATGGGCTTCGTTATCATCAAGCGTAATCCAGATTGAACCATCTTCAGATAATAGTTGCTGCAAAAGCTCCAAGCGTGGATACATCATCGACAGCCATTTGCTGTGCTCTAGATTATCATCATAGTGTTCAAAAGCACTTTTGGTGTTATAAGGCGGGTCAATAAAGATGCACTTTACCTTCCCTGAATGCGTAGGAATGAGCGCCTTCAATGCATCGAGGTTATCGCCTTGAATAAGCATATTGTCAGTATCTGACTCGCCATACGATAATTCCGGTACCAACTCTAATAGACGATACGGACAGTCACGCGCTGTGGTCAACGCTTGCTCTTTATTCAACCAGTTCAATATAGGCATATCGCCTCACTTCCTTCTTTATTTTCAGCCATAAATGGCTGGCATGTTTAGTGCTTAATATTCTGAGTGGTAATTTATCATATAACCCGCTTGCTCTCACCAGATATCGACCTGTAATACGATATCTTAAGCTTTTGCTTTGGTAGAGCTACTTTAAGCTATTGTTGGATATTTTTCAGCGTTGACTTGGATGGATGCGACATTACTTGTCGTATGCAAATGTTCTGTACCTATCAATGTTGGTAGAGACTTGATATATTCTATAACTATTAAAACTTAACAATTATTGAGAGGTAACGTATATGGCAGATTTACAAAAACAGTTCTTAAAATTTCATAATGCTATTAAATTAGGCACTTACGAAGAGAACGACTTTTTACGTAAAAAACGCGACCTAATCATCGATAAGCTTAAGAGTAAATTGGCAGAAAGAAAAGACGATGGTTATCCTCAGTATGAAAGAAGCTTCAACCAAGGAAGCTACGCTTTAAATACGGGTATTAAACCTGTCAGAGCTGGTGATTATGATATCGATGTTGGTGTACTTCTTGACTGTTATATTGAAGATTATGAAGATACTGTAGATCTAAAAGAGTTAATAGCAGAATGTATCCAACATACAAATCGTGATGTAGTGGTAAGTCGATCTTGTATTACAGTAACATATAAAAAAAATGGGATAGCTGATTATCATGTTGATTTACCAATATATGCCAAATCTAACAACGAATACGATGATACATACTATCTAGCTAAAGGTAGAAAAGGGTTAACTGAAGATAAGCGAATTTGGCAGGCAGCGGATCCTGAAGGTATCAACTCAATAATCAATGGCTTATATAAAGGTAATGATACCTATGAGGATAACGGTTCTGATCAACGTAGACAGTTTCGTAGATGTGTACGCTACTTAAAAAGGTGGCGCAACCATAAATATGTTGGTATCCATAGCATTGGACTGACTATGGCAGCGTATCATTGGTTAGAACCAGATGTAGATACCCAGAATGATGGAGAGGTTCTACTGGATTTAATTAAAACTATCCTTAGTAATTTTGATTACTTTGGTCGTCTCAGCATTAATCTGCCTATAACACCAGGTGGTGACTTGCTAAAATCTGTCAACGATGAGGATATGGCTATTACTAAGGAGCGTTTTGAGACACTAAGAGATAATTTACAATCAGCCGTCAATGAGCCAGACGCGCATGAAGCCAGTAAGACATTAAGAAAAATTTTTGGTGATGACTTTCCAGTAGTGGACAAAATCGATAAAGCTAAAAAGAGTAATGAAGCGCCATATGTCAGTACTGGCTCATCAGCATAGGTAATGTTATGAAAATCAGCGATGGCATACAGCAAAGCTTCAAAAATTATATTCAATCTCTTGGTGGTAAAAGCATTGAGAGCTATGATAAAAAGGATGGTTTTATAGCCATCGGCTTTGATTTAAATATTCAAGGTCAGACAGTACCTTTATCAGTCAAATATATTGATCAAAAGCGTTGGCTATCATTGCCTACAGTGTCAGTTGCTCAGTGCAACTTGCCAGCGTTAGATCATGTGGGTAATAACGGCTTGATATGTGTCACAGATCATCAAGGTGAGATGTTTGATAGCGCTGACTTATTTGGCCTCTTCAAATATGCTGTAGATACGGCTATAAGCATTCTGACGAATGCCCTTGAATCTTACAGTGCTGGAAACAGAAAGGCTTTATACGAAGAGATCGATGGTTACAATCAAACAGTCGTATCGGATGACCCTATTGTTATTGCGACGCATAATCCAAATCAGTCTGACAGCTTATATGCATGGTGTATTAATCTTACGAAACAACGTAATACACCTCAGTGTCATCATATCAAATACTTAGTTGACGGAGCTAGTCAACATCCACCTAGCTCCAACCCTTACACTGCTATAAAAGTAACTAAAATAATCCTGCCTCGTATCGAGAATTTTGTTATTCCTAATCTTTTCACATCCTTTGATGAACACTGGTGGGAACAACAAACCTTAAACTTCAGTACCCAACAGTTAGACAGCTTAAATAAGAAAAGTAAGTTTAAAATCGTTCTCTTAGAGATACCTACGCCTAAAATGCGTACTTACTTGGTCATCTCCTATTATCAGGATATGGCTTCGAATAAATATCGCAATTTTAAGATTCAAACCTTGCAGCGCGGTTGGCGCGAGTATTTACTTAATCGTACTGGCATGGAGTCTCAATTTTCAAGTAAGAAAACTGTTGTGATAGCCGGATGCGGTTCAGTTGGGTCAAGAGTTGCAGAGATACTGGCTGAGTCAGATGTCGATAAATTAATACTGGTTGATTATGATGATATGAAAACCGACAATATTATGCGGCATTACCTTGGAATACAAGATGTCAACCAGTCAAAGGTTAGTGCCCTTAAAAATCGTCTCCAACAAAACATACCTGAATTAGAAGTAGTAGTCTACAAAACTAATATCTTAAACTGGCTTAATAGCCAGAATGATGAACAGCTATCTGAAATTCATTCCATAGTGTTAGCTACTGGTCACCCTCCCACAGAACTAGAGGTGTGCCGCCGCTTATATACTTACGAGGCGAATGTCCAAGTTATATCTGGTTGGCTAGAGGCTTACGGGTTGGGTGGTCATATTCTAGGATTCAAAAGCAATGAGGATGGCTGTTTAAAATGTCTTTACTATGATCACGATGGCAATCCTTCAAATTATATAAATACCAGTTTGTTTAGTAATCCTTCAGGCATAGTTTTATCAAGAAATATCACTGGATGTGCTGGAGCGTTCACTGCATACGGTTCAGTTCATGCTATGAAAACAGCAGTAATAATGGCTGAATATGTAATCGAGAATAAAGTAGGATTACAGTCATGGTGCGCTACCAATAAGTTACCGACCAACTATAACTTGAAGGCCACCAAACATCACGCATTGGCTCTACAAAATGGTGGCTACTACTTACAGTCTTTAAATACTATTAAAGTGGCAGGTTGCTCATGTTGCAGTACCTAAATAAGCGCATTATATGGAAAGAAAAAGAAAATGATAAAGCATACGATGGCGCAATAGCCGAGTCTGTCATATCCACATGGTTCGATTTTAGACAGTCACAAGCCAAATCCAAGGAAGCTGGCGGTATATTATTAGGTAGCTATTATCCAGACAGTCATACAATAGTAGTAGACGACTTAACTACGCCAATGTTCAGAGATAGACGTACTCGTACCACTTTCTTTCGTTCCAAATCTCACGATAAAGCTCTGAAAAAATATTGGAAAGATACCAAAGGTTTTGGTGGTCTGCTAGGTTTATGGCATACACACCCTGAGCCAAAACCCAATCCATCTAGTACGGACTTAAATGATTTAGCGAGTCAATTCACTAGTTCTAAATATTTATCGGAACGTATTTTGTACGTCATCGTTGGTACTAGTCATATTGGCTTTTGGATTGCATACTCTCAAAACTCTAAAATATTTTTAGGCTATTTACCTTTTTCTACTGAATTGGACGATTAAATAATGACTACAAATAATCTATCTGTAGTAACTCAGATCCCGCATGATCAAACCCTAAACAAGACTATATTTACTGATCTTGACTCAGCCAAACAATATCTTGATCATCTTAAAGAGACAGGATTGCAATGGGATTCTGTTGGCTTTCTTTCAGACGCAAGCTTCCATAACTTACTGACATTGCTGTTCAATGATGGTGAGCTACTTGATGTTTTTACGTTTTCTCTTACAGATAATGACAATCACTTATTCATTCAATACTTAAGTAAAAATTTTGAAATAACGGTGGATTATAGACTTTCTGAAGTTGAAGTTTTTGAAAATAAAAATATAAATCAGAAAAATGAAGTTATGTCTTTATGGTCTGGTTGTCTTCAAAGCTCATATTCTGTAACGAATGAGTCGTTAAAAGATTTTGTAAATGATCTAATTTTGAAAACTAATGATGGTGGTAGAGGTAAAGATTTTACAGTTAATACAATACGTAAAGTCATGGATGATAGCCATGGTAGATGTATGTTCAGAGGATGTGGTCAACGTTTAGATGTAGACGAACTGACAGGTTATGAAGGTAACTACGGCTATTTAGCTCATATCACTGCATCCTCTACTAAAGGCCCAAGAGGAACACTATATCTATCAACTCTATTGTCTAATGAACCCAGTAACGTTTTATTGTTATGTGATGTACATCATCGCTTGGTAGATAGGGTTGCAAGCTCATATTATCCAGCGCCATTATTAACTAAAATGCGTGAAGAGCATGTTTATTTGTGCAACAAGTTACTTGATGCTCTAAATTATACGCCAGTTGATATTTTCTTTATTCCTTGGGGTGTAAACAGTCAGCATGTAGAAAAACCTAATTCAGTGGCAATATCAAAGTCCCTAAGTGTATTTGAACATAGAGCATCAGATCATATTATTAGTGTGAACTCTGGTGCAAGTGAGTCAATGGATCTTGATAATAGTTTTGAAGAGAATGCTTCAAAGAATATCGAGAAATGTGTTAATAGAATTCATGATCGGACTGAAGGGTCTGGTGCTGCAGTATTCGTTTTAGGTCCAACTTTTGCTTTAATAGGTTTTGGCGCGAAGTTTGGTAATAAATCCAAATTAATGCCAATGCTGCGTTACAGAGATGCTAGTAGTTGGATGTGGCCTGGAGTAGATCCTAGGGAAGATGCGTTTATTATTGATGAGCCAGAGATTGACCCAGAGCAATCAGAGGTTATTGTTAGCGTCAAACTAACTGCAGATGCTGAAATGATTGATTCAACAATTGACCATCTTAATCAGCAAGCCCAAGACAAGCTTCCAGTAATAAATATATATCCTCCTCAGAGTTACGGATACGGTAATGGCGCAATAGCGCATCCACTTGAGGGTGAGAAACTAGCTAATAGACTTAAGGAGATTTTTACTAAATTGAATCAAATGCATGGTATCAAAAAAGTACATCTATTAGTTTGTGCCTCAAATGCTGCTTGTGTATATATTGGTCAAGCTATAGATAGACATCAACCTGAGTTTATAGCCTACGATTATGGAGACAAAGTAATGGAGCCTAAGCTCAGAATATACAACGATGGGAATACTACAGTCATTGAATGTGTGAAAGTCGACTGTGAATAATAGGGTCTGTTGAACATTCAAATATTAGGGCTGCTGATTGCTAAAATTGCACCAAACTAGGCGCAAACCGACGATAATGTCGAGACCTTAGCTAGGCTTGCAACAACGTTTGGGGTGATTTTAGCATCAGCCTTTCAGGGAAATACTCTTTTTTGCCAATATATGGCGAAATTGTTTAACCTAGAATGACTAGGCATCAAAAATTTCACTGCATATTGTCTAAAAAATAATGACTGCCAGCACCACATTTGAATGTTCAACAGACCCTATTTAATTTTAAAAACTGAAGTTACAAATAATTCATCCAAAGAGCAAAACTACAAGGATTACAATGAACTGGAATAAATTTGCCATCAAAAATGAAAATAAGGAACAATGGGCGTTCGAGCAGATGGCTTATTTATTATTTTGCTCAGAGTTTAACAATAATGTTGGATTATTCAGATATAAAAACCAAACAGGAATTGAAACTGAGCCGCTTGAGAAAGATGGCGTAGTTTATGGTTTCTCAGCTAAATACTACGAAGTATCTATTAGTGATAGAAAAAAAGAAATTATTGAGGCTATTATAAAAGCCAAAAGTAAGAACTCTGAAGTAGACGTTATTTATTTTTATATCAATCAGGAGCTATCTGAAAGCTCTCTAAAAGACAGAAAGAAAGCTAGCTATGAAGTCGAAATAAATGAAGCTTGTAAAAAGCTTGGCGTCTCACTTGAATGGCGTGTACCTAGTCATTTTGAACTTCAACTAGTTTTACCAAAGCATAAGTATATTCAAGACCTGTTTTTTAGCTTAAATCCAACTTTAGATAAGTTGCGCGACAGTGTTTTTGCTCATAACACTAGTATCTTAAACGCTATTCGTACCAAAATCAGCGTAAATCAGCAGCAGATAAAAATTGAGCGCCAAAATTATATTTCAGAAATTGAAGAGCTTACGCGTGGGAATAAGCACATTATCTTATCTGGTGAGGGTGGTAGTGGTAAAACAGCTATTCTTAAAGAGTTTTATCAGCAATATTCCCTTGATATACCTATATGTATATTCAAAGCCACAGAGTTAAACGTTAATCATGTTAGTGATTTATTCCGTTTTGAACATAACTTTTCAACTGCTGACTTCTTAAGTACCTACGAAAATGAAATTACTAAATTATTTATAATTGATTCTGCAGAAAAGTTAGCCGACTTAAGCAATCAAAACGTGTTACATGATCTAGTTAATAGTCTCACAGCACACGGTTGGACGATAATCTTTACTACGCGTGCCTCTTATTTAGATGACTTACGTTTTCACATAAATGAAAGCTACCAGCTACAGTGTGAGGTTTTAGAGGTTGAGTTGTTGTCAGGTAAAGAGCTAATTGAAATATCTGATGAATTTGAAATTGTTTTACCTAATAATGATAGTTTTAAGGATAGACTAAGAAATTTATTTTATCTTAATGAGTATATTGCCTACTATCAAAGTGAAGAAGCTATCAGTAATTTTACTAGTTTTATAGACTTACTTTGGAAAAAGAAAATTCAAAATAGCCTTGTCAAAAAGAACAATATTCATATTAAGAGAAGTCGATGTTTAGAAAAAATTGCAAAGCAGCGCGCTGACACTAATCGTTTCTATATTACTGGTGATAGCCTTCCTCAGGATGCATTATACCAGCTAAGAGTAGATGACATCTTAGGCTATGATGAGCAATATGACGGATATTTCATAACTCATGATATATTCGAAGAGTGGGCTTTAAACCATATTATAATCAAGAATTACCAAAACTACGTAAATATTGAGGATTTTTTTAGAGAGCTAGGTAATTCACTAGCAATCAGAAGGGCTTTTAGACTTTGGCTATCTCAGAAATTAATAGAAGAAGATACTGATATTAAAAGGTTCATTAATAATGTCTTTGTCAGTGACATAAGCCAGTTTTGGAAAGATGAACTATTGGTTTCAGTGTTACTGTCAGAGTACTCGTTCGAGTTTTTTAAACTATACGAAAATGAGTTGATAGCAAATAATTTTTTTATTTTAAAACGTATTATATTTTTATTACAGGTTGCCTGTAAAGACGTTGTATCTTTGCTACAGAATACTAGACCCAAAGGTAAAGGTTGGCAAGCAACTATTGATTTTATCTATAAGCATCAGCTTAATTTTTTTGAAAGTAATAGAAATAGAGTTCTACCGATCTTATTGGATTGGTGTCAAAGTAACCCTAGAGGAGAAACTACAAGACTTACTGGTTTACTTGCAGTTAGTATTCTAAAGAAGACAGAACAAGGAGAACATATATACTCTCGAAACGAAGATAATAATATTTATAAAGTTGTTTTTGCGTCATGCCGTGAAATAGAAGACGAAATAAAGGAAATCTTTGATAAAGTCATTGAGCATGTTTGGGTTGAGCATAATAATCCGTATCAAGACTTCTGTGTAACGATTCTAACTAAATGCTATTTAGCTATTCCGTTAATACAGCTATTACCAAAATCAGTCATTGAACTATGTGAAATATTCTGGATCGTAAAGAAAGATGATGATTTCTACCGTTCGTTGAAATATAACCCTGATATGGAAACGAGATATGGTATTAAAGATAGTCATGATTTTAAATATTACCCCGCAAGTGCTCACCAAACACCTATCTATTGGTTACTAAATACAAAAGACTACTCAAATGCAATCGATTTTATCATTCGTTTTACGAACTATGCCGTAGCAAATTATGCTCAATCAGAATTAGGTAGAGAAGATGTTGCCAAAGTTAAAATATACACTCAAGATAAAGAAATCTCACAATATCATAGTTTCGCATTATGGACGATGTATAGAGGTCACGGTAGCCCTGTAACACCTTATTTACTTCAATCTATACATATGGCATTAGAGAAATTCCTAATACAAATTTCAAATGATGAAAACATTGATGATTATATTGTTAGGGTACTATTACTGCGTATTTTAAATACAGCAGATTCGACATCTATAACGGCCATTGTAGCTAGCATTGTATTAGCACATTTTAATACTTTTAATGATATAGCACTTATGCTTTTCAAAACTATTGACTTATTTCACACTGACACTATGCGATGTAGAACAGAGTATCGAGTGAAGTCAATTTCTAGTACGGGATATGGTTTTAACTTAGATTTAAAGAATATTCTTTATAGAGATGAGCGTCTCAAAACTTGTGAAGACAAGCATAGAAATTCGAATTTAGAGCACTTATGTCTGCACTATCAATTTTATGGCGTAAAAAGCTTTTCAGAAGGTCAAAACTCAGACTTTATTGAAAATATTCTTAAGATTATCGATCAACATAAATCTGAGTTGAGTGATGGAGATGAAACTACAGGTATATTGTTAGCAAGAATGGATAGACGTAATTTAGTACCTGAGGTAATCGAAGAGGAAGAACAAACCAAAGTTGCTTTTACACCAAAATTGACAGAAAAACAAAAAAGGATTAGTGAAACAGCACAAGTAGAATATAACGAAAGGTTTAAATATACTTCATTGGACTTGTGGTCAAATTCTAGCAACGATGAAGAGTATGAGAGTAGTAAAAAGTACAAGGGTAATGCTTTACTGGCTTTAAATGATACTAAAAGTTTATTAAAAGAGCTTGAAAGCACATCAGATGCAACTTTTATACAGCTCAATCGCAATATTGCTTTTCATAGTTGTTCAAAGCTAATTATTGAATATAGCCATCTCCTTCCAAAGTCCGACAAAGATTTATGTAAAAAAGTCATTGAAGCTGGTATTAAGAGACTGTTCTTGGATAATTATGGCTATCAAGTTGGCGATGGTATGGAAGCTTGTATACAGGTTTTACCCTATTTGATTGATGAGTATGCTGGAGATAGTGATGATCTAATCTTAATTTTAATAATGATAATGTTTGATAAACACTGGTTAGGAACATACAAAACAGTCTGTGAACATGCAATTGAAGCGGTTCATCAAAAAAACGTCTGGGAGAAAAATCCTGAAATTGCTTCAAATATATTTAATGGCTTCATTAGATTAAAACCAATATACGACGAAGCCTTAAAGGTTCTAGAAAGTAATAATGAACAATACAGTTTGGAATTGGATAAGAAGCAAGAGATACTTAAAAAATTCTTAGAATTATGCGAAGCAAAAAAAGTATTAGATGAGCCACTAGATAAAATTGTTATTGATGCAAGTCAGTTAAGTCTTTTTGGTATCGCTGATCTAGAGACAGTTTATTTATTACTCCCAAACGATACGACTAGTCAAAATCACTTAAATATTTTAGCTTCCACCTTACCTACTATTGTGGAGTTACTACTTAAAAACAGGCGAGATATTAATAATATCCATAATTTATATAAAATCAGACTAAATATCCTTGAAAAAATAAGTACTATTATTGTTCATCAAAAGAATAAAGATATTATAGATAGTCTATTACAGCCATTTTTAAGTTATTTGAAAAAGAGCGAAGAAACGGAACAGCTAATTGAGTGGTTTGTTCGAGCAGAAGATATTTTTTATCAGCCAGCAAGTTTTTGGCACATTTGGCGAGTATTTTATCCTGAGATAATTAAACTTTATCCTCAAACTAGCTACAATCGTGATTACGACAATTTAATTATTAACTATCTACTTGCTTGGGGAAGTTGGAAGCAGAATACAAAAGAATGGCGTAGCTTAAAAGAAAATAACTTATGGTTATATAGTAGTATATCTAAAGATTTAGGCTATCACCCTTCGGTACTATATTCAATTGCAAGAGTACTAAATTCAGTAGCTAGCAACTTCCAAGATCAAGGTATTGATTGGATTAGTAGTATCACTTCAAATAATTATGATTTAAAACTTGGAGACGTTGAATCTGATACTTTGTTTAATTTAGAGAATTATTTACGTCAATACCTATTTTTGAATCGTCAAAGAATTAAGCAGGATGTCAGATTAAAAACTAAAATAATCAACATTTTAGACTTTATGGTTGAGCGAGGTTCAGTTCATGGTTATTTATTGAGAGAGAGTGTTCTATGAGGTGTTGTGATAGCCATTCACTCTCGACTTTCAATTACAGCAAGTTGAGAGAAAAAGCCCCAAACAAGCTAATGTTTGAGGCGAAATAGCTTAACTTACTTTATCACTACTCGCTAAAACTATACTCCTATCTACAACATCCATTACATCATCAGTTTTGAAATGCTGACAGATTTTTTCATAGCTCACAGCTTTACCATTTCTACGATCTCTGTATACCGTATTAATAATGTCATCTTTTGAGTCTTCAGTAGCATTATTTAGCATATGAGTGACCAGTTCATCCTCATTAAGCTCGCAGGCTAGTAAGAATGGAGTGTATCCGTCGATGCCACTCCAATCATATCTAGCGCTAGGATTTGCACCTCGATCAATTAGTAGCTTTGCTATTTTGCGCATTTCGCTCAAATCAAATAACTCGTAGTTTGCTTGAGTTTGTTCTTTAAAAACTTCAAATAGCTCTTTAAGAATAGCCATTGCATTTGAACTTTTCTTACCTTGAGCAAGATGGTGACTCACTTGTTTTCTATTGAGGCCAAGGCTACCTTGAGTTTCTCTAATAAAAGCAGAAAACTCATAATCGCTCATCCTAGCTATCGCTTTTTCTGGATCTTTTGTCATCATAGAGAACTGGTTAAGTAGCTGTTTTGAGTTCTTAATCGTTCCAATTAAAGATATACACATAGTTAAGGCATCTACATGACCGCTGCCGCCTTTTTGGCTCACATCCGCTCCTAGGCTTAGGATATGTTCAACGACCTCGAGTCGTCCTGTTTGCACTGCACTTAATAGTGTAAACAGATGCTTTTTAGCGGTTACCGCGTTGATTGTCTTTGGTGCATACTCCAAATCTTTAAGCACTTTATAAAAGCTATCGTCTGGTTCATGAAGCTCAGTTAAATTCATATGCTGTAAAGCAACTAATAAAGCTGACTCGTTGTTATCAGAGAGGATGTTGATATCAGCACCAGCTTGTAAGAGTTGATTAACAGCATCTAGATCCTTTCGTAATGTATTCCAAATAAGTTGTGTCGTTACTTGCTTGCTCTTACCCTTGTTCCTATGAAGCTTGGCATTGTCATTTACTTTCACTTTTTTATTAGGTTTTTTTAGGTCAAGTGCTAGCTCTTTCGCGTTTAAATGTATAGGTAGAACAGCTGAGCTCACTCTATATTTTTCTGGTAGTTCAACTTTAAAGTTATTGAACACCTTTTGAGCATTGCTTCGCCACATATTGATTTCCCAGTCTTCAACTAGGTTTTCCTTCTTACGTTTGGTATCCTCAGTCAATATCGTAGGTAGAGTGTAGCCATATAGGTTTTGGACACTTTTTAGCTTTGATATTAAGTTCATATCAGGTCTCTCTTGCCAGCTAGCAATCACGAAACCGACTTCGATAATCTGCTCGCATAAGTGTCCTGACCGATAAAGACTAAGCTCAAATGTATTAACAAAATACTCTTTTGCTTTCTCTATTTCATCCTTCGAAAAACTGCTTAGACTATAAGTCAGAAGCTCTAAAATAATAGTAGAAGGTCGATGAAGAAATTGCTCATCTTTATTCTGATATAGAGTGGCTACATATTGCATATCTCTTTCATGTAGTGCTAATAGTAAGTCCTCGAATTGAACCATCAGAGCTTTAAAAGATGTAGGCGGCTTTAAATATTGGGTCAATAATTCAAAATCATTGTGTTTTTTAAAGTACCCAATAGCACGAGCCGTTATTAAGAAAATCAGAATATTCTTTGATATATCATGGTGCTTAGGATTGAGAATCGCCAGCAAACTGCCATAACTGGGTAGGTCATCACCGCGACGCCATGCCGTAATCTTATCTTTATCGCCCTTAGATAAACTGGTATAAAAAGCATTCCAACCTTTAACACGTTTTTCAATAATTTTGAAAGTAAGCTCCAAGCCTGTAGAGTTATCAGTCATTAGCTCAATGTAGTCAGATTTTTCAAAGGGTCTTGTTCTTGTTCCTAAAAAAGAGACAATATTAATTAAATAAGGGCAAAAAAATGCTTCAATTACCCAAGGTCCAATATCATCTCTATGCTGCTCTGATAGATTATAGGTTGCTACTATCTTTAGGTAATCATCAAACATCTGAGCAACCAAAGCCTTAAGCTCGTTCTCAACTGATTTTTTTAGCTCAACTCGTTCGATAACTTTATGTATATGTATATTGATAAGCTGGTCAAGCTCATTCTTACTTAGATATAGATCATGACATTTGTTATCTAACGATTCACTATCATTCTTGCTGTCAATTGCTGTAGCAATAGCTCTTACTACTTCAGCAGGGAAAAAATAAGGGCTCTTCTTAATGCTTGTAGTTCTCATTGTGCATATCCTTCTTTTGTATGTCTAATATCATTGATAAAATTTTTAAGAGCTCTATGATCGCTCGGTGTTTTAGAAAAAGTAACAGATTGTCCACTTGGCGCAACGATCTGATTGTGTTTTCTTCTCTTTCTAAATAACCAGCCTTGCTTTATTAAGTGCTTTATATGATGATTAAAATCATTATTGGTCGAATATCTCATATTTTTGAAAGCAGATGTGGCTTGCCGCCACATCTGCCTCTCCAAATTAATTGTATTTGAATTTATTTAGGCTTTGCATTTCCACGATTTGATCCTGACGAGTTGCTTGAGCCATTCTTAGTTGGCCAGTTTCCGCCGTTGCCTTGGTTCGAAGTTGGTTTTGATTGTGTAGACTTACTCATGGTGTAGCTCCTATTTTTGTATGCCTTTAGTGGCATGAGTATAGTCTCAAATACTTGAGCGATCTCCCACTGGGTTAATGCCGTAAAAATTTTATTTTTGAATAGTTAGAAAAAATTATATGGAAGATTATTTAATGGATGTCAGACAGCGCAATGAACAGTACACATGGATTCCGGCTTTTAAAGCTATTGCGGATTGGATAGCTGACTACGAGGATAGGCAGCCTGATCTAGTTAATACACTCGTTAAAATTGGTATTATTAAAGGTTTAGAAGATAAACATATTGAGAATCAAAAAGAAGAATTGAAAGAGATAGATCCTTTTACTTTTTTTGCTGCTTTTATGAAATTTGGAGTTAAGAATAGAGGGAAATTTGTTGAAGAACTAATAAAGTTGATAGGACTAGATATTACTGTTCCTAAAGATTTTGATGGAGTCCCTACATCTCAAGCACAGAAATTTTGGTTATTTCCATATGAGTATTTACGTTCTGATGACTCAATTCCCTTGCTTTGGGAGTTATTTCGGCAAGCTCGTAATGGTGATATTAAAGAGCAAGACTTTAATTCGGCATTAAAAATACTTGGTACAGGATTTACAAAACTTACTCAATATTTGTTCTATATTAGTCCATCACAGTACCTACCCATAGATGCACAAACTGAACCATGGCTCGAAAATAAAGGCTTTATTTTGCCTAAAGAAAACTGGTCTGATTATCAAAAAATTCTTACAAGTTTAAGCGCCTATACTGATAAGCCATTTTGGCAAATATCGTATGAAGCATGGTTCGAAAACTCTAATAGGAAAGTTGCATCACAACAGAGTGGGTATAACATTAAATCGAAAAGTAAAGAACCAAATATGGCTAACCTTAATCGAATTTTATATGGACCACCTGGAACAGGTAAGACCTACTGTACTACAGAACTCGCTGTCCAGTGCGTTGCTCCTGATTGGTATGAGTCTCTGAATAATGACAAGTTCAAGCGTCGAAAGATCAAAGATAAGTATGATGAGTTAACAGCAAAAGGGCGCATTGCATTTACGACGTTCCACCAAAGCTTTGCTTATGAAGACTTTGTTGAAGGGATTAGAGCAAAAACTAATGAGGAAACAAGACATATTTATTATGAGGTTGAGTCTGGAGTTTTTAAGCAAATAGCTAAAAAAGCAGGAAACACTATCAAAAGTGAGAAGTTTGAGGGGTTATCTAATTCTCCAAAAATATGGAAATTATCAATTGGCGAAGTTAAAGAAAGAGAGTTTAGAAAAAGCTGTCTTGATAACAATGAAGCAAGAATTGGATGGCACAAAACTGGAGATTTGAGTGTTGATTACGATAATAGAACGTTAGTTGAAAAAAGTTACTGGGATAGTCTGAAAAAGGCTCAGTCCTCCCTAAATTGTTTTGCTAACGATATTTCAGTTGGTGACGTAATACTTTGCCTAAAAAGTGAATTATCTATACAAGCTATCGGAATTGTTACTTCAGGTTATAAATATGACGAGAATGCTGAAGGTTTAAACAATCACTACCCGCATGTTAGAAGTGTCAAATGGATTGCGAGAGGTGTGAATTTAAATATACTTCCATTAAACAATAATTACAAGATGGTGCCTCAAGCTTGCTATGAGCTATCTAGGTTTAACTGGGACGATTTATTGAATGAAGCAAAAAAACAGAATCAATATCAGTTCCTTAGATTACTCATTCAAGAAACAGTTGATAAAGAAAATTATGTATTGATCGTTGACGAAATCAACCGCGGCAACATATCTCGTATTTTTGGTGAGCTTATTACATTACTTGAGCCTGATAAGCGTAAAGGTGGTACAGATGCGCGCGAAGTCATACTACCTTATTCTAAAGAGAAATTCTCAGTCCCCTCAAATCTTTACGTGCTAGGAACGATGAATACCGCTGATAAATCTCTTGCACAGCTAGATTTAGCATTACGCCGACGATTTGATTTTATTGAGCTATTACCTAAGCCTGAACTTTTAGATGGCATAACAGTTCATGGCATTGCTGTATCTGAAATATTAACAGTAATAAATCAGCGTATTGAAGTGCTGTTAGATCGTGAACACACCATAGGTCATTCGTACTTCTGGTCTTTGAAAGACTTGGATTCAGATGCCGAAAAAGAAATTGAATTAGGTAATATTTTTAAGAGACGGATTATCCCGTTACTGCAAGAATACTTCTTTTTAGACTGGGAGCGTATTGGTTGGGTGTTGAATGACCCTGCTAAAGATTTTGAAGATCGGTTTATACAGACTGAAAAAATAAATCCTACTATGAATCAACTTTTTCCTAGTAAAGTTCTAAGCCAGATTACAGCAGATAGACGCTATTATATTAATGCTGATGCATTTTCTAAACCTCAAGCATATAAAGGTATATTTCACTTTGATACTGCTACAGGTGAAGAATGATTCAAGTCAGAGAATATGCTCAGCTGACTACCGATCAGACAGTATTTCCTAGCTTAGACTTGGCTATCATTGAGCAAGAAACTTTTGATTGGTTAGTGGAATTAAGTGAAAAAGAGAGCTATGGACGGTTTATTACTTATAAGCGTCCAAATTACTTACAGTTGCATTCTTATGTAGGTTATTTGGAAAGCCCTTGCCGCGAAGGTATTGAGATACTACCAAAGACAGGATTAGGTACTCAAGAGTCAGATAAGAGCAGAGAGGTCTTATGCAAAATGCTAAGCTCCGTATTAAACCTATCCTATAAAGAGGCTCAATCTGCCAGTCTCAATCGAATGAACTTACCTATTCATGAGTGGATATACTACCAGTTTTTATATTTGCTAAAGGAGCTGGTAGCGTCTGGGCTCAGATTTGACTATCAAAGAATTGAAGAAGAAAGTAGATTTATTCGTGGCCAGCTTGATATTACAGTTCAACAAAGGCAAACGGTTGGCCGAGCTCATCTTTTTCATATTCGTCATGATGTCTATCATCCAAATCGACTTGAGAACCAACTAATCAAAACAGCATTGGATTACGTACAGCAGCACTGTAGGAGTTCTGAGAACTGGCGACTGGCTAATGAGCTCTCACACATCTTAGACCCTATAACGAGTCTTAGAGAGCCTCTAAACTCAATGCATAAGTGGTCAGACATCAAAATATTGCAATCCTACCGAGCGATAAAGCCATGGTGCCAACTAATACTTGAAAAGCTTAATCCAAACTTTCAAAAGGGAGAGCATCGGGGTATTGCATTGTTATTCCCAATGGAAATTTTGTTCGAGAAGTATGTGGCAAAATGCTTACGACGAGATATCAAGTCGCCCTGGCAACTAACAACACAGGCTTCTAATAAGCACATGGTGAATGACCAAAAAGGTTTAAAATCGCGCTTTCAATTAAAGCCTGATCTATTAATCAGTAGAGAAAGAAAAAATTACCATGTACTTGATACCAAATGGAAGTTAATAAACTCAAATAAAAAGAATTTTGATATAGAACAGGATGATATTTATCAGCTATTTGCTTATGGTCACAAATATTTGAATGGGTGTGGAGACATGATGCTTATTTATCCTAAACACCATCAGTTCGAAACACCTTTGGAATGTTTTCATTTAGCAGAAAAATTGAGGTTGTGGGCAATACCATTTTGTATTGAAACTGACAAAGTGGTTATCGGTGAATGGGTAGAAAGGTTTCCGTCTTTACCTCAAACTTAGTTTGAGGCTGATCCTTTAAGCTCCTGAACTTATCGATAAGCATAAAATTTGGGGGTCAGTTACCATCAGCAACTTTTAATAATCTTGGTCACAAAATGGTCACCGTTTGGTCACCGAGCACTTGGTCACCGATTTTCAAGAAGCAGAGTGCATGTATGCAGACTTATAGAAAATACATTATTAAAGAGTGGACTACTTCTTAAGGGTTGATAAAGAAAGAATAACCAACCCTTATGGATAAAGGCTTTAAGCGGAAATTCAGACACAAAAAAACCTCAAGTAAACTAATACTTGAGGCGAAACTTGCTTAAACTCGAGAGTTTAAATTCGTTTTAAATATGGCGCAGCGGACGGGACTCGAACCCGCGACCCCCGGCGTGACAGGCCGGTATTCTAACCAACTGAACTACCGCTGCTTAGGTCTCTTAGCTTGTTTAGCCACTTGCTAAACAAGTGGTGGGTGATGACGGATTCGAACCGCCGACATTCTGCGTGTAAGGCAGACGCTCTACCAACTGAGCTAATCACCCTTCGAACAATTGCTAGGCAATTTATTCAACATCAACTGAGCTCTTTAGTTTGTCACTAAGCTCCGTTGCTGTGGGTGTGTATTATATAGATTTACAGTTGGGTGTCAAATATTATTTTACTATTTTTAGAAAATAATTATAAATTGCCCTTGTGAGCTATACGAAATGGCACGCAAAGCCTTGTATTATATAGCATTGCCAAAACTCTAATTATTATCATTATTTGTTGTTTGGTGCTGAAAAACTACTATACTATGGATGCTTTATTCGTTGAGCACATATTGTCTGCTAAATATGGTTGATGGAGGCCAGTATAAATACTTTTACTATTCAAGATACTTTTACCAGCTGGACTTTGGGAGATTTGGCGGGTCTAGGCTTGGTGCTGAATATTGTACTTATGATAGTAATGACGCTGCGAGTGGTTTCTGTGCAGCGTAATATTGGTGTGTCTATTGCTTGGGTTGCTGTACTTTATACATTGCCAGTATTTGGTTTTATTGCTTATATCCTGCTCGGTGAGCCGATGATTGGGCGGCGCTATCGTGACCGCGTGGATCAAGCAAGTATTTTGATGAATGATATGGCACAGCGTGAAAATCTGATTTTTGATAAAGGGCAAGACTTACTACCAGCCAACTACCGCGGTGTTAGCCAGATAGGGACTCGCTGGACAGGGCTTGGTGTATTTCCTGACCACCAAATGCAGTTGCTCACGGATCCTGCTTCTATTTTTCAGCGTTTGATTGAAGACATTCATGCTGCCCAGCATATTGTCCTCATGGAATTTTATATTGTCTATCCAAAAGGCCAGGTATTAGAAGTCATAGAAGCGCTATCCGTAGCGGCGCAGCGCGGCGTAGAATGTCATATATTGGCCGATAGTGTAGGCAGCTTTAGCTTTATTAATAGTAGCGTGCATCGTAAATTAGAAAAAGCAGGTGTCTATGTCCATCAGTCATTGCCAGTAGGGTTGTTCAAGACATTATTTAAACGTTCTGATTTGCGCAATCATCGAAAAATGGTGGTTATCGATGAACATATCGGCTATATCGGTAGTTTTAACTTGGTCGATCCAAGGTTTTTTAAGCAAAACAAAAACGTTGGTCAATGGATTGATGTGGCACTAAGAACGACCGGTCAGCACTCTATGAGTATCAACACAGCGATGGCTAAGGTCATTGTTACCGATATCGGTGCTGAAAATAATGACAATCTTGCTGAGCTGCATCAGCGAGTTAATAATTACACCCGTAAGTTATATGTGATGAATCCAACCATCAATGATCTGAATAGTCGAGTGAAAGTATTGGAGGATACGACGGATCCTCACGAACAGCCAGATATTGGTGCCACTTCGATTGTCGTACCAAAAATGCCTGTCGTAGACAAGGTGTTGGCACAACTTATCCCTTCAGCACCGCAGCTGACGGCTCATGTGATTTACAATACGCTAGTTACCGTAATTCATCGTGCTAATAAGCGCATCCGTATTACCACACCTTACTTCGTACCAGATGAATCACTATCGGGTGCGCTAGCGATAGCGGCTAAGCGTGGCGTTGATGTAACGATTATTGTTCCTGAAAAGGTTGACTCATTTTTGGTGCAGCACGCCTCGCAAGCGTATTATCAAGAATTATTGGATGCTGGAGTGACGATTGCATTGTTTAGGGGCGGTTTACTACACGCAAAAACAGTGGTAATTGACGACGATTACTGTTTATTTGGCACTGTCAATATTGATATGCGCAGCTTTTATTTAAATATGGAAGTCAGCTTGGCGATTTATACGCCAGAAATGGTCGCCCAAGTAGCGGATTGTCAGGAAGTCTATTTAGAAAATTGTCGAATCTTGGATAGTGATGAATGGCAACAGCGTCACGGATCAAAACGCTTGTTTGATAATGTCGTGCGCTTGTTCAGTCCTTTATTGTAGCACTTTGATTTTTAAGGTAAGGTAATCTACTAGTATCGATCTATTGTCTTATCAATACATCACTTTTATAGCTTATGGTTTTTTAATTTGTCTATTTGCAAAGAGGTTAAGCCCGTCTATGTCTGCATCACCTTTAACGCCACTGGACTATATTACAGAAGGCTACTGGCAAGACTTCTTGGCTGGGCGTCCTATTGCAGGTGGTATCGCTTATGAGACTGAGCTGCGTACTTGTATGCTAGACGAGTCACTTGAGAGTTTACAGCGTATCGACACGCTATTGTCTCAAGTGCGCCGAGAAATGATCAAGAGCGGTATATGGAGTGAGGCGATGCTGTTGGTCGATGAGCGCTATCGTAATTTTATGGTGTTTTTGGCGTTTTATGCCGGCCGTGTATTGGCGAAGCAGTGGCAAAGCAAACCACATTGGTATGGACAGTTTGAGTTACGAAAGCGTTACCCTGAGCTGTCATTGATCACCGATGATTTTTATCAGCATATGGCAGTTGGTTATAAGAATGATAACGTGGGTACAGAGCGCTTGTTTTTTGCCCTAGAGCCAATAGGGCTGCGTCTGTTTGGTCATATTGATCGGCAGTTTGACGCAGTACAAGGCGAGCAAGTAGATAGTGGGCTGTATCAAGCGGTTAGCCTTAGACTACCAAATATTGTAAGCAGCACTGTTAATTCAACGTCCGCATTAACAGCTCGTAAAGCAACAACGCATAAAGTAACCACTCATCAAGTAGCTGAAAGTATCGCTCCAAGCACAGATACAGATTCAGGTGCGCATGTCGGTACTAGCCAATTAAGTGCTTCCTTTAAAAAGCCAGAGGAAGTAAGAGTAGAGGCTGAGCATAAAAAAGCCGATGCAGTTTTAACTGATAGTAAGAGTGGCTTAGACCCATCTGATACGGTAACTGAGTTGCAGGCACGCGTAGTACCTGCTGAGTCTGAGAGTCCAATAAAACCTGAACTGACTAAAGTAGCGCAACAACCAACTACCCCTACGTCATCTGTAAAAAGCGCCTCGACGCCAGAAATGTTTACGCAGCTGCTCATAGAGTTAGACGAGATAGCGGTGCCACAACCAACTGGTGATATGCAGTATCAGCAAGCGCGTAAAGTACTGGATCAGTTCGAGCGGTATATTGCCAAACAAAACAAACCCCGTCGCCAAGTTATATTTTCAGATAATCACATCGCGGCCAAAAAGAAAGCTATGCTAATACTACAAGCTGCTGCTAAAGATGGTAATACAGCGGCTATGTTACGTTTAGCCATGTATGAGCTGTTATGCGAAGGTTTGACAGCGGACAGTGATAATTCTAAAAAATCTGGCGTAGAATGGGTCAATCAAGCCGCCAGCAAAAACGACAGCCGTGCTCAGCGCCTACTCAGTAAAATGTACTACCAAGGAGTAGGGGTATCTCAAGATATAGATAGTGGTAAATATTGGTTAGAGCAAGCGGCAGATAACGGCCATACAGAAGCAGCCAATCTAGTTCAGCAGTGGCAGCAAGCACAGGTACTGATGACCACGCAAAAGCAAGAGCAACATAGCACCAAGCGTTATCAACTATTATTTAGCGTAATCATTGTCGTCGCTTTGCTGATAATAGTCATTATCTAACAATCGTTATCTAATAACTATTTACTCAGTAACTTTTTAAAAGCTTATTGTTACCGCTTAAATTCAGGTAGAATTGGCGCGCTTTATGTTTCCCCTTTTATTGTTTGATTTATAACTAATCTGGGCTGTTCCATGCCATCATCTAATACCACGTCTGACGACGCTTCAAATCTAATTGACCCTGTATTACAGTCTAGTCATGCGGTACATAAGACACCTCTATATTATCAGTCTCTTATTGGATTGCTAAAGCCACTATATCGTCTGCAAGTGTGGCGTCGATCTCATAAAAATGACAATTATCAGCAGGAAGTCGATCAGCGTTTTGGCAAGCAGTATCCATCGCGTCCAGCGGTAAATGCTAATATCGATAAAGGAGTGATTTGGTGCCACGCAGTCTCACTAGGTGAGACCAATACGGTCGCGCCTTTACTAGATATGTTATTGGTCAATGGCTATCAAATATGGTTGACCAATACGACTCAGACAGGTTTTGCCCGTGGCGCTAGCCGTTTTGCAGAAAAGATAGCTCAGGGTCAGATGAGCCATAGCTATGTGCCAGTTGACAGTTCTGCTGTTATTGAGACTTTCTTGACCCATGTACAGCCTATCGCGGCACTGTTTGTAGAAACAGAGCTGTGGGCAAATATTTTGACCAAGTTGTCTGAGCATCGTATTCCAAGTATTTTAGTCAATGGTCGATTATCTGCCTCTTCTTTTCAGAGTTATCAAAAGATTGGCGCAGTCAGCGACAGTATGATGAAAAACCTCTCTTTGATTATTACGCAAGACGGCGATTCTGCCAAGCGCTTTCGGCAATTAGGGGCGAGTAGCGCTCAAATTCGTGTGGCAGGCTCATTAAAATGGGTGATCAATGCGTCTAAACTCGATGATAAAGCGATAGAAGATAGTAGTATCCATAGTAAGAAAGCTGATCTACGAGCAGAGTTTTGTATAGTAGATCGTCCTGTGTGGGTAGCTGCGAGTACTCATGATGGCGAAGAGGCAGCAGCATTGTCATTGCAGCAGCAACTACTGTCTCAGTCTGCATTAGCAGATACATTGCTCATTATCGTTCCTAGGCATCCTGAGCGTTTTGACGCAGTAGCAGATTTTATTCAAAAAACTGGGCTAAACATGGCTCGTCGCAGTGATGGTGACGCGATTGATGCAGACACGCAAGTCTATTTAGCAGATAGTATGGGTGAGATGATGACTTGGTATACATTGGCAAATGTAGCATTGGTGGGTGGTTCGCTGGTAGATATTGGTGGACATAACCCAGTAGAGCCTGCAAGTGTGGCTACGCCTGTACTGATGGGGCGTTACACTCAATCATGCCAAAGCGTGGTAGATAAATTGGCTAGCGTAGGCGCTTTATATCAGCCAAGTAATGAATCTTATTGTCCGATTGAGTCAGATAGTTCAAATAGTGCGGACGCACAAATGGCAAGTGATAACCAGTTAAAGGCAAACAATAAACCTTCTCATAAGAAGACAGTTTATAACCGTGAAGATGCTATAAGTATCTATGTACAGTTGGAGAATTGGTTAAGCAATTTGACATTGGCTACACAGGCAGGGCAAGCAGGCGAGCAAATAACCGTGCAGCAGCAAGCGGTACTGACACGTCAATTTACGATGATTGAAGACGTTATCGAATTGTCTTCTAACCAAGATAGTTTATGAACTGTATATTATTGCCCGCTGAGAATTTCTCGTCAGATGCAGCAAAAATCGATACCTTGTCTCAAGTCAGCCATGTGACTAAAGTGCTGGGTGCAAAAGTCGGTGATACGCTTAAAATTGGACAAATTGGTGGCAATCTTGGTACGGCTGTCATTGAAAATATTACCTCTGATAGTATTCGGTTAAATAACGTTCAGCTTAATACTGCGCCGCCAGCAAAATTGGATCTAACTGTTATCTTAGCGTTACCGCGTCCTAAGGTGCTAAGACGATTGATTATGGATATGACGGCGCTGGGTGTGCGCGATATCATCCTTACCAATAGCTACCGTACTCAAAAAAGCTACTGGCAAAGTCCAATGCTTGAGCGAATTGGCGAGTTTGTATTAGAGGGCCTGCAACAAAGCATCGATACCATCGTTCCTAGTATTACCCTACAAAAACGCTTCAAGCCATTTGTTGAAGATACATTTGCAAACTTAAGGAGCAATCGTGCAATTATCGCACATCCTTACAGTCAGCAGTCTTTTTCCGAGTTTTTACAACAGCAATCATCACAAAAGCTGCCGAATATAGTCTGCATAGGCGCTGAAGGTGGCTGGATCGATTATGAAGTAGAACTCCTGTCAAAACAGGGCTGCACGCCTGTACATATAGGACCTCGTATCCTGCGTACGGAAGCGGCGGTCAATGCAATTTTAGGGCAGTGGTTGCTTTAGCTTAAGTAAAGAAAATTGCTAGCACTAAACTATTGAGAATGTTGGTAAAAATAGCACTTAAGAAGTAGTGCTAGAGGCTCATCGCTGGTACATTTGTCATTTAAACAAATGTATTGATAATTAATCTCACTTCCATTAGTATGTTGCTTTGATATATTATGGCCTGACTACTGCTAACGCTTAGCAAGCCAGAGTTGTAATCACCATTATTCTGTCTCACCATTCGTCTTACTTTTTTATAGCATTACTATGGGGAAAACCATGTCATTGAACGCTATCAGCGCTAATCTAACCTCTACTAAGCTTATTTTACCTGCAGCCGTATTTGGCATGATGTTGGGTCTGGCAGGTTGTAGTAATTCTTCAACCACAGAAGAGAGCGGAGAAGTAGAGTCAACAGAAGCAGGTGCTGAGCAGCAAACAGCAACTGACGAAGCTATGAATGCTGATGGTCAGACGGTTACTATCTACTCATCACGTAATGAACAGCTTATTAAGCCATTGCTAGATCGCTATACAGAGCAAACAGGTGTCAAAGTAGAGCTAGTCACAGACAGCACAGGTCCGCTTATGGCACGTTTAAAAGCGGAAGGCCAAAATACTCCTGCTGATATGTTGTTAACTGTTGATGCTGGTAACTTATGGCAGGCTGCAGAGCAAGGCCTATTACAGCCAGTATCATCTACTGTATTGGAAGCCAATGTCCCTGCAAAATACCGTGATCCACAAGGTCAATGGACAGGTCTATCACTACGTGCCCGTACTATCTTTTATGATCCAAGCAAAGTTAGTGCTGACCAGTTATCTACTTATGCAGATTTAGCCGATCCAAAATGGAAAGGCAAACTATGTCTACGCACGTCTAAAAAGGTTTATAACCAATCACTTGTGGCCAGTATGATGGAACACTTGGGTCAAGAAAAAACGGAAGAAATCGTTCGTGGTTGGGTAGATAACCTAGCCACTGATGTGTTCAGTGATGATACCAGTATGCTTGAAGCCATCGCTGCTGGTCAATGCGAAGTAGGTGTGGCGAATAGTTATTACTATGGCCGTATATTAGATGAGAAACCAGATTTTCCTGTCAATATATTCTGGGCAAACCAAGACACGACTGGTACGCACGTAAATATCTCAGGTGCTGGTGTAGTGGCAAGTTCAGACAATCCAGATGGTACGCTTAAATTGATAGAGTGGTTGTCATCTGATGAGGCACAAGGTCTTTATGCCAGCTCAGACAAAGAATTCCCAGTAAAAGAAGGCATTGATGAGTCAGATATGCTCAGATCATGGGGCCCATTCAATAAAGATGATATCAGTGTGCAGAAGTTTGGTGAGCTACAAACTCAAGCGATTCAATTAATGGACAAAGCAGGTTATAAATAAGGGACCGCTAATAATAGTTTTGCCAACCTCAGAATCGCAACTGTGAAACAATAGCGCTTAAAAGTTAGTCATTTTAGATAAATTATCCAGATAATGACGATTTTGAGTTTGGTATAAGCTTATAAGGTCTCTATACGTATGACACGGTAATGATAATATGATCACAACGCCAGACGCGTCTGTTAGTCAAAACGATACTGTCAATGATGGTATTAATGACAAGCAGACTGTCAGCCAAGACCACGCCCTTCGCAAACGTATTATCTCGAAATCAGTCTTAGGGCTGATTTCGTTGTTTATGCTAGTACCGATTTTGATTGTGCTGCTGTCATGGACTCAGCCAGTGGCAGAGATTTGGACACATATGGCAGATTATGTACTGCCACAAGTGCTCAAAAACACGGCAATCTTGTTGCTTATGGTAACTGTTGTTTCAGGAACTATTGGTACTGCGCTGGCTTGGGTTACTAGCATGTACCGTTTCCCTGGTCAGCGTTTCTTTTCGTGGGCGTTGATGTTGCCACTTGCTATTCCTGCTTATGTATTGGCATTTGTCACTATCGGCATTGTTGACTTTAGTGGGCCGTTACAGACCGCTTTGCGTGATTCCGGTATTAGTACAGCGATCCCTTCGATAAGAAACGTATGGGGTGCAGGCTTAATATTGTCGCTAGCGTTTTACCCTTATGTGTATCTGCTAGCACGTCAGGCATTTTTGTCGCAAGGCAGACGAGCGATAGAAGCGGGGCAGATGCTTGGTTTGAGTCGTAGCCGTGTATTCTTTCGATTGGCATTACCACAAGCACTACCTTGGATCATTGGCGGCTTGTTGTTAGCCAGTATGGAGACCTTAGCGGATTTCGGGGCAGTATCGGTATTTAATGTCGATACTTTTACTACCGCTATTTATAAAGCGTGGTTTGGTTTTTTCAGCTTGACCACAGCGGCTCAGCTAGCAGCCCTGCTCATCGGTGTGATATTTATCGTGGTATTGTTTGAGCAGTATTGGCAAGCTAAGCGTGGCAGCTCACTTACCCAAGGTAGCAGCCAACGCTTTGACGCTAGCAAACCTGCCAAACTTGCCATGACACTGCTGTGTACGATCATTTTTTTGATGGCTTTCTTAATCCCTTTCTTGCAGCTTATCTATTGGACGGCACTGAATTTCCGCCAAGATTTTGATGCGCGTTACATTGATTTTGTCACCAATAGCCTCATGATTGCGAGTATGACCACGCTATTTATTGCCTTTTTGGCTATTATCATTGCGTGGATCAAACGGCAATATCCTGATAAATCGACTAAGCTAATGACCACTTTGGCCAATTTAGGCTATGTCGTGCCGGGGACAGTGTTGGCGGTAGGGATATTTATACCCATTGCGTGGCTTGATAATCAAATGATTGCGTTTGGCATTACATCACAGCAAGTACTGTCTGGCAGTGTCATTGTCATGCTACTGGCGCTATCGACACGTTTTATGACGGTGAGTTTTCAGCCAGTTGACAGACAGTTGCAGCGATTGACAGTCAATCAAGAAGCCGCTGCAAAATTACTGAGCGACAGTTCTTATCAGCGCTGGCGTCATGTGATGCTGCCTGTACTTAGCCCTGGTGTTTTGACTGCATTATTGATGGGCTTTGTCGAAGTGATGAAAGAGATGCCTATTACTTTGATGACACGGCGTCAAGGCTGGGACACGCTGGCAGTACGAGTATTCGAAATGACAAGCGAAGGTATGTGGGGGCGAGCTGCATTACCGAGCTTGCTCATTGTGCTGGTTGGGTTGCTCCCTGTTTGGATATTACTGCGTCAAAGCGATAAAAACAGCTAATAGCAACCAAGCTAATAGCAACAAAGCTAGTAGCAATAATTTGGTATAAGTTTTACAGCACACTTGTAGTGTAAGCTATATTATAATTTGTCCTGTTTTATCGATGGTTTTACTTACTAATAGCGAACTGGTACCGTCTATGTACACTGATTCAATTAAAGACTCAACGAATGCTAAGTCGGCGAAAGCTCGGGCTAACCATACACCTGTAGAAAAATCACCAATGTCACAGAGCAATATCAATCCAGTTCAGCCGAATAACACTGTAGAGCAAAACAACACCTCACAACAAAGTACTGAGAAACATATCGCGAACGATCCTTATTTTAGCGTGCAAAATTTAATCGTAGGCTATGACGATACTATCGTCGTCAATGGTCTATCGTTGGTATTGGAGCAAGGTGAGATCGGTTGCTTCTTAGGTTATAGCGGCTGCGGGAAAACCACAGCGCTAAGAGCTATTGCGGGATTGGAACAAAGCCGCGGCGGTACCATCTATTTAAACAACCAACGTTTAACTGAAAAGACAGCTCGCCAATCATTTGCAGTTGCACCAGCCAAGCGCGGCATGGGCATGGTGTTTCAAGATTATGCTCTTTTTGGTCATTTAAGCGTGGCAAAGAATATCGCCTTTGGTCTTAATAAATGGTCATCTGCCGACAAAAAGGCTCGGGTGGCTGAGATGCTAAGTTTAGTTGAATTAACTGAGCATGCAGACAAACGTCCGAATGAGCTTTCTGGTGGTCAGCAGCAACGAGTAGCGCTTGCAAGAGCGCTCGCTCCAAAGCCAAAACTACTGCTACTTGATGAACCGTTTTCTAATCTAGATGTAGTATTACGTGAGTCATTAGCAATGAATGTCCGTGATATTCTCAAACGTACCAATACCACAGCGATTTTGGTCACTCATGATCAAAACGAAGCATTCGCGCTAGCAGATAAAGTAGGAGTAATGGATAAAGGACGATTGGTACAGTGGGCAAGGCCAAGCGAGTTGTATCATAAGCCTGTCAGTCCTTTCGTCGCTGAATTCGTAGGTGAAGGCGCGATGATAGACGGTATTATTAAAGAAGGTCATGTCGAGACGGCACTGGGTAACATTTATCGTCGTATGGAAGTCCATGACGAATCAGGCCAACCACAGTACTGTGAATATGATTATCCAAATGGCACGCCCATCAAAGTACTTGTACGTCCTGATGATATTATTCATGATGATGACAGTACGCAGACAGCTTTAGTGATTGGACGTGTTTTTCGCGGTGCCAACTACTTGTACCGTCTACAACTAGATGACGGACAGACGGTCTTATCTTTGGTTGCGAGCCATCATAATCATGCAATCGGCTCGCATATTGGCATTCTGCCTTTGCTAGAGCATGTCGTCGTTTTTGATGAAAAAGATATTAATGCCACTACTTGGTCAGAATACGATAGATCATCAAGAGTTGATGAAGAGGTTTAGCAGTCTTCGTAATACCTAAGCTAACGTTTAAACTCAACGTTTAGCTAGAATATGTAAGTAACGTCCAAGCCATTTGTACGGCTCTAATTGTGAGTAGCGTAGCTCCATTCTGATCACGGCATCCGGGTCATTATGTCCGCCACGCTTAAGCGGTGCATAGTCATGAAATACTCGTAAACCACTGCTACGTACAGTTTGGTAGTTGTGCGCTTTGAGCCAAGACTCGACCTCTTCTTTGGCCACTGGATGATTCGGCGTTAAGCTTTTGATGTTATCTGCTTTGTAGTCATTATTATCAAGTAGGCTATCGAGTAAGTTAAAATTCCCCATGATAAGATTGCGATAATCAAAACTTGCTGGATTATAGAAGCAGACAGATAGCGCGCCATCATCTGTTAAATGCTGATCAAAAAAATCCATGACCGCCGCGGGCTCTGCCAACCATTCGAGTAGCGCGTGCGACATAATCAAATCGAACTTCTCTGTCTCTGTCTGAGCCAGTTTTTCTTCAAGCGTTTGATAAGGGCAAACATACCAAGTAATGTCTAGCTTTTTATCAACTTTTTCTGCGCTCGCTTTCGCCTTCTCAAGCATATTTGCTGATATATCATTGATGACGACGCTATGACCTTGAGCAGCAAGTTCTATCGCAATTTGTGCAAGCCCTGCACCCACATCCAAGATACGTAAAGGTCGCCCAAGTGCCTCACTCATCTGTGAACTATATTCAAAAATATCACGGCGTAGCACGGCCAATCGAATATCGCCTTTTAAACCACCATAGACTTTTTTTTCGAAGTGATCGGCGATAGCATCGAAGCTACGATCTACTCGATCATTTTCTGCTGGTATAGAAAGGTTTGAGTCAGGCTGGCTATCTTGATGTTTAATTGGCATAAGTTATTCAGATCAATAAGTAAAAAGGATTCAAGCAATAAAAAGATTTAGCATGAACTAGCGCTTCAAACGTCTGTTAATTACCCATTTAAAAACGACCTTCGCTAAAACAATAACGACAAATACTACGATAACAAATACCCACATACCATTGCCTTGTAGGTTTTCTTGGTAGGCTTGTGCCAAGTATGCTGATAAAGCCATAGCGACTAAAAGTGCCCCCCAGCGGACATAAGGGACAGCACCGTTGTTGTGGTTGGGGAAGCTAGCAACATAATCGCTCGAAAAGCTATACAGCACCATTGCTAAAATCCAAACGATTGCAAGAATGATATCCATAATAAAGATAGCCTGTTAGGTCGTTATTTAAGTGATATAAAAGATGAGTTAGTGTAGCGGTTAGAAATTTTTTGTCCAGTACCACTAAAAATAATAGTGTCATTAAAGTGATTTAAACCACAATATTTTCATGAAAACCATTGGCTTATGTCCAAGCCAGTTGTAAGCATTGCTATATTAGCTAGTTGTTCTAGTTATCACAGTTGTTTGGTTGATATGATTTATATGCAAGCTACGTGTGAGTTCTGTGCTCAATATTTTAGCGCTAATTTGAATATCGATGCTACATTAGATGGAATGTTTGATTAGAGATATAAATATTCACTCAGTTAGTCAAAATAAATCTTGTCGAGCTGAACCAAATAAATATAATGTTTTTTGGTTCAAACCTTATCATACACAGAGATTAAACAATGAAATCAATTACCACAGCACTATTAGTCCTAGTATTTGCCTTCGCCTCTATGAGCCAAGCTCAAGCTCGAAATACTCCTTGTTCAGGAAAAATGGGCGGGGTGTCTCATTGCTCAGCAGATGGTAAATCCGTCTGTAAAAATGGCAAAATCAGCCAATCAAAAAAAACCTGCCATTAGAATTATTTTAGTGTATACGGATCATTCAAAATATCACTGTGCATGAACCGTCCAGCTTGATTTTAATGGTGGTCAGAACCCCCTAAATCAGCAATTTTGTGCTAAAATAGCTTCTTTTATTAAACATTGTTTTTAACAAAAACCGTATCACTATTTTCTGGTTGTTTTGCACGTATAGCAATGTTTTTTATGGTATGTATTTTGGTCATGACTGCCCATTGATGTGGCAGTATTTTTATATGATCTATGGGTGCCGTAAGCGATGTGTCAACGTTAGAAAAAGAATGTGAGTGAAGGAGTGTATATGAGCGAATCGGTCAGTCCTATTGGCATCGTAGATGAACTAAAGCAGTCGTATTTGGATTATGCGATGAGCGTGATCGTCTCGCGTGCGCTGCCTGATGTGCGTGATGGGTTCAAACCTGTACACCGCCGCGTGATGTATGCCATGCACGTGCTATCAAACGATTATAATAAACCGTACAAAAAATCAGCACGTGTGGTTGGTGATGTTATCGGTAAATACCATCCACATGGCGATAGTGCAGTTTATGATGCCATCGTACGTATGGCGCAGGATTTTAGCTTGCGTTATCCAATGGTTGATGGTCAAGGTAACTTTGGCTCGATCGATGATGATCCTCCGGCAGCGATGCGTTACACCGAAGTACGTATGACCAAACTGACTCACCAGATGCTCGCTGATTTGGACAAAGATACGGTCGATTGGGAAGATAACTACGATGGTTCTGAGCGTATGCCAAGCGTGATGCCAGCGCGTATTCCTAACCTATTGGTCAATGGTGCCACAGGTATCGCCGTTGGTATGGCGACCAATATGGCACCGCATAACCTGACCGAAGTGATTAATGCTTGTTTGGCGTATGCTGAAAACCCACAAGTTTCAGCTGAAGAGCTGATGTCACATATCTCAGGTCCTGATTTCCCTACGGGCGGTATTATCTATGGCCGTGCGGGCATTTTAGATGCTTATCGTACCGGTAAAGGCCGCTTGCACATCCGTGGTCGTTATCATATTGAGCCGATGAGCAATACTGGTGTCAATCGCGATCGTGAGCGTATTGTATTCACCGAAGTACCTTATCAGGCTAACAAAGCCAAATTGATCGAGCGTATCGCAGAGCTAGTCCGTGATAAGAAAATCGAAGGCATTACCGAGATTCGTGATGAGTCTGATAAAGACGGTATGCGTATCGCTATTGACTTGCGTCGCGGTGAGACGGCTGAAGTTATCGTTAACAACTTGTTTCTACAAACGCCACTAGAGTCTAGCTTTAGTATCAATATGGTGGCGCTAGATAATGGTCAGCCAAAACTATTGACTTTGCGTCAGCTGATCGCAGCGTTTGTGCGTCATCGTCAAGAGGTTGTGACTCGCCGTACGATTTATGAATTGAACAAAGCCCGCGTTCGTGGTCACCTGCTTGAAGGTTTAACCGTTGCTCTAGCAAACATCGATGAGATTATTGCGACGATTAAAGCTTCTGCAAACCGTGGCTTGGCGCGCGAAAGCTTATTAAATAACACGTGGGGCTCAGGTAGCGTCGTTGCGATGCTCACCGCTGCTGGTAGTCAGTCCGTCCGTCCTGAGTTTATTGAGGGCGAAGATCCTAACGCACCGTTTGGCCTAATCGAAGGCGAAGAACGTTATCGTTTATCACTGGAGCAGGTCAATGCGATTTTAGACATGCAATTGCATCGTCTGACTGGTCTTGAGCAAGACAAATTGACTGAAGAATACCAAGACTTACTGCGTGAAATTGCGCATTTAGAGTCTATCCTTGGTGATTTTGATAAGCTGATGACCATTATCTCTAATGAGATGA
This sequence comes from Psychrobacter sp. AOP7-B1-25, assembly GCF_052376195.1. NCBI lineage: Bacteria > Pseudomonadati > Pseudomonadota > Gammaproteobacteria > Moraxellales > Moraxellaceae > Psychrobacter > Psychrobacter sp. AOP7-B1-25. The sequence goes on from NZ_JBQSVK010000001.1 coordinate 95,621, forward strand.
TCGAGATTCGTGATAACTTTGGTGATGAGCGTCGTACCGATATCATCGATTCACGCATGGACTTTAGTCGTGAAGACCTTATTCCTGAGCAGACAGTTGTCATGACAGTATCGCGTACTGGCTACGCCAAAACTCAACCGATTGATGACTATGTCGCGCAAAAACGTGGCGGTAAAGGCAAGTCGGCTACAGCAATGAAAGAAGATGATGTGATTGATCATCTAATAGTGACATCGACGCATTCTACTGTACTGTGTTTCACTGATAGTGGACGTGTCTTTAGCTTACGCGGTTTTGAAGTGCCGATTGCCAGTCGCGGTGCTCGTGGTCGTCCATTGGTCAATCTGATTGGTTTAAATAGCGATGAGACTGTTACAACGATATTGCCAATTCCAAAAATCGTAGAAGAGTCACCATCGAAGAGTGATGCATCACTAGCAAGCGACTTAGTAGATGGTGATGATTTAGAAGGTAGTAATCAAGCAGAGGCACCTTTTGTATTCTTTGCCACTGCTAATGGTACAGTTAAACGGGTAGAGCTGAAGCAGTTTGCTAATATTCGCTCGAACGGTCTGATTGCGGTTGGATTAGAAGACGGTGATAAACTGGTCAGCGCTCGTATCACTAACGGTAGTCAAGAAGTAATGTTATTTGCTTCAAGTGGTAAAGCCATTCGTTTCGATGAGAATGATGCGCGTGCGATGGGCCGTACGGCTAAAGGTGTCCGCGGTATGCGTCTGGCTACTGATGAATTTATCAAGTCATTGGTCGTTATCGAAGATGATGTACACGAAATCCTGATTGCTTGTGAAAACGGCTTCGGTAAACGTACCTTTATCGAGGAGTTCAATACACAAAATCGCGGCGGTGGCGGTGTAATCGCTATCAAGACCAGTGAGCGTAACGGTGCACTAGTACGAGCGACTAAGGTTGACTCTACTGATGATATTATCTTAATCTCTGATAAAGGTACGTTGGTTCGTACTCCAGTTGAGCATGTCGCTAGCTCTGGTCGTAATACACAAGGCGTGACATTGATTCGTCTATCAAAAGATGAAAAACTGGTCGCTATGGCACGTGTCGAGCACGAAGAAAGTGATGATGAACTTATTGATGCCATGAGAGAAGACGGTACGTTCGATGTAGAAAGTCAGGAGCAGATAGATATCGATGCGACAACTGATAGTGCTACAACGACTGAGGTTGATGATGTGATCGATATTGCAAATGATCATAAACCAAATGACGATGCATAACAGAATGACGGATACTAGTCTTGGTAGTTAGCTTTTGAGCCTAGTCTCTTAGCATTTTCTAGAAAAAAGCCTCTGACGTCGTCGTCGGAGGCTTTTATTTTTTTTAATTCTCATTTTTATCAATAAGATAAATAAGGTTCTATTTTTAAGGCTGTTGCTATGTTTACGACCAATCAAACTTTTCAGGGAACTGTTGCCTCAGTATCATCGAGCTTTTTATTTGCGATGATGTTTTTATTTGGGCTATTTATGATGCCTTTAACTGGTACGCAGGTGGCATCATGGCGTGTGCTCATGATGTTGGTCAGTTTGGTGGTATTGGTCAGTTTTACTAAGCAGTGGCAACATGTTTTTGATTATATTAAGACGCTAAAGACCGCGAAGGACTGGCTGATTTTTGTATTACCTGCGCCAATATTAGGTGGGCAGATTTGGCTGTTTATGTGGGCGCCTGTCAATGGATTTGGTCTTGATGTCACTTTGGGATATTTTTTATTGCCGCTAATGATGATTGTGCTTGGTCGTTTTTTTTATCGTGAGCATATGAGTGTCTTACAGCAGGTAGCTGCGATATTTGCAGCATTAGGCATTGGTTACGATGTTTTTCAATATGGCTCGGTCTCTTGGGTGACATTGTTTGTGTGCTTGGGGTATCCACCATATTATCTATTACGGCGTACACTTTCTGTCCCTCCTATCACAGGATTACTGTTCGATTTAACTGTATTGACGCCAGTTGTACTTATCATGCTTTATATGACGGGCGGTTTTGATGTGGCGGCACAAGACATGAAGTTTTGGTATCTTTTACCGCTACTGGGCGCTTTTAGTGCGATGGCAATGTCGCTGACCATGGTTGCCAGTAGCAAGCTGCCCGTATCACTATTTGGAGCATTAAGTTATATAGAGCCGATGCTGTTGTTCGTGTTATCGATTACGATTTTGAGTCAGAGCCTTGAAGAGGGTGGCTCGTTATTTATGTATAGTATGATTACGCTTACACTATTGGTCATGATGGTCGATAGTGCAGCAGGCTATATAGTTCGTCGTCGCAATGACCACCTATATGGCTATAGAGAACCGCAAATAGGAGGCTTTCCACCGCGTCGTCATTTTATCAATCAGCGTATCGATGGCGTGCTAAAAGCCCACCGCTTTCGTAAGATACGTCGTTATCAAAAAAAGATGAATAAGCTACAGCAAAAAATCGAACAACTTGATGTAAAATAAGCACTTACCTGTATTAAATTTACTCAATTCGGAAGTTTAGACACTAGATGAAAAGTGGCATTGCTTATTCATTCTGACTTTGACATAATGCCGCTCATAATGTGAGCCTAATACATTAAAAGCGTTTATCTTAGATTACGCGACGACCTTATATGCAAAAGCCTCAGACGTTCTCGTCTGAGGCTTTTGTTTTTTTTAAAAATTGCCATGGATGTGCCCCAATCTTTAAAGGCTGTTGTGATGCTGACTACTAACCAAACCTCGCAGGGTACAATCACTGCTGTCGCTGCAAATTTTTTATACTCATTACTATTTTTATTTGGTCTACTGCTGCAACCATTATCAGGTACGCAGGTCGCTTCGTGGCGCGTGCTGACGATGTTTTTTAGCTTAGTATTGCTGGTAAGCGTACTAAAGCAGTGGCAGCACATTTTTGATTATCTAAAAACACTGAAAAATGCTAAAGAGTGGTTTTTATTTATATTACCCACACCGATTCTAGGCGCGCAAATCTGGATATTTATGTGGGCGCCAGTCAATGGCTTGGGGCTTGAGGTAACGTTGGGTTATTTCCTATATCCAATGATTATGATTGTTGTTGGCCGCTTTTTTTACAACGAAGACATGAGCTTACTTCAGTGGGCTGCTATCGTATGCGCAGGTCTTGGTATCGCTTACGATATCTTTCAGTATGGTGCGATCTCTTGGGCAACTTTGTTTGTTTGTTTGGGTTATCCTCCTTACTATCTACTACGCCGCAAGTTAGCAGTACCGCCTATTACTGGTCTAATCTCAGATCTGGTACTGTTGTTACCAGTCGTACTGGTCGCACTATATATGAATGGCGGTTTTGAAGTAGCTATCACCAACCACAAGCTTTGGTACTTGCTGCCGTTATTAGGCATTATCAGTACCGCTGCGATGTCACTAACTATGGTGGCGAGTCAAAAGCTACCAGTCTCATTATTTGGGACTCTGTGCTACCTTGAGCCGATATTTTTATTTATATTCTCAATTGCAATTTTAGATCGTAACTTACATGACGGCGGCTCGGTACTAATGTACAGCATGATCTTTATCGCACTGCTGATTATGATTGCTGATAGCGCACTTGGCTATATGGCACGCAAACGTGAAGACCGTTTACATGGCTACAATGAGCCGCAAGTGGGCAGTTTTCCACCACGTCGCCGCCTCAAAAATCGTCGTATCAAAGGTGTACTGATCGCGCATCGATTCCGCCAAATCAAAAAATATCAGCAAAAGATAGACAAAATGACGCGCAAAATCGAAGCATTAAATCTAGACTAGCGTTGGCAGATACGTCGTCGTATATAGTACTGATTGTTAGGTATTACTTTCCAGTATGTCTGCCAATTCACAGTATCAAAGAGATACGAATTACGCTATTATCGATAGTAGTAGTGCCACGATCGAGTGAGTGTATGGCACTATATCTGAGATACTATGGTTGACTTACTACAATATATAACTAGGACGGTTTATGTTACATCTTCATCATTTAGCAAACTCACGCTCGTTTCGTATTATCTGGCTATTGGAAGAGCTTGCCGCCGATTATAAACTGACTTGTTATGAGCGAAACAAAGCATACCGTGCTCCTGATAGCCTAAAGCAAGTACATCCGATTGGTAATGCGCCAATGTTAGAAGCGGACGATCGTGTGCTGATTGAGTCAGGATTTATCATTGAGTATCTGATTAAGCACTATGATAAAGAAAAGCAATTCAAACCTGACGATAATAACGAAGCAGCTTGGGAAGCCTATACTTTTTGGCTACACTTTGCAGAGGCTTCACTGATGCCATTGTTGGTCATGCGTTTGGTATTCACAAAGGTGGTGGCTCAATCACCAATGCTAATCAAACCTATCAGCAAAAAAATCCAAGGTCAGGTTGAGAAAAACATGATCAGTAGCGGTTTGGAGAAGATGCTAGATATGATGGAGCTTCATCTGCATGAAAACCATTGGTTTGCAGGTAGTGAATTTAGCGCCGCTGATATTCAAATGCATCTTGCAGTTGTTGGTGCCAATGCGGGTGCAGGTTTAGACCAGAGTAAATATACCAATCTTTTGAACTGGCTCAAACGTTGTGAAGAGCGAGATGCCTTTAAACGCGCAGAAAAAAGAGGTGGTCGTTTGCAGTTTTAGACGAAACACATTTGCATAGTGAGAAATAACTCATTTAATAGTAAAATAAAAGGTTTTGTTTATCATAGACAAAACCTTTTTTAGGATAAAAGATGACAGATCTGAATAAATCAAATGCTTCAAATACAGATATCGATAAATCACAAACTGATAGAGCTGCTATTAATAGCCAGCAAGTTTCTATCAAATCTTGGTCGCAGAAAATTTTGGTTGTCATACTATGCGCAGCGAGCTTTTATGGTGGTTGGAAGTCTTATGAGTCCAATATGGTCAATGAGTGTACGGCCAATGGTGGGCAGATGGTTGAAGCACAAAAAACCATGATGTGCCAATTATCATAACTGCCGATTGTTATACATAAGAGACGTAACGCGATGCTAAAGTTAACTTTTTTGGGTACGTCCGCAGGTGTACCGACTAAACAGCGCAATGTGACCGCACTGGCGATTGAATGTCTGAATCCGCATACCTCTGGCGCACAGCAAGAAAGTCGTCAACAGAACAATCAGAATAAGAAGTCGCGTCCATGGTTATTGATAGATTGCGGTGAAGGTACGCAGCAGCAGCTATTACATACCAAGCTGTCCATGCATCAATTGGTTGCTATCTGTATTACCCATGTGCATGGCGATCACTGTTACGGATTGCCAGGGTTGCTGGCCAGTGCAGCTATGTCAGGACGCCGTGAGCCGTTGACGCTGATCGCCCCAAAAGCAATTGCGACATTGCTTGAGGCCATTAGCCTAACTACAGAGTTGTACTTACCTTTTACCGTCAATTTTGTAGCGATTGAAGACGTGCTATCTGAGAAACGTGATACAAAAAAAGTGAATATCCAATTAAGCGACCAACATCAGCTTGATATTGATATCACAACGCTATCACATCGGGTCGCATCTCATGCATTTGGTATCACGCAGACCATTCATCATCGCAGGCTTGATAAGGATAAACTGCTAGCCCAAGGCATTCCTGCAAGCGCGCTATGGGGTAAACTACAAAAAGGTGAGGATGTCATCACCGAAGATGGTCAGCAGTTATGTGCAGCCGACTACGTCAATGACGAACTATCACGAACGCGAGTAGTGGTAGCAGGAGATAACGATACGCCAGCGTGTCTCACCGATGCACTGGTCGATACGGATTTATTGGTGCATGAAGCCACTTATACCCATGAGGTGCTCACTAAGATTCAAGGCAAAAACCCCGAGTTTGATCCGATGCATAGCAGTGCGCAATTGGTGGCTGAGCTTGTAGAAAAAAGCGGCGTAAATAATTTAATTTTGACTCACTTCAGTGCGCGTTATCAGGGTTTTGATAATCCTAATAGCAAGACGCCAAACATGGCATACCTTCGTTTAGACGCTGAAAGTGTCTATCAAGGCAATCTTTGGTTAGCTGCTGATTTTGATCAATACATGGTCGATGGCGCAGTCGAATCGGTAGGCAATAAAGAGTGCAGCCAAGAAGGTAGTGAAGAGAACAGTATAGAAGACAGCCGCGTGCAGTATATAGGTTCTGCACGCAGTGATTAGAGATGGTCTAGTGTCAAATATGACTTAGTATTAGATATGAGTAGCACTAGATATGGCTTAGCGCTTGCTGTCTTCAATTTGCAATTGCGTTATACCGCTCCAGTAGCGACTGAATTGATAGGCCACACGTCCTGAACGTCCACCACGCTCTGATGCCCAGCGTAGCGCATCCTTTCTAATTTTGTCAGGCATTAGCTGACTTTCTAAAATGTCTTTAGCATCACTATCCATATCAGCTGAGATTTTTTGCTGTTCCAAATTCAGATAATGCTGAATAATATGCAGATAAGTCTGCTGATCCATGGGGTGAAAAGTGAGTGATAAGCCGAATCGGTCTGACAATGATACGGTTTCATCAATGGCCTCATAAGGATTGACTTCATCCGTTTGACCGTTGTATATATTAATATTGTCTTTCATCATTTGCGGTAGTAGGCGACGGCGATTACTGGTAGCGTAGACCAATAGTTTGTCCTGTTCTGAATCAAGCGCACCATCAAGCACACTCTTTAGCGTACGATAGCTTTCGTCTTGACTGTCAAAAGCGAGATCGTCACAGTATACGATGTAGCGGCAATGACAATCTGCTGGTAGAGCATTAATGGCAGCGCGAATCTTGTCTAATATTTGTAGATCATCGCGGGCAACCTCAATAATACGCAAGCCTTCATTATGATGGGCTTGAAGCAAGGCTCGAATTAATGATGATTTACCAGCACCGCGTGTCCCTGACATTAAGACGTGATTGGCAGGATAACCTTTAATAAACTGACGGGTGTTTTGAACCAGTTTCGATTTTTGCTTATCGATACCATGCAAATCATCTAAGCTCAAAAACAGGTTGACCGATAAAGGCTGTAGATGGCCAGTGCGCCCGCCAACCCAGCGATAAGCCAGCTGGTTTGGGTCGATTTCAATAGTCGGTGTAACCTGCTCTTGCAAGTATTGACTGAGTAAATCTAACAAAGGTGCGGGTAGGGCATAAGTAGGTTGATCAGATGGCGTGGTCGGGATAGTTGGTTGTGACATAGTGGCTCTAGCAATTAAAGTTATCTTTAATACCATACCCAAAAATACAATTAACGCTGCTAAAATTCAGTGCCCATAATCTTAGTGGCTACTAAGCGTAGTACTTGTAACCATTATTCGCGTTATTATTATTTTTGGAAATGATACGAATGGTAAGGCAGTAATCTCACTATATTATGAGAAACAATACTATGGAAAATAGTGCCAGTAATCCGTCTATTACGCAAGCTTTGCAAGCTCAGGCAGAGCAGCTATTGTCCATTATTACCCAAGAGTTAGTTGCACAGCATTTTAGTGAGATAGTACATCAACGTATTGCTCAGCAAAGCACAGAACAAACACAAGACATCAAAAGGATTCATTATCAAGGCTTAACGCGTGCCCAGCATTCACAGTTTGGTCAAGTCATGATTAAATGGCAGTTGAGTGATAGCGCTTATCCTATCGCTTCCGACTTAACTCACGAAGCGGATATTTTAGCTGCTGTAAATGCTTCACTAAAAATCAAAGATAAGACTATCGCAGCGCCACTATTGGCTTATCATTGCATAAACGTTCAAATACTAGAGCAGTTACAACAGCTCGTGATAGTAGCCATGCCTTATTACTCTAACGGTAGCTTAGCGAGTCAGCTGACTACTTCAAAATATCTATCACTAACAGCGGCACAAAAATATCATTTCATCACTCAATCCGCATACTTAATAGCTAATTTGCATCAGATTGGCTGGTTGCATAATGATATTAAGCCTAGCAATATTTTGCTTGAGAGGGCTGACGATGAGTTGCCAGTAGATATTATGAGTAATGGTCTGACATCTAGATTATTACTCACTGATTTTGCGTTAGCACAACATATAACGGTGGCTAATAGTCATCCAAATATTGCTGGAACACTAGCATATTTATCACCTGAGCGTTGGCAAGGGCAGGGTGCAACAGTACAAAGCGATATCTATGCGTTTGGCATCATGATGGTTGAGGTGCTAACAGGCAAGCGACCGTTTCAGGTAGCTGCTAACAGCAAGGATAAATCAAAAGCGTGGGCGATTCAGCATTGCCAGCAACCTATTCCAAAGCTGCCGCCAGAATATAGCCATTATCAATGTATTGTCGATACAGCATTGGCGAAGCGGGTAGGTAGACGGTATCGGAGTATGGACGCTGTCTTAAAGGAGTTAATATCATTAGATGATAGCTGAGTTGATGATTTTATTTTTAAAAAGCTATTTTCAAAAAGCTATTTTCAAAAAGCTATTTTCAAAAAGCTATTTTCAAAAAGCTATTTTCAAAAAGCGACTGTTTGTAGTATTCACATATTACCTAGTCATTGTTTTTTATGTTTGAATGGATATTCAGGCTCATTTTAAGCTAAGTCGCTATAGTCAGTCCTAAATAAAAGAGATACAACTACGCGATACGGTTTTTTTTGCTTGCTGTGCCTACATAGACAGAGGCGGCGCAAAATATAATCCGTATCGCTGTATTTATTTTATAGTGGATCGACTATATCGGGCAATTTGAGTGACAATACTTCATTTCATTTTATGATAATAAAGGAAGAATATCATGGCTAAAGTACTTATCATTACTGGTGATTTCGTTGAAGACTATGAAAACATGGTTCCGTTCCAAGCGCTTCTAGCAATGGGGCATGAGGTTGATGCGGTATGCCCAGATAAAGCTGAAGGGGATAGCATCGCTACCTCAATACACGACTTTGAAGGGGATCAAACTTATACCGAAAAGCGTGGTCATAACTTTGTTCTTAATGCGTCTTTTGCCGATATTGATGTCGCAGATTACGATGCTTTGTATTTACCAGGTGGACGTGCGCCAGAATACTTGCGTTTGAATGCCAAGGTTATTGCAATGATTCAGCATTTCGCAAATACTGATAAACCGATTGCATCGGTTTGCCATGGGCCACAATTACTGACGGCTGCTGGCGTGCTAACAGGTAAAAAAGTATCTGCTTACCCTGCATGTCAGCCAGAAATAGAAATGGCTGGCGCTGAGTATATCGAGTTACCTATGGATGGTGCTATTACGGATGGCCAACTGGTAACGGGTCCTGCATGGCCTGCTCACCCAGCTATGCTGAAGCAGTTTGTTGCTTTGCTATAAGCCTTAATTCGGGTCTATTGAACGTTCAATAGACCCCAGTATCGAGAGAGGATATATGTGCCAACTGTTTATTAGTGCTGATGATAGCTTGTGGAGCTCTAAAACCAAATCGCTTCGAATTCAGGGAGTAGTTACCTCAATTCGTTTGGAAGTGTTTTTTTGGGATATATTAGAAGAGTTGGCATTTCGTGATCAAATGACGGTTAATCAGCTGATTACTAAACTATACCTTGAGTCTCTCGATGCTGATCATGACATTGGTAATTTCACCTCTTTTTTAAGAGTTTGTTGTTCTCGTTATTTATCTTTAATAGCCGATGGCGATCTTTTTCGCGAAACAACATCACCTTTAGAAGAGGTCGATGCAAAAAATATCATTAAACGTGAAACCCTCCGAAAAAATCAGCGTAGTGCAATATTCAATGACAGTAAGCAAAAAATTTCTATTAGTTAATGATGTTTATAACAAGTGCATAAAAGCATTAGCAAAGCGGGTAGAGAGGCGCTACCAGAGTGCAGATGAAATTTTGAAGGGTTTAGAAAGGTTGTGAAAGTAGCTTAAAGCTTCTGATGGGGTGTTTTGCAGCTTTAACGTCAAATTTCAGACACAAAAAAACCTGCTAAAAAGCAGGCTTTAATATTTGGTCTAAGATGTACTATCCGAAAATGGTGGGGCTGGAGAGACTCGAACTCTCACACCTTGCGGCGCCAGAACCTAAATCTGGTGCGTCTACCAATTCCGCCACAGCCCCATTTTCGTTACTCTATCATCAAAAGTGATTAAACTCAAACACTATCCAGATAGTTAACTGATTCGGTAGTGCGTCTCAGTGGTTGGCTATTATATAGAGTTTTAATTGTTTGGCAACCCCTATTTGCAATTATTTTTAATTATTTGATATTTATTTTTGGTGACTGTTTTAAGTGATTGATATTATTAGTTATTTATCATAGCGTTTTATGCGTTTATTTACTCTTTAGTTGTTACTCTTGGCGCAGAGATGTCTAGCTGTTGTAATTTACGTGTCAGAGTATTACGCCCCCAACCAAGTAAGCTTGCAGCCTCTATTTTTTTGCCGCCGCTATGATTGAGTGCTGCTGTCAATAAAACGCGCTCAAACTCAGGTGTTGCTGTTTGCAAAATGTCAGTCTCGCCTGTGTTTAGGGATTGTTCAGCCCAATCAGCCAATGCTTGCTGCCAACTTTGGCTTTTAGACATCTGACTATTTCGATTATTTTGATGATTGTTTAATACATTACTATTTGATACTTCGCCATTCTGTACCAAATACTCTTGGCTTCCTTCCTCTGATTCTGATGAGCTGTGTTCGTCATGAAGCACTGCATTAGGTGAGATGTTTTCAAGTAGCTCTGGTGGCAAATCTGTCGCCATGACAGTATCACCAGTGGCCATCACGGTTAGCCACAAACAGACGTTCTCTAGTTGACGCACGTTACCGCGCCAGTCGAACGTCTGCATAATTTGCAATGCAGCAGGATGTAGATGCTTCGGTGTGGTACTCATTTGCTCTGCGGCAGACTGCATAAAGTAGAGGGCTAAGGCAGGAATATCCTCAGGGCGTGTACGTAGTGGTGGTAGAGGCAGTCGAATGACATTGAGACGATAAAACAAATCTTCGCGGAATCGGCTTTGTTTTACCAGCTCTTCTAAGTTTTGGTGAGTGGCTGCGATGATACGTACATCGACCTTTATTGGCTGCTGTCCACCAACACGATAAAACTCTCCATTGGCTAGGACTCTTAATAGTCGCGTCTGAGTGCTAAAAGGCATGTCACCGATTTCATCTAAGAATAGAGTACCACCGTCTGCCTGCTCAAATCGGCCTTGACGCATTGTCGTCGCACCAGTGAATGCGCCTTTCTCATGGCCAAATAGCTCAGACTCGATCAAGTCGTGCGGTATGGCTGCCATATTGAGGGCAATAAATGGTTGCTGTTTACGCGGTGAGTGCTGGTGTAGAGCGCTGGCAACTAACTCTTTACCTGTACCAGACTCCCCAGTAATTAAGACAGAAATAGGAGATTGAGCTAGCCTGCCAATAGCACGAAATACCGTTTGCATGGCTGGGGATTGCCCAATGATGCCGCTAGGATTCCCATTACCTTTGGTTTCGACTACATCTTTGTTCTTATTGTCTTTGGTTGTCTTACTAGCAGATACTGCTCTAGGTTTTATCGGATTTTCAGTGGAAGTGTCAGACGTTATATTGGTATTAGGTTCATCTGAAAGGTTGGTAGCTGTTTCTAAACTGGGCTGATAATTGATGGCCTTATAAATCGTTGCAACTGCATCATCTAAGTCAAAAGGCTTGGGCAAGTATTCAAAAGCACCTGTCTGATAGCTATTGATAGCAGAAGTCAGGTCTGAATGTGCCGTCATAATGACGATTGGCATTTTTGGGAAATGCTGATGGACCCAGTCACTAAAAGACAATCCGTCCATCATTGGCATACGAATATCGGTTAATATGACGTCAGGTAATTGCTCTGTTGGCTCTTGCTGTTTTAAAGCATCGTTAAGGCGAGTCCATGCTGCCTGCGCTTGGGTGAAACTGATAACGGTCAATCCAGCATCTTCAAACGTGTCTGCCAACACCATACGTAGGGCTGCATCGTCATCGATTAACCACAATGTCGCAGGGTGGTCGTTGGGTGCATTGTTCACAGTTACTATTTGTGATTGTGGTGATGGAGTATCGCTTTTAGGTTGGAGGTTGTCGCTATATTCAGTCATGTATTAGGCCTAATCAGCAATTATTGGTGGTAAGTTGGGGATTGGGTATGGAGCGTTATGAAACTTAGCAGATTTATGTCGTAATATATTTATGTCTCAGTGATAGGTTGAGTAAATGGCAGATATAGTGTGAATCGGGTTTGCTTATCTTCTTGCTCTTTTGTCGAGCTCACATCAATCATACCATGATGATGACTGATAATATCTTGAACGATGGATAACCCAAGACCTGTCCCTGCTGCACGGCTGGTGACCATTGGGAAAAATATTTGACCGATTAGGGCTGGATCAATACCTGAGCCATTATCGGTAATGGTGATTTGCATCACTTGCTTATGCTGCTGTCCTACGATTGTATGCTGAAAGGCAACCCGCGTTTGAATATGCAGCGTTGGTTGATAATCAGAACTGCTCCCAGTTTGTCTGGTAGCTTGTGGCGATTCTTGAGATTCTGAGATTTTATTCTGTTGCAGCGTTTGTTCGAACTCAGTCATCGACTCACAAGCATTGTTAATGAGGTTTAAAAACACTTGAATCAGTTGATCCTTATCAGCGCACAACTCTGGCAATGATAAATCGTAATCACGCTGTAACACTACCTGTGGATACTGATTGGCCACTAAGGTTAAGACATGCTCTAGGGGCTCGTGAATATTAAGCGTCTGCCAGTTTGGTAGTTGATTAGAACCCAGCAGCTGACCAATAAGATGAGTTAGTCGATCAGTTTCTGAGATAATAATATCCGTATAGTTACGCAATTTTTGATTCATTTTTTGCAAATCATGCTGCGTGTCAGCATTGGTAGTTGTCAAAGCACTGTCAGCGCTAGAGGTGCTAGTAGTAGATGCGTCACTGAATTTAATAAACTGTCGTTGTAGCAGTTGTGCTGCCCCGCGAATACCAGCGAGAGGATTTTTTATTTCGTGCGCCACTGAGCGTAGCATATGACGAGCAACTGTATACTGCTGCTGTTTGCGCTCCTCTTCAGAGATGCGACTTTGACGATCTTTGCCCCACATCTCAATAATGAAATAGGGCTGCTGTTCATAGATGACCGGCGTGACGCTATAGTCGACTGACAACGATAAATTATTATTTAACGGTGTTTTTATAATGTGATCATGATCGATAAAAGGCTGCTGGTAGTTTTGCGATTGTACAAAGCGCTCGGTCAAAGAGTAAGCTGGCTCGCTCGAAGGCTCATTTGCATTCGTATCGTCACTATCATTATCGATAGATATAGTGTCTTTAGACTTCAGCTCATCGGGTGCTAATAGTGTCAAGATTGATTGGTTAATGAGTCTGCCAGTACTGATAGCGAGTAGCTGCTCGGCTTGAGCATTCAAACGCGTGATGAATAGCTCATCGTTGACCCATAAAATAGCAGTGAATAAATGCTGAGATATAAATGTAAGATCAGGGGTTGTTTTAGCGGTTATAAAATCAGCGTTCATTAGTCATGCCCAAAAAAGTCAGATGCTTGAGATAATATTTAACCACAAATCAAGACTATAGAGCGGCAAAACTGGTGATTTTTGCAAAAAAAACGTACAATGCGCTCAGCCAATTTATCTCTAGCAAGGTCAGCCATGTCCAAAACTTCTACCGAGTCAGTGAATACGACAGCAACAAATCCTCTATCTGCTGTACAAGACACTGCCACTATCTTCAATCCTGCCGCGCCTACAACAGTACAAGAGCAGAGCCAGACAGATATCAGTCAAGCAGATACTAAACAACCTTACCATCATAAAGCCAACCACAACCAAAACCGTAGTGTAGCCCAAAGCAGCGATGCTACTTCAGCCTTGACTGCCAATGCGACTGCTACGATGCCAGTTAGTGCAGCGCCAAAGATTGGTTTTGTGTCACTAGGTTGTCCAAAAGCATTGGTAGATAGTGAGCGTATTATCACTGAGCTAAGCCGTGACGGCTATCAAGTAGCCAGTGATTATGATGGTGCTGACTTGGTCGTGGTAAACACTTGCGGCTTTATTGAGTCCGCAGTACAAGAGTCGCTTGATGCAATAGGCGAAGCCATTAGCAAAAACGGTAAAGTGATTGTCACTGGCTGTTTAGGTAAAGAAGCAGACAAAATCCGTGAAATGCATCCAGCGGTACTAGCAGTAACGGGCGCGCATGCCTATGACGAAGTGATTACGGCAGTGTCGCAGCATGTGCCCAAGCCAAATCGCAACGAAGATGCGAACTATGATCCAAAAATAGATTTGATCGATGAAGCGGGTATCAAACTGACCCCAAGTCATTATGCTTATCTAAAAATATCAGAAGGCTGTAATCACCGTTGTACGTTCTGCATTATCCCAAGCTTGCGTGGTGATTTGGTATCGCGCCCGATTGATAACGTGATGAACGAAGCACTGGCGCTCAAAAAAGCTGGTGTGAAAGAATTGCTTATCATCTCGCAAGATACTTCAGCCTATGGTCTTGACCTAAAGTACAAGACCAGCTTTTGGAATGGTATGCCGCTCAAGTCTAAGTTTTATGACTTATGCCAAGCATTGAACGATTTGGGCATTTGGGTTCGCTTGCATTATGTTTATCCGTATCCACATGTGGACAAAGTTGTTGAATTGATGGGGGAGAAGAAGCTGCTCCCTTACCTAGATATTCCGTTCCAGCATGCCAGTCATCGTATCCTAAAAGCGATGAAACGTCCTGCGCATAGTGAAAACACCTTGGCTCGTATCAAAGCATGGCGTGATATCTGTCCTGATATTGTGATTCGCTCGACCTTTGTGGTTGGTTTCCCTGGCGAGACAGAAGAAGATTTCCAGTGCTTGCTTGATTGGTTGGTTGAAGCACGCCTCGATCGCGTGGGCGCATTTACGTATTCAGAAGTAGAAGGCGCAGTGGCCAATGACTTGCCTGATCATGTGCCTGAAGACGTTAAGCAGTCTCGCTATGAGCGACTAATGGCGCTACAACAGGATATCTCAGCGCAAAAGCTGCAAGAAAAAGTTGGCAAAACCTTAATGGTATTGGTCGATGAAATCGATAGCGATGAAAATATTGCTATTTGCCGTAGCTATGCTGATGCACCTGAAATTGATGGTCATGTCTATGTTGATGACATCAACACTCAAGTTAAGGTAGGGCAGTTTTTAACAGTGACTATCGATGATGCTAGCGAATACGATCTGTTCGCCAGTTATCAAGGCTAGATACCCAATAAGATATGTGAGTGAAAATTGCCCAATGATGGGCAGTTTTTGCTACAATTAGCGCAATTTGGCCTTTTTAATACGCTTAGCTGTAAGTGTAGCGTTGTGGACAAACTCGATTTGTATTTTACCGATAATTTTCTTTATAATTTCATGATAACAAGGTGACCTCATGTCTGACAAAAACCCGCGTTACGCTCGTATCTTGCTGAAACTCTCCGGTGAAGCCTTAGCCGGTAGTAAAGACATGGGTATCGATACCGAAGTGCTTGATAAAATGAGCTTATCTATTGCTCACTTACGTGGACTTGGTGTTCAAGTTGGTATCGTGGTCGGCGGTGGTAACTTATATCGCGGTGCGCAATTACAAAAAGAAGGTCTCGTTGGCCGTGTTACTGGTGATCAGATGGGCATGCTAGCGACCGTTATGAACGGACTGGCAATGCGTGATGCGCTTGAGCGTCGCAATATCAAAACTCGTTTGATGTCAGCGTTACCGATTGGTGAAGTCACCGAAAGCTATAGCAGTCGTAATGCGATTCGTTATCTCAAAAACGGCGAAGTTTGTATCTTTGTTGCAGGTACGGGTAACCCGTTCTTTACCACTGACACCGCTGCCTGTTTGCGCGGTATCGAAATCGAAGCTGGTTTGATTTTGAAGGCGACTAAAGTTGATGGTGTCTATGACAAAGACCCAAGTCTAAATGATGATGCAGTCAAATATGACGGTCTGACTTTCGATGAAGTACTAGAGCAAAAGCTAGGTGTCATGGATTTAACGGCTATCGCATTATGCCGTGAGCATAACGTACCGCTACAAGTGTTTGATATGACTAAGCCTAATGCATTATTGAATGTCATTATGGGTGAAAATGAAGGCACACGAGTTTTTCATTAATTGATGCGATACTGGTAATTAACGTCAGTAAATAGCTAACGATTAGCAAAAAATAATTAATATCCCAATAGCAAATAAAAGATTTGTCGGTAACGATAAATAAGGATACACAATGATTAAAGAGATTAAACAAGACGGCGAAGCACGCATGCAAAAAACGTTGGAAGCGCTTGAAAGCACTTTCAGTAAAGTTCGTACTGGTCGCGCGCATCCAGGCATGTTGTCAGGTGTGATGGTTAGCTACTACGGTTCTGATACACCATTGAACCAAGTGGCAAGTGTCAACGTTGAAGACTCACGTACTTTACTGGTCCAACCGTTTGACCGTACGATGGTACAAGCAGTAGATAAAGCCATTCGTGAAGCAGATTTGGGTCTGAATCCAATGACTGCTGATGTGATTCGTGTTCCGATGCCAGCTTTGACAGAAGACACTCGTCGCGACATGCAAAAGCTTGCACGTGGCGAAGCTGAAAGCAGCCGAGTATCTATCCGTAATATTCGCCGTGACATGATGAACGACATCAAAGACTTGGCAAAAGAAAAAGAAATCTCAGAAGATGATGAGCGCCGTGCTAGTGATGATATTCAAAAAATCACTGACAAATATATTGAAACGATTGACGCTCGCTTGAGTAAGAAAGAAAGCGATTTGATGGAAGTTTAATGCTGATATACTTGTTATTTATAGCAAGAATCAGTTCGGTAGATTATCTGTAATTGAGCAGCCAATACTTTATAGTTATTGGCTGTTTATTATTATGCAGACTTATATAGCCAATCCTGTATAAAAGAGCTAAAGCGTTAACCTCGCTTGGAGTATCATGTATACACCTGCATTTGGTTGCCTTGTACCTCTTTTAAACTGAATCAACTATATGAAACCATGTCTATATTATGCCAAAGACATTGATTGAACTGTGTTCATCGTGTTTTAGGTATTAAAAACTAACAACGCAATTATGATAAGTTAGTGAATTATATCAATGGCGCTTTGTAATCGTCATTGCACACGTTATTATTATTTACCTTAACAATAAGCAAGTTCGCCTATGTCCACTTCAGCCGTTTTGGCACCCGCTATTCTTCCTCATCATATCGCTATCATTATGGATGGTAATAACCGCTATGGTAAAGCCAATGATTTGGGCCACGGTCAAGGACATGTGGCTGGCAAAAATGCGCTCGATCCTATCGTCGAGTATTGTGTCAATACAGGCATTGAAGTGTTGACTGTATTTGCATTTTCTAGCGAAAACTGGCAAAGACCGCCTAGTGAGGTAGCATTGTTGATGCAGCTACTCACATCGACGATTCATGAGCAAATGCCGCGCATGAATGAGTATCGTATTCGCCTGCGTTTCATCGGTGATCGCAGTCAGCTCAGTGAGTCATTACAGGCTCTAATGGCTGATGCAGAAGAAAAGACGGCAGATTTTGATGCGATGACGCTGGTAATTGCGATTAGCTACGGTGGACAGTGGGATATTGCAAATGCAGCAAAACAACTGGCTCAGCGAGTGCAAGCTGGCGAATTAAAAGCTGAGGATGTCAGCGAAGAATTGGTAGGTAACTACGTACAATTAGCCGACACCCCAGCAGTAGATATGTTAGTGCGTACAGGCGGCGAGTATCGTATTTCCAATTTTTTATTGTGGCAATCTGCCTATGCTGAGCTATTTTTTACTCCCACATTGTGGCCGAATTTTGCAGCAGAAGAGTTGGCTTTGATGATTGCAGAGTTTGCTAAACGTCAACGCCGCTTTGGCAAAACCAGCGAGCAGGTAGTGACAGAACAGCAGGCTTACTGAGCAGCGAGTGGGTAGATAGGTTCAGTCAGTATGTATAACTGGTCAATAGTGCTGGTTTATGCAATGATAAACGATTTGAATTGATATTAATCACTATCACTAAGCCATAGTTAGTTAGCTGCTATAATGCATTTTTTGACCATTTGCTCTTCATTAATGCATTTTTTGACCATTTGCTCTTCATTATTATAAGGCTCGATAAATATGTGGCAACGAATTAAGACGGCAATTGTTCTCGTTATTATCGTTGGTATTGCAATGTTTGCGAGCCAAACACCTATTTTATTTGCACCATTATTGGCTATCGGCGTCGTCATTGCCGCTCATGAGTGGGCCAAATTGATGCCTAAGTGGCGCCAACCTGCTGTATTTGTTCTAGTGGTTTTAGCGCTTACTATATTATCACTAATGTTCAAGGTGACTTGGCTATTTTGGTGGGTAGCTTCGTTAGGGATATGGCTGATGGCATTGTCTTGGGTTCGAGTCTTCCCGACACAAACGAGATGGTACGGCAATCAGCTAGCAATGATGGGTGCAGTTATTTTGACGGCATCTATTACAGCGATGTTCTATCTCTGGCAGTTATCTGCGTGGTGGCTGCTGTATGTATTCTTATTGGTATGGTGTGCAGATAGCGGCGCATATTTTGTTGGACGCAAGCTTGGTCGCCGAAAAATGGCACCCAATGTTTCGCCCAATAAAAGCATGGAAGGACTGGCCGGTGGCCTCGTCACAGGGCTGTTGGTTGTGGTAGCTATCAGTGTCTTTAAACTACAGCTGACGGGTGTGCCGTTAATTGCATTTGTAGCGTTATCAGCCATCACTATTCTTGTATCTGTACTTGGGGATTTGTTTGAGTCGATGCTCAAACGCCGTGCTGATGTAAAAGATTCAGGGACTATCTTGCCAGGTCACGGTGGTATTCTTGATCGTATCGATTCATTGTTGTCTGCAACACCGATATTTGCACTTGGTTTTTGGGCGATACAGCAGCTTAGTTTAATGGTGGTGTAAGGTTATATAGCAGCACTGTTCTGTTCAAACCTTTTCTGTAGTTTATTCTCAGTAATATTGATATAAGTGAGCCAAGTGCAAGCAATGTATTAGTATAGCTAGCGAAGTTACCAAAGCAATAGTTTTGTAGTGGATAGACGATATTCTATTTTTATTATTTTTAAGTATCATGGGCATTAATGGTTATGACGCAACGCATCGCCGTACTAGGCGCGACAGGCTCGATTGGCGATAGTACCTTAGCAATATTAGCGGCGCAACCGCACACCTATGAAGTCTATGCTTTGTCAGGTTATCATCGCTTAGACAAGCTATTTATGCTCTGTCAGCAGTTCTTGCCGAAGCGCGTCAGTGTGCCGACAGCAGCAGTGGATGATTTTGCTAGCAGACTCAAAGCAGCGGGAATCGCTAGTGATGTCGTTGGGGGCGAGGCAGGATTGGTAGATATCGCTACTGACTCACAGACTGATACGGTTGTAGCAGCAATCGTAGGTGCGGCAGGACTGGCGTCTACATTAGCAGCAGCACGTGCAGGCAAACGTATCTTATTGGCTAATAAAGAGGCGTTAGTCATGGCAGGTAAAGTCATGATTGATGCGGCCAAAACGCATCATGCGACTTTGCTGCCGCTCGACTCTGAACACAATGCCATCTTCCAATGCTTGCCACTCGCTATCCAGCAAGATAATACGCAAATTCATCAGACAAATCATGGTGTCCGAAAACTATGGTTAACAGCCTCTGGTGGGCCATTTTTGCAGCAGCCATTCGAGCAAATGCAGCAGGCAAGCGTCGCAGAGGCAGTCAAACATCCTAATTGGTCAATGGGTCAAAAGATATCTGTCGATTCGGCCACGATGATGAACAAGGGGCTTGAGTTGATAGAAGCCTGTCACTTATTTGATTTGCCTGAAGATAAGATAAATGTGGTCATTCATCCACAAAGTATCATTCACTCAATGGTAGAATATAGCGATGGTAGTTTTTTAGCGCAGCTGGGTAGTCCAGATATGAAGACGCCAATTGCGCACGCGCTGAGCTATCCTGATCGAATTGATAGTGGCTCACAGCCATTAGACTTATTTGCACTTAGTGGTTTAGAGTTTATTAAGCCTGATCTACAAAAATTTGCCTGCTTGCGTTTGGCTCGCCAAGCAATGCAAGCGGGTACGCAAGCCACGATTGTACTCAATGCAGCAAACGAAATTGCTGTAGCGGCGTTCCTCGATGGGAAAATTCGTTTGACTGATATTGCTAATATCAACGAACAAGCCTTAAATGACATACAGCTGCCACCATTGAACGAAACCGCTGATATAGAAGATATATTGGCAATCGATAAGATTGCACGCCACCTGACTGATAAGTTGGTAGTAAAGCTGACATAATCGTAGCAAGCGTCTCTTAGCTGATACATGACACTGATAAACGATATTAGTAAAGATGTTAATAAAAATGTTGAGAGACAATACTGAGAAAAAATCATGACGTTTTTACTAACAGTTCTAGCCGCTATATTTGTCTTGGGCCCACTTATTGCCTTACACGAGTGGGGGCACTACATCGTGGCGCGGCTTTGCGGTGTCAAAGTGCTAACATACTCTATTGGTTTTGGTCCGAAAGTTTTTGGTTGGACTAGCAAAAAGAGTGGTATCGATTATCGTATCTCAGCATTGCCACTCGGCGGCTATGTAAAAATGCTAGATGAGCGTGAAGGTAATGTTGCAAAAGATGAGCAGCATCTTGCGTTTAATCGACAACATCCTCTCAAGAAAATTGCTATCGTTGCAGCTGGCCCTATCATGAATTTTGTCATCGCTATCGCGCTATTTTGGGTGTTGTTTATGACCCCATCTGAGCAGTTGGCGACTAAGATTGGGCAGGTGCTACCAGACACGCCTGCTGCGATGGCGCAATTACCAGTCGGTGATAAGATTGTTGCGATTGATGGACACGACGTGCAGACATGGGAAGGTATTAACTACCGGCTTGCAGGACGTATGGGTGAAACGGATAAGGTTAGTATTACTTTACAGTCAGATGCCCAAACCGAACAGCCAACCAAAACCTATCAAGCACCAGTCACGCAGTTTATGCAAGGCGAGGCTCAAGGTAAAGACGCATTGACTAGTTTTGGTATGTTGCCGTGGCAGCCACAGATTGCTCCGATTGTAGGCGGCTTGGCTCCTGATGGCGCAGCTAGCCGCCAAGGGCTAAAGGTTGGTGATCGCATTACTGCTATTGATGATAAGGCAATTGAAGACTGGATTAGTGCCACACGTATCATCCGTGATAATCCTGAGACGCTATTGAAATTCACGGTGTTGCGTGATGAAAAGCCTGTACAGTTGCAGATTATGCCTCAAGGCAAAAAAGACAACTTGGGCAATGATTACGGACAGATCGGTGCGATGGTGGATCAGACTGAGATTGTTATCCCTGATGACTATAAGGCCACCGTGGTTTACGGCCCTAGTGAGTCGTTAGTTAAGTCGTTTGAAAAAACTGAACAGCTAGCGGTAATGACCGTAAGCTCGATGGGGAAAATGTTGTCAGGTATGATTGGCTTAGACAATCTATCAGGACCAATTACTATTGCCAAAGTCGCTAAGCAAAGCTTTGATATCAGTTGGCAGATGGTATTATCAACAGCAGCACTGATTAGTTTGAGTCTTGCCGTTTTGAACCTCTTGCCGATTCCAGTATTAGATGGTGGTCATATTGTCTATCATGTTATTGAGCTAATACGTGGTAAGCCATTATCTGAAGGTGTGCAAATGGTCGGTCTAAATATTGGTTTACTCTTGCTGGCAGGTTTCATGGTGTTAGCAATTGGTAATGATATCAGTCGCCTATTTTGATCAGCTAATGAGAAACATAGCTGATAAAGCACGATATACTAGAGGTTTTACGCCTATTACAGGCTGATTGTTGTTATGATAGGCATGCTACTCTGTGTCGTAGCCTCTGTACTAATCGTAATTTTTAGTTTATTTTGTGATGCAATTTATATAAAGTGTTCTGAGTTGCCCTTGCATAGAATTATAGCCCTATGTGAATGGGTTAGACAATACGTGCCTTTTAACTTAATTTAAGCAATTTTTTTATTGACGGATAGTGTTTATGCGTACGCCTTTAATTATGAGCGCGGCTGGGTTGCCGTTAGTTGTAGCGATGATGAGTATGCCAGTACAGGCTGCAGAATTTGTAGTAACTGACATCGGCTTTAATGGTCTACAACGCCTAACCCCTGATAGCCTCTATCCGGTCTTACCTGTTACGGTAGGCGATACAGTGAATGATAGTAGCTTAGCTGCCAGTATCAAGGCACTATATGCAACTGAGAATTTTGCTGATATCCAAAGCCGTGTCGAAGGTGGCCAGCTAAGATTTGACGTCATTGAGCGTCCAACAATCGCTGAAGTAACCTTTGAAGGTAACAAGCTCATTCCAAAAGAAGGGCTAGAACAAGGTCTTAGCAATGCTGGACTATCAGCTGGTGATGTGCTTAAGCAGTCTACCTTGCAAGGCGTGGCCAATGAGCTACAACAACAATATGTTAGCCAAGGTTATTACAATAGCAATATCGAAGTAGAACAAACAGTCCTAGACGGTAACCGCGTAAAACTTGACGTGAAGTTTATAGAAGGTAAGCCTGCTAAAGTTGTTGATATCAATATTATTGGTAATCAGCACTTTAGTGATGAAGAGATTAAAGACGTCTTCGCGGTAAAAGAGTCTTCATGGACGCAACTGCTATCTAAGTCTGATCGGTATGCTCAAGAAAAACTGGCTGCCAGTCTAGAGAGCTTAAAATCGCTATATCAAAACGACGGTTATGTGCGTTTTTCAGTTGATAATGCTGTATTAAACATCAGCGAAGATAAAAGTAGTGTATTTATTGAAGTTAGTCTAAGCGAAGGCGAGCAATATCAGTTTGGCGAAGTGAACTTTTTAGGTAAGCCTACCTTTGAAAATAGTGAGCTAAGAGAACTGGTTACCTTTGAATCTAATGAGAAGTATTCGCAAGCAAAACTAGACGCTACGACAGATACTCTTAAAAGACGCTATGGCAATGAAGGCTATTATTTAGCTCAAATTAGACCAGTTCCACGTATCAATGACGATACTAAAATGGTTGATGTCGATTACTATATTGACCCTGCACGTCCTATCTACGTTCGCCGTATCAATTTTACCGGTAATATTAAAACGCAAGACGAAGTATTGCGTCGTGAAATGCGTCAGTTAGAAGGTACGCTATCTTCTAATGAAAAAATTCAGCTGTCACGCACGCGTTTGATGCGTACTGGATTCTTCAAAAATGTCACTGTCGATGTTAAACCAGTACCTAACCAGCCAGATCAAGTCGATGTAAACTATGTGGTTGAAGAGCAGCCCTCTGGTAGCTCAACGATTGCCGCCGGTTACTCACAGAGTGGCGGTGTGACTTTCCAGTTGGATCTGACTCAAAATAACTTTATGGGTACAGGTAACCGCGTCAAGGCTGCACTTTCTCGCTCAGAGACTTATGATTCTTATAGCCTAGGTTATACTGATCCGTATTTTACAGAAAACGGTGTTTCCCAAGGTATTAGTGGTTACTATCGCAAAACCAAATATGATGATGATAACGTTAGTAATTATGTGACCGATTCATATGGTGCCACACTGAACTATAGTTATCCTATTGATGAAACCAAACGTCTTAGTGCCGGTCTGAATGTGGACAATACAAAGGTTCGTGGTGGTCGCTATCTAGGGATATCTAATGCTCAAGAGATTCTAGACGATGGTGGTACAAAAACACCTGAGGTTGATACGGATGGCGTTGCAAATTTCAAAAATGACTATCAGACTTACAATCTATTGTTTGGTTGGGACTACAGCACTTTAGACCGCCCAGTATTTCCTACTAAAGGGATGAGCCATGCGGTTGATGCAACTATCGGTCTTGGTGATGCCAACTATCAAAAGCTAACTTATACCGGCAATGTATACTATCCTGTTTATAAAGACGTAATCGCGCGTGGTTATACTAAGCTTGGTTATGGTAACGATTTACCGTTCTATGAAAACTTCTATGCTGGCGGTTATGGCTCAGTACGTGGCTATGAATCATCTACTCTAGGACCTAAGTCACAAGTTTATCTTGATGCGGTCAATGATCCAGATAATCAAACTTTTACCGGAGAAGAGGTTGGTGGTAATGCGCTAGCAACGTTTGGTGCTGAATTGATTTTGCCAATGCCGTTTAAAGGTGATTGGGCAGATCAGGTACGCCCAGTATTATTTGCTGAAGGTGGCCAGGTCTTTGATACCTCTGATAAAGAAGATCGCACTTTTAATGATTCAGATGTTCCACTATTGACCCAAGATAATGACTTCCGCTACAGTGCCGGTGCTGGTATCACTTGGTATACGCCAATCGGTCCAATTTCACTTAGCTATGCGGTACCATTTGGTGACAAAGAAGGCGATGAGACTGAAAAAGTCCAGTTCCAGATTGGTAATACATTCTAGATTAGTGACATTATTCTCATCTACTTGAATAATTTTAAAGATTGTCTCAAATAGACGGAAATATCATTAGAGCTTAGTAGGTCGTCAAAACGCATTGTTATTTTGGCGACCGTTTCATTTATAACCATATTTTATTAATAGTCATTATGATAACGATTGAGCAACTCATTACTCGAATTGAGCAGCGTCAGCCTATTATTAATAAGGCTGAGATTGATACTGAGCAATTGTGTCAACCATTCAGTAGCGTCGGTAGCCTGACGACGGCCAGTCAACAGCAGCTAAGCTTTTTGGCAGATCCTCATTATATCTCTAGCTTGGCTAGCAGCGATGCAGGCGCAGTATTAGTGACGGAAGCATATCGTGACCAAGTGCCTACCTCAGCAATGGCACTAGTTGTCTCAAATCCATATTTGGCCTATGCCAGTGCTAGTCAGCTGTTTGCGCGTCATTCTTTATCTAATGGAATTCATCCTAGTGCTGTGATTTCAGAGAGTGCTGTTATTGGTGAGCAAGTCAACATCGGCCCTTTTTGTGTGATTGGTGACAATGTGCAAATAGGAGCGCGCAGCTCACTCGATGCTCACGTCGTGGTTGAAGCCAATACCAGTATCGGTACTGATTGTGTGATTAAGTCACAAGTCGTTGTCGGTCCTGAGTGTGTTATCGGTAATCACGTTAGGTTGCATGCAGGGGTAAGTGTTGGATCTGAAGGGTTTGGTTTTGCTCCTACTAAAGAACCTAGCAACACAGGTTGGGAGCGCATAGCTCAGTTGGGCCGTGTCATTATTGGCGATTATGTGCGAGTTGGTAGCCAGACGTGTATCGATCGTGGCGCTATCGATGATACCGTTATTGGTAATCATGTTATTATTGATAATTTGGTACAAGTTGCTCATAACGTCCGTATCGGTGACGGTACTGCTATTGCTGCGCAAACCGGCATTGCGGGTAGTACTACGATAGGTAAGCGCTGTATAATAGGCGGTGCTGTCGGTATCACAGGGCATATTGATATTACGGATGATGTAACGTTGTCTGGGATGACCATGGTAACCAAATCCATTAAAACCGCCGGTTCATATTCATCTGGTACTGCTGCAATGCCGACTGCTAATTGGCGACGTGCAGCTGTACGTTTTCGTCAGCTAGGCAGCAACTAATGCAAACACAAACAAATAATAGATATTCAAAACACAGCAAGGAAGCGTCATTATGAGCAGTAACAATATAGATATCCCAACTGATGAAGACGTTAAAAGCTTAGCTGAGCAAGGTCTTACATTACCATTAACGTATCATACGATTAAGCATTATTTACCACATCGTTATCCTTTTATGCTGGTAGATCGTATCGTCGCTTGTACGCCAGGTGAGTGTATTACTGGTATCAAAAACGTGACTATCAATGAAGAGTTTTTTAACGGTCATTTTCCTGATGAGCCGATTATGCCAGGTGTATTAATGGTAGAGTCCATGGCTCAGGTGTCAGGAGTGCTTGGCTTTATTAGTGCAGGACTGACTGCAGAAGACGGTTACCTCTATCTATTTGCAGGTGTGGATAAAGTCCGTTTTAAACGTCGTGTGATTCCTGGTGATCAACTTATCATTCGTGCGAAAACCGTGATGCAAAAACATGGTATTTATAAGTTTGATTGTACTGTCCATGTCGAAGATGAACTGGCTGCCAGTGCCCAAATTATGATTGCACGTCAAGAGCAATAAAAACCTATTAAAACAAAGGATGTTTAAGTTGGTGATAAGTCATAACATATAAAGGGCGGTATCTAAATCGCTTTTTATGATTGTATAATGAGCTATATATAGATTCGACAACGCAAATGGTATTAGCTTCGTTAGTAAGACTGAAATAGCGATACTTTTTTATTATTTACTCGCATCAAATGATACAAGGGCCCATCTTATGAGTCAGATTCATCCTACAGCACTCATCTCACCGTCCGCGCAGATTGACGAGACTGCCATAATTGGGCCTTACTGTATCGTTGGTGATGAAGTATCAATTGGTGCACATACGGTCCTGCATAGACATGTTGTTGTGACGAAACTGACTCGTATTGGACAGCACAATGAGTTTTATCAGTTTGCAAGTATTGGTGAAGACCCTCAAGATTTGAAGTATGCAGGAGAGCGTACTTGGCTTGAAATCGGTGATCATAATACGATTCGCGAAGCCTGTAGTTTGCATCGTGGTACAGCACAGGATGGCGAGCTAACCAAAATCGGTAGCCACAACCTGCTGATGGTAAACACGCATGTCGCACATGATTGTGTGATTGGTGATCATAACGTATTAGCAAACAATGTGGGTGTGGCAGGGCATGTGACTATTGGCGACCATATCATCATCGGAGGCAACTCAGGTATTCACCAGTTCTGTACAGTAGATGACTATAGTTTAATTGGCGGTGCTAGTTTAATTTTAAAAGATGTGGCTGCTTTCACTATGGTATCTGGTAATCCAGCTAAAACTCATGGTATGAATGTTGAGGGAATGCGCCGTAAAGGCTGGTCAAAAGAGACTATCAACGCATTGCGTCAAGCGTACCGCGTGATTTTTAGGTCAGGTTTGACGACGGTACAAGCACTTGAAGCGTTAAACAATGAGCTGCTACCTCAAGAACCAAAGATTCAGCTGCTTATTGACTCACTACAAAATAGCAGCCGAGGTGTTGTACGTTAAAAAAATACTTCTCGATCAATGATGAATCTTATACTTTTAATAAACCAAATTCTTATATACTAAAGATGAGTCACATAAAAGCCATAACTATTTGTTATGGCTTTTTATATTTATGAATACTTGACTTTTTTGGTCGCTTAGCAGAAACTGAGCGTTTATGATATTGTAAACAATTCTTTCTTAATGTTGCTGGACGCTTTGTATCGACGCGTTTACTAAATAGTTCGATAATAAGACTGACTATTTATGTTTATCAAGGAAGATTATCAGCAATGTTAATTGAAGCACGAGGACGGAAAAAATGGCTATCAATAAACAAGAACATGCACAATGGAGCTCAAGCTTTGGCTTCGTGTTGGCAGCAGTAGGCTCAGCAGTTGGTTTAGGAAACATATGGAAATTTCCATACATGGTTGGCGAAAGCGGTGGCTCAGCTTTCGTTATTGCTTATTTGTTTTGTATTGCGCTGGTCGGTTTTCCGATATTGGTTGCTGAATGGTTAATTGGTCGCCGCGGTCAAAAAAATCCAGTCAATACGTTTGCAGACGTAGCAGCTGATGAAGGTAGGTCTCGTAGTTGGGGGATTGTTGGTGCTACTGGTGTTTTAGGTGGTTTCTTAATTCTATCGTTTTATAGTGTCATCGGCGGCTGGGCTCTTAACTACATTACAAAAATTTCGTCGGGCAGCTTTGTAGGTCAAGATAGTGACTCTGTCGCTGCAACTTTTGATGCTATGCTAGCCTCAGCTGGTACGTTGACAATCTGGCACACAGCTTTCATGATTATAACGGCTGTTATCGTTGGTATCGGTGTGACAAGTGGTATTGAAAAAACCGCTAAAATTTTGATGCCATTACTAGGTGTAATTCTTTTCGTTATCGTTGGTTATAACGTGATGAATGGCGGGTTTGGTGAAGCAGTCGCTTACTTATTCACGCCAGATCTTAGCAAGTTGACTGCTGATGTTATGCTGGCTGCATTAGGTCACGCATTCTTCACGCTATCAATTGGTATGGGTATCATGGTTGCTTATGGTTCTTATCTAGGTCGTGAAGTGAACCTATTAAAAACTGCACGTACCGTTGTTATTTTAGATACCGTTATTGCTTTGGCCGCTGGTCTAGCAATTTTCCCGATTATCTTTAGCAATGGTCTAGATCCTGCAGCAGGCCCTGGTCTTATCTTTGTAAGCTTACCAATTGCTTTCGGTAGCATGAGTGCAGGTACCATCATCGGTGCATTGTTCTTCTTGCTTATTACCTTTGCCGCTATCACTTCATCTATCTCTTTACTTGAGCCGACTGTTGAGTTATTGGAAGAGCGTACCTCAATGAGTCGTACTGTATCGACTATCGCTGCAAGTACCGTAATTTGGTTATTAGGTATTGCCGCATTGTTATCATTTAACCTATGGTCAGACTTTACTATTATGGGTAATGGTATCTTTGATGCGCTAGATAAACTTACCAGTAAATTCCTATTACCTCTAACAGGTCTTGCCGCTATCTTATTCGCTGGTTGGAAAATGAATCAGCGTAATATTCAACAAGAGCTTGGACTGTCTAACGGTGCATGGCAGCTGTGGCAAATTGTTGCGAAATTCATCGCGCCAATCGCTGTTGTAGTTGTATTTGTAACTTCACTGATGGGATAGTAGTTATCATCGTCGATTCTATCTGAATCATTGGCTTATAAAAGCAGTACGAAAAAAGGGCTTAAGATTATTCTTAAGCCCTTTTTGATTTCAACAGATTTAGATAACAAGTAGTGAATGCTAAACAGGATTAACGCAAGTTTAACTCAGGAACCGTTTGACCTCGTTTGGTGTAAAACTCACTGACAAACTCATCAAATTTATCTTGCTCGATAGCATCTCTGATACCCTGCATCAAACGTTGGTAATAGCTCAAATTGTGAATAGTGGCTAGTTGAGCGCCCAGCATTTCTTTGCACTTATTAAGGTGATACAGGTAAGCACGGCTAAAGTTTTGGCAAGTATAGCAGTCGCATTCAGGATCTAACGGGCCTTCATCGTTGCGATATTGGCTATTACGAATGCGTACCACTCCAGCGTTGTCTGTATCGCCTGTCACAAAGTAATGGCCGTTACGGGCGTTACGCGTTGGCATCACACAGTCGAACATATCGACGCCGCGGCGTACGCCTTCAACTAAATCCTCAGGCTTACCAACACCCATAAGATAGCGCGGCTTGTCTGCTGGCATATCATCAGGCAGGTAATCTAGGACATCCATCATCTCTTCTTTGGGCTCGCCAACTGAAAGACCGCCAATGGCATAACCATCAAAGCCAATATCTAACAGGCCTTCAAGCGACTGCTGACGCAAATCAGGATACATACTGCCTTGCACAATACCAAATAGGGCGTTGGTGCTGCCCAGTCTGTTGTGCTCATCAACACAGCGCTGTCCCCAACGTAGTGATAGCTCCAAAGATTTTTTGGCTTCATCATGAGTCGCCGGATAAGGGGTACACTCATCGAACTGCATGACGATGTCTGAATTCAAGCTATACTGAATCTGCATAGATTTTTCTGGTGAGAGAAATATTTTTGCGCCATCGATAGGGGATTTAAAATTCACGCCTTCTTCGGTGATTTTACGCATCGCGCCAAGGCTAAAGACTTGGAAACCACCTGAATCAGTCAAGATAGGTTTGTCCCAATGCATGAATTTATGCAAGCCACCAAACTTATCAATGACTTCGGTACCCGGACGTAACCATAGATGAAAGGTATTGCCCAAAATAATATCAGCACCAATGGCTTCGATATCACGTGGCAGCATGCCTTTGACCGTACCATAAGTACCAACAGGCATAAAAGCAGGCGTTTGTACGTCGCCATGATTGAGGTGAACTGTACCACGGCGTGCACGCGTTGCACCGCTGGCCGTTTTATGTAAGACAAATTGCATATGATAACCGCTATTTAAGCTATGAAAATGGCGCTAATTATAGCATTGTTGGCGATTTTTTTGGACATGGATATTTAGTGCTAACGATATATGGTCAATATATTTTTCGGTGACTTTATTTAACGTCGTCTTGTTATAACCAAAAAACACAGAGAGCACGTTAAAAGACACAGACAGGGCTGACGCTGTATTGATACAGTAGAAATTATACAAGTGAGGTAATAGTTATTGCCAAACTACGCTTTTAGACGCTGGAGACACAATATGAAAAAAACAGGGTATTTATTATTGGCAGGTGGATTATTGTTAATATCGAAAGGGGTGGTAGCTGCTGAGACAGAAGAGCCAGAGTACACGTTACTGGCACAAACAGATGACTTTGAGTTGCGTCGCTATGATGAGCAACTAGTAGCGCAAACATGGGTGAGTGGTGACCAGGACTCAGCAAGTCGTGAAGGGTTTAAAGTGTTAGCGGACTATATTTTTGGTAACAACACAGCACCAAGTGGAAGTAGTAGTAAGATTAGTATGACTGCACCTGTCACGATGCAAGCTGATAGCACAGACAGCAGTGAGTCACAGAAAATTGCGATGACAGCACCAGTCAGTATGCAACAGGAAGATGGTAAGTGGCGCGTACAATTTACGATGCCTAGTCAATATACGATGCAAACATTGCCTAAGCCAAACAATCCAAACGTTGAGATTATAGAAGTACCCGCACAGACGTACGGTGTGATTAAATTTTCAGGATTGGCAGGTAGTAAAAAAGTCGCAACTAAAACGGCAGAATTACAATCTTGGATGGAAAGTCAAAAACTAAATGTGACAGGACAACCTGAATTAGCGCGTTATAATCCACCTTGGACGCTACCATTTTTACGTCGCAATGAGGTGATGATTGCGTATCAACCCGAGTAGCAAGCAATCCATAAAAAAAGACAGCAATTGCTGTCTTTTTTGTGCTTAATTTAGGGTGTCTGCGTTAGACGTTTTGCTCACGGATGATGTTAAGCATACGGCGTAATGGCTCAGCAGCACCCCACAATAACTGATCGCCAACGGTAAATGCGCCTAGATACTCAGGGCCCATATTAAGCTTACGCAAGCGGCCAAGGGCAACGGTTAGGGTGCCGGTGACGGCTACTGGAGTTAGACGATCCATAGTGGCTTCTTTGTCATCTTCAACTAAGTCCAACCATTCATTGCCACTGTTTTTGAGAGCAGCTTCGATCTCTTCTAGTGGAATGTCTTTTTTGAGTTTGATCGTTAGGCCTTGTGCATGACAGCGCATAGCACCGACACGTACACACATACCATCAATAGGAATTGTACTGGCTTCGTCGTTACCTAGAATTTTATTAGTCTCAACGCCGCCTTTCCATTCTTCTTTTGACTGCTTGTTCTCTAGCTGCGCATCGATATAAGGAATCAAGCTACCTGCAAGTGGTACACCGAAGTATTGCTTAGGGAAATCTGTTGAGCGTTGAGTCTGAGCGATTTTTTTATCAATCTCAAGAATAGCACTAGCAGGGTCGGCCAATTCGTCTTGGACAGCATCATGTAATACACCCATGCCATTGATGAGTTCACGCATATTGTTTGCACCAGAACCACTAGCGGCTTGATAAGTCATCGCGCTGACCCATTCAACCCAGCCCTTGTTAAACAGCTCACCGATAGCCATCAGCATCAACGACACTGTGCAGTTACCACCGATAAAGTCTTTTTTGCCATTGGCTAGAGCGCTATCAATGACAGCACGATTGACTGGATCTAAAATGATGATACTGTCATTTTCCATACGTAATGTACTTGCTGCATCAATCCAATAGCCGTTCCAACCACTATCACGCAATGGTTGATGAACTTTTGACGTGTAGTCACCACCTTGACAAGTAATGACGACATCACAAGCGGCGAGTGCTTCAATATCATGAGCGTCTTTTAGTTGGCTGGTTTCAATACCATCGAATTTTGGTGCATCACCACCAGCATTACTGGTAGAGAAAAACACAGGCGTAATGCCGTTGAAGTCGTTTTCTTCCTGCATACGTTGTATCAATACTGACCCTACCATACCGCGCCAGCCTACCAAACCTACTGTTAAATCACTCATGAAGTTCAATCCTATTTACAATTATTTGTTGCATCGTCAACCGATAACAATGCCGTGAATAGCGCGAAAAAGCAAGGCGTTTCGGCCATTATTTGGTCGTTTTCGATACACTATTTACTATGTTGACTATAACTTTAAGTTATTACTATTGAAGAAGTACTTGGCTATCTAGCGACCTCAAAAACATAATATTCAACAAAGCGTTCATTATACCGAGTGAGCTGGTATTGTAACGTTTTATGATAGTTGTCGCATATTTGAGACTCATCAGTAGGCGAGTATCTTTTGAAATGATAAAGTAAGTCTCAAACATTGCTTTTTCAACATTGATTGAGTTGCCACCACGCTATTTTTTATCAAATAAAAGTTTAACTAATATATATCATAAACACTCCAATCAACGGTTAGTATCTACTTATGGATCTATCACTATTATATTATGCCCTACAAGGTCTAGCAGTATTCATCGCATTTGTCACGATGTGGGGCTGGTTGCCGCTGGATAACTGGTGGGTACGTGGCGTTGAGTTTCCACGCATTCAAATAATGGTGCTTGGGGTTATCGCTTGGGTCGGTATGATAATTTTTTTCTCAGAGTGGGAGCTATGGCAGTGGGTATTGTTTGCTGTATTAAGCGGTACGTTAGCATTTCAACTGAGAATGGTGCTGCCTTATACCAAACTGTGGAAAAAAGAAGTCCAAAAGGCAAAGGACAAGCCCGAAGGACAAGCGCATCAACTAAAACTGATGGTATCAAATGTATTGACGCCCAACGATGAAACGCAAAAACTGGTTGATTTGGTCAAGCAAAAGCAGCCGGATATTTTAATTACCCTTGAGAGTGACAAAAAATGGGAGCAAGCCTTACACCAAATTGAGCCTGATTATCCTTATACAGTGAAAGTACCACTGGATAATTTGTATGGCATGCATTTGTATTCTAAGCTTGAGCTTATCGATCCTGAAATTAAATATCTGATGATAGATGACATACCTTCTATCCATACTCAGCTATGCTTGCAAGGAGGCCGTGTCGTTTGGTTATATTGTTTGCACCCTATGCCGCCTAGTCCAACTGAAGCGGATAAATCTACCACGCGCGATGCTGAGCTACTCATGGTAGGTAAACATATAAAAGAAAACAACCAAACCGCGATATTGGCAGGTGATCTTAATGATGTGGCATGGTCAAAAACTACTCGTCGTTTCCAGCGTATCTCTGGACTGCTAGATCCTCGCATTGGTCGACATTTTATTAATACTTACCATGTTAAATATCCATTCTTACGCTGGGCTTTAGATCATATTTTTCATAGTGCTTGCTTTACAGTAGTTGATATCGAGCGTATGCCATCTATAGGGTCTGATCATTTTCCTGTGATGACTACTTTGCAATATGAGCCAGAAGAGACAAGCAAGCAAGAGGGCAATACGCCTACTGCACAAGTAGAAGATATCCAAGAGACTGATGATAAAATCGAAGAAGGAAAAAAAGAAGGCGAAAAAGTTTCAGAGGAACATAAAAAAGAGCAACGCAGTTTTGGTTGATAAAAGAGGCTATTTATCAGCTGTAGTATCTAGAGATGACGTAAGCATATGCTTACGCAAAATAGAGTCTTTAGCTTCTATCGGCACCGAATTCATTGGCATATAATACAGTCATCAACACAAGGATATGCATGGATGTGGTGTTGAGACAGTATGAATAAAAGCACAGGTCAGCCCGCTGTCTTAAATAATACTGTTAAATGACTTAGGATGAGTCAGCATGGAAGAGAGATAATAACAACAACATGAAGTATTGAAACCCTGAACCAATCGCCCTAGGTTCGGGGTTTTTCTTTGTGTATAGGGTATGGTTTGGCAAAGTTTAGAATATTTATCTTTGAGATGCTTTCAAAGCTTGCAGTTAAATATTTAACTGCGCAAATAAAATAAGGGCTTATGCAATGGCATATACCCTTATTTTATTTCTATCGATTCAATACTTTCGCTAACTTAGTGCTATTAGCTTCTTGCAATATATTAGCCAAGTATCTGGATATAAGCGCCAGCACGTAGCTCCTGTAGCCAGTCTTCTTGAGCTTGCGGGGCTAGGCGTTGATACAGTGCTTGACGCGCCATATTACGACGATATTGCTCGCTAATATCTTGTTCACGCTGACCTTCAACTTTTAGGATATGCCAGCCAAATTGTGTCTTAAAAGGTGCTGAGTAGTCACCAACTGCTGTATTCTTCATTGTGGCCTCAAATGGCCCAACCATATCCTCTTCGCTAACCCAATCAAGATCACCACCACGTCCAGCAGAACCTGGATCGTCTGAATACGTCGAGGCTAGGCTAGCAAAGTCAGCACCGCCACGAAGTTGCTCGTACAAGTCATTGATTTTTTGTTCAGCAAGCGCATCAGTTTGTAGGTCATCGACTTTTACCAAAATGTGGCGAGTATGCCATTGTGGTACTAGCATTGTATTACTGGCTTTTTTATCAGCCAGCTTGATGATATCAATACCTTCAGGAGTTAATAATGGCTCGCTTACGGTACCAACGTCTAGCTTAGTAATTTTGCTAGACAGCTCTGTCGGTAAAGAAGCGGCCTTATGAAAGCCCATATCTCCACCTTGCAATGGAATCGGATAGCTACTTTGGCTAGCAGCAACAGCTTCAGCGACGTTGACGTTTGGCTCAAGCAAACGTGTACGCAAGGCTTGGGCAACTTTTAATGCTTCTTCACGTTGAGCGGTCGACAAACGACTATAATCATCTATATAAGGAACACGTACGTGAATGGTTTGATATTCACTTTGGTTCAGTCGCTTAGCTTCAGGTGAGGCCAGAAACGCATCAATATCTTGCTCGCTAATACGTACTCGGCGAGTAATTTGACGCTGTTGTAGCGCTTGAATAGAAGCTTCTTCGATCAGTTGAGCACGTAGAGCAGCATAACTGCCAGGTTGCGCTGTATCTAAGCGTTGCTGCAATGCCGAGATGCTATTAAGCCCTTCAGCTTGAGCGATTTGAGCAAGACGTTGATTGATCTCTGCTTCATCAGCAGATACCCCAGAGCGCTTCGCCATTGTTAACTGCAACTCACGTAAAATAAGCGCGTTTAACACTTCAGACTGTAGCTGCGCGGAGTTTGCGATAGGCTCTCCAGCAGCTTTTGCACGAGCTTGGGTTTGCTCGATAGCATTGACCAGTTCGCTTTTCAAGATAGCACTTTCATTGACCAAGGCGATAATACCGTCTGTGCTATTGGCTGGCGTCAAACGATTAACTGAGTTTTGCGTAGCAGAGGCAGAAGCTTGAGCCGCTTCAGGTTCGACAGTAGCAGCGTTGGCACTTAACGTAAGCGTAAGGCCTGCCATAGATAGCAATACTGCTCTGCTAGTCTGACGTAAAGAAAAAAATCTCATGATGCTCCTCATCAATGTCATTGCATCGGATGGTAGTCGGTCAACTCTATCCAATACTCTTAATAATAAAATATTCGACAGCGTTTCCCTTAATAGGGGTTGAAACAGTGTCTTATAAATACTTGTGTAAATAACGCTAATCTAGCAAAAAATTGGTTAGTCTTTCCAAGCTGTCTGTACAGGTTCAAAGCCCAAAATCTTATCAGCAAGCAATCGTGTCAAGCGGCTGCTACCACTACCAAGGCCGTTTAATCTAACTTCTGCCATAATGGCTTGTGTTGGTTTGTCTTTCACGTTCAAGTCATTGTAATAGCGGCGACCATAAACAGCAAAGCCGAAACAGCAATCTTCGTAATCAACGCCGATGAGTGAATCAAGCATTCTGTCGCTGTCAAGATCATATTGTCCTTGAGCCAAGATACGCCAACTGTTATTAATAGGGAAAACAGCGGAAGCGGTAAACGCCGACAATGGCAACTGATCGGTATTGTCATCACGCTGACGTTTGACATAACCCACATTGAATAAGCTATTGTCTGACGGCTGATAACGCAGTTCAGTCGTAATATAGTTTAAGTCATAATTACTGGTTAAGGCACCGCTTACATCAACCCAAAAGTTATTGTAAGGCTGAGTGCTAGTATCCCATACCATACCTGAAGAAGACGAAGTAAAAACTGGCTGATCGTCGTCAAGTGTTACACGTCCATCATCTAGATAGAACTGTTCTGCAATGCTACCATCAAAACGTGTCACACCCGTTGCATCGATGTAACGATAATTGACGCCAGGCGTAATAGAATGTAGATCCTGCAAACGATCATGACCTAAAAACCAACTATCTGAAAATAGCTGTTCATAGTTAATAGAGGCAATACGCGTATTAAAGTTAGGGATGTCATTTTGGTTCTCATACGGCGAGTACGTATATTTTACGCGCGGACTAAGTAAACGATAGCCGCCCATCGTATCGTCAAACGCGCCAAATGGTGAACCTGCTTGGTAAAAATTCAGACCAGCATCAATACTGGCTTGCGGAACAAAGACAGATTGGTTGCCATCTTCTTCACTAAGTTGGTTATCCGCTAAGCTATCTTCATCATATGAGGTATAAAGATGCTGCAAGCTAAGCTTGGGTTTGATGTAACCCCAAGAATTTTCCATCGGATAGGCAGCGCTTAGTTTATTATAAATGCGTGTGCCACTCTTCTCATTTTCAGAGCCGTCATCGATAGATTTTTTGAAGTATGCAGAGTCGTGAACACCAGTAATATCAAAGTGCTCGGCCCAAGGTAGTCGATAATTTAATTTGAGTTGTGGCAATCGTGAGTACGGCTTATCTTTATCTTCCAACGCCTCGCCATTATCAGTAAAAGCATCTAGAGTCTGAAAAGTTTCTACTTTTAACTCACCATCGACATAATCGTTGTAATAATTGACGCGAGCACGACGTGGTAAGTTTAAGGTGTTATCCGACAAACCCAACGTATCGAAATCATCAAGGTAATCGGCATCCGATACATAGTTGTATTCGGCATCAGCACTCAATCGTGGAATGCTTTTTGAGGACCAAGTATGGTCATAAAACAAACTAGTACGATCTTCGTTATCATACTCTTTATCGTTTGGTAAGTATGAACCGTTTAAAGCACCTTCCCCATAGTTTTCAGTCAAATAGCGGAACTCTCCTGATAGCATAGGGTTACGATCAGTATAGATATGTGTATTAAGGGTGGCATCATAGTTAGGTGCCAAGTTGAAATAGTATGGAATATCAACTTCAAGGCCGTTTTCACTACTGACGGTAGCACTTGGCAATAAAAACCCACTACTACGACGGCTGTCTATCGGGAAGTTAAAGTAAGGAAGGTAAAAAACAGGTATGTCAGCAACACGGAAAGTTGTATTGTACGCTTCGCCGCGCCCCGTATCGGTATCTAGGTCGATACTTTTGGCTTCAAACTGCCATTTACGGTTGGTAGGTGGGCAGGTGCTAAACATAACCTGATCCAACTCGTACTCACTATCGTTGGGTCTGTTTAAGTGTTTGGCATAGCCGTGTGCTTGCAGTCCAACACTGGCAAACGCCACATTATTAGCCGTTGATTGACCAGTTTCGGTATTGTAATTTAAGCTGTCCGCCACGCCAATGAGGCCACCTTGTGCCGCTCTATCATTAAAGCCAGCCTGCCCATTGCGCGTACGTTGTATAGGCTGTCCAGTCGCATTATCTGTAAACATCACCTTGCCTTGAGCAGCAGCAACGCCATTGTCCAAGTCAATCATGACTTGTTCTGCTTCGATATGCTGGGTACCTTGATCAATTTTCACGTTGCCAGATAGCTCAGCATAATTGACATTGTTGTAATAACCGTAATCAGACTCTGTAAATAAGGGGGCTTGATTGTTCGGAACGCTAGCCACATTTGGTGCTGGTTGTCCGTTTGCAGTACCTGTTTCATTCACAGCACGTTGGTAATTGGGATTGCTTTGCGGATGTACCCACTGGCCTTCGCAGCGTTGGGCACTGTTCACGGCATTTGGCAACAGACGTAAGTCTCTACCTACCTTTGGAATCGTCTGTGCCGCAAGCATGGCGTTGTTATGAGCATTATTCGTTTCAGCACTGCTAGTTTCTTCGACGTTGTTTAATGTAGAAGCATCGGTATCTGGTGTCAGCTCATAAAATTCTGCTAAGCGCATTAGGCTGGCTTGAATACTCTCATCATTAAGATCTAGTTTGCCATTTTCTGTTGTTATCGCTTTAGGAACAAAGGCGTTGCTATTTGCCTCAGTACTATTTGTTTGATCACGGGTTTCTGTATCTAAATTAGCAGTATTGGGAACTTCATTGCTAAAAGTGTCAGAGTCAGTAGTTTCATCAATACCTGTAATGTTTAGGTCGTTGTTCTCCGAGAATTTGCTCTCTAACGTAGTATCATTCGATACAGTCGCATTATTCGTATTAGCAAAATTAGCATTGTCTTGATAGTTATCATCTAGAACGTCTGTTAGAACGTCTGTTTCTTGATAGCCGTCACTATTTTGGGTACGACTAGTATTATCGGCGTCAGTCGCTACACTATTAGAAATATAGCTGCCCGTACTGTCCGTAGTAAGTGGTTCAGTTTTTTGCGTATTGGCATCACCAATAGCAGCACTGACAGTTAGACTAGATAAGCCTAAGGCACCAAATAAGATCAAGCGGATGCTTTGGTAAAGCGGAGAATATAACAAGGGCACACCTATGATTGCAGAGCTTATTGGATTGCATGACTGAGTTTAGTAACGGTATCACCGAACGATTAAAGTAGTGAATGAGCGACTAAAATATGACTAATGTATTCTCAAAAATTTGGATGTTTTACATATAATGACGACTAATCATAGTCAAAAAAAACCAAATCAGCTACACTATTTACCAAAATTTATAATATAGCCATGCTAATTTTTAAGTAGCGACAGCGATTCTATCTGATATTAGGTATTGAATGATATAGCAATACGTCTATGACAGCCTGTATAGCACTGCCACATATCGCTATTTTAGCAAGTATTTGTCTGACTTATCACTACTTTAATTATTTATGATTTATATTTAACCAGCGATGCCCAATATGACTGACAAAACGCCTTTAGAGACTGATATGATCGAAGAAAACAACAACCGCCAACAGCAATTAGAGCAATGGTTACAACAAGTATTTTTAGATCAAACATTTAGTCTAGACAGCCTACCTGGCGACGCTAGTGCGCGCCGGTATCATCGAATCGAGTTGTCAGAGACAGATAAGAGCGCCAACAAACATTATATCGTCATGGACTCCGCTGACGAGCAGGATGCGATGCGGCAGTTTATCAATGTCGCTAAATTGATGTCACCCGCTGTCAACGTGCCGACTCTGACTGCACAAAATATAGAAAAAGGGTTTTTGGTATTACAAGATTTTGGCACAGTAGAATTCGCCCATTTGCTTGTCGATGCCACTGCAGACCAAATTAATGACTACTATCAGCTAGCAATGCAGACACTAGCCGCGCTACAAACGGTACCAGTAGAAACAGCAAGGTCGCAACACCAACTGCCAGATTATGACATAGCATTATTAGACCGTGAGATGGATTTATTTAGCGAATGGTTTATACCTTATATTGGTGTAGCGCTAAATGAGCAAGTTTGGGGGAATCTAAAAGCCGCATTAGTGAATGAGATTTTACGACAGCCACAAGTGGTGGTCCATCGTGATTATCACAGCCGCAACCTCATGCAAGATCAAGTAGATAAATCAAAGTTGGGGGTGATTGATTTCCAAGATGCTGTCGTTGGATCGTATGCTTATGACTTAGTGTCGTTAGTACGTGATGCTTATGTAGATTGGCCAGAGAGCCAAATATATACATGGATTAGTGACTTTTGGCAGCTACAAAAACAAAATTCATTAACTACTGCTGATAGCGTGGTGCAGTTTGAAAATGATGTGAATGTCATCGGCGTACAACGTCACCTAAAGGTATTAGGGATTTTTATTCGTTTGTCTGAGCGTGACGGCAAAGACCGCTATTTGGCGGATATCCCTAAAGTCATGCGCGACTTAATTATTGAATTAAACTGGCTTGCCGAGCATGGTAGTGATGAGCTAAAGCAATCAATTATACCGTTTAATCAATGGCTACAAGAGGCAGTGCTACCTGCTTATAAAGAGAAGTTTGCCTCAGCGTAGATAACGCACAGCTACATTAATTTGAATAATAAAAATAGGAACGCAGATGTCTACCTCTACTATTACACAGGCCATGATTTTGGCAGCGGGTAAGGGCACACGCCTACGTCCATTAACACTTGAGACGCCGAAGCCTTTGGTTGAAGTCGCTGGTCAACCGCTTATTGTTTGGCACATTAAAGCCTTAAAAGCAGCGGGTATTACTGATATTACGGTCAACGCGTCATGGTTAGCACATAAGTTGATGAACACGTTAGGCGACGGTTCACAGTACGGCGTAAAGCTGCACTGGTCAGTAGAAGACGATGAACCACTTGAGACGGCGGGCGGTATTTTTCAGGCATTGCAATCAGGCAAACTAAAGGATGAGCCGTTTATTCTAGTCAACTCCGACGTCTGGACTACCTATGACTTTTCTCAATTAATAGACTATACGTTAGGAGCGGATCAGCGTGCGCATTTATTATTAATTGATAACCCAAAGCACAATAATGGTGGCGACTTCGCGATTAATAACGGTCTTGCTAGTGAGCAGCCGATTGGCAATGCGGACAAGTATACCTTCGCTGGTATTAGTGTAATGTCACCGAAATTGGTAGAAGGTCTGGTGTCAGGACAACCTGCGGCTTTAGCACCACTACTGAAGCAAGCAATGATAAAGTTTCAGATCACTGCTGAAGTGACGACAGACAATTGGATAGACGTGGGGACATCTGAGCGCTTAGCACAGGTCAACGAGTTTATCGAACAGAATGATATCGAGCATCAAGGTAAACCAAGCTGATGAATTTGAGATAAATAAAAAGCAGCGTTGATTATTCAACGCTGCTTTTTTTATATGTATATAAATAGTTGTCATAGCAGTTTTAGATATTACGTATGATTAAGCAATTATACTAAACACCCATGGCCATTTTTATTAGCTGAGCAATGGTAAATACCACTAAAAACCCTGCCACATATAGACCCAAAAACCATGCCCATTGTGATTGTTTTTTACTGAACTTTTTCATAGAGATCTCCTGATTAGCGTATGAAGTGTGGCTACCATCTATAAATGATGACAGCCATCCCTTTTAGCTGATCCGTTACCTGCCGCGATTAGCGACTAGTACATTGGATTGTGATCAGATTTACCTTTGAAGGTATAGTAAGCAAATGCTGTATAGCTCAAGATAATCGGTAACATGATACATGCGCCAATAAGCATAAATGATAATGAAGTATCAGCCGCAGCCGCTTCATAAATCGTCATTTGATACGGTACGATATAAGGGAATATGGCAAAACAAACCCCAATATAACCCATTAAGAATAGAGCCACCGTTAACAAGAACGGACGATACTCACGCTCAGTTTTTAAGTCTTTACGCATGATAAAGAATAAAAGCATGACGATGATAGGCATAGGAGCGAGGTATAATAAATCTGGGAAACCAAACCATCCTTCTAATGCATCTATGTCTGAGAAGTACATAAATGCTGTGACCACAACCATCGCAACCAATAAAGCAGTGAGCATCCATTTAGAAACTTGGCGTGCCCATACTTGTAACGTGTGCTCTGTTTTTATGATGAGCCAAGTAGAGCCAAGCAAGGCATAGCCGATAATCATGGCAAATCCACACACTATAGAAAAAGGTGTGAACCAATCAAAAGGGCCACCAGTATATAAACGGTTACTGGCCTCTAATCCTTGTACTAACGCCCCAAGCATAATACCTTGAGAGAAAGTAGCAATGACTGAGCCGACAAAGAAAAAGGTATCCCATACATGCCTGCGTGCAGACGATTTGAAGCGAAATTCAAACGCTACGCCACGCATGATAAGACCGAATAGCATGGCAGTTACTGGTAGATATAGACCTGTCATGATGATGCCATAAGCAACTGGGAACGCTGCGAATAGTCCACCACCACCTAGTACTAGCCACGTCTCGTTACCGTCCCAAAATGGCGCGATTGAGTTCATTATACGGCTACGGTTTTTATCTGAACCTGCAAATGGGAACAGGATACCGCAGCCTAAATCAAAGCCATCAAGTAGTACATAGACAAAGACAGATAAAGCAATCAAACCGCCCCAAATGAGAGGTAAATCTAATACATCACCGAAGTTAAACATTAGCGTAACCCTCCATCATCGACATCATTTGTAGGCTCATCTAAGCCTTCTTCAGTACTTTTAGCAGGGTTACTATCACCACTTAACGTGCGACCTTGACTTTCGGTCACTGAATGCTCGTAGAAGTTGTCTTCTGCGGGATCTGTGTAAGGCTTAGGCCCTTGAGCAATCAAGCGCAAGATATAAAAACTACCTGCACCAAAGACAAATATGTACAGTACGATAAAGCCAATCAACGTGGTAGCTACTTGCTGTGCTGCAAGTGGGGACATACTTTCAGCAGTGCGAATGACACCATAAACTGTCCAAGGCTGGCGTCCTGTTTCAGTGACGAACCAACCTGCTAGTAAGGCGATAAAACCAAGTGGTGTCATCATCATCCACGCTCGGTGGAACCACACACTGTCAGTATTGAACTGCTGTTTTTTGAAGTATTTGTACAAACTAAATAAGCCGACCAATACCATTAGCGTACCAATACCAACCATAATACGGAACGCCCAAAACACGATAATCACTGGTGGTTGGTCTTCAGGCGCCCAGTTTTTGAGGCCTTTAATTTCACCATCTAATGAGTGAGTGAGGATTAGCCCAGATACGTAAGGAATAGCGACTTCATATTTGTTGGTCTGATTTTCTTGATCGGGGATTGCAAACAAGCGTAATGCGGCACCGCGCTCATCCTCCCAAATACCTTCCATCGCAGCAACTTTAGCAGGTTGATGCTCAAGTGTATTTAGACCATGCTCATCACCAATCAACACCTGCGCAGGTGCGACAAAGATGGCCATAATCATTGCCATACCTAGCATTACACGACCGTGGGCGCGATGTTCAACGTGTTTTTTGGATTGAATATAATATGCGCCGATACCACCGACAACAAAAGCAGTTGTCAAAAATGCGGCGGTCATCATATGAGCATAACGGTAAGGGAACGATGGGTTGAAGATAATTTCAAGCCAGTTGGTTGGATAGAGCAGGCCATCTGCACCCATCATAAAACCTTGAGGGGTCTGCATAAAGCTGTTGGCAGCCAATATCCAAAAACCGGAAATCAATGTACCGATAGCAACGATGGCGGTTGAAGCAAAATGCATGCGTTTGCTCACGCGGCCCCAACCAAATAGCATAATACCCAAGAAGGACGCTTCTAAGAAGAACGCTGTTAATACTTCATAGGCGAGTAAAGGACCTAGAACGTTACCGGCTTTATCAGAGAATACTGCCCAGTTAGTACCAAACTGGTAGGACATTACCACGCCCGATACCACGCCTAAACCAAAGACAACAGCAAATATTTTTACCCAGTGCTTGTAGACTTCAGCATAGATAGGTTTACCAGTTCTCAACCAACGAAACTCGAGTACCGCAAGCCAGCTGGCAAGTCCGATAGAAAAGGCAGGAAAGACAATATGGAACGAGATAACAAAAGCGAATTGGATACGCGCAAGCATCAGCGCATCCATCTGGTCAATCATAAATGTAGCGAACATAAAAGGTTACTCTCATCTGTTAGCTGAATAGCGCTGACTTCC
Source organism: Psychrobacter sp. AOP7-B1-25 (assembly GCF_052376195.1). Taxonomy (NCBI): domain Bacteria; kingdom Pseudomonadati; phylum Pseudomonadota; class Gammaproteobacteria; order Moraxellales; family Moraxellaceae; genus Psychrobacter; species Psychrobacter sp. AOP7-B1-25. The sequence continues at coordinate 139,717 of NZ_JBQSVK010000001.1, forward strand.
ATACAACGCTCAAGTAACTGTCCGTAACTATCCATAGATCAAAGCGGCAAGCATTACGGGCAATAGCTCAGTGTTATGAGCTTAGCACTATTAGACGTAAATTGTGGCTAAGTCTGCGATTCACTTTTTAGCTGAATTGAATAATTTATGTCCTTATAAATTTATATATTACTGTCGTGTGCTATAGATATATTATGCGCCTACCTATATACACACGCAAGCAACCTAACCCGTTAGTTGCAGACCTAAGAGTCATCAAAATAACATAAATCAAACATTGAAAAATAAAATTAATGTTATTAAAAACAAAGAAGTACGCGTGAGCATAATACTTATTTGAAACCTATAACCTCAATTTAAAGGTTTCGATTCATATGTCAAAAACATTATGAAATAACAAAAATCTACATCATTCTTGAAGCTGCTTATGCAAAATTCTTCGCAATGTCAAAATAGTCTGCGGGTTGGTCTGAATACTATGACCGCCATTGATAATGGTTTCTGATGCAGCGCCATCTAGATGAGCACTGCTATAGGGAACGATACCATCTGATAATCGCTCAGTCAGGGCTTGACTGATATCATCATTGACCGTTACAGCAGCAACAAGTGGCTCTGGTGGTAATTTTGATGTCTTAGTATTGTCGCTGATATCCATGCTCGCCGTTTCATTTCCAGAACTGTCTTCTACCGCTTGAGACAAATCGATTTTGGCACCGTTTGGCTGAGTTTGTGCAAGCCCTTTAGTGATATCAGCGTCATTATTAGCAATGATTGAATGATAGATAATACGCTCATTCATAGTTAGGTTTTTGGTTAACTCTATAAAAGAGGACTTGTCACTTAATTGGCTAGCCCCGTTTTGTAAATACAGCGCGCCTAGTGGGTTTTGCGCCAAATCACCTTGTGTGGCAATCGTTGCTAAGTTATCTGTGACTGTCTTAACCAAACCTACAGGTAAATAAACGATGCGGCGTAATGCACGGGTAAACCAACGATCTGCATAATCCGTACCACGGAAAGGTGCAGATAGAAAAACAGCAGTGTCTACCTGCGGTAATGCTTGTAGCTCAAAGCGTTCCTTTAACTCATTTTCGCCAAAAGAGGTCTTTAGCACGTTACGGATTTTCTGTTTTTCACTGTTAGAGAGCATGTCTTTATCATCGAGCTTATCCAAATCATTGACTAAATTTTCGTCAGATAGCATCATACGAGCAATGACGGCACCCATACTATGACTGATAATAACACTGTTTTGACTGGCACGATTTTGCCCGTTGGGATCAGTTTGCTGATATGTACTGTTGATCAACTGCTGAATCTGGTAGCGATTTTCTAAAATAGGGAGGTTGGTTGGATAGAATATTTGCCAAACTTGGTAATTATCGCGCAGCTTGTCATCATTGAGAATATCGTTGGTTAGGTTGACCCACGTGGCTGGGCTAGAGGCTAGCCCGTGCAACATAATCAACACGCGCTTATCAGGGTCATAGGGCTCGAGCATGAAGAGTTTGGGTAGCTGAGCATCTGGCTGGCGAGTAATCAAGTTTAAATAACCGACGCCATCTAACTGGTTTTCTGATAGCCATAATCCGTATCCTGCTGAAAAATTGGCTGCCAGTGGGTATTCATCGTTGAGGATGTTGACGGATTCAGTTTGGTACGGATTATACAAATGAACATCAAGCTTACGACTACTCAGAACGTCTAATACGCTGTCGCTATCCGGCTTAATCAGACCAGTCAATAACAGATGCCCAGTAGGGTAAATACGTGAGCTTGGCTCACTATCGTTCGTATTTTTCTTCTCATTTGTCAATCTACCAGATAAGGAGGCGGCTAATAACTGACGAATTGTGGTGGTATAACGATCATCCAATGATGCCACTAAGCTGATGCCTAAGCCGGGGCGCTTACTCACTGAGTTTAGGCCAGAGAGCCGTAGCTGATAAGTAGATGTTAGATCTGCCAGAGCAGAAGTTTGTTTATGAGCATTTTGCAGATAGTTGTTTTCGTTGGGTAAATAAATACCAAGGTTGTAATCATCTACTGTTACTTTCATGACTTTAACTTGATCTGTTGCTTTACCTTTTAGCGGTGGCCGATTGGCAACTGCTACCTCATTGCTGTTATCAGGCTTGGTAGACGTTATTGGCAGATATTCTACTGTTGTATTACCCATCAACTTGTTAGTGTTTTCAGTTGATTGATAAATCTGAGTAACAACGTCGTTACTAGCAGCGTTGTAAATATCTTGGGTTTGAATATCGTTGTCATTTGGAATACGGTTTTGCGCATGAGCACTACTACTTTGTTCAGCACCTTCAAAGTCATGGGTCAAACTGTCATAGAACAGATAAGTGTAGCTATATTTGACGGCATCAAACAGTCTTGCTTGATAATCGGTTAAACACAGATCGGTCTCTTTTTGTTGCGTTTTGGCATCTTCATCACTCAAAGGGGCATTGGCGTAATACGGATCAAGCGGTGGACGTGCAAGCGCATTACGGCAACTCTCTGAGTCAGATAATTGACGTGCTTTTGCATAATGTAGTTCTGCAAAAATAGCCAAAGCAGGGCGATAATGCCGGTTGAGCATACTGTCAGAAAGCTGAGTCAAACATAAGTCAAATTGCTGCATACAGGCTTGTTCATTCAGTCCTGCTGACAGTAAAGCAGATGCTGTATCACTGCTTAGCGTGTTGTCAGTGACGATATTGCCGCGCTGAGCAGAGATCGTCTTGGCAGTGGCCTGTTTATCTACCGTCACCGTACTACATGCTGGTAGTAATACCGCTGCTGCCAAAAGCATAAGTGAAGTAATGGGTAGGTTTTTTTTATTAATATACATTACTGTCTGTTTGCTGAAGCCCGCGAGAGTCATAAGTCAGTCCAATGAATGGTAGTTATGAGAGTATAAGTAATGAAAGTAGCAGCTAATAATGAGTGTAGCGCAACTCTTGACGTTAGACTATTCATTTAAGGATCTACAAAGGCATGTTTTAAAATGAATGCACTTCTAATAGCCGAAAAAAAGCGCTTTTGTTTTATAAATCTAAAACAAAAGCGCTTGATATTTTAATCTTAAATTATCTATTAAGGCATCTATTGGTTAGCGCCTTTATCTATTAAAGGTATTGTCGATTAAAGACTTATCGAGTAAAAGTCTTATAAATCCAACCCTCAACCCTTAAAATTTCAATTACTAGGCTCAACGAATATAGCGTTTCTATGCACTTGGTTTTACACTGATATCAGGAGCAGGAATATCCCAAATATAGAACTTACCTTCTTCAACGAGTTTGATTTGTTGAGGAATGACAGTGTTGTTAGGATGCTGCCCTTCAAGACGGCGTAATCGCTCTAATGCATTCTCACGGCGGTCACTAAGTAAATCTGACTGTGCCAAACTTTGTTCCGCTTCGGTATATCCTAAAGATACCGCTTTATCTAGATACTTTTGACCTTCTTTAAACCCGCCGCCTTCTGATAGCATCATGCCATATAAGAAATTAGCCTCACCACTGTCAGGTTGCAGCTTGATCGCGCGATCGACATACTGGCCACCACGTACCGTATAGTCTGAGCCCAAATCTAGGTTACGACCCATACCGTTTAGTTTGGCGGCACGAAGCAACACATCATAAGAAGCATTTGGCGACTTAGCATATGGTTCAATCCAGTCAGCCAATACCTTGATTTTTTCACGCGTATAATGACGCTGTGTGCGGTTAGGGAAGTTTGGTGGATAATGACGCGCGTTAGGGGTTACATCAGCGATAAAGTCATCCAATAAACTGACATCAAGCTTATCAGTACCTAGCCCTTTTTGTTGCGGGATCAGTACGGTTTTGACAAAGCTCATGTCCGATAGCTGTACTTGCGGTGTAGGAATATTAGAAAGCTGTCCGCTACGCAGATCAATACCAGTAGCTGTCATTGGACCAGGCTCATAAACGCGAGTGGTACCGTTCATGACAGGTGCAGCGGCAGGGGTCATCATTTGCGGTGTTTGAGGCTGAGCAGTACTGGCAGATGCGTTGTTTTGCTGAGTATTGCCTAGCTGCATGTTGGTTGTTTGAGCATTAGTCGGCTGGCCGTTACTAGCAGAGGTTGCTGGCAAGCTTGTCTGTGCAGTGTTGGCTTGAGCAGGGCTGATAGCTGCATTAGGGCGAGCAAGACGGATCACACGTTTGCTTGAGTCCATTGCACTAGGTACAGCTGTTGCAGTGGCATCAGCTTCTGCCGCATTCACAGGTGCAGATAACAGCATGGCACAAGTTGCTGCCATGACGGTCAATGTTGCAAACTTCGGTGACTTAATAGAGTGGCTACTAGGGAGAGTCGCTTTCATAAAAATCGTTACCTTATTTAATTTATTTGGTTGTTATTCATTGATCGGACGGTAATATAAATAGCGCATTACTGCAAAATCGTACAAATTTTTAATACCGTAGCAAATTAAGCTTCAGGCTATCTATGGTAGGATTGTTAATCGTTAGGATTAAGTACACCTACGTAAATCAGTGAAGCTACCGATAGTTAAAAAGTTAGTGACGGCAGCAGCTAATCACAGTGCCTAGATGCTACAAGTGATAAGCGGTATCTTTCATACGATTTGCCATCCATCGCATGGTTCGACGAACTGGAGGTGACAGGGCAGCGCCGCCACTTGCAAGCGCAAGTTCACGATGGTGTAGCTCTTCCTTATCCATCTGGGCTAGTATTTCTTTTGAGCGCTGATCATGTTCAGGCAACTGCTTGATATGATCCTGTAGATGCTCGCTAACCTGCGCTTCTGTCTCCGCTACAAACCCTAGACTAAACTCATTCGAAATCGCGCCTGCTACTGCACCAAGCCCAAAGGACATACCGTACCAAAGCGGTGTAAATACGCTGGCATGGCTACCAAGCTCACTTAAACGAGTCTCACACCAGACCAAATGATCGACCTCTTCTTCGGCTGATTGCTGCATGGCTTGTTTGACACCACTATCTTTAGCGGCAAACGCTTGGCCATGGTATAGACCTTGCGCGCATACTTCACCTGTATGATTGATACGCATAAGACCTGAAACGTGCCGCGCCTCTGTGATGGTTAGCTCAGGAATCTCATCGCTGCTGACGGGCAATGGACGTGTACTTGGATTAGAATTTGGCACGACAGCCCGTAATGCCTTATCGACCCCAAGTAACAACTGGTCAATTTTAGATAAAGGACGCAGGGTCATAACTCACTCCTGATGGTGTTAAAAACTGTCAATAAAATAAAGTGTGTTACCGTCCAAAAGCAACGGTATTATGCATCTTACTATAACAAGCGATTCAAATGATCGGCTGGAATATTGCGGTCTAGATAGCTCGTAAATAACTCATAGATAGTCGCGAACTGCGATAGCTATCATAATGATGATTAGACTGTATTTACGGAGCTATACCATCATTGGTTTGGATAATGGCATGCTTAACATGCTTGTTGAGTTTAATATACAAAAACGTGCCAAATACGATATTTAGTAGCCCTGTCACCAAGAACAGCTGCGGTAGCGTAAACCCTAATGTGTTTAAGATAACAATTGCAAAAATTGCTGATGTGACCATAAATATCGCGTTAAAAATATTATTCGCCCCGACAATGCGTGCTCGATGACTCTTAGGTGCGTAGGCTTGCATAGAAGCATATAGCGGTACGATATACAAGCCACCACTGAACCCTAACAAGAATAAATCCGTAAAGACACGCCAGCTACCACTTATATTAAACAAATCACCAATGCCAAGTAATGTCTCATTATTCACATTTATGTCTAAACCTGAAAGCGAAAAATACAAATCAATAGCAAAGATACTTAATCCAGCAATACCGAAAGGCAATAAATGCAAACTAACCTTGTTTTTGGTTAGTGTTTTGCACATTACTGAACCGATTGACACGCCGACAGAAAACAATGTGAGTAAGAAAATAACGACTGATTCATTACCAAGCAAAATCACTTTGCTGAACTCTGGTACTTGGGTCAAAAAAGTCGCACCATAAAACCAAAACCAGCTATTACCAAGAATGATACAAAATAAAAAAGGCAGAGAGTACAAGTAACGTACAGTAGCTAAGCTAGTTGTAATGATATTCCAGTTAATCTTTAGGTTAGGCTGCATCGCTGGCATATTAGGAATATAACGTGCAGCTAAATATCCTAAAACAGCGACGACCAACACCGTGGCACTAATCCAATATAGGGATTGTGATAGCTGAGTCAAAACACCAGCGACAATCATACCGACTAAAATAGCTAGTGAAGTACCCATCTGAAAAAGGCCATTGGCACCGACCAGCTCATCTTCTTTCATTGCTTGCGGCAGATAAGCGTATTTAATCGGTCCAAAGAATGTCGAATGTGTACCCATCAAAAACAACGCGACAAATAGCAGTGCATACCATTCGAAGACGAAGCCCACCGCAGCAACTGCCATAATGACCAGCTCAAGTAGTTTGATAAACTGTGTGAGCTTTGATTTTTCATACTTATCAGCAATCTGTCCTGCTAAAGCTGAAAACAAAAAGTAGGGCAGGATGAATAACATGGCGGCCAAGTTATTAAGGATGCTGACCTCTACACCCAACTTACTGGCAGCAGTATAAGTCAGCACCAGTATGAGCGCCTGCTTAAAAATATTGTCATTAAATGCGCCCAAAAACTGGGTAAAAAACATAGCGCTAAAACGACGGCGCTTAAATAACTGAAACTGGTTGGACATGGGTATTCCTACAGATAAATCACGGCTGATGAAGAAAGGAGGGGCGCTGAATGATGGATATTGTGTGATAATAATCACAAATTTTATCAACAACTATATCAAGGTACGGTATAGGTTTTATCAATATTAAGCCGTATAATAGCAAGGCTTCGCTGAAAATACATGCAGTCAATGCTATGATTCGATATTTAACTAAGTTATGATTTATACATTTTATGTGATGGCGTTGTAGGCTCTAAACAGTAGTGAAAACGAAAGTGCAATCCATCAACACTGTCTATAAGCTAGTAGATTTATAAGGCAGTAGACACACAGTGCGAAAACCGACACTATAGATAACCAGTCGTAAAATTCAAGTAGTAAACCATTAATTCCAGATAACTGCTATAAGTTTATTCACCGGTCAGAATTGACGATTGTTATCGTTGATAAGATTGTGCCGCGTGAGCTGATAGGACGTAAAGATGATAAAGCAGCCTTCAACTCGAGCATGCAAGGGTCTAATGATGCAGCGTGACACGATCATAATCAAAAATGATAGTAATAACTTAGGTACGTATGCAGTAGAAACGCGTACAAATTTCAGACGCTCAGCACTGTGCACTGCGCTTGCGACCAGTTTGGTCGGTATGGCATCTACGGCGATGGCAGATACTATCAATAGTGTAGATAATAACGCTATCACTAGTTCATCTGCTGTTGACCAAGTGGACAGTAATCAAACGGTTAGTAACTCAAGTAGCGACAGTCAAGCTGCTAACGATCAGGTATCTATTAATCAAGTAGCTACCTTGTCAGACGATGATACTCAGTTAGATATGGCTCTAGATGCGTTACGCCTAAAAAAAGCAGTAGAACAAGGTATCATTGATCAGTCAGTATTGGACGACTATAGCGAACAAAGCTTGGGAATTAAAAAACCTAACTCGACAGCGTCAAGTTCTACAAATTCTACAAACTCGACAACGCAAAATACCAATGCCCAAAACCTGCCTTCTCAGAGCAGTAGTTCACAAAACACGACGTCTCAAAGTAATAGTTCTCAAGACTTAGATGCTTTTGCTGAAAATCCAAGCACTCCATATAATCAAACTAATGCTCAGGCAGTCGCTACTAACGACGAGCTGTTGCAACAAGCAACTGCGATCCAGCAGCAAGGCTATCAGATGATGACGCCTGAGCAGATCGATCTTGAGCTAGCGGCAATAGATGCGCAGAACGCCCAAGATATTGATAGTATGGATTTCAGCAACAACGATAGTGATTTTGATGCGCCAATTGCTACATTGGATGATACGACATCGCCAATCGGTCTTGATGTAGAGCTAGATGCGGCAAACTTGCCAGCACCTAGTAACCTTGATACGTTGGGTAGAAATGAAATAATAGAGGAACAGACATCCACAGATGGCGTGGTGTCACGTCCTATTGAGGTGAGTGGTGAAGTCAATAATGAAGATGTCGTTAGCAATGACGCTATTGTTAAGAGTGAAAATGGCCTGACGACTGATGATAGCAGCGGTGAGGTAATAGCTGGTACGAATGATCCTGCCAATGGAGAAGATACGACAACAGATATTATTAATCCTAATGACTACCTACCAGATTATCAAAATGATACGCAGGCCGTCGACCAAAGTATCGAGCAAGCCAGCAGACCACGGCCACGAGCACGAAATAGAGGCAATATCGTCACGCGTCTCTATAATCGCTTGTTCAACGATGGTGGCGTGGTGGCTTTACCAAATGTAGAAACCAGTGTTTATCTAGAGCAGGTATCAGCTGAAGACGCGCCCGATGGTGAGGCTAAGCTCGTCGAGGCTGACAACGATATTCAGCCGATGAAAAATATTAAAGCGGCGCTTGATGATACATCCGTTCAGTCGGTCGTTGACTTTACTGCGGCATTGCCACGTTTGCGTGAGACGGCACAGAATGCTGCCAAAGCCGTTGGTTACTACGAGGTTGAGCTGCGTTTGACCCAGCCTGATCGTGATACGGTCAATGTTGTGATTGAAGAGCTGGGCGAGCCTGTACTGGTAGATAGCCGTATTATTGATATTCGCGGTGAGGGCAGTGAGCAAGAAGAGTTTGCGATGCTTGAGACAGATTTGCTGCCGCAAGAAGGCGATATTTTCAATCACCGCGTATATAAGGGTAGCAAGGCGGCTTTAGAGTCTCTAAGTAATACCTACGGGTATTTTGACCAGTACTGGTTGAACAAATCCGTGGATATCATCTTACCGGACAATAAAGCAGATGTTTCGTTGGTTTATAACACCGGTGATCGCTACGAATTTGACGATGTGGTGTTTTTTACGTATGACAAAGAAACCAATACGTTAACCCAAGACCCTGACAAGCTACCAGTAGAGCTTCCATTATTACAACAGCTCTATGGCTTTACGCCGGGCGAGCCGTTTTATCGTCCAGCAGTCACAAAGTTCAGTAATGACTTGTCAGCAACTCGTTACTTTAATACAGTCAACGTTGAGTCGATACTACCACCAAATGATAGTAGTGAAGCTGGTACCTTAGCGTTTGATAATGCTGATGCCGATGACAACGCTGCATTGGATGACGATATTAACAACATTGACAGTGATAGCATCGCAGATCTCAGTAGCAACAATGGCGCAGACGCCTCAAACGTGACTGCTAGCACAGAAGATACGGTTGATGATAATAGCGATATAAATGCAGAGAGTGACAATGCTCTAAATGCTAATAGTGGCGAGACGGTCAATGAAGCGGATATCGCTGCTATTGATTTTGAGGCTGATGAAGCGACCCTTGATAAGCTACAAGCCATTAGACAAAAAGCAGAACGACTAAGCAGCTTGCCGAATGACCGTGTGCTTGACGAAAAAGAGCAAGAAGCTGAAAATCTACTGGGCAAAATCAGTGATTCAATCAGTAATGTCGCACAAAAGATATTCCCTGATGAAGAGAGTCTAATCGCTGATGAAAGCTTTGTACCACCAACCCTAGATGGACGTAAGACGCCACAAGACGTTGCAGAAAGCAAGAAAGTACCGCTATACGTTTTTGTATACGCGGACAAACCACGTGATGCTCAGGTCGGTCTTGGTTATGGAACAGATACTGGCGTTCGCGCAACCGCAAAAATAGATTATAACTTGATTAATCGTCAAGGCTACCAAGCAGGTGCAGAGACAGAAGTGTCGAGAATCAGCAAGAACGTGGCTGTCTATGCCAGTCGACCATGGAAACACCCGCTTAATGATAAGTTAGATGGGCGTCTGACCTATGAAGAGGAAGTGATTGATCAAGGTGAAGGTAATTTCGATCTATCGACTAGAACGCTAAAAGCGGCTTTGGCACGTAACATTCGTAGTGATACTGGCTGGAATCGTAGCTACTCTGTGCGTTACCGTTTGGATGAGCTTGAGACAGGTGTTGATGGTGCAGAGCTAGATGATCTTCCTATTCGTTTTACCTCTTCAAGTCCGAAACAGCGCGCGCTATTGTTTGGCTACGGTGTCAATAAAACAGATACTGACAACGCTACCAACCCAACGCAAGGTATGCGCCAGTACTACTCAATCGAGGCTGGAACGGATAGCGCATTTAGTGATACTGATATGGCGATCATTCGTGCAGGCGTTAGTGGTATCTATAGCTTTGGCGAAGACAAAAAGCATCAAGTATTAGGTAGTGCCAATGCAGGTTACATCTGGGCAGATGATTTTTATGACGTACCTTATAAGTTGCGTTTCTTTGCAGGCGGTGATCAGAGTATTCGCGGTTATGACTACGAGAGCCTGTCGCCACTGGACAAAGGCTATTTGACGGGCGGGCAAGTACTCGCGGTTGGTAGCGCTGAGTATAACTATGAATTCAAACCAGGTTTCCGTGGCGCATTTTTCACTGATGTCGGTAATGCTTACGACGAAGATTTTGACACTGAGACGAAAGTGGGTGTCGGTGTCGGTATTCGCTGGGCATCGCCTGTAGGAATGGTGCGTGTCGATGTGGCTGCTGGCGTGACCGAAGAAAGCATTCCAGTACGATTACACTTCTTTATTGGTTCACCGTTATAATCGTTTAATGTCGTAGCTCCAAATGTTCTATTTATTACTTATCGTACCTATTGCTGGTCTTCATTTTTTAACGTAGTTGAGTGTCATGCTGACAGAAAATACCCCGCCCGATAATGCACCAGATGAAGATCCAGCACAGCGTGATGCCCGTGCCGTTAAGCGTTGGTATCCGTTGTCATTTCTGCTCAAACTTCTGGTATTGGTACTTATCGTACTAGCCATCATGTTTGCCATCTTTTTTTATGCGGCAGGGACTGATGCTGGTACAAAGTTTATTTTAGAAAAAATCAGTGTTGAAACAGGTATTGATTTCAAATACGGACGCGGTAACTTGCGCGATGGTATTTGGGTTACTGACATCGATATTGAGGCGACTGAGGATCTTGAAGTACTAGTAGATAAAGCCTATGTCAAAATAGGCTGGCGCGCAGTGTTTGCAAAAGAAGTACATCTGAGTGAAGCAAACATTCAGACTATAGAGATTCTCAATAAAAAACCGCCTACTGGTGAACCGTTTGATTATAAGACCTTAAAATTGCCAGTAAACTTGCGTTTTGGCCAAGCAAAAATCAAGAAAATCACCTATAAGCAAGTGACTAAAGATCCTATTGTTATTCAGAATATTACGGCTCGTGATCTGACGTGGGTAGGTAGTACGGTGACAGTTGGCCGTGGTGACTTGCAGTATGCCGATATTGTGAAAGTCAGTGCCTTACAAGGAGAGATCGACTTACAAGGCGACTATCCACTAGATTTGAGTGCGATTGCGGAAGTTAGCGCCCTTGAAAAAGCATATATCGACCCATTAAACATCTCTGCTACGGGAACGCTCAAACGTACTGTTGGCAAAGTACGCAGTCGCTATAATGATAGTGATGTTAAAGGTGACTTTGTCGTACAAGGATTAGACTCAGGTGCGCCGTTTAATGCAAAATTACAGTGGGATGATGTTCTTATTCCTTACGCTGATAGTCAAGATATTCGCCTACAAAGCGGTACTGCTACTGCTACTGGTGTGATCTCTGAAATACGGCTGCGTATTAATACTGAATTGACGGCCAAAGACATTCCATCAGGTCATTACCAAGGCCGCGCCGTTATTGCTGACAGTCAGCTACGTATAGATCGCCTAAGTGCTGACGTACCAGCTGGACGTTTGGCATTACAAGGTATTCTAGATTGGAAAGACAGTTTTGAGGCCACGGTGCGTGCGACAGGTAATAATTTTGATATTCGCCGTGCTATTCCTGATGAGTACACTGACTTCAAAGCTTATGCCCCGCAAACCCTTAATGGCAGACTTTCACTACGTTATCAGCAGCAGAATGCTACTGGTAATACGCAGATTGATGCAGATTTACGTCAGCGTGATGGTGAGCACATTAATGCCAATATGATTCAAGGTAAAACCTCTGCTAAATCTAAGCAGGTTGCGCCTTGGTATATTGATGCCAACTGGAAAAACCTAATTCGCCGTAACGTACCCAATATTGGCAATATTAATAGTCCTAATGGGCAAGCGAACGTTATCGTTCGTGGTTCGACCCTATCAGTCGATGCCAATGCCGTTATCAATGAGCTCAATGCTGCTCCCAAGGGTAACTACGATGTACGTATACGTAAGGCTGGCGATGTCATAGATATCAGTCGCCTTAACTACAACGGTATAGTAGGAGATTTATCGGGTACAGGACAGATTCAGTTAGCGAGCAATCAGCGTCCACTAACATGGCAAATTGATGCCAGTACCAAAGGTCTGCTCCCTAAAAAATATCGTAGTGACTTACCGATTGAACGTCTAACAGGCAATATAAGCGCGCGTGGTCGACTGTTGAATATCACTAAAAATGGTGAAAGTGGTCAGCGTCAAGTGATTACTTTAAACAATACGGATATGCAAGCACAGCTTGATGCGACGCAAGCAGGTCGTGAGATCGGTATCACAGGTGCTGGTGATGCTAGTGTCGATATCGTGGCTGGTGAGCTGTCGGTATTCGATGCGCGTTTTGATGGTCAGATTGATACGGCAGATGTACCGCAAGGACGGCTGTCTATCGATGCTGCAGGTACACCAAAGCTGATTAGTATTCGTAAGCTGAACTATCAGGGTGAAGCTGGCGCAGTTGATGCAAAAGGGGTTATTGATTTACGTAAAAATATCGGCTGGAATGTAGATGGTCGTTTTGACCAGTTCAATTTGGGTTATTTTTTACCCAATAATCCAGCGATTATTACAGGTGATCTAAAGACCAGTGGTGAATGGCAAAACGCGCCAAATAACAGCAGAAATGCCGCTAGTAGCCTGCAGCGATTTGCCGTAAATTTCAACGGTATATTGGATGCTGAGCAATTACCAGCAGGCAAGCTGAACATTCAAGCCAATGGTGACAGTCAGTTGATACGTATCAATCGTTTCAGTCACGTAGGTGCGGCAGGTAGCATTGATGCCAGCGGAACCGTTGATGTGCGTCAAGGTGTTGCGTGGGATATCAATGCAGTCATGAATCGTTTTAACATTGGCTACTTCCTAAAAGATACCCCAAGCCTTATCACTGGTACTATTGATACAGATGGCCGCTGGAGTGACACGCAGCAAAGCATCAATATTAAACAAGTCAATCTGAATGGTATGCTAAAAGGCCAGCAACTGAGTGCCAAAGGCAGCTTATCGGCGAAGATGCGTTTGCCTAAAGATTTAGCAAGTTACTTCAAGCGTTTACAGACCCAAGATGCCCAAACACAATATGAACAAGTAAATGCTTTAATTGATAGTCTGAACGCCAACAACCTTGTGCTGCGTTGGGGCGACAACTATGTTACGGCTAATGGCAATGCCAAACAGCTACAAACCAAAATTAATATCACCAGTTTAGACCAACTATCAAACCAACTGGCTGGTAAAGTCACTGGCGGTGCCACGCTGTCTCAACCAGTGGGTCAAGCACTGCCTACTATATATATTGATTTGGTCGGTGAGCGACTTGCGCTGCCGGGCTTTATATTACGTCAAGGCAGTGTACGCGGCAAGCTCGTAAATTTAGCCAATAGTCCAAGCCAACTAGTCGTGACTGCTGAAGGCCTAGATGCTGCTGGGCAAAGCTTTGATAATGTCAAAGCATCTTTTAATGGGACAGAAAAATCTCATGTGGTCGACCTAAATATAGCCAATAAGCAACTCGATGTTGGTGCTAGGGTTAAAGGCGGTTTTGATCGAGACAAGCTAAGTTGGTCAGGTGTCATTGGAAAAGGTCAAATCAAATCCAAATATGCGACTTTGAATCAATTACAACCTGCACAGTTGATTGTGAATTTACCTTACAATCAAAATGGTAAGAACCAGGATCTAAAAGTACAGCTTGCCGCTCATTGTTGGCAGGCTGCGGATCAAACAGGAAAACTGTGTCTACGAGAAAAATTAGTAGCATCGCCAGACCAAGGTGAAGTTGATGTAGCGTTGCAGAATTTAGATGCGTCGTTATTCTCAGTGTTGTTACCAGAAGATATTGATTGGAATGGTGAGATTAATGGTAAAGCTATTGTTGGATGGCAACGTGGTCGTCCACCAACCATCAATACCACCCTATACTCAGACAATGGCAAGATCGGCCTAACTCAAGACGGTGAGAGCACATCGATGACTCTGCCGTACAAGCGCGTGTCGCTCATCGCTGTATCTGTGCCTGAAGGCATCAAGCTACGTACTGATATCAATACTGGACGTGGTGCCCGTGGTTATGCTGAAGTGATTGTAGATCCTTATAAGGACCCTAAACCAATCTCTGGGGCACTAGTGCTGAACGAGCTTGATCTTGCGATATTTAAGCCTTTCTTCCCTGGTATGCGCGTTCTAAGAGGTAACGTCACAATGGCTGGTGGCTTAGGCGGTACCTTAACCAAACCGCAGTTCTATGGTGACGTAAAACTCTCTAATGGCCGTATTGCCATGCTTGATTTGCCAGTGAATTTGTCCAAAGTAAATGCTGAAGCCAAAATCCGTGGCACGCAAGCAACGATTGATGGCACTTTTAATAGTGGTACAGGTGAAGGCGCATTAACTGGTACAGTCGATTGGCAACAAAAATTGCAGGCCAAATTGAGTATCGTCGGTGAAGGTCTAGTCATTACCCAGCCGCCACTACTGGTAGCCGAGATTGATCCTGATATCGATATTATCGTGCGCCCAGGTGACCGTTATGTCGATATAAAAGGGGCGATCAGTGTGCCGTCAGCGACCATTCGTCCGCCTGAAGCCAGCGAAGACATCATCACTCAAACTGAAGATGCAGTCGTACTAGATCGTCGTCTAATTGGCAATATTGAAGAAGTACTGGCTATCTCAAAACCTTGGTCAATCAATGCTGATATCGGTGTTGATTTAGGTGATGATATAAATTTCCGTGGCTTTGGCGCAGTCATTCCATTGGCAGGTGCAATTAATATTACTCAGAATGGTACAGGTATCATGCGTGCCAGAGGTGTTGTACAGGTCTCACGCCGTACCAATATCAATGCTTTTGGACAGAGCCTAGAGCTGAACTATGGTCAAGTCCGTTTCGATGGTGACGTGATGAAGCCTAGCTTGAGTATTGAGGCAGCCAAAACGATTAATAGTAAAACAGTTGGTCTACGCGTCAAAGGAACGACTGAAAGCCCCAATATTACTGTATTTAACAATGCAGGACTGACCCAGCAACAAGCAATGAACGCGTTGGTAACGGGCCGTATCGATAATAAGAGCGCGACGCAAATCAGTGAGCAGGGGTTTAAGTCGCAAGTAACTAATAATTTGGCCGCTGCTGGATTGAGCTTTGGCCTTAGTGGCACCCGTAGCCTAACCAATCAAATTGGACAAGCTTTTGGCTTGCAGGGTCTGACGGTTGATGCTTCAGGCAGTAGCGAAGATACCAATGTTAATGTTACAGGTTATGTGACACCTGATTTGTACATCCGCTATGGTGTGGGCGTTTTCAACGCACAAAACAGCCTTTCTGTTCGTTATCAGTTGACACGTCGTATCTATGTAGAAGCAAGTTCAGCTGCGGAGAATGCAGTGGATGTGGTCTATAGTTGGCAGTTCTAACTCATTTTTGTAGTGGAAAGCCGTTTTCTGATTGATAACGACGCTATCGTCTATAGTTTTTAGATTGTGCAACTCATAAAAAAACGCCTCATAATGAAGGCGTTTTTTTGTAAGAATACGGAGAAAGGTTTTGTTGAAAGAGATGCTACTTAGTCAAAATTAAGCGGTTGTTACGAGTTAGGCGTAGTCGATACTCTTCGCCTCCATGCTCGATACGCACCTCTTTAGTTAATGCAAATAGATGTTGTGATTGCAAAGTAGGTAGACGGTTTTCACGGCAGTTTAAATAACGAGAGATGACCATGCTCATAGTAAATTCCTTTTGGAAAGAAGTGGCTTAAAAATTGGCTAACCATAGCGTAATTGTTTATTAACGATAATAATTATCATTTAGATTTGATGAATTTGCAAGGCAATTGATAAAATAAAATGCAGTTATTATGTAAACTTATCTAAATCTAATGTCACAAACTGTCTTAAACTAATATTTTATCTATATAAATTAATAGGTTGGGTAATAAGTTGATACAAGATGCTCAGCTTATAAAAACCATTGAATTATCAAAAATAATCAGAGTAAACATTGAGATAAAGGACACAAGTATGCCGAATGAACCAGATCAACAGTCAGAGACGACTACTAAAACCAATAAACCAAGCATCGTCAATGTCGCAGTAGCTGTTATTCATTATAAAGATGAGTATTTGCTAGGGTTTCGAAATGCCGCTCAACATCAGGGCAACTTGTATGAATTTGTAGGCGGAAAGATAGAGCCAAATGAGCATGCAGAGCAGGCGTTGATAAGAGAGGTGGCTGAAGAGACAGGTATACTGCTTAATGACAATACGATCGTTAAGCTCGGTCGCTTACATCATGATTATGGCGATAAGCAAGTCAGCTTGCAGGTCTATAAGATTGAGCTAACAGCAGAGCAGTATGAGCAGCACAAATACTGTGAGAAAGGGTTAGAAGGGCAGGCGTTGACGTGGGTAAGTAAGTCGCAGCTTTTGGCAGGAGAGTATCATCTGCCCGCTGCCAATAAGACAATCCTTGAATGGTTGAAACTCCCATCGACGATAGCGATTACATATCCTTTGACACATTTTGAAGCGCAGTCAAACCCAGAGGGTGCTTGGCTAAAATATCACCAAGAAAAATTAGTATCAGATTCGTGGGTGTATATCCGCTTGAAGGACTCTGACTCAGAGAGTGCTGCCGAACAATTAATAAAAGAACGTCCAGATATTTTAGTGATTTTACCTAATGATAATGAACGACCTTTAGATGGCAATCACTCTCCAACAACTAATGACAAAAAGATGGCTAAGCAAGTAGTTGCTAAGCATTTAACACACTCGACATTAATACAGTTATTTGACGAAGTTGGCAGTTCTACAGCTCGCATACAGTCGCTGCCTAAAGATGCCCCGCTTATCGTCAGCTGTCATGATGTTGCGAGTATCAAGGCTGCCAATCAGCTAGCCAAAGTCCGTCTAAGACACAATCTGCCACCAGTTATAGGCGCATTCTTATCTCCTGTATTAGCGACGCAAACGCATCCTGATACACCGCCACTTGGCTGGAAGGCGTGGGCAAATTTAGCAGAGTTAGCAGATATGCCTATTATCGGTTTGGGTGGTTTATCGCCCACTAT
The DNA here is from genome assembly GCF_052376195.1 of Psychrobacter sp. AOP7-B1-25. NCBI lineage: Bacteria > Pseudomonadati > Pseudomonadota > Gammaproteobacteria > Moraxellales > Moraxellaceae > Psychrobacter > Psychrobacter sp. AOP7-B1-25. The sequence goes on from NZ_JBQSVK010000001.1 coordinate 157,272, forward strand.
GGCTGAGAAAGTAATAATGTATGGTGGTATTGGCGTGGCAGGGATTCGACAATTTCATCAATAATATGATTTGAACATAGGTTGTAAACTAAGGTTTAACCATGAAAATCGATTAACGGCAGTTAGATAGTTATAAACTCAGTAAACGTAGATTACTCATTTTAAATTTATTTATCCAGTAAGTAACGATGTGTGCGCCCTACATCATAAACCCATCGTTATTTACAAACCGTTGCTTTTCCCTACATTGAGCTACTGTTTTAGTAGTCCATTTGTCTTTAATATATATTGCATATTTACGATACGTTGATCTTATTTTTATAGGTGACCGACTAAAAGTAATATTCAAAACACAATAATAAAAAAGCTTTTATATGGTCACATTCTGCACAAATGATTTATATCAAAGCAAGTGGCTTACAGAAAACGAGATCAAATAGGTGCCGTATACAAAGCGTTTTTAACAATCACTATTTAAAAATGGTACTCCTATGAAAACCAATAAGTTACCTGAGTCAGCGTGGAATGATTCACAGGCAGCTGGTTCTCACCTTCAGCAGCCCAAAGAGTCGCTCAATGACAATGAATATGGCGATAATGCGCAACAGACAAACCAAGCTAGCAATGATGCTAGTTATGATTGCGACCGCTCTAATGATTACAGTCATGACGTGGCTAGTAGTTATAAGTCATCTGGCTACAAGTCATTACAAAGGAAGCAAAATCAAAAGCCAAATGAAGATGAGCCATTAATGTCAGGGCAGTTAGATGATGAAATAGATGACCTAAACGGTATTTCTGAACGAAAGACCGAGGCTGAGCGGATTGGTGTTGTATCGAAAAACAATAATTCACCCTACAAAGAAATACCAGAGCGCATATTTATGAATGGACTTATCAAACATACAGGTATTGCCTTAGCGATCATTATACCGTTAGCAGCGTTTTCAGCCTATGCAGCCACGCCACCAATGGACGTGGCGAATCAAGGAACGTCTGATGATGCGATGAGCGAGAAGACCACGACCGATATGTTGTCAGTCGAGCCAAGTGATATTATCCATAAATCTGCAAGCATGCCAACTACCGTAGATAGCGTAGACTTGAATACCTATGCGGGTACCTGGTATGAGATTGGGCGTTTGCCGATGTATTTCCAGCGCAAGTGTGCCGGAGACGTTACCGCCAATTATGCTCAAAAAGATGATGGTTCAGGAATTACGGTTACTAATAAATGTGTGAGCGAGGACGGTTCAGATATTGTCGCTGAAGGTTTGGCAAAGCCAGTAGATGAAAGCGGTAGTAAGCTGAAAGTGACGTTCTTACCGAAATGGATACGCTGGATTCCAGTTGGCCGTGCCGATTATTGGGTATTGGCACGCGATGCAGATTACAAAACTGCGCTAGTAGGAACGCCTGACAAAAAATACTTATGGCTATTGGCACGTTCGCCAAATGTCAGTCAGGAAACTTATACCAAATATCGCCAAATTGCTCAGCAGCAAGGTTATGACTTGAAAGAGTTTACACTGACATCGCAGAGCAACCAAACGGTGAGTCTAGCGCCATAATAAATTTAACTGAAATTACTGCTTTAACTAATTAAATTCTACAGTAATTCTTATTTAAACTAGGCCCCAATGAGGCAGCATATAAGGCTGCCTTTATTTTTATTACTATCTATATATGAGAATGAAACTCATTGTACTCACTAGCTAAGCGGTTACTACTGGCAAAATGAGGCGTTTTAGGCTAAAATCTATGCGATTCAAATACTCTAACATCAATAACCTATATTGATAGTGGTTGATTATCATATTAGAGTCGCCATTTAGAGCATATACGACCTATCTAATTTACACTTCTTCATATTTTATTGATCATATATTACTGACCATAAGGATGTTTCTCGTGAGCAACGCTGATACCTTACGCCAATTACATCAAGACCACTTGAACAACTACAACACTCAAGAGCAACAAGCGATTGAGCTTATGGGGCTGCTAAACAAGCTCTATAACAAGCAAGACGTACAAGTGACTTTGTTTGGCGAAACGCTAGACTCTACCTCAGTTGGTCAAATACTTGCTTTGCATCAAAAAGTAGCGCTACGCGACCATGGCGCCAAGGCTATCGATATCGCGGATACTTTAGCGATGGTAAAAGTCATTTCAGAAAACACTGATATCCAAGCCACTCGTGTCGATGTTGGTCAATTGATTGCAAACGATACTGACGTACAAACCGCTCTACAGTCTATTAATAATGCTGGCGCTGTAAACGGCGCGACAGATGTTGTACTTTACGGTTTTGGCCGTATCGGTCGTATCTTGACTCGTCTGCTGTTATCACAAGCGTCAAGTGCAAAAGGTCTACAACTAAAAGCTATCGTGGTACGTCCAGCCGCTGCTGGTGATTTGGCTAAGCGTATCTCATTGCTTGAGCGTGACTCAATCCATGGTAGATTCTTAGGCGGCATCAGCATTGATGATGATAACAATGGCATGATCGTTAACGGTCGTTTTGTACAAGTTATCTATGCTAAAGACCCAAGCGAAATCGACTATACTGCTTATGGTATCGACAATGCGCTCGTTATCGATAACACGGGTATCTGGAAAGATGAAGCAGGGCTTGGTAAGCACTTACAGTCTACTGGCGTGAAAAAAGTGCTATTAACAGCACCTGCTGGCGGTGATATCAAAAACGTCGTTTATGGCGTGAACAATGATACCGTTGGTGACGATACTATCGTTAGTGCTGCTAGCTGTACGACCAACGCCATCACACCAACGCTAAACGTATTAAATGATGAATACGGTATTGAAAACGGTCATGTAGAGACTATTCATTCATTTACCAATGATCAAAACTTAGTTGACAACTATCACAAATCAGACCGCCGTGGTCGTAGTGCTGTGATGAATATGGTTATCACTAGTACTGGTGCTGCAAAAGCTGTTGGTAAAGCATTACCAGAGTTAAATGGTAAGCTAACTGGTAACGCTATTCGTGTACCAACGCCAAACGTCAGCCTAGCAATCTTAAACGTGAATCTAAAAACAGCACCAGCAAGTGCTGACGCGTTGAATGAGTTCTTGCGTAAAATGGCTAACAGCAGCACTTGGCAGTCGCAGATTGCTTATACCGATTCTACAGAAGCGGTATCAACTGACTTTGTTGGTACGACTCATGTTGGTATTGTCGATGCTCAAGCCACTATTTTGACTGACAACCAAGCTATCGTATATGTTTGGTATGACAACGAAGTAGGCTATAGTACTCAGGTATTGCGTTTGGCGACTCAAATGGCTGGAATCAGCTACGCTCAGATTCCAGCATAGAGTACCAACCAACTACAGTAGAGCAATAACGCTATACCAAGTATAGTAGGGCTATAGTGTCATAAGAATGATGCTATAGCAGACTCTACTTTTAATAGCTTGGCAAGATTTTAACTGTCATACTTAAACACCCGATAGTCCGATTGATTATCGGGTGTTATTGTCATAATGGGCACTAAGTAAAAGTAGCATTTATATAGTGTTCGTTGTGCCATAAAATATAGCAAAACCCCCAAATACAACCGTTGGTTGTAACCAGTTCATAGACTAGATTGTGAATTAAGGAACGTAAGATGCGATTTATTGATGAAGCCGTCGTAACGGTAAAAGCAGGTGACGGTGGTAACGGAATCGCCAGTTTTCGCCGAGAGAAGTATGTCCCACGTGGTGGACCTGATGGTGGTGATGGCGGCAAGGGCGGAGATGTGTACGTCATTGCAGAAGACAACACCAACACCCTAGTTGACTATCGTTATACGCGTCGTCACGACGCCATGCGTGCTGAGAACGGCCATAGTAGAAACTGTTCAGGTAAAGGATCTGATGATCTTTATTTGCCAGTACCAGTGGGTACGACGGTAGTTGATACCGAAACAGACGAAGTATTAGGTGATTTGATTGAGATTGGTCAGACACTACTGATTGCCAAAGGTGGTGATGGTGGTTTGGGCAATACCCATTTCAAAAGCTCAACCAACCAAGCACCGCGTAAAGCAACATCAGGTTTTGAAGGTGAATTAAAAGTTCTTAAGTTTGAGCTAAAAGTAGTGGCTGATGTTGGTTTGATTGGTTTGCCTAATGCTGGTAAATCGACCTTTATTCGTCAAGTATCTGCTGCTAGACCAAAGGTCGCTGACTATCCGTTCACTACGCTAGTGCCAAACTTGGGTGTGGTCGATATTGGTCGTCATCGCTCATTTGTAATGGCAGATATTCCAGGTCTTATTGAAGGTGCATCAGACGGTGCCGGACTTGGTATTCGCTTCTTAAAACATGTTGCGCGTACGCGTCGTTTACTACATTTAGTGGACGTTAAGCCAGTTGATGGCAGCGACCCAGTCGAAAATGCTCGTGTTATCTTAAATGAGCTTGAGCGTTTTTCACCTGAATTGGCCAACTTACCGCAGATTTTGGTATTAAACAAAATAGATCAGGTCAATGACGAAGATTTGAACGCACTTTGCACGCACATTGTGGCAGAATTGGGCTGGACAGGTATGGTCTTCCGTACTGCAACGCTAACTGGTGAAGGCGTTGATGCGGTCAAATATCATCTAATGAATGATATCGAGCTTGAGCGTGAGCGTGAAATCGAAGATCCTATCTTCGCTGAAGCACAAAAAGAACGTTTCGAGCGTTTAGAAGCTGAAGTACGTTTAAACACTGAAGCACAGCGTGAAGCCTATCGTGCAGCTCGTAAAGCGGCACGTGAAGGATTGGATACGTCTGACTTTGATGACGATGATGACGATGGCGTTGAGGTAATGTACGTTCCTTAAGCTAGTATGCTTGAGCAGTTATACTTAAATTGTAAACTTAATCCCTACACTCAATTTATATGAAAAAAGGAGTTTATATGGCAGATGACATAGCAAACACGATGGAAGAAGCAAGATTTGTTAAGCAAACTCGCAACTTTGATATTCAGCGCGTTATTGTCAAAATTGGTTCATCGCTGTTAACTAATAATGGTCGAGGGCTAGATCGTACTGCCATATATGAGTGGGCAAAGCAGATTGCTCGCCTGCACAAACAAGGGGTTGAAGTACTGCTAGTATCGTCAGGTGCTGTCGCTGAAGGTGTCGTACGTATGGATCTTGATGAGCGCCCTAAAAAACTAGCAGCATTACAAGCTTGTGCATCCATTGGACAGATGGGTCTGATTGAAACGTGGTGGTCAGCATTGATTCAGCATGGTATTCAAAGCTCACAGCTATTGCTGACTCATGATGATTTATCTAACCGTAGTCGTTATCTCAATACGACGAGCGCGCTGACGCAGTTATTAGAATGGCGCGTACTCCCTGTTATTAATGAAAACGATACCATCACCATTGATGAGATTAAATTCGGTGATAACGATACCCTAGGCGCAATGGCAGCCGCGATGGTTAATGCCGACTTGTACATTATCTTAACCGATCAGGACGGTGTCTTTACTGATAACCCACGTGACAATCCCAATGCAAAAATGATTCGTCAAGAACGTGCGATGGCTGATTATTTGTTTGATATTGCAGGGGACGGCGGCAAGCTAGGTCGCGGTGGTATGCTAACTAAAATTCGTGCTGGACGCCTTGCGGCAATGGGAGGCTGTCCTACCGTTATCGTCAGCGGTGCCATCGATGACGTGATTACCCGTGTGGTATCAGGTGAAGCAGTAGGTACATTGCTGACGACTAATGATGAAGATAAGATCATCGCGCGTAAACAGTGGCTGGCTGCACATTTACGTATGTCAGGTAGTTTGGTCGTTGACGCAGGTGCTGCCAAAGCACTGACTGAGCAAAATAGTAGTTTGTTGCCAGTCGGTGTTGTCGAAGTCCGTGGTGGTTTTGATGAAGGCGATGTTGTAGAAATTATTCATCAGGATACTGGCGAACGCATAGCTGTTGGGCAGGTCAATTTCTCATCAAATGATGCGCGCCGTGTCGCTCGTGAGCGTACCGAACATTTCGATAAGATCTTTGGTAGTAACGAAGAACGTGTCGTCATGGTGCACCGCGACAATCTTGCATTGACTGTATAACGCTTCTATTTAACTCTTTATCCCATTCATTTTATCCAGCACGACATCCATCTATAGATGTAGATATTGTGCTGTTTTGGAGATTTGCACATGAGTGCTTCAGACGATAGTAACTCGGTTCAGCAACAGTTTGCACCTTTAAAAAACGATAGATTGCTACGTGCATTGCGTTTTGAGCCTATTGATACCACACCAGTATGGATGATGCGCCAAGCTGGTCGTTATTTGCCAGAGTATAAGGCAACTCGTGCTGAAGCAGGTGACTTCATGAGTCTGTGCAAAGATACAGACCGCGCGACTGAAGTGACTCTACAGCCATTGCGTCGTTATGATTTAGACGCTGCTATTTTATTTAGTGATATTCTGACTATCCCTGATGCGATGGGACTGGGACTATACTTCGAAACAGGAGAAGGCCCTAAGTTTAAATATCCTATTCGCGAGCAGGCGGATCTTGATAGATTGCCAGTACTTGAGCCAAACGACTCTCTAGACTATGTGATGCGAGCCGTCACCAGTATCCGTAAAGCATTGAATGGTCAAGTCCCATTATTTGGTTTTTCTGGTAGTCCGTGGACATTGGCTACTTATATGATAGAAGGCGGTAGCTCAAAGGATTACCGTTATACTAAAGGCTTCTTATATAGTAATCCTGACTTTTTACACCAGTTACTAGATAAGCTGGCAACATCTGTCATCGACTATTTAGATGCCCAAATCGTAGCGGGCGCTCAAATCGTTCAGCTATTTGATAGCTGGGGTGGGGCACTAGGTCATCGTCAGTTTATCGACTTTTCACACAATTATAATAAACGTATCGTCGCCGAACTAAAGGAACGTCATCCACAAGTACCTGTCGTGTTATTTACTAAAGGTGGTGGGTTGTGGCTTGATATTCAGGCTGATAGTGAAGCGGACGTATTAGGTCTAGACTGGACGATGCCGATTGATCGTGCGCGTCAAGTATTGACTGAGAGTCAGCGTCAATTGACCAAAAAGCATAAAAGACTGCAAAGCAGCAAAGCTATCCAAGGCAATTTAGATCCAGCGACTTTATATGGCTCGCCTGCAACTATTCGTTCTGAAGTGAATGCTATGCTTAATCGTGCTTATGCTGACGGTGAAAAGACTGGTTACATAGCAAACCTAGGTCATGGGATCACTCAGTGGGTTAACCCTGATAATGCCAAAGTGTTTGTGGACGCAGTACACGACTATAAAATTTAAAAGTTAGGATATTTAGAGATTGATTCTATATTTGTAGAGTTGCATGCATTATAAGCAAATATAGAATCAATCAGTGCATATTTAGTATTTACCATGAAAAAGGTGTCTTATGATTTCAGCAGCGATCGTCGGTGGTACAGGCTATACAGGTATTGAGCTTATTCGCTTATTGTCTTCTCATCCTGAAGTTTCTATTGATTTATTAACTTCTCGTAGCGAAGCTGGCACTCGTGCTGATGAAGTCTTCCCAAGCTTACGCGGTGTGTCTGACATTGTTTTCAGCGACTTAGGTGATAATACACTTGCTGCATTACAAGAATGCGATGTCGTGTTTTTTGCGACTCCTCATGGCGTAGCAATGAAGCAAGCTGAGGCGCTTACTCAAGCTGGCGTCAAGGTTGTCGATTTGGCTGCTGATTTTCGTTTGCAATCATTGACTGACTTTGAGCACTGGTACAAGCAATCGCATGCCTGTCCAGAGTTGTTAAAAACAGCAGTTTATGGATTACCAGAAGTTAATCGTAATAAGCTCGCTGATGCTTTACTAGTGGGTAATCCTGGTTGTTATCCAACGACTGCAATTTTGGGACTAAAACCGATTATAGAAGCGCAGAATAAGCAAGAAGAGCGTTTGATTGAGTCTCGTATCGTTATTGATGCGAAATCTGGCGTATCTGGTGCTGGTCGTCAAGCATCGCTTGCACTCAATTACGCTGAGTCAACAGACAGCTTTAAAGCTTATAGCGTTGAAGGTCATCGTCATTTACCTGAGATTGAGCAGGGTATTGCACAGTTATTAGATAGCCAGTTTACACACCGTGTTCGTTTTTTACCGCATTTAGTACCGATGATTCGTGGCATGCTAAGCTCTATCCATATGGAGCTGACCGATGCAGGCACAGCTATCGATTGGCAGCAAGCGTTTGAAAATAACTATGCATCAGAGTTGTTTGTTGATGTCATGCCAAAAGGTGTTTACCCAGATACGCGCAGTGTTCGTGCCAGCAATCGTTTACGCATTGCGGTACATCAGGATAACGAGCGTGCTGAGCTAACAGTTATCGTTGTCCAAGATAACTTAGTCAAAGGTGCTGCTGGGCAGGCTGTACAAAACATGAACGTGATGTTCGGTTTTGATGAGTCAATGGGCTTGAACTTTGCACCGATTGTTCCTTAATATCAACTACCTCATATTTTAATCATTCACATTTACGGTGCTAGGTATTGATTATAAATTCGGCTATAATGATTTGCCCTTACTCTTAAGAGATACCGTCTAAATGCGTGTTCAGTTCGTACTACGCTTTTGCTCACAGCCCGCACGTCTATTGTATAAAGACTTGGTTATACCTAGCTTGGAGCGTAAACAGCACTCCTTTGGAAACCATAGTGCTTCTATAAGTGGTGTTGATAGCTCACAACGTGGGGCTTCTACATTGGTATTGATGCTATTTGTAGTGGCAATATTAGTGACAGCAGTGGTTGGGCTGGTATTCGGTCACAAGCTTGGCTATCAACGTGGTCTTCATTTAATGGAAACAGAAGCTAAGCAAGCAGTTATTGATAGCACTGAAGCGACACAAGCACTAGAAGATTTACGCCTTAGCAATAAGATAGCCACCAACCAAGCGGCAACTGCTAAACAGGAACTGGCTATTAGTTTGGCTAATTTAAAAGATTTGCGTGATAGCCAACAAGAACTAACGATAGAAAATAAACAAGTGTCACAGCTCAATGAGCTATATTCGGATGTTATTCGAAAGAAAGGTGGCATGCCTTTACAAGTGTTAGGGGCCAAGATTTCGCCACTACCAGAAAATGCTTTTGAGTATGGTTTTGATATTGGGATGCTTAGTCGCGATGGTCAAGCGAAGCTCTTGAGGCCTGTCTTGACGCTACTTAATAATGATGATTTTGTAGAGGTGCCGCTTGACCCTACCTATCATATGATCGAAGGTATTGTTCGGATACGTGGTCGCTTTGTAATGCCATCGGGGTTTAGAGCGTTGCAAGCGAAACTGACCTTACAAGCTGGTGGTCAAAAGGTAGAGCAACTGTATGACTGGAAGCTCGGTGACAATGTGGATAACATGCTACCATCGCTCCTAGATTTACCGGAAATTGATGAAAGTCCTATCGTACCTTAATTACCTCATGTTTTAACAACATACTCAGTGACAATAGTGGATAGTGTGGTTGAAATCGAAGCCCAATCGCTCCAATTAGTGGTTGTGCTTTATACCATGCTTTATCGCCTGCCTTAGTAACACCTTCTATCTTAAACTTACCTTATAATTATACTTTGATTATGATGAAAAAAATGATATCACAAACCATGCCAACGGTTGCCGATTGGCACTTCCCCAATATGCCTGCTCATCGTGCACAAGACGGTGATACCGATGGTGAAACGTCACCGCAAGCAGATGTATTGGTTGCAGAGCCTGAAATAGCCAAACCGCCCATGTATGCGGTCGTTATGTACAATGATAACTACACGCCGATGGAGTTCGTTGTATACATACTGCAGTCAGAATTTCGTCATAGTATGGATTCTGCAGTCGAGATTATGTTGACTATTCATAATAGCAGTAAAGGTATTGCTGGTATTTATCCCAAAGATATCGCCGAAACCAAAGCCAAAAAAGTAAATAGTCTGGCACACCGTGAAGGTTATCCATTACTGACCCAAATTGAACCGCATCAAGGCGAGTAGAGCCAGTTATTAACTTTTATATCGGTATGTCGCTCTATCAAAAATTTTACCTGCTATTTTTCACCTCTAAGTAATTCATATCAAAGCTCGCTTTTATAGTGAGCTTTTTCGACTTTTCAGTCATTCTCCTTGTATGCAAGTAGTGTCTCTCAAAAATGGATTTATTATCCATAGAGTGTTGATTTTTATAGCAAAAAACCCTATCTATTAAAGATTCCCATTTAATAGTTTTAGACTAAGCACCGTAGTCAAAGCTGCTAAAACCACGTCATCACTAGATTCTCAAGTATCAATATCTCTTTTTACCCAATCAGTTTTTCACTATTTAATATTCGTTGTTAGAGTTGTCACTATTAGCTCGTTGCACGCTTTGATACATTTTAGTCTGTGTTAAGAGATTGACTCCGCCGAAGTATCGTGTTGATATAAAGAAAAGCGGCCATGGATAGTGATGATTACTGTTGGCTGATAGCGAGATTATAGTATTTGATAAACAGTCTACCGCTCACCTCATTTATTCATGACTTCTAATAATACGAACATAGCCCTTGAACAATTCATCTACCGCCCTGATTTACTTACTAACTCATTCATAAAACTATCAATTATAAAGATAGATATAACCGTAGGAAGTTGTTATGTTAAGTCGTCATCTTGAAGTTTCTCTACGTTTAGCAATGACGCTTGCGCGCCAAAAATCGCATGAGTATCTCACTGTTGAACACTTACTTTTGGCCTTATTAGAAAACACCCATGCTGCCAATACGTTGACTGCTTGTAATGCTAATGTCTCGGCGTTGCGTACTGAGCTTGAGGTTTATATTAATAAACACACGCCAACTATCGATGTTGATACAGAACAGTCTCCGCAGCCGACTCAGAGCTTTGATCGTATTTTGCAACGTGCTATTTTTCACGTGCAGTCGATCGGTGGTGGTCGTTTGGTTGAAGGGTCTGACATTTTAGTTTCTATGTTTTCAGAGCATGATACTTATGCTGTCTACCTGCTCAAAAAACAAGGCATCAGTCGCCTTGAGCTAACTCAGTATTTATCACATGGTCAAGATAAAGAAGAACCCTCTGAATCACGCGGTTCAGCAGGCACTGAACGCCGTAGTGCCTCTGAAAAGACCAGTAAAGATCCCTTAGTTGAATTTGCGACCAATTTAAATCAGCGAGCCGCTGAAGGTAAAACGGATCCTTTGATTGGACGTGCCTCTGAGATTGAGCGTGCTGCCCAAGTATTATGCCGTCGCCGTAAAAACAACCCATTGCTAGTCGGTGAGCCTGGCGTAGGTAAAACCTCTATCGCAGAAGGCCTAGCATGGTTAATTATTAATGACAAAGCACCAAAGCCACTTAACGGCTGCGTGATTTATAGCCTTGATATCGGCTCATTGATTGCAGGTACTAAATACCGCGGTGACTTTGAAAAACGCATGAAGTCATTGCTTGATGCGCTAAAGAAAAAACCGAATGCAATCTTATTTATTGATGAGATTCATATGATTATTGGTGCTGGTTCATCTATGAGCAGTAACATGGATGTATCGAACCTTATCAAGCCAGCGCTTGCCAATGGTGAACTGCGTTGTATTGGTTCAACAACCTTTACTGAGTATCGACAAGTGTTTGAAAAAGACCATGCATTGTCACGTCGTTTTCAGAAAATTGATGTCAAAGAACCCAGTGTGGATGACACAATCGATATCTTACGCGGTCTAAAACCTCGTTATGAAGAATTTCATAATGTTGAGTATACGGATGAGGCGTTAGTGACGGCAGTACAGCTATCAGCCAAACATATTCATGAGCGTTTCTTGCCTGACAAAGCTATTGACGTGATTGACGAAGCTGGTGCGTATAAGCGTTTAGGTGTGGTGCCTGATGTCGATGATATCGAAGCTGAAGAAAGCTTTATTACCGATTTAGAGCAAGATTTTGATGCACAGATTGATACTGATGAAGAAGATATCGATACTGATGCAGATAACGAAATGCAGGATGAGGTCGCAGCTGCGAAAGCAAACGATGGTAATGAGTCAACAGAGAATGTGAACGTATCAAAGAGTCAAAAACCACCAATGAAAATTGATGTTGCTGATATTGAAGCTATCATTGCTAAGTTAGCACGTATTCCACCCAAATCTGTATCAAGTGATGATAAGAGTATCCTTGAGCATTTAGATCGAGATCTTAAACACTTGGTGTTTGGTCAAGATGAGGCGATTGGCACGCTAGCTGATGCTATTAAGTTATCACGTGCAGGATTGAAAGCACCTGATAAGCCAATTGGTTCATTTATGTTTGCAGGCCCAACTGGTGTGGGTAAAACAGAAGTGTCACGGCAATTAGCGAATCTACTAGGTGTAGAGTTGGTCCGCTTTGATATGTCAGAGTATATGGAAGCGCATACGGCCTCACGTTTGATTGGTGCACCTCCAGGTTATGTTGGCTATGATCAAGGTGGTTTGCTCACTGAAAAAATCAATCAGCATCCACATTGTGTGTTGTTGCTTGATGAGATTGAAAAGGCGCATCCAGATGTATTTAACTTGTTACTGCAAGTGATGGATCATGGTACGTTGACTGATAATAATGGTCGTGTGGCAATCTTTAAGCAAGTCATCGTTATTATGACAACGAACGTTGGTGCTGATAGCATCAGTCGCTCGTCAATGGGCTTTACCCAACAAGACCATAGCCGTGATAATACAGAGTCGCTCAAACGTGTCTTTACGCCAGAATTCCGCAATCGTTTAGACGCTATTATCCAGTTCAATCCTCTAGATACGTCAGTTGTTGTATCGGTTGTTGATAAGTTCTTGGTTGAATTGCAAGTACAGCTTGATGATAAGCAGGTGACATTAGAGATTGATGATGATGTACGTGGTTACTTGGCGGATAAAGGCTATGACCGTCTAATGGGTGCACGTCCGATGCAGCGTCTGATTCAGGACGAAATCAAAAAACCACTAGCAAGTATGATTTTGTTTGGTGATTTGGTCAATGGCGGCGTGGTGCATCTGACCTTAGAGCCTAAATCCGATGACTCTCAAGAGAGTGATACGATGAAGCTTGATAAGGTATCAGACAAAGGCTCAGCTGATAGCCGTATTGTACTGACAGTCGTTGAAACTCATGAGCCACATCCTGACTCTGAGTCTCTAGCCAGCTAAGTTTTTTAATGTTGATGTCACAAAAACGGCTACCGTATTACTGCGGTAGCCGTTTTTTTGTTGCTATAATTCACTAACAAAGCGCACACCGTTTTTTGTTAGTATGATTATTTGCAGTAAACTAGCTTTCTATTGAACTTATAACAAGTATAAAAAGGACACACTATGGAACTGTTTGATGAAACGACAACCAAGACCCCAGAACAAAAACAAGTAATTTTAGATAATGTTCGTTTACCAGAAGATTGGAAAACGGCACTGGCAGGTGAATTAACGTCTGAGAATATGGACAATCTACGCGCATTTTTAAAAGAGGCCTATCAGTCGGATGATAGTATCTATCCGCCTGCACCATTGATGTTCAATGCACTTAACCTTACGCCTTTATCACAAGTGAAAGTGGTAATCTTGGGACAAGATCCTTATCATCGTCCAGGTCAGGCTATGGGGTTATCATTTTCTGTTCCTAAAGCCATTCCAAAACCCCCATCGTTGAATAACTTGCTTAAAGAAATGGCAGATGATATTGGTATTCGCCCCTCATCGCATGGTGATTTGACATATTGGGCGCAGCAAGGTGTTCTACTGCTTAATAGCTCACTAACTGTCCGAGAAGGCGAGCCAAACAGTCATCAGAATAAAGGTTGGGAGCAGTTTACGGATGCTGTCATCGATGCAGTTAATGAACAGACAAAGCATACCGTATTTATTTTGTGGGGCAGTAAGGCCCAAAAGAAAGGCAAGTATATTGATACGGATAAACATTTGATTCTAACAGCGGTACATCCATCACCACTGGCAGCAAACCGCGGCGGGTTCTTTGGCACTAAACCGTTCTCTAAAACGAATGATTACTTAGTGCAGTATGGCCAAACGCCAATTGACTGGCAACTACCACAATAAATGCAAAATACACAGAACATGAAATCAATATCGTATCTGTCTTCAAATATTCAAACCAGCACCTTTTGGTCAGTTGAAGATGTTGAATGGATGCAACAAGCAATCGAACTTGCTAAACAGGGTGCTGATCGAGGAGAGGTGCCAGTAGGCGCTATACTGGTACATGACAATCAAATTATCGGCAAAGGATTTAATCAACCAATCAGTAGCCATGATGCTACTGCTCATGCTGAGATAGTTGCCTTAAGAGACGCCTGTACACGTTTGCAAAATTATCGTTTGCCGCTACAGACTGCTTTGTATGTTACTCTCGAACCTTGTACGATGTGTATCGGCGCATTAATCCATGCGCGTGTAAACAAGTTAGTATATGCAGCGAGTGAACCACGTGCTGGAATGGTTGGTAGTCAAATGGATTTGTCGTTACAACCGTTTTATAACCATAGCATCCAAGCCTACAAAGGGTTATGCAGCGAGCATAGTAGCCAAATATTAAAGACATTTTTTCGTGAGCGTAGGCAGGCCGCAAAAAAGAATAAAGCCAGTATGTAAACTAAAAAGATTAATAACAAGATATCAGTCTTGGTGCTAGTGGTTACGATGATTTTTTGCTATAATATCGCCCTATTTAATAGCACTCATCTCAATGGGCTATTAAAGAATAGCCATTCGAATAAATACTGTCTTATTAATAACATATGATAAGTGATATTAATAACGCATATTATTGAGTAAGTATTATGACTAGTTTTACATCTGACAATGTTTTACTCAATAGAGATGATAGCCATACTTCATCAGTGCGTTATCCTATTATTTGTATCGACGGTCCTAGTGGCGCTGGTAAAGGTACGGTTACATGGCGTCTAGCACAAATGCTGGGCTATCAATTGTTAGACTCTGGCGCGCTTTATAGAATCGTTGGTCTAAAAGCATTTGAAGCGGGTTTAATCAACGCAGATGCTAGCCAATCGATCGACGAAGAGGCCGTACTGGCCTTGACTGAAAGCTTAGAGATAGCGTTTGTACCAAACAATGACTCAGGGCGTGTAGACATCATTGTTAATGGACAAGCGGTAGGTGAGCAAGTACGTAATGAAACAGTTGGTGGCTACGCATCACAGATAGCAATCTTTCCACAGGTGCGCCAAGCATTGCTCAAGTTACAACAAGATATGGCCACTCGTTCAGGTTTGGTGGCTGATGGTCGTGATATGGGGACAGTCGTCTTCCCAGATGCTGATGTTAAAGTGTTTTTGACGGCTAGTGCTGAAGCGCGGGCAGAGCGCCGTGTGGCACAGTTATTGAATGCTGGTCAGACAGCAGATTTTGAGGCGATTTTAGCGACGATAAAAGCGCGTGATAATCGTGATGAAAATCGTAGTACAGCGCCATCGAAGCCTGCGGCAGATGCACTATTACTGGATAGTTCAGCGCTCAATGCTGATGCAGTATATGAGCAAGTCAAAAAGCACTGCCAAGATAAAGGTATCTTTTTTAATAGTTAATAATTTAATAGCTAGTAAAAACAACATATTAAGTACTAAAAAATTTCCTGCTAATCATGTTTTTAGTATAAAATAACACGGTTGAGTTGAATGTTATCTAAGTAGCAATGAAAACTTAGCTTATTTGAAATATGGTATTCGATATAAGACAGTTGTTGTTAGTCAGTTTTAGCTATAATGAGCTCGCTATCAACAAACGTTTTTTTATATGATTGCATGGGATATAAAACCAGTATTTCGTTCTATACAATCATAAATTTGATCCGTACTGTGCTGGACAGGATACGGCTATACAAAGGTAGACATAATGGAATCATTTGCTGAACTATTTGAAGCGAGCATTGAAGAGCAGGGCCTAGATATCGAGCGTGGCTCGGTTATTACAGGTGCTGTTGTGGCCATCGATAGCGATTGGATCACAGTAGATACTGGTCTTAAATCTGAAGGTATCGTCGCTCGTGAAGAGTTTTTAAGCGAAGAAGGCGAACTTGAAGTTGAAGTTGGCGATAGCGTTGATGTCGTAGTTGAAGCGGTTGATAACGGCATGGGTCAAACCTTGCTGTCACGTGAGAAAGCTAAACGTGTTGAAACTTGGAACTTCCTTGAAAAAATCGCTGATAACGATGAAATCGTTAAAGGTATCATTTCAAGCAAAGTTAAAGGCGGTTTCACTGTAGATATCGGTTCAGTACGCGCGTTCTTACCAGGTTCATTGGTAGATGTACGTCCTATCCGTGATACAACGCATCTTGAAGGCAAAGAGCTAGAATTCAAAGTCATCAAACTTGACCAAAAGCGTAACAACGTTGTTGTTAGCCGTCGTGCAGTTATGGAAGCTGAAAACTCAGCTGAGCGCGAAGAGTTATTGAACAAGCTTGAAGAAGGCATCGAGATCGAAGGTATCGTTAAGAACCTTACTGATTACGGCGCGTTCGTTGACCTAGGTGGTATCGATGGTCTATTGCACATCACTGACATGGCATGGCGCCGTATCAAGCACCCATCTGAAGTTGTTGAAGTTGGCCAAGACCTAAAAGTTAAAGTATTGAAGTTTGACCGTGAACGCAACCGCGTTAGCCTAGGTCTAAAACAACTTGGTACTGATCCTTGGGATAACGTTGGCGGCACTTACCCAGTAGGTAGTGTTGTAAAAGCTCGCGTAACCAACTTGACTGACTATGGTTGTTTCGCTGAGATTTCTGAAGGTATCGAAGGTCTAGTACACGTATCAGAAATGGATCATACCAACAAAAACATCCACCCATCTAAAGTTGTTCAAGTGGGTGATGAAGTTGAAGTAATGATCCTTGATATCGATGAAGAACGTCGTCGTATCAGCCTAGGTATCAAGCAAACTCTAGCTAATCCATGGGACGAGTTTGATAAGAAACATGAGCGCGGTGACAAAATCACTGGTACGATCAAATCAATCACTGACTTCGGTATCTTTATCGGTCTAGACGGTGGTATTGATGGCCTTGTTCATCTATCTGATATCTCTTGGAACGAAACTGGCGAAGATGCTATCCGTAACTACAACAAAGGCGACACCGTTGAAGCAATGGTACTGTCTGTAGATGCAGAAGCTAACCGTATCAGCCTAGGCGTTAAGCAGTTGAGCTCTGATCCATTCAACGAATACCTAGTTAGCAATGACCGTGGTGCTATCGTTAATGGTAAAGTAAAAGAAGTAGACGCTAAAGGCGCTACCATTGAACTTGCTGACGAAGTTGAAGCTTATCTACGCGCTTCTGAAATCCAACGTGACCGCGTTGAAGATGCTACTAAGCATCTGACTGTTGGTGATGACGTTGAAGCGAAAATCATCAGTGTTGATCGTAAAACACGCAATATCAACTTGTCTATCAAAGCGAAAGACGAAGCTGAAGAGCGTCAAGCAATCAAAGAACTAAGCAGCACAAGTACTACTGCCGCTACTGGTTCTGATGCACAGCCAAAAACTATTGGTGATTTGATCAAAGAACAAATGCAGTAAGCTGTAAACCATTGATATAAAAGTAATATAAAAAAAGCGACTTCGGTCGCTTTTTTTTATGGTTAGCTTTTATCAACACGGTTAGTGATAGAGGTTTTTAGCCAAATGGGCAAACTCTTATTCCCATTTACGCTAATATCCGCTATCATTTGCACCATTGAGTAACGAGATGATAGTTATAAGCTTTTTATAGTCATGATGCAATTCTGAAGATTGGTTTTAAAAATTCAGTTTTTATAATTTAATTATCCATACGCATTTTTGTACTATAGAGCATTGACTCATCATTAGCTTATCCATCAATCAATAAGGCAAGTGTAATAATGCAGCAAGCGATTAACAAATCTGAATTTATTAGTAATTTGAGTGCAAACTGTGACAGCATGGCAGATACCGTGGTTGATGACGCAGTGCGTGAAATCTTAAATTTGATGACCCATACTTTAGCCAATGATGGCCGAGTCGAAGTTCGTGGATTCGGTAGTTTTTGTCTGCATCATCGCCGTGCCCGCATGGGACGCAATCCTAAAACAGGCGAAAGTGTACCTGTACCAGCTAAAGCGATTCCACACTTTAAACCAGGCAAAGCTTTACGCGAAGCAGTAAATGATACGGTAAGTTAAACTAATACTGATTATCGAGCTGTTCAATATTTATCATTCCAAACTGAGGTAACTGTCTCATGCGCTTTTTACTATTTGTATTGCTGTTTTTGAGCTTTGCCTATTCGCTTGGTTTGGTATTGGCAAATAATACTGAGGTCGGAGTCAATCTGCTGTTTTCGCAAGCACCTACGATGAATCTAGGGTTGCTACTGATCTTGTGTTTAATACTTGGCATCATCATTGGCATATTGCTTGCACTTCTTATGTTCCGTGTATTGCAAAATAAGTGGGAAATTTCACGTTTGCAAAAAGCAAATACAAACCTACAAGAGCAATTGACTCAAGCCAATACAGTCATAGATCGTCAAGCAAGCGCGCCAACAGTAGATGAAGCTGTTTATGGTACTTCTGCTACCAATGTGCAAAATACTGACGCGACTAGCCTAACTGAAGGCTCTACTCTGACTAAACGTAGACGAGATTAGGTCATTAGGTAGTCTTTTAGGTGATCTGCTAAACGATAATTCAATGACCTTGTTGTTGACCTTAAATAAGATACTTTGATAACTTCAAAATATATGGTAAACCCATGAATAATGTAATTAACTCTCCAGTTGTCGTCGCTTTAGACAATATGACGGTAGAGGCGTCTTTAGCGCTGGCTGACCAGCTAGATCCATCTCAATGTCGATTGAAAGTCGGTAAAGAGCTGTTTACGCGTTGTGGCCCTGATATCATTAAGGCACTGCATCAACGTGATTTTGAAGTGTTTCTAGACTTAAAATTTCATGATATTCCTAATACCACTGCTCAAGCCGTATTGGCTGCTGCAGAGCTTGGTGTATGGATGGTGAATGTTCATGCTAGCGCAGGTCTAGAAGCTATGTCGTTGGCGAAACAGCACTTACTAGATAGAAATCTTGATACATTACTCATCGCAGTTACCGTATTAACCTCTATGGATAGCGAAGCGTTAATGCAAACAGGTATCACTGATAGCTTAGATGCTCAAGTGAGCCGACTGGCACAATTGACTAAGCAAGCTGGTCTAGATGGGGTAGTATGCTCGGCTCAAGAAGCAAAGACACTTAAAGCATTGTGTGGTCAGGACTTTAAACTGGTTACGCCTGGTATACGCCTAACTGAAGACAGTGCTGATGATCAAAAACGTATCCGTACACCAAATCAGGCGTTAACGGACGGTTCTGATTATTTAGTTATTGGACGTTCAATTACCCAAGCTACAGACCCTGCTGCTAAACTACAGACAATACTTCAAAGCATTTAATTTTGAGTAGATACTAAGTAAAAAGACAGCCTAAATGGCTGTCTTTTTACTTTTTGATGGTATATAAAAAACTGCTACACTACTTAAATTTATTCTTATAACTTTTCTAAAATATAATAACTATATTAAAAACGTTCATTTAGATAAATAGCAGTACTACTATTATGAGCGTTTATCGCTAATTAAGTTTTTAATAATAACACCATTAAATGATGTTGGATAGTATGAAATTACAGATATTGAGTGACTTACATATTGATAGTTATGCACGTCAGTCGCACCCCGTTGGACATATTCCTAAAACCGATGCAGATTTAGTACTGGTAGCAGGGGATACTGCTAATAGCGACAAAGGTATGCCATGGTTACAAGAACAAGCAGCGCGCTTAGAAGTTCCCCTGATTACTATCGCTGGTAATCATGAATACTTTGATGAAGACGTATTGAGCTTTGACAATAAACTGGCAACTTGGGATAACTATGATACTGCATCCAAAAAGGGAGTTCGCGTATTACAATGTCAGCATATCGACATCGGTGATATACGCCTCTTAGGTTGTACGCTTTGGACAGATTATCAGTATCATGCCAATGAAGACACAATGGCGGCTGCTCGTCATTTTATGCGTGACTATAAGCAAATCTATGCAGGCACCGAACTGTTTTCGCCTGAAGTATCTATGCAGATTCATGCCAAGCATCGTCGGTGGCTACAGCAAGCGTTAATTGAATCTCATAAATTAGGTAAGAAAACAGTAGTTATGAGTCACCATAGCGTCAGTGCGTTATCGGTGTCTGAAAAGTATGCTGATTTACCAAGTAATGCTGCTTTCGTCAGTGATTTATCAGAATGGATGCATGAAGATTGGGCACCGGTGCTTTGGGTACATGGACATACTCACGAAGCATTCGATTATAAAGTCGGTAATACGCGGGTGATTGTTAATCCACGAGCCTATCCTAATGAGGTGAGTAGTACGGCACTAGAGTTCGCTTGGGACAAAGTGATTGATATCGGCTAGAACCGTATGTAAGTATCTGGTAAACATTCATTTATGCTAGGCATAGACTCTTTTGAATAAATCTTTTATTTGAAAGAATAAAGAATGTCTATCAGATATATTGCAACTAGGTTTGTCTGTTGTTCATTCCTGATAAGAAATCTGCTAGGCTTGTTGTCATGAGTAAATATCTGAATAATACCCTGTCAAAAATATCTGCTGACAAGCTTGCGAGTCACATACCAAGCGCGCCTGCACCTTCGCACCTGCCAGATAGTATGATTCCCTCTGTCAGCTTATTGCCTGAAAATAAGCGACTCATTCTATTTACTAGGCATTCTTTACGTGAGCGTTCTGATGGTAATGGTTTTGCCAGCTATCAGTTACCGCTGACGCCTAAAGGCCGCGTATTGGCCAAGTCTTGGGGGCGGTGGTTGTCAGGTCATTTACCATATTCGCTCGACGTTGATAGTATCTCTAGTCCTATTGGGCGTTGCATCGATACTGCGCAGCTGATGCAAGAGGGAGCTGGTCTAAAGCGTGATATTACACATCAGTCTCTGTTGGTAGAGCCTGGTAGCCTCGTTACTGAGCCTGAAATAGCCAACCCAGTGTTCAAAGAGATTGGTGTCCTAAATTTCATTAATCGTTTTTTGCAAGGTAATCTCGAAGGGACCAAAAACACCTACCAAGGCGGTCTGGATATTCTGTCGCTTTTTTACCAGAATCAGCCGCAAGATGGCCATTTAATGCTCGCTGTGAGTCATGACACGTTGCTATCTGCTTTCTTAGCAGTTATGTTCGATGTGGTAGAGATTGATTGGAATGATTGGCCAAAGATGATGGAAGGCGTGTTTTTATGGTTTGATGATCAGCCCTTTGAGCAAGCGAGTGCACATTTTATCTGGCGGGGTCAAGTATATACGCGGCCGATTAATTCATTATTAGAGGGTTATCGTGCAGCTGGCTATCACCCGAGCAAATTACTATTGCCACCAGAAGTACAATGGAAGTGATGTCTTATCTAAATATTGAAATGAGTTGATAGGGAGGTTGTTCATTCAATATATTCGAGTAGGCATAAAAAAACCTTGCTGCAGTATTAGAACCAGTAGCAAGGTTTTAGTCATTACGCTATAAAAGCGCAATGTGGTCTAACCAACACAAATCTTAAGCTTGTAGGCCTTTGATTGTTTTGTTTAGGCGGCTCTTACGACGAGCAGCTTTATTCTTATGAATAATACCTTTGTCAGCCATACGATCAAGAACTGGTACCGCTTTTTTGTAAGCTTCGGTAGCCGCGTCATAATCTTTAGCTTCGATAGCCGCATCAACACGTTTTAAGTAAGTACGAACCATAGAGCGTTGTGACGCAGAGTTCTGACGACGTTTGGTGTTTTGACGGGCGCGTTTACGAGCTTGTGCAGTATTAGCCACGCGTATCTCCTTGATAAAGATAGATAAAAATATGAATGTTGATTGCAATAATGGGTTTAACAATCATCGGTGACGAGCAGCCGTCTCGTCAAATATGATGTCGATGTCTAATATTAAAGTATCTAATATGAGTAGATCATCGTAAGCGTCAGAGCTGTTTGGAATAATTAAACAGCTCTGACGTGTAAAGCCGATTATCTTAGCAAATTATTGAACTAAGGACAATATATTTGATGATTAATGCTCAAAGAAGTTACGTAATATCATCGAATTTGAGTCGTTCAGGTAACTACATCAATAGTAAGTGCTGATAGATCTAGGTAGTTGATAAAATCTCTTACAATATATCCTATATAATAGCGTCAGTTATTGAGGAATTTAGGTATGATATTCTAACGACAGACCTTGATATAGGTCTTTTCTCATCAATATAGTTCATCTAATGTTATATAAGTGGATAGAGTATGCAGCGAAAAGCAATTGTGATTGGCGCAACAGGGTTAGTAGGGCAGCATTTGGTAAAGCAACTGAGTGAGCTTTATGACACATTGATTGTGCTTGCTCGTCGTCCGCCACGCTATATCAACGCCAGCATGCGTTTTTATCAAATCAACGATTTTGATAATCTCTCTGAAGTATTTGCAAGCGTTGGTGCCGATCGAACGACAGATGCTTTTAGTTGTTTAGGTACGACAAAAAAGCAGGCTGGGAGTGATGAGGCTTTTCGCAAGGTAGATCGAGACTATAATGTAAATTTTGCCAAGTTATGTCGCGACAAAGGGGTGGAAAATTTCTTTTTACTATCTTCAATGAATGCGGATATTGATAGCCGTTTTTTGTACAATCGAGTCAAAGCTGAGACAGAGCAAGATATTATGGCATTAGGTTTTGGACAATTGGTCGTCTTTCGTCCATCCTTGTTGCTTGGTAAGCACAAAGGTCGTCCACTTGAGAGCATTGGTCAAAAAGCTTTCAAGATCATCTCGCCTCTGGTATCAGAGTCGCTGTCGTTACATCCTATTTCTGCTAAACGTGTTGCTAGTGCGATGGCCATGAGTGCTCATGATATCTATCATCGTAGTAAATACCGTACTGAACCTCAAATTAAGCATACTGATATTATCGAAAATAAGCAGATGCTATCGATGACCCGCGTTAAAAAATAAAGAGACCGTTTTTTCTGGTGACAGATTCATTTTTGCAATTAAGAAACTACAGATATCGGTTTTTAACTATAGCAGAACAAAAGTACGAGAGTAAAAAATAACAACTATTATCTAAGCATTGATAAGTATTAATAAATATTGAAATACCAGTCAGTTGAGTCACTAAAACAAGGAGCAGAAGTAATGTCAGAATCAATACAAATGGATAGAGAAAATTTTGTCACTTGTGATTTATTGGATGCCAATCCTGAGTCGCAAGTATGCTTACCAAATATCGAAGGTAAGTCATTCCATCATTTTGGTGCGAAAGACAAATTCTGCGGTGAAATCGTGACGGTCAAGTGCTTCGAAGACAATAGCCGTGTTAAGTCACTGTTGAATAGCAATGGCAAAGACAAAAACGGTAATGGTAAAGTGTTGGTCGTTGATGGTGGTGGCTCTATGCGGTGTGCATTACTAGGCGATATGATTGCACAATCAGCTATCGATAATGGCTGGGCTGGAGTTATTGTGTATGGCTGTGTTCGCGATGTTGATGATATGGCAGAAATGAATCTTGGTGTGATGGCGCTTGGTTGTATACCGCGTAAATCAACCCGCCGTGATGAAGGTCAAACGGATATTGAAATCAGCTTTGGTGATTTGACGTTGAACTCAGGCATGTTTGTCTATGCAGACAACAATGGCATTATTGCAAGTAATGAACCTTTAACAGCGTAGATTATCATTAGTTTAAATTTAATATAACTATAATCAAGTCTATATTACAAACGACTATAAACATAAAACCCAGTTCTATGACAGAACTGGGTTTTTTAGATCAAAAATCAGCAATTCGTTAGTATTTTTCAAGCTCCGAGAGCATTTGCTCTCGCGCCTTATAAATCCTACGTAAGCCAAGCCATAAGCTGATACACATTACGATCAATACCGAAGTAAAAGGTAAGCCTGTACTTACCGCACCTGCTTGAATGGTTTTTAGAGCTTGTGCGCCGCCGCCATAAAGAAGCGCAATAGCAATAAGACCTTGAGCAACAGCCCAAAATACACGCTGGTATATGGAAGCTTCAAGCTTACCACCTGCTGTAATCGTATCAACTACCAAAGAGCCTGAGTCCGATGAAGTCACAAAAAATACCATCACTAGAATAATAGCAATTAAAGAGGTAATGGTTCCTAGAGGAAGATTTGCTAACATCTGAAACAAGGTTAAGGAAGCATCACTAACCCCTCCTGCCAGCTCACCAACTTGGTTATCATATTGGCTCAATCCTGACTGTCCAAACACCGTCATCCAGACGATGGTCACAAGCGTAGGGGCTAACATTACCGAGGTAATAAATTCACGTACCGTACGACCTTTTGAAATACGAGCAATAAACATACCTACAAATGGCGACCAGCTGATCCACCATGCCCAATAAAACACGGTCCAACCATGAAAGAAGTCACCATCACTGCGGTCTACAGGATTAGATAAGGGAATAATATAAGTGGCATAATCAACGACTGTGTTACCGATTTTGCTCAGTAGTCCGAGTGAGTTGCCAACGCAAAATACAAACAGTAGTAACGCCAAGGCGACCAACATATTAACGTTACTCAACAGCTTGACCCCGCCATCAAGACCACGAGCCACTGATATGGTGGCAAGAGCAGTGACGACAACTATAATGACAATCTCAAGCGAATTACCCGCAAAATCCCAACCAAACAGGTAATTAAGCCCGCTGGCTGCTTGTTGGGCACCCAAACCTAATGAAGTCGCTAAACCAAATATCGTCGCTAGTACGGCCAATATATCGATAATATGGCCAGGTAACCCCCACGTTTTTTCTTTAAAAATAGGATAGAATACGGAGCGCATGGTCAATGGGAAGCGGAAATTATAAGCGAATAGGGCCAATGATAAACCAACTACTGCATAGATACCCCAAGGGTGTAAACCCCAGTGATACATGGTTGCACCCATAGCTGCACGGTAAGCTTCAGGGCTGTCTGCTGCTACACCAAGTGGTGTACCTGCCCAACCGCTTGCATAAGCTAACGGCTCAGCCACACTCCAAAACATAAGGCCGATGCCCATACCAGCTGCGAATAGCATTGAGAGCCATGAGCGCCGATTGAAGTCAGGTTTGGCGTTTATACCGCCAATTCGGATGCTGCCATAGGGGGATACAATCAATATCAGACTAAATATTACCATGATATTAGCTGTGCTGATAAACAGCCAGTCAAAACTATTGACCACCCAATTTTGGGTACCATTGAGCCAAGAGTTAGCTATATTGGGTAGTAATAATGCAAACAATACAAAGCCAATAACGGCAATAGCGGTAAAGAAGAATACAGGTCTGTGTAAATCTAAACCCAATATTTCAGTGTTGTTTTCACCAGTTTTATGCTCAGTGGTATAGAGTCTGCGGCGAAACTTTTCGAGAAGATGCTTTGGGATCTGTTTTTGCTCGTTCATAGGTGACGAATCTCCTGATGAGTTAGCTGAGCTGGACACCGTCAAAGTATCGACTATTCATTGATAATCAATAGTTTTTGGCAGCTACAAGCTTTAGTTTTTAGGTAATGTAAAAATGCTTTTACAATGTTATAAAGAGTACAAATTACTGAGTAGTTGACACTCTTTTAGAAGTATTTATAGGAGATAATAGGTAAACGTTTATCTAGAAATAATCACATGCTAACTATAAAAAGTGAGCTTAAAACGATAGTGGTCAAAAGCGTGCCATACTAACAAACTGTTTGGTTTTGTCAAATCGTATTGGTAATTGTTCAAATATTCGTATAATAGCTTTCTAATTCCTTAATTCTGATCCTATCTGTTATGCCTATCACTGCTTTGACTGACGCGTTTGATCCTATTAACCAGCAGTTGTTTCCTATCCAAAATGCCGAGCGGCGTTGGCTAGCCCCTGTCCATGGTGCGGTCAGTAGTTTGTGGCTGGCAAGCTTGGTTCAAACGCCATTATGGAATGTTGCCGAGCGATTAAAGGTCGTGGTTGCACGCGACCAAAACCAACTTAATCAGATAGAAACTGAGTTGGCATTTTGTGGCGTCGATGCTTATGTTTTTCCTGATTGGGAGACGCTGACTTATGATGAGCTGTCACCACATCAAGACATCGTCAGTGAACGTATCAATCTATTGACGGATATGCCCAAAACGGGCGTGTTGCTTATTTCGATACAAGCCCTTATGCACCGCGTTGCACCGCCAAGCTGGTTAATTGGTCAGCATTTTGATTTGAGTGTTGGCGATCGGTTTGATATCAATACCCAACGTGGGCTATTGGCAAAGGCAGGCTACCGCGCGGTTGAAAATGTCTTTGAACCAGGTGAGTTTGCAGTACGTGGCAGTATTATTGATATCTTTGCGATGGGTCAGCCGTTCCCTCTACGTTTAGATTTGTTTGATGATGAAATTGAAACCATTCGCTTTTTTCATCCTCAAACACAGCGCACCTTGACTGCCGATGATTTGAAGGCGATGTTAACGGGCAATGATACCAGTATGGCGAAAGAATCGCTGTCATTACTGCATAAGATGCCAGATATCTCTAAGCCTATCGAACAATTTCAAATCTTGCCTGCAAAAGAGTTTCCGCTTGACGAAGGGCGTGAGACCTTCCGCACGAACTTTGCTGCTATGTTCCCTAATGCCAGTAGCCGCAAATCTGAGCTACACAAAGACGTGATGGCAGGAATTGCCAGTAGTGGGCTTGAATATTATCAACCGCTATTTTTCAATTTAAAAGATTGGGAGGCGGAGAGTAGTTTATTCTCTTATTTACCAAGTGATGCATTGTTTATCACCGATGAATTAATTAATGAAAGACAAGCTGACTACTGGTCACAAATTCAGCGTCGCTACGAAGAGCGGCGGCATGACATTGACAAGCCTATTGTAGATCCAACACTGCTGTATCTATTATCTAACGCGCTTAACGAGCAGCTAAACCAGTATCCACGAGTAATATTAAGTGCTCGTGATGAGGTGGCTCAGAATAAGCAACAAGGGTTAGTTACAATCAAGGCACAAGAGCCGCCGCAATTAGCAGTCAATCATCAAAAGTCTGAACCATTATCCGAATTGCTCGACTTTTTGGATACGCAGTCAAAAACTTCAACACCCGTACTGATTGTTGCAGAGACCGCAGGCCGTCGTGAGATTCTCATTGAACTGTTTAAGAGCAAGATTGATATCAAGGCGTATGATAGCTTTGAGGCATTTTTAGCCGCAGATAAAGCTAGGGTTATCAATAACAGTCATCTACCGCATGTTGGTTTGACCGTGGCACCAATCGAACGTGGTGTCTATGTATCTGAACGCTTAGTATTGATTAGCGAAACACAGCTGTTTGGTCGTCAAGTCTTGCAGACGCGCCGTCGTCGTCAGAGCGGTGTGTCAGAAGAGTTCTTGGTCAAGAGCGTCACTGAAATAACAGATGGTAGTCCAGTAGTGCATATCGAGCATGGTATTGGTCGTTACAATGGCTTGATTACTTTGGATGTCGGCGATGGCGAGCAAGAGTTTATTCATTTAAAGTATTCCGATGATGCTAGTATCTATGTGCCAGTCGCCAATTTGCAAATGATTAGCCGCTATAGTGGCGGCGATCCAGCCTTAGCGCCACTGCATAAGATTGGTAGTGGCAAATGGGATAAAGCTAAGCAAAAGGCGTTAGAGCAAATTCATGACGTTGCTGCAGAACTGCTTAATATGCAGGCAAGACGTGAGGCCAAAGTTGGTATTCATTTCAAAATAGATCCATCGCAGTATGAGCTATTTGCCAGTCAGTTTGCCTTTGAAGAAACCGCTGACCAAGCCAATGCCATTCATGCCGTGATAGAAGATATGAGACAAAACCAACCGATGGATCGTCTTATTTGCGGCGATGTTGGTTTTGGCAAAACAGAAGTAGCGATGCGTGCTGCCTTTATTGCTGTTAGTGCTGGTTATCAGGTTGCTGTATTAGTACCTACAACATTGCTTGCCGGTCAGCATGAAGACAACTTCCGCGACCGTTTTGCCGATTGGCCAGTTCGTATCGAGAGCTTGTCGCGCTTTGGTGGTAAAAAACATCAAGAAACAGTATTGGCGGATTTGACTGCTGGTAAAGTGGACATTGTCATTGGTACTCATAAACTGCTACAACCAGATGTGAAATTTTCTAATTTGGGTCTGATGATTGTCGATGAAGAACATCGCTTTGGCGTGCGCCATAAAGAGCGTATCAAGGCCATCCAGACAGATGTCGATAGCATGTCTATGACAGCGACGCCAATTCCTAGAACGCTCAATATGGCGCTATCAGGCATGCGTGATATGTCGATTATCGCCACACCACCTGCACGTCGCCTCGCTATCAAGACTTTTGTGATGCAAAAGACAGAAGCATTGATGAAAGAAGCCATATTGCGTGAGCTTTTACGTGGTGGTCAAGTGTATCTACTACATAATGATGTTGCCAGTATTGAGCGCATGGCAGAGACTATTCGTGACCTAGTGCCAGAAGCTCGCGTAGGCGTTGCTCATGGACAAATGCAAGAGCGTCAGCTTGAGCAGATCATGCAGCAGTTCTATCATAAAAAATTCAATGTGTTGGTTTGCTCTACCATTATCGAGACGGGTATTGATGTACCCAATGCCAATACGATCATTATTGAGCGCGCTGATAAGTTTGGTCTTGCGCAATTACATCAGCTGCGTGGTCGAGTTGGACGTAGTCATCACCAAGCATATTGTTATTTATTAGTGCCTTCTCTAAAAGGCCTTAAAGGTGATGCCAAGCGACGTTTACATGCGATTGAACGGGCCAATACTCTGGGTGCAGGGTTTATGCTGGCAAGTGAAGATTTGGAGATTCGCGGTGCAGGGGAAATATTGGGTAAGCAACAAAGTGGTAATATGCAAGCGATTGGCTTCAGCTTGTATATGGATATGCTGGAGCGTGCGACTAAGGCCATTAAAGCTGGTAAAGAGCCTGATCTAAATACACCGTTATCGCTCACCAGTGAAATCAATCTACACAGTTCCGCCCTCATCCCAGAGGAGTATCTACACGATGTGCATCAGCGTTTATTGTTCTATAAGCGTATTAGTAATACCGATGATAAAGAAGCCTTAACGGATATTCGTACGGAGATGATTGACCGCTTCGGGACACTACCAGATCAAACCAAGCAGTTATTTGCCATTCATGGATTACGTTTACAAGCAGAGCCACTGAAAATCAATAAAATTGATGCCAATAGTAGTAGTATGACGTTAGAGTTTGCGCCAGATACCCCAGTTGATGCGTTAGCTATTATTAAGTTGATCCAATCAAATGGTCAGCATTATCGTATGAATGGCGCAGCTGGTATTCGTTATCAGAATGCGGATAAACTGGCCACACCGCAGCAGCGCGTGACGGTCATACAAGAACTGTTGCGCTATTTTAGTGAGCATATGGTGACAGAGTCTACTTAATACATAGCTCGATATAAAGCAGGCTAGGTAGTTGCTATAAGCCAATAAATCATGGCGCTATTTTATCAACCAGATAACTGATAAAATAGCCAAACTAAGTTTTTAACTTTCTGTATTCTTATTTGCATTAAACAACAAGAGAACCGTCATTATGTTCCAACTTCATCATAAACTTGCTGCTGATAGTTTTTTAGTGGGGGATTTTCCATTATCCACTTGTCGTTTAATCAATGACTGCCAATTTCCTTGGCTTATATTAGTGCCACGTGTATCAGGTATCAAAGAGCTGTATGAATTATCTGAAGCTGATCAAACGCAGTTCTTACGAGAGTCGAGCTGGTTATCGAGTCAGTTAGCTAAGACTTTTCAGGCTGATAAAATGAATGTGGCCGCTCTTGGTAACCAGGTGCCACAGCTTCATTTTCATCATATTGTCCGTTATCAAAATGACATGCAATGGCCAAACCCAGTATGGGGTGTGCCAGCTGTTCCATATACGAAGGAAGTATTGGCGCAGATGCAGCAAACATTAATGATGGCGCTACGTGGTCATCATCAAATGCCGTTTGATTGGCAAATGGTATAATCAATCTATTCTATCTTTAATAGAAATAGATTGATTGCTAATCGTATATATAAAAGAGAAGGCCAGATACTTAGAAGTATCTGGCCTTTTTTAATTAAATTTGAAAAAAATTGTAAGGGAGAAGGTAAACTGGACAAAAGGTCGCTTTTTAGTAACCAATGGCCTATGCTTTAACTTATTTCGAAAGTATAATATATTATTAAATATATCTTATGGTAACTCATCATAAAGGCAAATAATACACATGTGTTAGTGTACTTTATCCGTCTCTCTCGTATCATTCGAATCATTTAAGTGAACTTCATATGCCTCTCTCAGAGACGTTCAAATCGTTGACGCCGTTAAAGGCAGGTCAAACTTGTCGATTCGATTATCCTGAAGTGTTTGTTCTAATACTCACCGTTATACTGCTTGCACTGCATTTTGAGTTTCGCCCACCAGCCATGGCGCTTCTAGTCATTGTTACCCTGCCAAGTTTGATGATTTTAATTTATAACTATCGACGCCAAACCAGTTTTTGGACATCTAGTATTGTCATCATTCTATTGTCGGTTGTCATTGGAACGTTACAGTTCTGTACTGTTATATCGCTCAGCTTGGTGTCTCTAATTGGCATTCGTATTATTTTTAGTCGCCCTGACAATCAATTGAGGTTGATTGCAGTAGCTCTAGTGACTGCCATTATTTTCTATTATGTCAGTACTATCCTAAGTAGCAATGAGCTGGACTGTGCAAATGGTTGGTTACCACCTATGGTAATGTTAAGTAGTATGACCGTTATCCTTTGCCAGTTTCGACGCATGTACCAAGAATATACTGGTTATAAAGCCTCTGCATATAAAGCTAAAGGCCGTGTAAGAACAATGGTCTCAGTGATCAATAAACTGACTCGATTTGTGCCACCACAAATCTGGGAGCCTATTGTCAAATCAGATAGCCCAGTTAAGGTTTCTAATAAACGTGCAAAAATAACTATCATGTTTTCAGATATCGTTGGCTTTACCGAACTTTCTGATAGTCTAAGTTCTGATAATTTGGCAGATATTCTCAATACTTATATGCATTGCATGACGTCGATTGCTGATAAACATGGCGCAGTGCTGGATAAGTTCATTGGTGATGGCATGGTATGTTTCTTCGGTGAACCGAATAGCCGCGGCTCGCGTCAAGATGCGCTAGATTGTGTTGCGATGGCAATTGATATGCGTCGTGAGATGCGTACTCTGCGCCAGAAATGGCGATTAATGGGTTTTGAAGGTTTATATATACGTATCGGAATTACAACTGGATATTGTCACGTCGGTAATTTTGGTAGCAATAGTCGGCTTAGTTATACAATTATTGGTAAAGAAGCTAATTTAGCTTCTAGACTTGAGGCTTGTGCTGGTAAAGATCAGATATTGGTCAGCGAAAGCACTTACGACTATATATGCCACAACTATGAATGCGCACACGTTGCAGCGCTTTGCTTAAAAGGTCTGGACGAGAAAGTTAACGCGTGGCAAGTATTTGATCCTAGCACCGATACATCTGGTCATCTGTCTAAATGGGTCGACCACACATTACCCGGTTTCAATTTGCATTTGAATTTTAAAGATATGAAAGACAATGATTATCAAGACATTAGAGCTCGCTTAAATTTTGCGCTGGAGCGCATAGAGCAAGAAGAAGAAAAAATAGTAACGAGTACAGCTGTAGAAAGTAAACGTGAAGACTCTAATCGCAAATAAGCACTTTGCTCTGTGCAGCCAAATTTTATGGAAAAGAGTCTGCGTAAACTTTAGTTAAAGTATCGAGTCTGAACTTTGTACTCAGCCGATTTATATCTGTTTTGAATTAAACAAACTCTAGGTGAACATCTTAGGGGCGATATCTTAAAATCTTATATAAAAAAGACCCGCTATCAGATAGCTGGCCTTTTTAGTCATAACTGGAAGTGTTACCAATATCTAATGGTTTTCTTTGGCATGATTAAGCGTATATTTAGGTACTTCGATGGTTAAATCTTTATCATCAAGCATAACCTGACAAGACAAACGTGAATCAGGTTCTAAGCCCCAAGCACGATCAAGTAAATCCGCTTCGACATCATCCATTTCATCTAAACTGTTGAAACCTTTACGTACTACAACATGACATGTAGTACAAGCTTTTGACATCTCGCATGCATGCTCGATTTTAATACCTTTTTCTAAAAGTGCTTTACATAAGTTTTCACCAGCCTGTAGCTCAACTTCTGCGCCTTCAGGGCAAATTTCGTGGTGGGGTAATACGGTAACTTTTGGCATAAATTATCTGTCCGATGCTAATCAATTTAAAAAATATTAGAAGTTAACTTAATATGTTAGCTAAGCTATATATATCGATGTATTTGTTACCAGTCTTGGGCACTAGTACCTGCCATGCTGGTCTTGACGCTTTGATTCATGATACGTGCAGCAAAGGCATCACTATGTGGCTTGAGCTGTGCCTGCTTTGCTTCAATAAACGATAAATCATTAGTACTGAGAGATGCACGTAGCGACTGTATATGCTCTGCTAGTGATTGCTGCTCATCAGAAGAGAGCAGCGCTGAAAATTCGTTTAGTGCCGACTCTAGTGCTAGTACTTCGCGTTCCGCTTCTACTTTCGTCTCGATCAAAGAGCGTGCATCTTTATCTTCTTCTGCGTGTTTGAACCCTGAAATAAGTAGCTGTTCTTTTTGCTCATCTGATAGCCCATAAGAAGGCACGATCTCGATTTTACTTTCTGTTTTGGTCGTGGTTTCTTGTGCACTAACAGTAAGCTGGCCGTTAGCGTCAATACTAAAGGTGACTTCGATACGAGCAAACCCAGCTTTCATTGGCGGGATGCCATACAGCTCAAAACGTCCAAGAGAGCGACAGTTTTCTACCGTTTCACGCTCACCTTGCACCACGTGAATCACCATACCTGTTTGACCATCTTGATAAGTGGTAAACACTTGACGTTTTTTCACAGGGATAGGCGTGTTGCGCGGAATCAGTACTTCGACCAAACCACCCATCGTCTCAAGACCTAGCGATAACGGTGTCACGTCTAATAACAGTAAATTGTTGTCACTATCACCATTAACCAATTGATGAGCAGTCTGGGCAGCACCTAGAGCAACAACCTCATCTGGATTCAAACGACAAAGTGGCTGTTTAGCGAAAAATTCAGTCACGACTTCCTGTACTGCAGGCATACGAGTCGAACCGCCCACTAATATAACTTCATCTAAATCTGTAGTAGATAGCTTGGCATCACGTAGGACTTGTTCACATACACTTAGCGTACGGCGACTAACAGGCTCTACGATAGCTAATACATCTGTACGGCTTAATACACCTTGGTAAGACTGTCCATTGATAGTAACACTAATATCCACTTGTTCAGTATCAGTCAATGCTTGCTTATAGGCTTTGGCTTGCTGAGCTAATATTGACTTGTCATGCAGACTTACGTCTTTTGGATCGATACTTAATTGTTTAATGATCCAATTGGTAATAAGACGATCAATATCATCACCGCCTAGTGCGCTATTACCACCCGTTGCCAATACTTCAAAGACACCATCAGTAAGCTTTAAAATAGAGACATCAAACGTACCACCGCCCAAATCATAAATTAAGTAATAGCTCTCTTTTTTACTGTCTTCTGATGATTGGTCGAGCCCATAAGCAACTGCAGCAGCAGTTGGTTCATTCAACAAGCGAAGTACATTGATACCCGCTGCCTGAGCAGCATCTTTGGTTGCTTGGCGCTGTGCCTCATCAAAATAAGCTGGAACTGTAATCACAGCACCTTCAATACTATCTGCAGGTAAGGCACTCGCTGCACGTTGTTCAAGAGCGGCTAAGATATGCGCTGATACTGCAACAGGAGAAACCTCGCCTTGTGCCGTAACAAAGGCAGGCATATCATCTTTGCTGCCAGACAACTCATAAGGATGAGAGAACTTAATATCAGCTTGGCTACGACCCATAAAACGCTTAGCCGAGACGATCGTATTTTTTGGATCATCCGCTAAATGCGCTAGGGCATCATAGCCAACTAATGGCGTGCCAGTAGCTGGATAATAGACAACAGACGGCAATAACGTATCTGTCGCTGCGTCTGCCTCTAAGACTTGTGCCTTACCTGAACGCACTACCGCAACCAACGAGCGTGTAGTACCAAGGTCGATGCCCAAGCCAAATTTATGTTGGTGAGGTTGAGCGCTTTGATTGGGTTCAGCAATTTGCATTAAAGACATAAGGATAACTCAGAGATAAAATGAATAAGTAAATTGGAGCATATGCAGTGCGAGAGCTTAGCGTCTGTAATCTCACTCCATAGAATAAAGATTCTGACAGTCTGATGCGCTTAAACTCAAAGACTATATGGTATCACGGTCACTATTTTAACCAAATATATAGAATTTGGCTTGGTAGTGAGAGATATAATTACAGATGTTTAGACATACAGGTCATCGTCATCTGAATGCGATGAATTTGCAACGTCATCAAGCCCAGTCGTCACATCAGCATTTAGCTTAACTAAAAATTTTAGTTTCTGTGTCGCATCAATCGCTGTTTGCCAATCTTGATTTTGATAAGCGTTATTAAAGCGTTCTGATTGATTTACTAGACGATCTGTAATTTGAGGATGTAGTTGCTGCAAGGCCGGAAGGTCTTTGTCTTCGATAGCATCATCTAGGTCCATACGCATCTGCATCGCATCTTCCAAGAAGTCCAAATCTGCGATTGAATGCTCTATATTTTGTGCTTGATCCGCCATGTCTAACAAATAACCGGCACGGCTATCAGGGGCGCTTAGAGTTTGATACGCTTGATTGATTAGAGCTGATGCTTTTTCAGACTGTAACTGTGCTTGAACCATGTCAGTCTGTTTCTTAGCAACATTATCAGGATGATAGCGTTTCTGTAGTAGGCGCAAACGTTGATCTAGGCTGTTTTGATTGATCTCAAATTGTACAGGCTGCTCAAATAGGGCAAAGAAGTTATCAAACTGTGGTTCTGAAGTGATGTCTGTCATAATCTAATGCCTTTCTTTTTTATTTGTTTTTAAAGTCATTGCCTAGCTAAGAATATCTGAGTCGCTTGATGAAGTAACTAAATTAACCATTCTTCATAGTTGTAGTAGAGATAATACACTGTTCGTATGAAAAATTATTTGAACATAAACGATCAGCTTTCAATTATCAAACAATTAAACTGTAAAAGACTCACCGCAACCACATTCACCTTTTTGGTTAGGGTTGGTGAATTTGAAGCCTTCGTTTAGACCTTCTTTTTCGTAATCCATCAACAAGCCATCTAAATACACTAGGCTTTTGGGATCAATAAAGATGCTAACGCCGCGACTCTCATAACGCGTGTCATTTTCATCAGGGGTATCTACAAACTCTAAAACATAAGCCAAGCCTGAGCAACCCGCTGTACGGATACCAACTCGAATGCCTTCGCCTTTGCCGCGATTGTCCAAAAAGTCTCGAACATGCTGAGCGGCGCGTTCTGTCATTTCAATCATGCCAACTCCCATTGACTATTAATCATAAACATCAATAAAAAAATATAGATAAAATGGCAGTCATAATTATAAGATTGCCAAAACGATAGGCTTGCAACTATCAGAAAACAAAAGGTGACAATTACATAAGTGTCATTGTCACCTCTTTAGCGTCAGTAGCGATTATATATCGCTACTTTAGCGTTGCTAATACAACGTAGCGCATATGCTAGTAGGCTTAGCTTAGCTTAACTTAGATCGCAGCTTCTTCTGCTGGAGTTGCTGCGCCATGCTTACCTTTATAGTCGCTAATAGCGGCTTTAATGGCGTCTTCTGCAAGTACAGAGCAATGTACTTTTACTGGTGGTAAAGCCAGTTCTTGAGCAATATCATTGTTCTTGATTTCGCCAGCTTGATCCAAGCTCTTGCCTTTTAGCCACTCAGTAACAAGCGAGCTTGAAGCAATTGCTGAACCGCAGCCATAAGTCTTGAAACGCGCATCTTCGATAATACCGTTGTCATCGACTTGGATTTGTAGACGCATTACATCGCCACATGCTGGGGCGCCGACCATACCGGTACCAACGTTTTTGGCGCTTTTGTCAAGATTACCAACGTTGCGTGGGTTTTCGTAATGATCAATAACTTGGTCACTATAGGCCATGGGGTTTTCTCCTAGTTAGATGATGAGTAGTCGTTTATCAACTTTAAATGTTTAACTACTCATCGATAATTGGGGTCAAACGCTTAATTTAACTGTCTGATCAATTGTGTAATAAATATATGTTGCTAGCTATACTAAAAAATTATACTAGAAATTAATGCTCAGCCCATTCAACTGAGTTTAAATCAACACCTTCTTGATACATATCCCAAAGTGGTGATAAGGCACGTAGTTTATCAACGGCTTCATGCATCTGTTTGATAACAGTGTCAATATCTTCGTCAGTGGTATAACGGCCAAAGCTAAAGCGGATTGAGCTATGTGCCAATTCGTCTGGGCGACCAATTGCACGTAGTACATATGATGGCTCAAGCGTCGCTGATGTACAGGCTGAACCTGATGATACCGCTAAGTCTTTAAGCGACATCATCAATGACTCGCCTTCAACAAAGTTAAAGCTGATATTTACAATGTTTGGCACGCTATTCTCAAGATCGCCGTTTAGATAAATCTCTTCGATGTCTTGCAGGCCATCCCAAAGTCTTTGACGTAGTTTGGCTGCATGTGCATGGTCTTCTTCATAACGCTCATTAGCTAAAGCAAATGCTGCTCCTAGACCAACGATCTGATGCGTTGGCAAAGTACCTGAACGCATACCGCGCTCATGACCACCGCCATGTTGCTCAGCTTTTAAGCGAATGCGCGGCTTACGACGAACAAACAATGCGCCAATACCTTTAGGACCGTATGCTTTATGGCCCGAGAAACTCATCAAATCAATTTTCATTTCTTCAAGATTGATTTTTACTTTACCAACAGCCTGCGCGCCATCAACATGGAAAACCACGCCAGCTTCGCGAGTGATTTCGCCAATTGCGGCAACATCAGTAATAGTACCAAGCTCATTATTCACCATCATAAGTGATACTAAAATCGTATCATCACGCAGTGCTTCTTTTACTTGCTCTGGCAAGATAAGACCTGTGCTTGGCTGCGGCTCAAGATAAGTAATTTCAAAACCTTCTTGTTCAAGCTCGCGGCAGGTATCTAGTACCGCTTTGTGCTCAATTTTACTGGTAATGATATGCTTACCACGAGACTGATAAAAATGTGCTGCACCTTTAATAGCTAGGTTGTCAGACTCAGTTGCACCAGAAGTAAAGACGATTTCGCGTGGATCAGCGTTAATGACTTCAGCAACTTGACCGCGAGCAGTTTCTACTGCTTCTTCTGCTTGCCAGCCGTAACCATGTGAGCGTGAAGCTGGGTTACCAAAGACACCATCTACAGTCAAATACTCGCTCATCTTAGTAGCTACTGATTTAGCAACTGGGGTAGTGGCGGCATAATCTAAGTATATAAGGTTGTTATGTTGGCTCATGCTGGGTTTGCCTCGCTGTTCGATAGAGTAATAGTATTAATGTCTTTTATGGAAATATCTTGTGTAGAGGTGTGCTGACGATCTGATACTGACTGCACGTTTTCCATATCTAATAATTGCGCTAATGTTATATTTTTCAAGTACTGTTCGATATGGTTTGATAGTGCACACCACAGATCGTGAGTTAGGCACATTGTACCACCTTGACAATCACCGCGCCCTTCACATTGCATCGCGTTTACCGACTCATCAACCGCAGATATGATGCTCATTACATCTATCTCATTCAATGGTTTAGCCAGATGATAACCACCTGCAGCACCGCGAATACTCGTGACAAGACCACGTTTACGAAGTTTAGAAAATAACTGCTCAAGATATGAGATAGAAATAGATTGCCGCTTGGCGATATCGGATAGCGATACAGCACTGTCTTGTTGGCTAGTCTGCAATGCCAAATCTAATAATGCGGTAACAGCGTATCTGCCCCGAGTAGTCAAACGCATGTGTTATCTCCAAACTTGATGTCATTTATGTTTAACAACGATTTTAGCCAAGAGTTTGCATGAGCACTCATAAAATAAAAAGAGTAATCAATAATACATCAGCTAAGTTTTGTTTTATCGCTATTGAACAACAGATGATTAACCCGATGTGTGCAACGATTAAGGTAATTATACTTAATCCCGAGTAATTTAGTCAAGATTAAAGTGTGGTTCAATGGTTAATCAAGCTTATTGCTATAATTGATAAAAACAATGATGTTTAGAAAAGATATGTGAGGGATACATGGGCAGCTTGATTTTTGTGCTACAGACACACTTAACAAAGTAAAAAATAAGCGTTCAATATCTATTGAAGACATTGAACGCTTATTTGTAGGTAATACAACGAGCCAAGACTAATTCATCAATAGGGCGACGACTGAACCGATCATAACAACGAGTGCAATGATAGTGACAATCATTAACGTTTTTTGCTTGCTCTGAAGCTCTTTTACGGTTGTTTCAAGTTTAC
This sequence comes from Psychrobacter sp. AOP7-B1-25, assembly GCF_052376195.1. Lineage (NCBI taxonomy): Bacteria > Pseudomonadati > Pseudomonadota > Gammaproteobacteria > Moraxellales > Moraxellaceae > Psychrobacter > Psychrobacter sp. AOP7-B1-25. Next base: position 196,038 of record NZ_JBQSVK010000001.1, read on the forward strand.
GATTCTTGATGGTCAGGGTATTAATCTGCGTCTGCTGCTCTTTGATACGAAGTTTATAGTTGTTCTTTTTTTCTTCCAAATCAGCTTCTGTAGGTTTGGTTTTAGTTTTATCACCTTTTATTTTTTTGATTAGACCTTGGATTAGGCTGGCAAGCCCAAGTTGCATAATAAACTGTTTAACCAATTGTACTTGAATCGATTCACCGCGCATCTGTAACTTTTCAGTCGTTTCGCTATCATGAGTAGTGATAGCGTTAATAACTTGTATGCTATAGGCATTAATAACCACGTCAGGCTCACTACGGCCAATTGGCAGTTGAGCATCCAGTAGTACGCCCTTGGTATTAAAAGTAGCGAACACTTCTACATGTGGTAAATACAAGCGAAGCGCCACCACAGTACCTTGCTTGGCAAGTGGATAAGCGGCTTTACGCAATTCAGGATCCAAACGTAACAGCAATGTCAGCGCCGACTCGATAAATACTAGAATGATATTAAGAAAAGAGTGAGACAACGTAGAACGCTTCATGTAAATAATCCGTTTTTTATTTAGCAAATTTTATATTTTTAGCAAACAGAAGTCTGTATTCGCCTAGGATTTGCAGTGATATTTCGCTTATAGTAACGTCTTTATAATAAAAAGTAACGCTAGTTTCTGTAGTGGCTAAACTATTACATTACAATTTAGCAGTCAATAAAGACACTCTTATTTATGACCAGTAGTATACAAACATAACGAATAACAATGCATAGGCGCCAACTATCAAATGCTCAATGGCATAGACGATAGTAAACCCCATCGCCTCAGTGATGTAAATTAGCTTATATGAGAAATTCTTAACGCTTTGCGTAACATTAGGTGTCAAATACGTAGTATAGAGCACAAAAATATGTAAAATCGCTTGCGCTCCTTATGCTGCCTTGATATAAAGACGATAACAAAGAAGAACCTGCTAGTGCGCCAGTTAGGTAGTTTTTATTGCGTAAGCACCATGAGAGCGTTACAATACTTGGTGTGAGCATTTATTATCCCCTTAAACTTGAAGGAAATTTTATGAATAAGTCAGAATTAATTGATAGCATCGCAGACAAAAGTGGTCTAAATAAAACCCAAGCTGGTGATGCATTAAACGCTGTTATGGAAAGTGTTGGCGAAGCGCTAGAAGCTGGCGACAGCATCTCATTAGTTGGCTTTGGTACTTTCAGTGTGAAAGATCGCAAAGCACGCACTGGTCGTAACCCCAAGACTGGCGAAGAACTAAGCATTCCAGCAAGCAAAGTACCAAGCTTCAAAGCTGGTAAAAACTTAAAAGAGCGCTTAAACTAAGCCGCTTTTTTTAGCGTAGAATGATAGTCGGTGGACTATAGCTGAGTTAAGCAGACAGCCATCGAAGAGAGCACCTAATATTTAGGTGCTTTTTTTATCGCTATAGTTTGTATCATGCGCCGTGAATATTTTGAGTATAGATGAAAAATCACGTATCATAGGGCGCGCGATAGGTATGTCATTTAAGTCGTATTTCTTTAATAAAATTTGTTTTTTACTATAAAATGCATACGCTCTTACTCTTACCATTGCCAGCTTAGATAGCACTGATATTGGCAGGTTGCACTTAACAGCTCCTAGCAGTATTACAATGGTTTTTCATCAATATAGGTTAATAAAGCAGAGATAACTATGGATAAATTGCGCGATTTCTTAAAAAGCTGGCCAGGTCGCATTTTATTGATTTTATGCCTATCGCCGCTCGCTCTCTTGGGTGTCGAAAGCTATTTTGGCAGTCACGTCGATCCTAACCAGATTGCACAGGTAGGTGACTCAAGTGTAGGACTGTCCGAGTATCAAACTGCTGTCAATAGCCGTCGTTCTGAAGTGTTAGAGCAGGTCGAAGATGCCAGCTTATTGAATGAAGATGTGCTTCATGAGCAAGTATTAAAGGGTCTCATCGATCGTACGTTGTTGGAGCAGCAAGCAGGCAAGCTTGGCATGACAGTTTCTGATGACACGATCAATCGTTTGTTGCGCCAAGAGGAAATATTCCAAGACGCAGACGGTAACTTCTCAAACGATCAGTTTTCGAACTTTTTGCGTCAGCGCGGCATGACCAAAAACCAATTGTTTGCAGAATTTCGCAACCAGTTGAGCTTGGATCAATTAAATGCCAGTATCGTTGGTACGGCTGTCTATCCTATGCAAGCGGTTAGTCAATTAATTGATTTACAGCTTGAGTCACGCAACGTTTGGGTGCATCGCTTTAATTGGCAGGATTATGCTGACAAGGTTAAGCTCAGTAAAGCAGACATTCAATCTTATTACGATGCCAACAAAGACACACTAAAAAGTGCGGCAATGGTTGATTTGGCTTATTTACAACTGAGCCCTCAAACCATTCAAGTAACTGACGTTACAACAGAAGAGCTGCAGCAGCAATATGAAGCTTATAAGCAAGAACAAGCCATCGTTGATGAGCGTCAAATTAGTCAAATCTTATTAACAGGTGATAATGCTAAAGCAAGAGCAGAAAATGTTAAAGCTCGCCTAGATAAAGGAGAGTCTTTTACAGCCGTAGCTAAAGCAGAGTCAGATGATCCATCAGGTGAGACAGGTGGTGGTATCGGTCGCTTCAATCCATCAGTTTTTGGCAGTGATGCAGATACGGTACAAGCCGCACTAGAAGGGTTGAGTGTTGGTGATGTAACCGCGCCTATCAAGACCAGCTTTGGCTATCAGATATTTACTGTAACAGAAGACAATGGCAACAAAGCACCGACGCTAGATAGTATGCGTGATGAACTGACAGCAAAAGCAACAGATTATAAGCGTCAAGAGATGTATGCCGATAAAGTGACGGCCATTAATGACATGGCGGCAGATGGTTTTAGTATTGAAGACATTGCTCAACAAGAGAATGTGACATTGAAACGTTTGAAAGATTATCGCAAAGAGAATAATCAATCGGCACTGTCACAACCAGCAGTGATCAAGCAAGCCTTTGATGAATTCACCATTCAGGATCAAGCAGTGACTGCTGGTATCGAAGTGGGTAATGGAACTGTATGGGTGCAACCAAGTAACTATCGTCCTACTAAGACGCTTACTTTAGCAAATGCAACACCAAGAATCACCCAAATACTACGCCAGCAGAAAGCGACGGCATTAGCACTAAACGACGCCAAAGCAATAGCCGCTGGTATCAAAACGCCAGCTGATATTAGTAAGCAGTCGGTAAGCTTCCAAGCACTGGGTGAGATCAACCGTCAAACGACACAGCTAACAGACAAAGAGCGTGGATTGGCATTTAGCCAGCAGGCTGCTGCTGATAGTGTCGTCGCAATTGCTAGCGAAACTGAGACGGGTGCAACGCTATTGGTTGGAAATCGTATTAAGACCGAGCAGCAATCGTCGTTGTCTGACGCACAAAGAGCACAAACGGCCAGTATCATTCGTGACAACTTAGGTCAAGATCAGTTGCAAGATTATTTGGACTATCTACGTTTGGTGTATACGGTTGAGATTAATGAAAGCAACATGGCAAATGCACAAGGTCGATAAGTGTTTGCTAAATTATTTTAGATGTTTAAAAAGCCACTGTATCAATGGATACGGTGGCTTTTTTGTGGGGATTTTTTAACAATAATTATCACGAACTTCATATAGACTGAAAATCAGTAGCAGTACTTATGTTTGTTACTGCTACTAATACCAGCCTTAAATTAACATGTAATTATTTAGTGGCGGAAATGACGCATGCCAGTGAATACCATTGCGATACCGTGTTCATTAGCAGCAGCAATAGTTTCGTCATCGCGCATAGAGCCACCTGGCTGAATGATAGCAGAGATGCCTACTTCAGCAGCGTTATCAATGCCATCACGGAAAGGGAAGAACGCATCTGATGCCATAACAGCGCCTTCAGTCGCTAATCCAGCATGTTCTGCCTTAATAGCCGCAATACGTGCTGAGTTAACACGGCTCATTTGGCCTGCACCAACACCGATAGTGCGTTGGCCTTTTGCATAGACAATGGCATTAGATTTGACGTATTTTGCTACGTTCCAGCTAAATAGCAGGTCGGCAATTTGTGCTTCAGTAGGTTGTACGTCAGTGACGATCTTTAGGTCATTGGCAGTGATTAAGCCAAGATCTTGCTCTTGTACCAGCAGGCCACCGTTGACACGCTTATAGTCAAGCTGATTATCACGCTGATCTGGGGCTGGTAGCTCACCGCATACCAATACGCGTACATTTTTCTTAGTAGCTGTCGCTTCAAGTACACCGTCTTCGATACTAGGCGCAATGATTACTTCTACGAACTGGTTATCAATAATGGCTTTTGCAGCAGCAAGCGTCAATGAACGGTTGAATGCGATGATACCACCAAAAGATGATTCAGGATCGGTGCTAAAAGCAGTGTTATAAGCAGCTACTTGATCATTGTCAACTGCGACGCCGCAAGGGTTGGCGTGCTTAACGATTACACAAGCAGGGGTACTGAACGCTTTGACACATTCAAGCGCGGCATCAGTATCAGCGATATTGTTATAAGACAGTGCTTTGCCTTGCAATTGTTTAGCTGTCGCGATTGAAGCTTGTTTGCTTTTCAAAGGCTGGTTTTCAGTATAGAAAGCTGCGTTTTGATGCGGGTTTTCGCCGTAGCGTAGGTCTTGTGCTTTTTCAAGCTGTACATTGAATGTACGTGGGAAGTTTTCTGGTTCTTGAGTTTCGTTAACACGGCTACCTAAGAAATTTGCAATCATACCATCGTACTGTGCAGTATGCTCAAAAGCTTTTACTGCCAAGTCATAACGCAAAGCAGTTGTCAGTTCAGTACCACCATCTAAGGCGTTAAGTACACGGTCATAATCAGCTGGATCAGTCACGATACCTACATGTGCGTGGTTTTTCGCTGCTGAACGAACCATGGTAGGACCACCAATATCGATGTTTTCGATAGCGTCGTTCATAGTCACGTCAGCACGCGCGATAGTTTCAGCAAACGGATATAAGTTCACGACGACCAAGTCGATACGTTCAATCGCATGATCACTCATTACTGCATCATCTGTACCGCGGCGTCCTAAAATACCACCGTGGATCTTAGGATGCAGCGTTTTAACACGGCCATCCATCATTTCAGGAAAGCCTGTGTAATCTGATACTTCAGTCACGTCGACGTTGTTTTCTGTGAGCAAGCGATAAGTACCGCCCGTAGATAATAAACCAAAACCTGCTTTGAGAAGGCCTTGAGCAAACTCGACGATATTAGACTTATCGGAAACCGATAGTAGGGCAAGTGGGGTTGTACTCATAAGAAATCTTCCATAAAAAAAGCCTGACGTAAACGTCTGGCAAGGTGATGATGACAACTGTATGCCGTATCATGATAGATAAAGCGACGAACGTTTGATTGCCATAAATAATGACAGTCAATGATGGGTAAGCTCATATAGTAATGCTACATTAAATCATAGGTTTTCATTTTTTTGCGCAAAGTGCCTCGGTTTAAACCTAATATTTGAGCACATTTGGTTTGATTGCCTCTTGTTTTTTCTAACACGACAGATAAGAGAGGTTCTTCGATTTGCTTTAAAACCAGCTCGTATAAATCAGTAGGCATCTCATCTCCTAGCATCGCAAAGTATTGACGCACCACACGTTCTACATGAACTCGCAATGGTTGCTGTGCACTACTTGTATGATTCTGTGCAGCAAAATCAAAGTCGTGCGTAGAAGATTGGTATTCGTCTTTATTATAATCGGCAAGATGCTCAGAGCTTTTAGCAAAATGATTGGCATTATGCTGTGCGTGAGGTGCCATAAAATAAAATCCTTGAAATGAAGAAGAAGTCTGATTATAAGAGATTAGAACCATAGTATATCAAATTAATATTGCTTAGCGCTGACAGATTCATCGTTATCTTGGCTATCACGATCTAATTGAAAATGTATTTACAGTATATTTCCTACTTACACCCGTCTATGTACGACGCCCTAAATCAATAAAGAGCAGTCATCGTGACTTCTTGAATCTGAGCACTAGACACAGGGACAGTGAATAATAACTGCCTATCTGTATTGGCAGCTAACTGACTTTGCTTTCCTAATAAATAATCGTTTGGATCTGTAACGAATTCTCCAATGATATGGTCTCTACCGTAAACGCTTATTTTTATACTTGGATACAGTTGTGATTGCATGCTTTCATTGCTTAAAGTAGCGCTTATATCGCTAAACGTATCAGCAGTTTTAATCTGACTGCTTTTGTGACGGATATTGCTGATGGTAAGCGTTGATAAGTCCGCACTGGGTAAACTGCAAGCAGCAACAGAGCATATTGATTGGAGACGCTTAGCATGGGCTGGGTTTTTGACTAAGTTTTCTAAGTTAAAAATAACATACTGTGCCGCGAGTAGGAGTGCTAAAACCAAACAACCTAGTATCCACAATAATGACGCAATTGAACGTGTTGTTGGAGTTGGAGCAAACGGCAGCGGTGTTTTTCTTAAACGTTCTTCAGTAGCAGAATCTTCCTCTTTAATGGGTACTCCCATATCAGATAGAAGTTGTGATAAATCTGTGTCATCTGATGGTGATTCTTCGGGCTGATTTTGTTCCTCTAACAGTTTTTGTAGCCATGAATTATCATCAGTAGTGTCAACGTTTGCATGAATATCGTTGGCTGCTGCCGAGCTGAGTATGTCCTGCGTTGCTGGGGATGCTGCTGTTGTATTTGTAGATGTTCTTTTTGCTGACAGATGACTGTTTTTATCTATTTTCTTAGAGGAAGGGTCTTTGGTTTTTTCTTTTATTGCTATGCTAGAACCGGCATCATTTGGCTGGGATAACCATGCGCTCATACTATCTAGTGAGTCATACTCTTGAATATTTTCTTCTGGTTCATCTATATCCATATCATCATAGATTAAGTCGTCACGAATCAAAGTATCAGATGATTTTTTCTTATGAAGTGAAGATGTGGAGGTATTCGTCACATTTTGAGGTTTATACTGATTGCTACTAGTATTCGCTTTTTGTTCGTTCGGTATTGGTTGGTTTTGAGCTGCTTTTTTGTTGGGGACGCTCGTCTTGAGTGCAGGCTTGTGTATGACATCAGAATTTACCACAAGATGTTTATTGACCAAAAAGCTTTGCTGGCAACGATCGCAGCTAATGGTAGCATTGACTTGGTTCAGTTGAGTTTGTTTGACGCTATAGCAGTTTTGGCAATGGGGGCATTGGGTTTTTATTGGCGTGGTCATAAAGGTAAATCCAAAAAAGTATGGCTATCAATACCGTTTAGCCACTCACCAATTGTTGCCCACAATACTCTTTATAATTTTCAATTTAAATGAATTATGGGCAATGACAGAGTGGTGTCAAATGCATAATATTTGACTACCTGCTATCGTAACAGATGTAATTAAATGTTGCTAGCTAGTAAACGTACCTGATAAACGCTGCCAGTGTTGGTCTTCTTGTGCAGTAAAAGCATGTTTTGGATCAAGTGAAAAATAAGGCTGATAAGCCTCAGTTACTTGCTCAGTTTGCGATTCAATCAAGCCTGCCAATACGATACGGCCCTTAGGCGCAATTAGTGTGGCAAAGTAAGGTGCTAAACCAATAAGTGGCTTTGCCAAAATATTAGCAACGATGATCTCGACAGGCAAAACATCATTTTTCGAGCAATAATCTGTGAATTCTTCTGGTAAGAATGCCTGCAGACGATCACCTACATTGTTGCGTATCGCATTTTGATTGGTAGCAAGTACTGCTTGTGGGTCAATATCGACCGCATACACCTGACGCGCACCTAATAGCAAAGCAGCAATACCTAAAATGCCTGAACCACAACCATAATCGATGACCACTTTGTCCGTTAGGTCTTGCTCTGTTAGCCAGTCTAGGCATAGTCGAGTCGTAGCATGATAACCAGTACCAAATGCTAAGCCCGGATCCATAATGATATTAGTGGCTTCAGAATTGGGTGGCGTTATCCAGTTAGGTATGATCCATAAGTCATTAGCACATTCGATAGGATGGTAATTACTCATCCATTCGCGCTCCCAGTCCTTGTCATCAACAGCCGTTAGCCAGATACGAGTAGCCTGTACTTGTGCAGCGATTTCATGACTTAATTGCTCAACTGCTTGACGACTACCAGCATCTGTAGTTGCATCAAATAATCCTGTTAGTATCACCTCATCCCAAAGTGGTGATTCACCTGGAAGTGGCTCAAATAGAGGTTGATCGCCAGCATCGTCTAAAGCTATTGACAATGCACCTGCCTCTAGTAAAAGCGCTTCAGCCAAGTCGACGTTTGATTTTTCACATTGTAAATGCAGTTGTTGCCATGCCATAAAATTAACCTTAAGCGGAAATAAAAAATAAATGTAGATGTTAGGGGGATGCCCTAGATAAATCTATATACAGTCAAATACATAATGTATATAGGTGTTTTAATGAGTCTGAAATGTATAAATATGCAGTTATTAGCGTAACGCCTGTCTTGCCTCATTGACCACGCGTGAGTTACCTTGAGCTTGTCCTGATTGCAATATAACCTGCCATAATGCTCGTCTACGACTAGCACTTTGAGAAACACTAAGACCACGACGTGCCATCGCTTCTGCTTTACGAGGTTGGTTCTTTTTCAATGCTACTTGTGCCAAATAGAAATATACCGCCGATGACTTTGGTGCTAGACGCTGTGCACGTGTAAAGCTGCTCTCTGCATTGGTGAGGTTGCCCGCTTTCAGCTGATTGATACCTACTTGCATCAAATTGCGAAATGCGGGCAGATTACTATTGTTGTTGGCAGATTGTTGGGTACGTTGTTGTGAGTTTCTTCTAGCGTGCTCTAGTAGCTCGTTATGTGACGGTACGGACGGCTCGGAGATTATATAGTCATTAGGAGAGGGCGTAATGATAACAGGATCAGGCTGCGTCGTTTCTGGAATAGTAGGCGTAAATACAGGCGTTTCTTGTGTTAGTGGATTTGGTACTTCAGACTGTTCAACCGTATCATAAGGCTCGGCTGTATAGTTGTTTTCACTATCTGCTTCAGTGGTAGGCGCTTGGGTTATTGATTGTCCTGTCGGTTGAGATGTTGGTACTGTTTGAACAGGCGTTGTTTGCATCGTAGCTGATGTACTAGGCGCCGTCTGACAAGCACTTAGACCGAGCACACCAATGATCGCGCTACCTAAAAGCAGGATATTGCTTGACGTGATTTTTTTACGCCATAGCATCATTGTGTGTTTTACTGAAGTAGTTGTCCTCAAAGATGACACTATCATGTTAAAACCTTTTTTAAATATTAAAAGCTAGAAACCAAAAACAATGTTAGAACCATTCAACAGCGCGGTCATACCAGGTATCAGCACTGTCTTCATCGCTGCTACCCTCAGAACCATCAGATTCAACAGCTTCGCCATTTGGAATCTCTAAGCCTTCATTCTGATTGGTGTCACCTTGCTGGTTTTGAAACTGCGTTTGTTCACGCGCTCGCTCTTGCTGATATAGGCTCAGCGCGCAACTGCTAGCTTCTTCTGGCAAATGCGCTGATAAGACAGGTAGATAACGAGCGTTGGCGCAGCGTTCATTAGACAGTTTGCCTGAGTTGTTCTCTAGCCATAACCATTCAATACCTTCTGGCTCTGGCAGAGCAACCGGAGTTAGTTTTAGGCGTTTCATATAGTCAACCCAAACCGGTAAGGCGCCAGTACCACCACTTAAACCAATTGGCTTGTTATCATCACGACCAACCCAAACAACACTCACATAGTTGCCACTATAGCCTGCAAACCAAGCATCGCGGTAGTCATTTGTCGTACCTGTTTTTCCTGCTAGGTTCAAATTACTACCCAGCGATTGCGCGCGTCTAGCTGTACCATTTGAGACCACTTGTTGTAATGCATAGTTGGTCAAAAAGTTGGTTTCAGGTGGGATGCTGCGCTGAGTGTTAAGCCCCGTACGCTGTAAAATAAGGCCACGATCATCAATGACGGTACGAATGCTGTGAATAGGCGTACGAAAGCCACCAGTGGCAAAGACTTGGTAGATACCAAGCATATCCATCGGACTCAAATTAACTGAGCCTAATAATGCTGATGGGTAAGGTGGAATTTCTTCTTTAACACCCATACGCTGTAACTGCTTGGCAAAGGTATTAACACCAAATTCCATACCTAAGCGTACCGCTGCTTGGTTATAGGATTGAGATAGAGCCGAGGTAAACGGTACGTAACCATGATCACGATTGTCATAGTTCCTAGGGTTCCAGTCAGCACCATCGTTTAGATTGACGGTAATAGGTGAATCATCTACTGAACTGGCTAAGTTATAACGACCGCTCTCAAGCGCAGTCATATAAATAATAGGCTTCAGCAGTGAGCCAACTTGGCGTTTGGCATCGACAGCACGGTTAAACCCTGTAAACTCACTACCACTACCTACTACAGATACTAGCTCGCCAGTCTCAGGGTTAGCACTAACTAACGCACCTTGTAAATCCTTAGTTTTGCTACTATTACGGCGAAGCTCACCAAGTTTGTTATCAACAGCTTTATCTGCTGCCAATTGAGCGATAGGGTCTAAGGTACTAATAATGGTTAGACCTTCGTTCTTAAGGTCATCAGAATAATAAACAGTATTTAGTTCACGTTTAACAATATCTAAGAAGTCGGGAAACTGGCTTTTACCTTCGGTAGGCTTATCCACGATGCCAAGTGATTGCTCTAAAGCTTTATCGTAGTCTTCTTGGCTCAGTGTACCCATTGTCAGCATATTATTAAGTACCACATCACGGCGTGCTTTTGAGTCATTTGGATTGCGACGTGGGTTATAGATACTTGGACCTTTTGCCATCCCGACTAGCATGGCTTGCTGATCTAAGCGCAGTTCATTGAGCGGCTTGTCAAAATAAAACTGCGAGGCCAAACCAAAGCCATTGATAGAGCGATTGCCATTCTGACCCAGATAAATTTCATTCAAATAGGTTTGTAAAATCTCATCTTTGCTGTAATGCAGCTCAAGTAACACAGCCATCAATGCTTCGTTGGCTTTGCGCTTTAGTGTGCGATCCGAATTGAGATAAAAGTTTTTAATCAGCTGCTGCGTGATGGTCGAGCCACCTTGTCTGGCACCACCTGTAAAGTTGTTGATGACGGCACGGGCGATACCGCGTATCGATACCCCTTTATGCTCATAAAACGCGCGATCTTCGGTAGCGATGAGTGCATCGATCAATGGCTGAGGCACTTCGTCCAAAGACACGACCATGCGATCTTCGTTACTGTCTGGATAAATACCACCAATATTGACAGGCTCTAAACGAATAATCCCGCTTTTGGCAGGCAGAGTACTTTGAATGGACTCTACTTTGTTACCAGAAATCGTCATTTTGATGACTTGCTCGGCATCTTTATCATTGGCACTATATGTAAAGCCACGCGTGTGAATAAAGTAGGTATTGCCTGCCCGATGATAAGTACCCGTGCGGTCATAAGCCTTGTTGCTCTGATAGTTGAGCAATTCTAGCCATGTCTTCATCGTATCTCTATCGACATTAGCACCTTGATACAGCTCAAGTGGTTGCGAGTACACTTTGGCTGGAATATCCCAGCGCTTACCCTCAAACTTATGAGTAATAGTGCGATCAAGTTTGATCAAATACAGCGCCAACAGCACCATGCCTGCAATGATGACAATCAATAGCAGACTACTAAAGACCAAGCCGCGCTGCTGCGAGGGTAGCGTATGCATGGTAGACTTAGATGACGGTGAGAACTTGGTATTTGGTAACTTGTAATTAGGTTTTTGCACAGATGTCGCACCATTTTTGGATAAAAAACTGCCTCATAATGACGCAAATTGACAAATTTTTCAATCTATCATCGTCAACGCAGGCATTTATTGGTCATAGGTCATGAGTGATGTGATTACTCATAATGATAGCTTATAGTATAATCTCCATTGGAAATAACCGATACTTATAGTAAAGCATCAGCCACTTTCAATCTGGTAGATAAGCGTCATATAAGATAGCAATTTACGATTGTCCTCACGATGTATTTTGTATGAATTCGCTGTTGCTAATTGTTTGCTAATAGCCACTTTTGATTAATATTGTGCTACCAGTGGCAACGATGTTCAAACGATCATAAGCGACTACGCTACATACAGCACAGTCAATAAGAGCAAGTTTGCTTTAAAAGAAAGCATTTTGAACAAGCCTGTCAAAGGAAGCAAGCGCGACTATGTCTAGTATCCCATCATCAGTATCATCTTCCACTAACCATTCTTATGAAGACGCTTCTATCATCGAAGGCTTGGTACTCCCGCTGGCTGACCACTGCTTTCACTGCGGTGACCCAGTCCCTCAGCCACCATTTCATGCTGATATATTAGGTCAGTCACGAGAAATGTGTTGCATGGGCTGTCAATTGGCTGCCCAAAGCATTGTAGAAGCTGGTCTTGAGCAATATTATCTTGACCGTTCAGAAATTAATCGCACGGCAAGTTTACCAACTCAGCTGACGCGCCTCGAAGTCTATGATCATGACGAGATAAAATCGCAATTTGTTTACGTGCAAGATGGAATGTCAGTAGCAGAGCTATCGGTCAATAACCTACGCTGCGCTGCCTGTACTTGGCTTATTGAGTCGCGTCTTGATGAGCTAGAAGGTATTGGTAAATGTCAGGTGAATTTGACCAACCAGCGTATGCGGGTTATTTGGAATGAAGACAAATTACCCATTAGTCGTATTTTGGCAGTTATCAACGAAATCGGCTACGAAGCCAAGCCCTACCGCCAAGATACTCATGAAGCCATGCTGGCGCGTCATAACAATCAGATGCTATTGCGCCTCGGTATCGCTGCACTGGGTTCGATGCAAGCAATGATGTATGCCGTTGCGCTTTATTTTGGCGAGTATAGCGACATGTTGATATTTCAGCGTGACTTTTTGCGTTGGGTGTCTTTGTTTGTGAGCACGCCTGTATTCTTCTATGCTGGCATTCCTTTCTTCACTTCCGCATGGTCAGCGGTTCGTGCGCGCCAAGTCAATATGGATGTGCCCGTCAGTCTTGCATTGATTATCACTTTTTTTGCCAGTCTCTACGCTACTATCACGGGCCAAGGGGAAACGTACTATGATTCAGTCAGTATGTTTATTTTCTTTTTGCTGGCAGGGCGTTATATCGAGCATAACGCGCGTCTAAAAGCTGCAACTATGGCTAATGATTTGGTGGTGGTTGAGCCGGTATTAGTACAAAAAAACGCTGAAGAAAAAGCAGCAGCAGAGCGTATTTTGCAGCAGCTGAAAGAAAATGAACCTCTGCAAGATGACACTACTGAAGATGAGGCTCAAAAGAGCTCAGGTACGACGGCTGAAATCATGCCTGATTTTATGCAGCGTATGGACATCAATGTTCATACGCTTACATCGCGTATCGCTCAAGATTGGCAGCAGTCACGCAACCAACAAAATGCGCTATCACAACCGGAAGGCGATACAGAGTCGAAGCAAATGGTCACTGCTCATAGTCTACAAGTGGGTGACATCATTTTGGTTGAAGCGGGTTCAGAGATTATCAGTGATGGCATCTTGCTAAGTTCCACTGCAACAGTGTCACAAAGTCTACTGACGGGCGAGGGTGATTTAATCATCAAGTCTCAAGGGGATTACATTGTTGGTGGTTCACAAAACGACAGCCAGCCGTTTGAAATGCTAGTCACAGCATTACCAAAAGACAGCCAAATAGGTTTGATTGATAGACTAATGAACCGTGCCATGAGCGAAAAACCCAAACTAGCGCAGCAAGCGGATAAGCTGGCACGTTGGTTTGTCGCGCGTATTTTGGTGTTGTCCGTCCTAGTATTTGTCGGCTGGTATATTGTTGATCCAAGCCAAGCCATTTGGGCGACAGTAGCAGTCTTGGTAGCTACTTGTCCTTGTGCACTATCATTGGCGACGCCGATTGCTTTGACCGTCTCAACCAATCGTCTGGCCAGCTATGGTTTTTTAACCACACGCGGGCATACACTACAGACGTTAGCTGAAATTACGCATGTCGCTTTTGATAAGACAGGCACGCTGACTTATGGTAAGCCAAATTTATTAAATATCGAGTTAATAAAACCAAAAAACCAGACCGAATCTGATGGTTTATCATCAACGGTGAAAAAAGATACGCTGTTGGCAATGGCAGCTGCACTAGAAGTAGGCAGTCGTCACCCCATTGCCCACGCGCTACTGACATCGGCCTATCAGTTACATCTACCATCGACGCAAGCCGTACAGCATTATCCAGCGGGCGGCGTGGAAGCGATGATTGATGGCACTGTATATCGAATCGGTCACAAGGACTTTGCGTTAGATAAAGCAAGCGATAGTACTAATAATGTCTCTGCAAGTGACGATATAACCATTGATTTGGTGGCGCAGCGAGCCAGCTCAGCAGTGGTACTGTCTTGTCAGAATATTGATAGCAACAAATGGCAGGCGCTAGCATGCTTTTATTTCAACGATAAGGTACGTGATAGTGCTCAGTCGATGCTCAATACGCTCAAAGGACTAGGTATCGAGTCTGTTATGTTGACAGGTGACCCAAGTCCGCAAGCGCTAGTGATGGCTGAGAACTTAGGAATGCAAGCTGCGTATAATGGCCTATCACCGACTGATAAGGTTAATCATATTCAGAAGCTGCAAGCCAACGGAGCCATTGTACTGATGGTAGGTGATGGCATTAATGATGCACCAGTGCTAGCAGCGGCCGATGTGTCGACCTCGATTGCAGGTGCGGCAGACTTAGCACAAGTATCCAGTGACAGTATTATCTTAAACGGACAAATCGAGGCCATCACTGCGGCTAAACGTATCTCTGATAAAACTGAAAGCATTATCAAACAAAACTTCCGCTGGGCACTTGCTTATAATAGTATCGTTCTGATACCAGCTGCTTTAGGTTATGTACCGCCATGGCTTGCTGCGATTGGCATGTCGCTCAGTTCATTGTTCGTCGTATTAAATGCCTTACGTCTAAAACGTGCTTAGTCTTTTTAAAAAGCACTTAATTTACCCAGGCCAATAAATTTTACTCATGAAAAAACCGCCTTACATCAAATGAAAGGCGGTTTTTTCTATACAGAGATACTGTTAGATAGTTCTTACAATTAGTCTTGTAGATAGCTTAATAGACGCATAAATTCGATATACATCCAAACTAGGGTTGCAAGAATACCAATACTGAACAACCACTCGTAATCTTCAGAAACACCCATCGCCACGCCACGATCGATATTATCAAAATCTAATAGTAAGGTGAAAGAAGCGATAACGATGACAAATAAGCTAAAGCCAATAGCGATAGCGCCGCCTTCAAATAGGAATGGCAATGATGAGCCAAATGCTAAGGAAAGTACCCACTGTGCTACATAGACAAGCATAATTGCAATAACGGCTGAAGTCACAATAGAACGGAATTTTTCAGTAACCTTAACTAGACCTGACCGATATAGACCAAGCATAACCGCAGCTGTGACGAAAGTTGCACACATTGCCGTGACTGGTACTGTTGGGTACATTCTCATGAAGAACAATGAGATACCACCTAAAAAGATACCTTCTAACAAGGCATAAGGCACAGCCAACGTTTTGGCTTTTTGCGGTTTAAAGGTAATAAAAAGAGCGAGAACAAACGCAGCAATCATGCTACCAAAGGCTGCCATCGTAATAAAACCTTGCGATAAACCTGCCATAAGCGCATAAAAGAAAAAGCCCACACCAGTAATAGCTGATAAACCAAGTAACAAGCTGGTCTTTTGAATTACGCCTTTGACCGTCATTGGATTACCGCCGATCGCAAGTTCTGCGCGACTGACAATAGGATTGGCCATACATAAGTCCTTAATAATAAAATATAAAAATAGTAATGTTAGCTACTTTAGCAAAACCGCCATTATTGTCAACTGTGTTTGCGTGACAACCGCTGCGGCTTGAACTTAGGCTGCTCGTTGGCTAGTGCATCGAGCTACTGTATCGCTCAATACATCAATTTGAAACTGAACAGACAGATCAGACTAAGTAAAACATTTGATAGTCTTTATATGGGGTCAGTTACGACAGTTAACAACGATAATTCATAAACATGCTAGTCTAAGCGCGCATTTATCGCTATTATTACCCTGTACTTCACCGTTATACCGAGTCGTTTTATGGAAAACTCAGCGCAGTCAGCAAGATTGCCACACTTACATGAATCAGAACTATTCCACGCTATCAAAAACCCTGCCTTTAGGCGTATTGGGCTAATGGGTCGTGCTGGTAAACGTAGTGTCACTCAAAGCTTGGTACAGATTGCCCAAACCGTCAATGACATGAATTTGACGTTGATAATGGATGTACAAACTGCCAATTTGCCAACGCTGAACCTTACAGACATAGAAAGAGTCAAAATCGTCAAACGTGGTTTGATTGGTGAAATTTGTGACTTAGTTATTGTTGTTGGCGGTGATGGTTCGATACTACATGCAGCCGAAGCATTAGCACGCTACCGTGTACCCGTACTCGGGGTGAACCGTGGGCGTCTAGGATTCTTAGCAGATGTAAAGCCTGATGAAGCTGCGTTTAAGTTACGCCAAGTATTGATGGGAGACTATCAACTAGATCATCGGTTTTTATTAACGATGGAGATACGAGAGGGGCGTAAGATTATCCATGAAGATATGGCGCTGAATGATATCGTACTACACGCTGGTAAATCCGTACATATGATCGATTTTCAGATGAAAATTGATGGACATGACGTTTATAGACAGCATAGTGATGGCTTGATAGCGGCTACACCGACCGGATCTACTGCTTATGCCTTATCAGGCGGTGGTCCAATCATTCATCCCAGCATGGATGCTATTTGTCTAGTGCCTATGCACCCGCATACATTATCTAGCAGACCCATTGTGGTCAGCGGTAATAGTGAGGTCTGTATTCGTATCCACGAAGACAATCGTACTCAGCCGATGGTGAGTGCGGATGGTAAGCCGAGTGTACCGCTTGAGCAAGAGCAACGCCTATATATTCGTAAGCATCCTGATAAGCTGACCTTGTTGCACCCGCCTGGGTTTGATTTCTATGAAGCCTGCCGTACAAAGCTGCACTGGAACGTACATGCCGAAGAATTCAGTCTTGATGTCGATGATGATATTATAGACGATGAATAAGCGTATCTATTAGACACAAATATAATGCAAAAAATGGTAGTGGAGAGTAGGTAAGATGGATAAACAAACAATACTAGCAAGTCTAACGCCCGAAGTGGTTGATAAGTTTCGTATGGCGATTGAGTTAGGTAAATGGCCTGACGGTCAAAAAATCACCGCTGAACAGCGCGAAACCTGTATGCAAGCAGTGATGGTATGGGAGCACGAGCACCTACCACCAGCTGAGCGCACGGGTTATATTCATAAACCCGTAAAAGATGATGGTTCTGTCGTTGGCGCTGAATGTGATGTTGAGCACGAGCATCACTATCCTAATATGCCGAATCCTAAAGGCGCTGTGCAGCCTGTTAAATTTCGTGACAAATAAGTTTCGTGGTAAATAGATCCATAAGTAATTAGGTCTATAATAGTTGTTATCGAAATACTCATCATAAAAAAGCCACGCTATATGGCGTGGCTTTTTTTACTTTACCAATGATTAAATTATCAGAAATAACTGAACCATTGTAAATAATTAAATAGCAGTCGTATCGACACTAGGACGAACCGTTAGCGGATTCTTCTGCATCAAAAACCCTTGCCAGCCCCAATGTAAAAAATTACGGATATTGGCATGATCGGTACCATTGGGCGTTGCTTGAACCTTGGCATAATGTTCGCCAAATAGCTTAAGCGTGTCCAATTGATTTAGGCCATGGTGCTTAGCGAAACCAAAAATCTTTGCGCTACCTTCGTTCTCACCAGCTGCGTTGTGTACCATTCCATTTACGAAAGGGGCAGGTGCATAGCGATAAAAATCATCGATAAAGCTGATGACATCATTGAACCCAATGGCCTTTTTGTTCAAACCATTAAGTAATGCCGATACATCTGATTGGCGGATACTCATAAATAAATGACCTCAGAGCAGATTAAAAAACAATATAATATTTATGTGTGCTCAATGATGATAATAGCCGTTGAGCGTTCAGCATTATAATTTAGCTAGCTTAGCGATTAAAGTAGTCTTCATCATCGAATGAAGGCGAAAAATTGCCTTGCTCAAGATGCTGCATTTGCGACTGTACAGAACGCTCATGCTGAATACGTTGATAAATCTCTTCGCGGTGTACTGCAATATCTTTGGGTGCATTTACACCGATACGTACTTGATTGCCTTTGACGCCTAGAACCGTCACACTTACTTCGTCGCCAATCATTAGCGTTTCGCCCACGCGGCGTGTCAAAATTAACATGCGTCACACTCCTTATGTCGCATCAACAAATTATTACTCATCAGATTACTTCTCAATTGCAGAACATCACCGAAGCACTAAACACGCAATATAACCATTATTATAATGCTCGATATCGTGCCAATAGCGGTAATGATAGGTAGATTCATTTAGCCCAAATGAAAGCCCCATTATAGGTGGCATAACAGATACTGTCACGGTTTTTCACAAAACTATTAGATAAATGCTCATTTTAGCTACGATAAAAAATAAAAATAGGATCTAAAAAGATCCTATTTTATTTAAGTACTGTTTTTATTTAGACACTATTAATTTACATGATGTTTATTTACGCACTATATAAAATCATTAATAGCAGTCAATAGATAATCGTTAATACTAGTGCTATATTTTAACAGTTTTTATGTCTTATAGCCCAGCGATTTTGCTTTCACCGTCTTCACGATCTAGACCAAATGCCGTGTGCAGTGACTTGACGGCTTTTTCTAAATGTTGATCTTGAATTAAGACAGACACTTTAATTTCACTGGTTGAAATCATTTGGATATTGATGTTGTGTTCAGCTAGCGTTTGGAACATGAGGCTCGCAACACCAGCGTGTGAACGCATGCCAACACCAACCAATGAGACTTTAACAACTTCACTGTTGCCCAATATTTCTTTCGCGCCAATCTCATCTTTTACTTCTTCATTAAGTACTTTTAGCGTTTTATCCAAATCCGTGCGGTTAACCGTGAAAGTAAAGTCAGTGGTACCGTTATCCGAAAGGTTTTGTACAATCATATCGATTTCGATATTGGCACGACCAATTGGGCTTAAAATAGCAGAGGCGATACCAGGATGATCAGGCACACCGCGTACTAAGATTTTTGCTTCGTCTCTGTTGAACGCGATACCTGAGATGATTGCCTGTTCCATATTGTCTCCTTCGTCTATCGTAATTAGGGTACCAACGTTGTCTTGAAATTCTTGGTCAAAGCTACCGTCTGTGTTTTCATCAAAGCTAGAAAGTACACGCAGCGGCACGCCATATTTACCAGCGAATTCTACTGAGCGAATCTGTAGAATTTTAGAGCCAAGACTGGCCATTTCAAGCATTTCTTCAAACGTAATTTTTTCAAGCTTTTTGGCTTTTGAGGTCACACGAGGGTCGGTGGTATATACGCCATCGACATCAGTATAGATTTGACATTCATCAGCGCCCAAGGCAGCAGCAATCGCCACACCTGTGGTATCAGAACCGCCGCGTCCCAATGTGGTCGCGTTGCCTGCTTCATCGATACCTTGGAAACCTGCCACAATAACGATATTGCCAGCATCTAGTTGCTCACGTATGTTTTGGTCATCGATACTTTCGATACGAGCTTTATTGTGGGCGTTGTCGGTTTTAATCGCTACTTGGCGACCAGTGAATGAGCGAGCACCAATACCAAGCTCTTTAATAGCCATGGCGAGTAGTGAGATAGAAACCTGCTCACCTGTTGAGACCATTTGATCATATTCGCGAGGATCAGGCTGCGTGCTAATTTGGCGTGCTAAATCAATCAAACGGTTGGTTTCACCGCTCATGGCTGAAACCACGACGACTACTTGATGACCATTGTCATGCCAGCGTTTGACTCGTTTGGCGACGTTTTTGATGCGGTCGATACTGCCCATCGAGGTGCCGCCGTATTTCTGTACTATTAACGCCATAAAAATCTACCTATTTATTCAATAATGACTTTTTATTGTCATTGATGAGAGTCAATGTGATACTCGTCAATGCTTGTATAGATAAAGCCAGATTATAAGAGTTATGCCCTAGGTCTTTCATTCTTCTAACGGTCTGTTTCAACCTTATAGAATGAACAATATGCCCAAACGTTGACCTTTATACCATATCTACTGCATAACTTTAAGCCTAAGGACCGCTTAGATATATGGCGATTGGTTATAGCTACTATAACCAATCACATATTCTGTGCGTAGTAGAGCAAAGCTATGCAATAAAGAAAAGGCACATTGTGACGCGCTATACTAATATATCCACCAGTTTAGCTAAGTTGATCTTCAATCCAAGCAGGTAGAGCGCTGATAACCGCTGTACTATTGCCAGACTTCGGTGCGCCGCCTTGTGCGTAGTCAGGCTTACCGCCACCTTTACCACCAAGCTCACCTGCTAAATGACGAATAATATCACCAGCTTTGATTTTGGCAGTGACAGATTTTGCGACGCTCGCTGCGAGTGCTAATTGGTCGTCTTTATCACCGATTAATACAATCACGCTATCAGGCAGTTTCGATTTGATGTCGTCCATTAGTGTGCGGATGGATTTACCATCGATACCGCTTAAGGTACTGACAAGAACTGGGGTACCTGCAATTGTTTGCACGACATCGAGTAAGTTAGCAGCTTGTGCGCTGGCTATTTTTTGTTGCAAGCGCTCTAGTTGTTTTTCTAGGTCACGTTGCTTATCAGCCATAGTACGGACACGCTGTGCTACTTCAGAGCGTTTTACTTTCAGCTGACTTGCCAACTCGCTTAGTTGTTGCTCGCTTTGCTGAATGTTTTTGACTGCATTCATACCAGTAACGGCTTCAACTCGGCGGATACCAGCAGCGATACCAGATTCACTAGTGATTTTGAGCACACCAATATCGCCAGTATGCTGTACATGCAAGCCACCACATAGCTCGATAGAAAAAGGTTTACGCTGACCATCGACGATACGGTCAGTACCCATGGTTAATACTCGAACGTCACTGCCGTACTTTTCGCCAAACAGTGCCATCGCACCTTGGTTCATCGCTTCATCAATCGACATGTGCTCGATGCGGGCAGGAGTGTTGGCTTGAATCTGCTCATTGACGAGACGTTCGACACGCGAGATTTCAGCAGCACTGACAGGCTTGTCATAAGCAAAGTCAAAACGTAGTACTTCGCTTGAGACCAGTGAGCCTTTTTGCGTAACTTCATCACCCAGCACTTCTCTTAGCGCTGCGTGCAATAGATGAGTGGCTGAGTGGTTTTTGGCACTAGCGGCACGGATGCTCGACAGTACTTGCGCTTCAGCGGTTTGCTTAGTACTGATATCGCCCATGGTCACGACACCATAATGGATAATCGCCTGACCAGATTTTTTGGTATCTTGTACTTCAAAGACGCCTGACTCAGTACGAATCTCGCCAAGCTCACCAACTTGACCACCGCCTTCAGCATAAAATGGGGTGCGATCCAATACCACAACGCCTTCCATACCTTCCGTTAAGCTGTCTGCTGGAGTACCGTCTTGGTAAAGCGCGTCAATAGTTACGCCGTCCTCTTCAAGCTGTTCATAGCCGATAAATGTCGTGGGCGTTTCTACTTGAATCACGCTGCTGTAATCAACATCAAACTTACCAGCATCACGAGCACGCTCACGTTGTGCCTGCATATGCTCATCAAACTCTGCTTCATCGATAGCAATACCAAGCTCGCGAGTGATATCGGCAGTCAAATCAAGTGGGAAGCCATAGGTATCATAGAGCTTGAATGCGGCTTCACCAGATAGCGTATCACCATCTTGTAGGCCTTCAAGTTCGCTAGCAAGCAAACGTAAGCCTTGTGCCAATGTTTTGGCAAACTGTGCTTCTTCTTTTTGAATGGCGTTTTCGATAACACTTTGCTTATCTTTTAGCTCAGGATAGGCACTGCCCATTTCAGCGACTAGCGGCGCGACCATTTTGTAGAAGAACTCGCTATCAGCACCAAGTTTGTTGCCATGGCGTACTGCACGACGAATGACACGGCGCAATACGTAACCGCGACCTTCATTGCTAGGCGTGACACCATCAGCAATCAAAAATGCCACGGCGCGAATATGGTCGGCGATGACTTTTAGTGAAGATTGTTGCTCATTATTGATTTCTAGGATATCAGCAGCTGCATCCATCAAATGAACAAATAAGTCGATCTCGTAGTTACCATGAACGCCTTGCATTATGGCACTAATACGCTCAAGCCCCATCCCTGTGTCGACACTTGGTGCAGGGAGAGGTAATAGAGTGCCGTCTTTTTGACGATTGAACTGCATAAATACACAGTTCCAAATCTCGATATAGCGGTCGCCATCTTCTTCAGGTGTGCCTGGCAAGCCGCCTTCAACGTCGGCACCATGGTCATAAAAGACTTCAGTACAGGGACCACAAGGACCAGTGTCACCCATCGTCCAGAAGTTGTCTGACGCATATGGGGCGCCCTTATTATCACCAATACGAATGATACGGTCGCTCGGAATACCAATGTCTTTATTCCAAATCTCAAAAGCTTCATCATCAGTCTCATAAATGGTGACATAGAGACGGTCTTTATCAATCGCTAACCATTTATCTGAGGTCAAAAATTCCCAGATATACTCGATACCAGCTTGCTTGAAGTAATCACCAAACGAGAAGTTACCAAGCATTTCAAAGAAAGTATGGTGACGTGCAGTATAGCCAACATTATCCAAGTCGTTATGTTTACCGCCAGCACGCACGCACTTTTGCGAGGTTACCGCACGTGTATAGTCACGTGGTTCCATACCCAAAAAAGTTTCTTTAAACTGATTCATACCGGCATTGGTAAATAGCAATGTCGGATCATTGTATGGAATCAAGCTAGACGATGAAACTTGGGTATGCTGCTTGCTCATGAAAAAATCGAAAAATGCTTGGCGAATATCGGCTGAGCGAAATGGCTGGCTCACAGCGGCTCCTTACTGACGGATAGAATTAAGTAACTGAGATAAAATAATTTTGCAAGCGATTTTAGCACAAACGCCTAAGCTCTTGGTATAAGAGTTATAATTACTAGGTTATTATACGAAGGCGAGTGGTACTTTAATTTGCAAGTAATCATCCTTAATTGATTTCACTGCGAATGACGGCATGAGCTGCCAAAAAGTCACTAATGGTATCAATTTCAGTATGCTCAATGTTAACTTTGTATTTGTATTTGTGCTGGCTGTTTACGGCTGCGAACCCACGCCAAAATAATAGCCACCATCATTATTAGACCAATAATGCCCAGCATTGGATACACGGTGCCAATGAGTTTGCTGAAACCAAGCTGGCTTAAGCCTAGACCAACGATAGCGAAAAATGCGCTAAGCGATTTGAAGCGATTTGTTCCTGGCGTCGCAAAGCGTGTACTAAAGGCAAAAAACATACCCACTGCGGTACTGTATATCATACAAATGAGCGTTGCTGACATAATTATGGATAACACGGGTGAAATATTTGAGGCTAATCCTAAAGTAGGCATTTCAATGCCTATGAGTTTATCGATGTTAGAAAAAAGGCCAATATTGAGTAAGAATACTAATAAGCCTAACCCAAGCCCACCCATCGCGCCACCGCTGGCTGCTGTTTTTTCTGAGCGAGTCATACCGCCAATGACTGCCAACATAGGAAAGCCAACCGCAATGTTAAATGAGGCATAAAGCACCGCACCAAAAAACCAATTTGAGACTGGCCAGTTTGAGCTGATAGTGGGTATTTCTTGCGCTACCTTATTTAGCGTATCACTTGAGGCACTACTGTTAAAAATTGAGTACGTGGTAATAGCCAATATCAATAGCAGCAGTACAGGCATGATGATACTGATTAGCCTTATAATGCCTTTTACTTTTAAACAGAGTGTAGCGATTACCAGTACCGTCATGAAAATACTGCCCACTAGCGGTGGCCAGCCGTATTGCTGAGTAAAAATGGAACCACTACCAGCCAGCATGACCACGCCAACACCAAATAAAAAGAACGATAACACCATATCCATAACCAATCCAGCACGTGTACCAAATAAGGTATACAGTACTTTTTTATGTGAATTGGCCTGCATATTCGAACTCATTCGCGCAATTTGCATTCCTAAAAAAGCAAAAAGCGCGGCGCTAACCAGCGTGCCAATAACACTTGCCACACCATAGCCAGTAAAAAACTGAAGAACTTCCTGACCAGAGGCAAAACCGCCACCAACGACTACTGACATATAGGCTGCGGCTATTTGCCAAGATTGTTTGTTCACTATTATGTACTCCTATCCCTGAAGTTTCGGTTTGTTAGGCTAACTTGCTTTGATTGTTGTTGTAGCGCGAAATATAGGCTCCGATGTTTTATTAATAGACGATTGAGCGTCAGATAACAAAATCATGGCAGTAAGGCTTAAAAAAACCCTAGATACTAACACGGTATTCAATAGAAGTCAGTCATCAAGTACAGCCTATATACTTATTTAAAAAGCTTGCTGTTTTTGTATATTTAATTTGTAAGTAATCACATGGATAGTAAGGGTAAGGACTTGGTGGTGAGCTGGCTTTTTAATGAGAATACCAATGGTCTCATAAGAATATTAGAGGCTGGCGACTTTAGATACGTCTTTGAAGGTTAGGGGCAAGATATTGATGACACCACCTAAGCGTTAATTGGTCAAAATTGCCGCATCGGTTTCATCCAGTTTATCTTGCGTCGTTGGATTGGACTCAATCACTTGTACTGGCAAATAGCGTAGTTGCAGTTTTATTGGTAGGTATTCTGGAAAGTTCTCTGTCATATCTTGAGTAATGAGCGTCTCAATCTGGCGTACATCGTATGAGCTCGGTAACGTCTCTCCACGCACGATCGCACGCACAACTTGGTTTGTCTTCGACGTATCAAACTGCGTATTGGTCAATACATTGCCTTGATCAATAAAGTAGTTGTTGATGGTTTCTTTGACGCTACTCTCAAATATTTGCTGCTTGGCGTTGGTTTGTAGGTTGATGGTCAAGTAGGCACCCAAGCCACCGAGTAGCAATAAGGTCACGGCGTTACGCTGCAAAAAAGTCAGGTAGGTATTGGATTTATAATCATCATCGACCAAACGACGGAATCCTAAAATCCATAATACAAGCGCATTGGTAAACTGGATAGCAAGGATGTTGGTCGCCGCCAATAAAAGCGCACCAAGTCCAAGCTGCATTTCACTATTAGCGAGCAAGATACCACTAGCAGCAAGCGGTGGCACTAAAGCTGTGGCAACTGCAACGCCGACAACTGCAACTGAGAGGTGCGGTGATACCATTGCATAAGCACCAGCTGTACCACCAGCTAAGGCAATCATCAAATCCATGGAAGTTGGCTGGGTGCGTGATAAGATTTCTGCCGTTAGCGGTTGGTCTTTATGTAGCCAACCAACGATAAAGCCGACCAATACTACCAGTGAGACACCGACAACAACGGTGAAAAGTGACTTACGTAGCAATGGTATCCGGTTATCGATAATTGCTAGCGCTATACCAGTGATGGGGCCCAACATCATCGCAACCAACATCGCACCGATGACTACGGCTGCTGAATTGGTTACCAGACCATAACTGGCAATAATGGCAGAGAGTATGTTCATGATGAAGTACATCTTGCTAGGCAACGCGTTTGCTTCAATCCTAACCCGTACCTCTGGATAGTCTACTTTCTGATTACTAAACTGCTCCGCAACAAATTGTTTATAAGATTCAAGTTTGGCTTCCTTTTCTTCTTGTACCTCATCTTCCTCACTTTCATTTTGAGCTTTTTGAACATCGCTATCTTCTATATCGGTATTTTTACTTTGATTGTTATCTTCTGCGTTATCGTTTTCATCACCATTAGATTCATTTTTTGTTTTTGTATGATTCGCTGCTTTATCTTCTGATGAATGTGTTGCAGTATCTTGGTCATTAGCAGAGGAGTCACTTTTCGCTTCTACCGCTACGTCAGCGTCCTCGTCTTCAACACTTTTTTCTGCTGTATCTGACTGAAAAAAATCCGACTTCTTTCCTGTGTCTATAGGTCCTGATTCTACAATTTCAGACGCTTCAGTGTTTGATTGTGACTCAGGTTCTGTTGACTCCAATGATGCAACGACCACATCATCACTGATGGTTTCCATGGTTATTTCAGCGTCAGGTGGCTGCGCACATTCAGTGTCTACTTCGGATTCTGTTCCAGTATCTGTTTTAGTATCAGTATCAGTATCAGTATCAGTATCAGTATCAGTATCAGTATCAGTATCTGTATCTGTATCTGTATCTGTATCTGTATCTGTATCAGTCGATTGCTTGCGTTGAGTGTCTTCGCTTTCATCATTGTCTACAGCTGCATCATCAACTATTGGTTTAATTGTCGCGTCTTGATTGTGAGAGACGTCAGTTGTGACCGATGAATCTTGTTGATCCACTGAATTATGCGCAGCGTTGTTTTCAGATGAGGACATATCAGATGGCATTCTTAATAGATAAAGAAAGTCATTATTGTAATGATAAATAAAAAAAGATATAGGAAATTCGTGAAAATGACAGAAAAGAGTTGAGATTGGATAGGAGTAGAAGCCAACGTTTCTTAGTTTCTTATAATTAAATATAAAACCTTAATATTAGCATGGTTTTAAATATAAAGTCATTAGATATAACTGATATAGGAGGTCACGGTAAATACTTACTTTTTTTGTGGGATTAAGGTTAAATACATTATATCCACAGTAAAGATAAGGAATAACTTATGAATTGGCCATTATTTTCTGTCGTTTACTCAATGGCAGCAACTGTCACTATCGGGCTTTTTATGATTAGCGCTCTCATTACAGGGTTTGATGAGATATTTCATATACAGGTAGCAGTTGGATTTGGTATTTTAGCGTCAATACCTATAGGGCTGTTCTTTACCAAAAAAATTGGTAGCATTACTGGCAATGAGGAAGGCTATAAAACATAAAGTCGAATAGTGTTATCGATATAAAGTGGAGTTGTCTATCATCAAATAAAAAAGACCTCAATATTGAGGTCTTTTTTGTCACTATTAGAAGTATTTACTAATTAGCATTGAAGATAGGTTTACTGAGGTTCGGTTTATTGAAGTTCGACAACCGCGCCATTTTCGATATTGGCATATACTTCTAGTACATCCCAGTTGGTCAAACGAACACAACCTGCTGAGCCTTGACGACTGATACCTTCAGGTACTGGTGAGCCATGTAAACCGTAAGAAGGCTTAGACAGTCCCATCCAAACGACACCGACTGGGTTGTTTGGTCCTGGTGCTATCATATGAACTTTCTTTTCAGCGCCTTTACCGACTGTTGATCTATACCAAGGCATTTTTACTTTATTGATGATTTTGAAAGTACCTTTTGGAGACGGCGTGGCATCACTGCCCACAGTCGTCGGATAGGTAGCTACCAATTTATCATCATTATACGCATACAATGTTTTATCTGCTTTATTGGCAACGACGCGGTTGATACGTTGATTAAGCTTTTCGCGAGTATTTAGTACTGTGATAGTTTCACCAGCGGTATACGTTTTATTTTTGTTTAGCTTATCTAAGTAACGTACATCCATATGGAAACGTTCACCCAGCATTTCTTTGATATCTTGATAATACAGCCCTTTCATTTTTGACTTCGCTTCTGAACCAGAAGGTGTGGTCGCAAACTTGGTATCGATATCGTCTTTGGTTAACGTATAAGTGACCAGTACAGGTTTGTTTGCAGGAATATTTTTAACCAATGCATCCCAAGTTTTTTGATCCATTCTACCTGTGGCTGGCAAGCCTTTCATCTTTTGGAAGTTAATAAGGGCTTTTTTACTATTCATACCCCAACCGCCATCGATAGGACCAGGAGAAGCGTGGTTCCAGTCGAGCAATGCTTGGATTTTGATCGTCATTGCTGAGTTGACTTTCATGTTAGGTGACCAGGTGGCACCATTTACTTGCTTAGCATAGTTCGACAAGTTCAGCGTTGTGTGTCTCTTACCATTTTTATCTTCGATATTCTTAATGGTTGGATCGTCACTAAAGTCTTGACGTTTTTCGTTCTCTGGCAACTCAAAAGAGAGTGGATCAGATGAGTCGATAGACGATATATCGCTAGGAGCAGCAACGGCTTGCCCTTCAGTAATGTCGTCATTACGGTCAGCTTGCTCATCCTTACGTGTCAACTCTACTGCGCTCATATTGTCAGCAGCTGGGGCTGGCGCGTTTTGGTTGGCTTCTTGCTTGTTATTAATAAGCTGGTTCATGCTGTCGACTGATTGTGCTTTCTCTGTATTTAACTGTACAGTAGCAGCGCCATCTGAGCGACTACGGTTTTCTTGCACATTAAGGCTGACCTTTTTTGCAATATCTGGCATAGCGTCAGCCGTGCGTACTGGCAATGTGCGAGTACTATCGGCAGGTGCAGCAAGTGCGGCCACACTGGCACTTACAGCGGCGATAGATATAGCAGTAATAATAGGCTTTATTTTCATCATATTGAGTCACTTGTAGTTGCTACTAATGCGGCTATTATGCGCATAATTTCATTGTATCGCAAACTTTTGACACATCTTTTTGCATTTAAGACTTGCCAAACGTCAACTGCTGACGTATTCACTACAGTTGGGTAATAATTTAACCAAGGTATGTATGACATCGTGCTTGATTCCTACGCAAACTATTAATTATACGCACTATTTTTTATGCAAGTAAAAATGACAGTTATTGGCGCTATTAGAGGTTTACGTCTATAATGTATGACTGAATTTTATTTAATATAACGATTTTTAGTAAAAAACAATTTAACCCGCCAGCAGTTAATCCATAAGGTGCGATATGTCAGAAGACCAAACAATGAGTGCAGAAGAGTTTCAAAACCAATACTTCAACAATGAGTCTGAGGGCTTGGGCAGTGAAATGGAGTATGATTTAGAAACTGGGCTTCTTGGTGAGCACGATGAATTTGCTAACTTACATGCAGAGCTAAACGAAGCACGTGAGCAGCTCGTCAGTATTCGCGACTTTATTCGTTTTTCAGTCACGCAGCTGCGTAACTATGATGTAGTTGTCGCACAAGGGACGACCGATGAGTTTGCAGAAGCGTCAGCCATTGTCTTGCACTCTTTGTCTCTAGACTGGTCTGCTAATGAGCAGATTTTAGATTGTCGTCTGACCACGTCTGAGAAGCAATTGGTATTAGGGCTGTTAGAAGAGCGTATTGCCGAGCGTAAACCACTCAGTTATTTGATTAACTTGTCGTACTTCTGTGATTTGCCTTTTTATATCGATGAGCGTGTTCTTATTCCTCGTTCGCCAATCGCAGAGCTAATTCGTCAGCAGTTCCATCCGTACTTTGAAGTTACTGAGTTGGCCAAACCACTGGGCGTCAGTCCGAACGAAAAGTCAGCGGTATTTTATGACCATGGCTTAGATGTTAAGCAATTGTCGCAGCCTGAGCGTATCTTGGACTTGTGTACGGGCTCTGGTTGTATCGCCATCGCGCTTGCTACTCGTTTCGTTGATGCGTTGGTCGATGCCGTTGATATCGATAAAGGCGCATTGGAAGTGGCAATGGTCAACGTTGACCATCATGACCTTAGCCATCAAGTGAACGTAATTGAGTCTGACTTGTTTGCCAAGATACCTGCTGAGAACCAGTATGAGCTTATCGTCACCAATCCGCCGTACGTGGATGCTGCCATCATGGCAGATTTGCCGCCTGAGTTCTTATATGAGCCTGAGCATGCACTTGCAGCTGGTCAAGATGGTCTAGATTTAGTACATCGTATTTTGTTTGAAGCGCCAGACTATCTTAGCCCAGATGGTTTGCTGATCTGTGAAGTGGGTGACAGCGAGTGGGCCCTAAAACAAGCCTATCCTGAAATTCAGTTTGATTGGTTGAAGTTTGCACTTGGCGGGCATGGAGTCTTTGCGATTACCTATGATGAGCTAGTCTCAAATCGTCAATTGTTTGCCTCTTATGTTCAGCTATTAGATAGCCTTCAATAGACAGATACTAGGTTAAATAGAAGTCGGCTGCATGAGCCGAAACTATAAGCAACAACTATAATCACTCATCACAAGCAACCTAAGCAATCATCATAAGTGGCATGAGTGGTTGGTCAAATAGTCATCAGTAGCGTTTACTTGTTTAAGGATAGTTATGGCAGGCAATAGTATTGGGCAGGTTTTTACGGTTACCACATGCGGTGAGTCGCATGGTGCAGGCCTTATGGCCATCGTTGATGGCGTACCACCAGGTTTAGAGTTGTCTGCAGAAGACTTACAAGTAGATTTAGATCGTCGCAAACCGGGTACGTCTAAGTATTCAACCCAGCGCCGTGAGTCTGACGAAGTTGAGATTATCTCTGGCGTATTCGAAGGCCAAACTACAGGTACGTCTATCGGTCTACTGATTCGTAATACCAATCAAAAATCAAAAGACTATAGCGATATCAAAGATACCTTCCGTCCTGGACACGCTGACTATACTTATAGTATGAAATACGGCTTCCGTGACTATCGTGGTGGCGGTCGCTCGTCAGCGCGTGAGACTGCTATGCGAGTGGCGGCTGGTGCTATCGCCAAGAAGTATTTGCAAGAACGTTTGGGCGTACAAATCCGTGGTCACGTTACCCAAATCGGTAACGAGCATAGTAACGTTCTAGATCCTAGCAAAATTGACTGGGAGTTTGTAAATAGCAATCCATTCTTTTGTGCAGACAAAGAAGCGATCGGCCGTTTTGAAACCTTAGTTGATAACTTGCGCCGTGAAGGCACTAGTTGCGGCGCGCGCCTTGATATCATTGCGAGCGGTGTACCAGTAGGCTTGGGCGAGCCAGTGTTTGATCGCTTAGATGCCGATATCGCTCATGCGATGATGAGTATCAATGCAGTCAAAGGTGTCGAGATTGGCGATGGGATGGCAGTGGCAGGTCAATTCGGGCATAGCGCTCGTGATGAGCTGACGCCAGATGGATTTGCAGCCAACCACGCTGGTGGTGTCTTGGGCGGTATTTCATCAGGCCAAGATATCCGTGTGAGTATTGCTCTAAAACCAACGTCTAGCATCACGACTGCTGGCAAGAGTATTAACACTCAAGGCGAAGCAGTTGATATGCTAACCAAGGGTCGTCATGATCCTTGTGTTGGTGTGCGTGCCACGCCCATTGCCGAAGCGATGCTAGCGATTGTCGTGCTCGATCACTATCTACGTCACCGTGGCCAAAACGCTGATGTACAGCCGCCAGTACAATCAATTACTTAGTATTTTTGTTTTAACGTAATCAGCCCTTTATTGTTTTCAGTGATTTAACACTAGAAATGATAAAGGGCTTTTTTATATCTAAATAAAATACAGGTATTAATTAAATACAATAAACGCGTTGAGCTAGCAAAGTATTAGGCTGCCAGTTGGTACTCATCAATAGCCCCACACTGCTGATGTCGAAATACCAATAACAATCGCTGACTAGGAATCGCTAGCCAATGACCAAATTCAATACTATCGACGCCTTCGCTTGATAAGGTTTGTGCACAGTGATGACGACTAAGACCGATGAGACTCTTGATGATAGGGTTTTCAGTTAATTGATGTGGCATGGAATTTTTACTCCTAGTTTGCTTTACGAATCTGAATAACGTCATCGTAAAACAAAGAAGTAGAAGCCCTGTGTAGTGATGATGGAAAATTGATGAACTGCTATAAATCTTAGTATCAAGCTAGCGGTAAAGTGATACTAACCATCACACCAGAACGCTGGTTTTTATTAATATCAGTTCTAGCTTCACCAGTGTCAGCTTTACTATCACTGACATGGACATTATTGATGGCTACCTGACCACCATGATGCTCAATCACTTGCTTTACTAAAGTGAGGCCAAGACCCGTACCTTTTTTAAGCATATTACTACTATGGTCAGTCTGATTTGGCTCATTGATGTCTGCTTGATTGGTTGCTTGAGAAGATGGTTGGCTTTGATGAGACAAGCTGAAGTAACGCTCAAATGCTTTCGCGACAGCGTATTCGGGCAGTAGCTTACCATCATTAAATATATCGATAGTGACGGTTCGGGCAGTGCTATGCAGTGAAATATCAACAGTACGCTTTGCAAAATGGATTGCATTGTCCAGCACGTTCTGTAGTACCTGTATTAACCAAAACTGGTCAGCATACACACTAGTCGATGCCAGTACTTCTACTGGTAAATTTGCAGTATTGGTCACGTGTTTATCATCGATATATATATCGATAGGGTTTAGGCTTTGTTGTTGCTGCTTAGCTGTATTATCTTTCGTCAGACTTTGCAAAAGCGGCAATAGGGGCGTCAATTGTCGATTCAGCTTGAAAGTAGGTTGTTCTACTTTGGCAAGCAGTAGTAGTCGGTCGATGAGCTGTTGCATTTTTACGCTTTGTTCACCTACCGTCTCGATTAGCATTTGCCGATCTTCATCATCCAGTTTATTAGCATCCACTCCATCGTCCTCTAACAGCTCGCTACTGGCACGTATGGCAGTCAAAGGGCTTTTTAGCTCGTGAGTGAGCGTATGGACATAATCAGTGACGTAAGCACGATTTTCGAGACGATGCTTCATGGTCTCGATGGTATCTGTCAAACTATTTAATTCGTGACCCAGATAAAAATAAGGCTTCTTAGTGTCTTCTGCCAGTGCGCTGGTGTATTGAGTGACCAAAGTAATGCTCTGTTTGAGCCACCATGCTACTAGACCTGCCAGTATAAGGGCGGCGATGCTGATAAGTAGTGCGGTTATGAGCATACGGTTACGTGTGTCATCTAAATAAGGCAATACGCTAGCGACAGGCTTACCGACACTGACTACGCCGATGATATCTCCAGATGTGTCTTGTATAGGCTGAGCCACATACATGACCGAACCATCCCGCTGCTGATAATCTCGCAGTGTACTTCTTGCGCCATACTGTCCCTTTAGGGTGAGATAGACGTCGTTCCAGCGACCGTAGTTTTGCCCTTCGTTATTGTCAGGTGGGGGTAAGGAATCGTAAATGACTATACCGCTACTATCTGTCACGTATATGCGAAAGCTACTGTAGCTTTTGGTTTGATCGACAGGACTGAGCGTTTCATCCGTCGCTGGCATGCCGATAAATGCAGCATCGAGTTGCGCTTGATAACTCTCATCATATAGCTGTCCTGTAGATAAAGGTACCTGTAGACTGGCCGCGAGTAATTTACTGGTATCTAGAAGCGTATCTTCGATGACTTGCTGGGCTGTTGGTTTGACGTAGCCAAACAACTGAGTAAATACCACCACGCCACATATGACGAGCACTAATGCCACTGCCAGCCAAATCCTAAAAAATATACTTAAATTGAGTAGTCGTTTGCGTTTAGGGGCTTGCTGAGCAGTACCAATGGGGTGCAGTTTGGCATACCAATTATTTTGGGTATTATGAGCAGCATGATCGGAATTGTTGGCGTTATTGTTCATAAACTAGCAGCCGTTATCAAGCGGGACATAATGCATAACCCAGTCCACGATGCGTATGGATAACATCGATAGTTGAATCTACGGTAGCGAGTTGTTTACGAATGGACTTGATATGACTGTCTATCGTTCGAGCCAGACGATGATCGGGATAGTCACTGACTGCGCTAAGCAGTTGCTCACGGCTAAAGACTTGATAAGGTGCTTGCAATAATGCCAACAAAATTTTGCGTTCTGTATTGCTCAGCTCAAGCTTTTGCGCTTGCCACGTTAACGAATAGTTCAGCGGCTGATAATGCCAAATGCCAGATTGGTTCTCGAACGTTGATGCTTGCTCTGACATATTATTCGAGGAAATACTTTCAACGTCATCTGAGTGGTTAGTATGAGTTCCTGACTGTTGGATAAGCTGTTCACGTCGCCAAATGGCTTTTAGACGGGCGACAAGTTCGCGTGGACTAAAGGGTTTTGCACAATAATCGTCACCGCCCATTTCTAACCCTAAGATACGATCAACCTCATCGCTACGCGCGGTCAAAAACACAATAGGTAAATCTTTTAAGGCGTCTATATCATGTGTGTGGCGTATTTGTTGGCATAGGCTCAAACCATCACCATCTGGTAGACCGACATCCATAATGATCGCCGATAAATCTTGTGCCTCAGGACTATGCAACATGGGTAGCACACTACTGGCATTATCCAACCAAGTTATCTGCCACCCTTCGCGCTTGCAAGTGACCTTGAGCGACATTGCGATCGCAGGATCATCTTCTACCAGTAAAATATGGGTCATAGTCTCTACATCGTTTTATAATTTTAGTAAATTATCGTAGCACAAAAGAGCAAGTTGCTCTTGCTGCCACGAGTTAAATGGTGTGAAAAGTTAATGGAAAAGTAAGGTATTAAGTAGGCAATTTACGATGCAACCATCTTAATACATTCAATAAAAAGACCAGCTCAATGAATAAGCTGGCCTTGGTAAGGAAGGTTAAGCGTGATTGTCTATTAATAGACTAAGCAAAAACTATTTAAGACCCTTGCAGTTGGCGTAGTAGCTCACCGTAGCAGGCCAGTCTGAAAAAATGCCTTGGACACCAACGTCTTGCGCTAGTACGTCAATATAATTCATCATATCACCATCATTATTGATAGCATCGCTAAGACCACTATAGTACCAATCACCACCATCTGTTAATGGCCCTGAACGCTCTATCGACCAAGTAATGATTTTTAGATCATTGGCTTTGGCTTGTTTTGCGTATTCTGATGGCTGCATATTCCCTTTACCATCAGTGGTGACTAATAACCAAAGTGCTGGTGCAATGGTGTTGATGCCGCGTGCTTTGATATCAGCCAATGAGTGCTTCCAAGTGGTTGCGTCATCTTTGTCAAACGTTTTATCTTTAGCAGTTTCATTGCTATCATCGATCAGATAAACGGCATTGGATCCATAAGCTGGCTCGTTTTTGATCCAGTAATCTAGATCTTCTATATTAAATGATTGGGCAAATACATCGCTTGCAGGTACACCTGCTGCCTTGTAGGTATCTATCAGCTGTTGACGATAGTCGTCCAAACGATAGCCATTAAACGGCATGGTCACTGCAGGTACTTTTAGTTCAGGTGTGTGCTTCATGCTTAGCTGGCGCGCCAACGCGATATGCTCTTTTAAGGTCAATACCTTGCCATTTTGCGAGTACAAATCTGTTCGCCAAGGCGCGGTTGCATCCATATACTCACTAATACTGGTTGCTTCTTTATTGCCAGCATCCATCTTACCTGTCAATGTTTTAAACTGAGCGGCACTGATATCTGAGGTGCGACATTCGATACTATCGGCATTAGTAAGTTTACCTGTAGCATCTAATATAGGCGGTACGGTACATTGGTTGGCCAGCGGCGTGGTCAAAATATTAGTCGTGGTGTGCAAATCGTTTTGGGCGTGACGACAGACAAGCTCACCGTCATTGGTAAAAGCGACATCGCATTCCAAGATGCCAGCACCCATTTGTGCTGAAGCCACGTAGCTGTCATAGGTATGTTCAGGCAGCTGTAATGGCGCACCTCGATGCGCAATAGAGAAATCAGTCTTACTTGGCAATTGTCCTTTGCATGCCTGTAGCTCTTCTTTTAATGGCCCCTCATCCATATCATTTATCAGATAAAATGGACGCATTCCATAAGTATATGCAACAGGTGAAGACGATTGTGGCTGTGATTGAGGTTGCGCTGTTGATGTAGGCATTGAGCGGCTATCGGTAGAGCAGCCTACTATCAATAATGAACTGATAAGGGTTAGAGGCAAGGCGATATTAATCTTAGTCAGTGTCTGCTTACTCAGCCCAAGCACTGATTTATTAGAAGTTGTCATGTAAAATGTTCCTGCAAAATTATAAAAAATTCCATCGGCTATATTGATAGGAATTAAAAGATTGATATTTGAGTGTTGGTTGCTACTTACTAAAAGGAGCTAAAGGTCATGATATTGTTGTAAGAGCTCAGCCTTGTAAGGAATTGACCCTGTAAGAATCT
Organism: Psychrobacter sp. AOP7-B1-25; assembly: GCF_052376195.1. Classification (NCBI taxonomy): domain Bacteria; kingdom Pseudomonadati; phylum Pseudomonadota; class Gammaproteobacteria; order Moraxellales; family Moraxellaceae; genus Psychrobacter; species Psychrobacter sp. AOP7-B1-25. Next base: position 232,271 of record NZ_JBQSVK010000001.1, read on the forward strand.
AGCATTAATACAGATACAATTGTAGTAAATGCGATAAATAATAGACAAATGACTTTATTTGAATTTGATAGTAGCGAAATTACTAGTTATAAAACGCACCTTTTTACTATTATTCGTTTAGTACCTCGCTATTGACCACGCTTTCAAACTAACAGATGATATTGACCATATAATGACACACATATTATTTGGCAAAAAACACACAAATGCTTAAAGCATGTCTCACTAATTATTAAGGATAACTATGAGTAACTATTTAGATGCAGTCGTCGTTGAGCACAATCCCTCTCAAAAAAAGATAGATCGCGCGGTGATTTGGCTGCATGGTTTAGGTGCTAGCGGTCATGACTTTGAGCCAGTTGTACCGCAGCTTGGACTGGCGAATGAGATGGCAGTACGTTTTATTTTTCCGCATGCACCTAAACGTCCAGTCACAGTAAATGGCGGCATGGTGATGCCAGCATGGTATGACATCATAGAGATGAGTCTTGAGCGTAAAGTAGATGTGGCTCAAATTGAAGAGTCTTCTCAGCAAATACAAGATTTGATTAGACGTGAGATTGAGCGCGGCGTGCTACCAGAGCATATCGTCATTGCAGGATTTTCGCAGGGTGGGGCAGTCGCGTACCATGTAGCACTTGGCTATCCAGAGCGTTTGGCGGGCTTGATGACGCTCTCTACCTACTTAGCAACCAATGACAATATTGAGTATAGTTCTGCCAATAAAGAGATGCCGATTTTGATTGAGCATGGTACTCATGATCCAGTTGTGCCCGTCATTTTAGGTGAGCAAGCACAGCAGTTATTATCAGCAAAAGATTATAATGTGTCTTACAATACATATCCGATGGCACATCAAGTCTGTATGCCGCAGATTCAGAATATTGGTAAATGGTTAAACACTGTTTTGGCTTAATCTATCAAGCTGTAACGTAATGTAATGCAGACTACTTATAGGTTGAAACCTAACCAGTATCTCCTATATAATAGCCAGTCTTATTGGGGATGTTCTGGCTTCGACGCTGGTGATGAAACTCAATGATGCATGTCGAGAGTGTATGTCCTCTCGTTAATAAAACATATATTGTTATAGTCGCAAACGACGAAACTTACGCTCTAGCAGCTTAAACCCTGCTTACTGCGCTGCCGATTACCTATAGTTGGTTAGCCCAGTTGAAGCGTCCGCATATAGGTTCGCCACAAGGGATTGTCTCAATCGCTTGGGTTCAAAAGTAGAGAATCGTCCAATCCATCCTGACTGTCGGATCGGTGAGGACTAAAATTAAAGACAGAAACTAAACATGTAGATTCATGAGCGTAATGCTGGCGGACGCGGGTTCAACTCCCGCCATCTCCACCAAATATTAAAAATCCGATCACTTAGGTGGTCGGATTTTTTTTGTCTAAATTTTATGGTTGATTAAAAGAATAATGATGCTGATGAGCTTTTAATGAGAAAATAAAATTATTTATATAGGTTAATCGTTAAGTCTTTGAAGTTGAGTCAGCATATTTAGGTGTCTATCAAGAACATAATATTAGCTTGTCTTAAAGAATAATTCTGATTATTCTTAATTGAAGCCTATTCTGAGCATTGGATGCTGCAGCAGCAAGAATAAGTGGATTTTCAAACAACTACAAGGAACGTATTATGTTAGGAAAAATGATGTATCAGCCGTTGCTGATCAGTGGTCTGATCGAACACGCTGCCCGTTATCACGGCGATACGGCAGTTCTGTCCAAAGAAGTCGACGGACAGATGACTCATACTAATTGGCTTACTGTCTCAGATAATTCAAAACGATTGGCCAATGCGTTAGCTGTACTGGGACTTAAATCATCAGAACGCATAGCGACTTTGGCTTGGAATAACCGTCGCCACTTAGAAGCTTGGTATGCAATTTCAGGCAGTGGCATGGTTTGCCATACTATCAATCCACGTTTATTCCCCGAGCAGCTCAGTTATATTATCAATGACGCTGATGATCGCGTGCTATTTTTTGATACTACTTTCTTACCGTTAATCATGGCTATCAAAGAGCATATCAAAGGTGTTGAACACTTTATTTGTCTAAGCGACCGAGACGATAGTGTTGTAGAAAAGCTGCCTAATGTATTGTTCTTTGATGAGCTGTTAGCAGAAAGCTCTACTGACTTTGACTGGCCTCAATTCGATGAAGAGACTGCCAGCTCTTTATGCTACACATCAGGCACTACGGGCAACCCTAAAGGGATTTTATATACTCATCGCTCTTCTGTGTTACATGCAATGTCATTATGCATGCCTGATGTCTCTGCGCTATCAGCACAGGACGTCTTGTTACCTGTAGTACCGATGTTCCATGTCAATGCGTGGGGCACTCCTTATGCCGCTGCATTAACTGGATGTTCTCTCATACTTCCTGGTCCCAATCTTGATGGTGACAGCCTGGTATCTCTCATCGATGATTGTCATGTCACGGTTGCTTTAGGTGTTCCAACGATTTGGCAAAGCTTATTGACCGCTGCCAAAGCCAAAGCTAGTAAGCTTGATAGTATGACGCGTACCATCGTTGGAGGGGCGGCATGTCCACCATCGGTAATCAAAACGTTCAGAGAAGATTTCAATTGCGACGCAATACATGGCTGGGGTATGACAGAAACCAGTCCACTTGGAACGATGAATCAAATAAAAGCCAAGCATAAATCGCTGAGTAAAGATGAGATTAATGCGCTGCGTAACTCTCAAGGTCGTCCACCTTACGGCGTTCAACTGCGTCTCATAGATACTGACGAGCCGCTACAGCGAGTTGAAGAAGATGGTATGTCTCAAGGTCGTCTACAAATTAAAGGGCACTGGATTATCAATGATTACTACACAGAAAATCCTGATGCGATAACTGAAGACGGTTGGTTCGACACAGGAGATATTGCTACTATTGATGCCGATGGCTATATGAATATCCGTGATCGCTCAAAAGATTTGATTAAATCTGGTGGGGAGTGGATATCGTCAGTAGAGCTAGAGAATATCGCCGTCGCACATCCGGAGATAAGAATGGCAGCCGCTATTGCTGCAAAGCATAAGAAATGGGGTGAGCGCCCAGTACTGATTGTGGTGAAAGAACCAGATTCGGCGCTAGATGAGTCGCAAGTGCTCAGCTTTTACGAAGGTAAAATCGCCAGCTGGCAAATGCCCGATAAAGTCATATTTGTAGAAAACATCGTACTAAATGGCGCTGGGAAAATGGTTAAAAAAGACCTGCGTGATGACTATGGCAACGTATTAGTAGACATGTGATGGTGTGTTTTTAAAGTTTATATTTGATATCTCAAATTAATAGACCGCTCTAACTATAAGATAGGACGGTTTTTTTTGATATATTTTTCGATTTTGTGAATCTTTAGTATTGTGTTATCGCAATAAAGTCACGTGTAAGTACTAAACATCATCAGGTTCGCAAATTTTTCTGAGATGACTGACTGTATTAATATTAGAGGGAGTACTTTCCCAGTATTTTCTTTCTTTTATAAATAATATTGAGATTAACTTAAAGCATTTTGTTTTGTTACTTAGGTAGAGCTTATATTATTATCTTTAGCTGATTTACACTTTCTGAAACACTAATTTTTAAGTATACACATAGGTCTGCTCAGAGCTGATTGAAGTAAAGTGATAAATGTCGCACTCACATATTAAAGAAGTATAATTGCAGCAATCTATTATAGTAGCGAGTGAGACTTGTTTTCAAAATGGAGCTCGATGATGAAAAAATTTGAAGAAATTTGCTTGCTCGTGATTGATGATATTAAGTTTGGACGAAAAAAAGTGGGGGACAAAATACCTTCCATTCGAGCCATGGCAGAAAAGCACAAGGTGTCTAAAAATACCGTGGTCACGGCTTATAACATTTTACTTGAGCAGCAGTGGATTAAAGCGCTGCCTAAATCAGGGTTTTATGTTGGTGAAGATTTGTCCAGTGCACCGCTGCTCAACTCAGCCCCGTTTTATACAGGCGTTGACTTATTGGAACAGCAAATGGTTAATCAGTCGCATCATAAACCTGGTGCAGGCCGTTATCCTAAAGAGTACATGGATAAGCTAAACCTAGAGCGCTATTTGGGTCAGGCCAGTGATAGTGCTGAAGTGGCACACTTCGATCGTGGTAACGGCGATCCAACTGGCAATGTATTGCTTCGAGGGCTGCTGGCCGATATTCTAAGCAAGCGTGACTTAAAGGTTGAGTCGCAAAATATACTATTGACCTACGGTACCAATCACAGTTTGGATTTGATCATCAGACAGTTTTTGACCAAAGGCGATCATGTGATCATCGAGTCCCCTGGATATTATCCGCTATTTAGTAAGCTTGAGTTGCAACATGTCGGTATCAAAGCCATTAAGAGAACTCGGTTTGGTTTGGATGTAAATAATTTAGAATCCATTATTCTTCAATTTCAGCCTAAAATTTTATTTTTGCAGCCTTTTGCACAGAACCCGACGGGGACAGACTTGACGGTCAAAAATATGGTGGACATTGAAGCATTATGCATCAAGTATAATGTGCTTATTGTGGAAAATGATCCCTTTTTATTGGCAAGAGACGGCGCTGCCAGTTATTTTTTTAATCAAAATTGCTCCGTTATTTACGTCAGTAGTTTTTCCAAGACGGTGTCGGCGTCAATCAGATGTGGCTTTATCGTTGCCTCTCAGGCTGTGATCAAATCGCTTACGCGGCTCAAGATGATCACTGTCATCAACACATCATCTATCATGGAAAATATCCTCAATCATCTGATTACTAGTGGTGCGCTAATCAATCACTTGCAAGCGCTTAGATACTTGTCTGCCAATAAATCAGCCACTGCTATCACTGCGCTAAAAAAAATTGAGGGTCTCACGCTTTATCCGCACAATCCCAGCGGTAATTTTTTATGGTTTCGTATTCCTATGGATGATAAAAAAGCTGTCAATGATGCCAAAAATAATAATATTTTCATCGCCCCAGGCAATCTTTTCTTTCCGTCCGATCCTACTTATTTTGCGCTAAGAGTAAATAAGTTTTATATAGACAAAGCGACGGTCAAGTTCATTAAAACGGTTATATTTAATAATCATTAAATTATATGTTTGCGTATAAATTAAAACTGTTTCTTTTGTATTTAATAAGATTGTAAGTACTTTCGATACAATGCGATTAAATGTCATTAAAACAAATCTTCTTGTATTTCCTTAAAGTTTGCGGATATTAACAGATATTTCTGCAAACCTATTTAGTTAGTTATATCTCATACCTTTCCAATCACCACCTGCCTTAACACAAAAAAATGTATTAAAAATGGGTACAGTTTTCTATTAGGAAGCCTGTCTGTACCCTTGGAAATATACAGTACCCATGATACTTCTATTGTAGTTGATACTAGTCATTTTCCTATGGAAAGGCGGACTGGTAGAAATATCATAAGGAAGAAAGCAAGGCTTACAAGGAGAAAAACTGTGTTGGCATTACTGGGATTTTTGACGATTTTCGTATTTTTGGCGTTGATATTGACTAAAAAGGTATCCGTCATTGTGGCACTGATTCTCGTGCCTGTCGTTTTTGCTTTAATCGGCGGCTTTGGCGCGGAGCTTGGTGGCTTTATGCTGGATGGCATTGTGGGCGTAGCACCAACGGGCATTATGTTAGGGTTTGCCATTTTGTTTTTTGGGGTGATGAACAATGCTGGTTTGTTTGATCCGCTTATCTCGCGGGTATTAAAATTGGTTAAAGGGGATCCAGTTAAAATCTGTATCGGTACTGTCATAATTGCCATGGTAGCGCATTTGGATGGCTCTGGAGCATCGACTTTTTTAATTACCATTCCAGCCCTGCTACCACTATATAACAAACTGGGTATTAATCGCATCATATTGGCTGGTTTGGTGGCGCTGGGCGCAGGTACGATGAACATGACACCTTGGGGCGGTCCAACTGCGCGTGCTGCCGCTGCATTAGAGGTGAGTACCGCACAGTTATTTAATCCGCTTATTCCTGCGTTTCTAGCCGGCGTGGTTTGGATTGTGTTTGTGGCTTATCTGGTAGGTAAAAAAGAGCGTAAACGCTTGGGTATTCAGGACATGGAGCATAGCCTGAATGATGAGCTGAGCGTAGAAGAGTGCCGTATGCGCCGACCCAAACTATTTTGGTTTAATTTGATTTTAACAGTATTGACCATTGTTGCGTTGGTGCAAGTGTGGCTGCCATTACCAATCGTCTTTATGCTAGCGTTTGCCATTGCCGTGCTTATCAATTATCCCAAGCCTGACGATCAGATGGACCAGATAAAATCGCAATCAGTTGGTATGATTACCGTGGTATCTATTATTTTTGCAGCAGGTATTTTTACAGGTATTTTATCAGGCACGGAGATGATTTCTGCAATGGCAACTGCGTTGGTGCAGATTATTCCAGACACAGTTGGCGGTTCTATGGGTGTCATTGTTGCGATACTGAGCATGCCCTTAAGTTTGGTGTTTACACCTGATGCATACTACTTCGGTGTGATGCCCATTTTGGCGCAGACCGCGAGTGCTTATGGAATTGACCCTGTACAAATTGGTCAAGCATCTATGATGGGGCAGATGACGACTGGATTTCCACTCAGTCCACTGACCGCATCGACATTCTTATTGATTGGTCTAGCAGGTGTGGAATTGAGTGACCATCAAAAATTTGTCTTTAAATGGGCGTTTGGTACCACACTGGTCATGACTATTGTGGCCGTGATTACGGGCGTGATTATCTAAGTTAGTCATAGGGAGTAAGGTATGAAAACTATTAAAATTGGGTCTGGCGCAGGTTATGCTGATGACAGATTAGAACCCGCCCTTGATGTCATGGCACATGGAGATGTGGACTATATTGTTTTTGAATGTCTGGCTGAGCGTACGATTGCCATTGCTCAGCAGCGTAAAATACAGTATCCAGATGAAGGCTATGATAGCTTGCTTGAGTACCGAATGGCGCAAGTATTGCCACTATGTGTAGAAAAAAAAATAAAAATAATTAGCAATATGGGTGCTGCTAATCCAAAAGCCGCTGCTGAAAAGATCAAACAAATTGCTGAGCAGCAAGGATTACATAGTTTAAAAATCGCTGCCGTTACGGGCGATGATGTATTCGCGGATATTGCGCTTTACCAACAAAAGACGCTGCTTGAAAACGGTCGATCTATTGCAGATCTTGGCGACTCTATTGTATCCGCAAATGCTTATGTCGGGGCCAAAAGTATCGTACAAGCGCTGAACGCAGGTGCAGATATTGTCATCACTGGCCGCGCCGCTGATCCCTCACTCTTTCTTGGACCGATGGTTTATGAGTTTGGCTGGTCTTTTGATGATGTGGATTTGATTGGCAAAGGTACTATTGGCGGTCACCTGATGGAATGTGGTGCTCAGATTACTGGCGGTTATTTTGCGGACCCTGAATACCAGGATGTGCCTGAGCTTTGGAATGTTGGATTTCCCATCTTAGAGGTGGCAGAAAATGGAGAGTACACCGTTACCAAACTACCAAATGCTGGCGGGTTGGTTTCTGAAGCCACAGTAAAAGAGCAGTTGCTGTACGAAATCCATGACCCTTCCAGCTATCTCACCCCAGATGTGATTGTCGACTTCTCTCACGTAACTGTCAAAGAGATTGATAATAATTTGGTTCAAGTATCTGGTGGATCAGGTAAACCTAAAACCGGTTTATTGAAAACAAGTATCGGCTATAAAGACGGCTATATTGCGGAAGCGGAAATCAGTTATGGTGGTTCAGGCGCGGTAAAAAGAGCAAGGCTTGCACAGGTTGTTATCGAAAACAGACTTGCCGCCCAGCATATTGAGCCTATCGAAATACGTTATGACTTTATCGGACTTAATTCATTATATGGCAATGAGCTTACCGACACGGAGGAGGCGGACGAGGTGCGACTGCGAGTTGCGGCGCGTACCATGGACGAAACAATGGCACAAGCTATTGCCCGAGAGGTCAAATCATTATACACCAATGGCCCTGCAGGTGGCGGCGGTATTCGCTCGAGCATTCAAGCTATCGTAACTATTGGCTCTATTTTAATTCCAGCAACCGATACGGACATGACCGTTTCATATTGGGAGGTCAAATAAATGAAACTACGTGAAATCGCCCATTCTCGCACTGGAGATAAAGGTAATATCTCTAATATTTCTTTAATAGCGTTTGAGGATACAGATTATGAAATGCTCAAAGATAAGGTAACGGCTGTTGTGGTCAAAGAATGGTTTAAAAATATCGTTGAGGGTGATGTCGTCCGTTACGAGTTGCCAAAATTGAATGCTTTCAACTTTGTACTGTATGGCGCGCTAGGTGGCGGAGTGACAAAGTCTTTGGCGCAAGACATGCATGGAAAAAGCTTCAGCTCAAAGCTGCTAGACTTAGAAATATAGATAAGAGTGGATAATAGAACACCAGATACAACAAAGCCCCTAATATTATATCAGGGGCTTTAGCTGTTCTATAAGATAGTATAGGACTATGTAATGGTACCCGGAGCCGGACTTGAACCGGCACGCTATTGCTAGCGAGGGATTTTAAATCCCTTGTGTCTACCAATTTCACCACCCGGGCAAAACTTGTTTTATCTAAATTGTAAACTAGCTGATAGACCATCTAGTTACTAGATAAGTGGTCGCTATTATAATCGGTTATGATAATAATGCAAGCCAAAATTAACGTAAAGTTAATAAATAATTGGAGGCTGGAGTCGGAATCGAACCGGCGTTAACGGAGTTGCAGTCCGCTGCATGACCACTCTGCCATCCAGCCAATCAAGGTCGCCTATATTAGCAAAAATATAGTAAATTACAAGCCCTTTTTTCGTTAAAAACAGGTTATTTATTATCTTATTTATATTTAGCCTTAATTTAGAGGCATTTAAGCTATTAATGGGCTTTTTCAAATCATCAGAAAGCTAGTACTCAATGGTGACTGCTTAAAATATAATGGCGATAATAGGCTAAACAATATCTCTATTGTCACGTTTGGCATTTTTAACATCGCGATAAGTAGCCGTGCAAATTAATACTAGTACGCCAAGAGTAATGGCAGGCCAGATTAAGATATATAAGCCGTATATAAAAATGTTGTCCATGATATCTCCTTATAATATTGTTAAGTAATGATTAGCCAGATATTACTGACTAATCATTACCCGGATAAAGCGAATTCAATTTAAGATTTAGGTGACGATAGAGTTTCTGACTTTTTATCGTAATTGCCCACTCGCTGCTTAATTAAATCAAAATCGAAGTGCTCATCTCCCATCAAGCTAACAATGACACAGACGACCGTACTGGCGCCGTAAGCTGTTAGAGAAGCTAATAAGACCATATACTGACGTAAGAAGCCAGTGGCAAATATAAGCATCAACACTAGCGTGACAGCTGCGGCTACCATGCCAATCTTACGACCTAAGAACCCAAAGACCATTAACCCAATAACGACTGCTGCACCGACACTAGATAGTACTTCAAAGAATAACGCAGTGGCACCTGTAATGGGAACCAACTCAAAGCGAGCCACACAAAATAAGAGTAGTCCGACGATAACTGCTGAGGTAAAGGCGGTGTTGGTGACACGATTCCAAAACACACTAGCAATAACAGGGAAGACAATAGCGCCCCATAGTGCACCAACGAATACTAGCATGACGAGAATATCAAGCTTAAAGCTCGCAAAGATGAGTCCAGTCGCTGTCGCCACAATCATTGTACCGCGACCAATTAGCATCATCGTTTTAGGTTTTACATGGCCTTTTTTAGCAATGTTTTTACCGTAGACATCCGCCATCATAATGGTTGATAGCGCGGATAAATCTGAGTCAGCAGTTGAGGACAATGACCCAATCACTAAGATAAAAAACAAGGCAATAAAGACGGGATGTAGATAAGTACTAACCATTTGAGGGATTAGGTTGTTCATATTGCCATCAAGTGGTTCAACACCAATAGTGACCGCCATTAACCCAATCATACCAAGACCGATGACGATACCCGCATAGCCAACCGTAGCAGTGACAAAAGTTGCTTTAATTTTGGTCTTATCAATTGCAAATAGGCGCTGAGTGATGGTTTGATTACCGATAGCGTATGCCAATACGGCGACAAAATAAGGCGCACCTTGTTGGAAGAATGCTTCAGAAGAGAAAAAATTCTGTTGCTCCAAGGTCAGGTTCGACAGTCCGCTGACCATGACTTCAGGGCCGCCCATAGCAAATAACACTGCTGGGATAATGACAATACCAATCGCCATCAAAGCAACCAATTGGGCAAAGTCAGTGAATACTGATGCCCGAAAGCCTGACGTCAACGTATAACTGAGGACACCAATACCTGCAATCATTACCCCTGTTTGGAACGATAACGGCGATAGAACAGACACCAATGCGCCAGCAGCAGTGAAGTTGACCATCAAGCTAATTAAACTGCCCATAATATTAGATATGGCTAAGATTAATTGGCTTGATGAACCGTGGCGGGCATGGATAAGCTCACCCAATGTATGGCCATCTGGTGCCAGTTCACGAAAGCGCATGCCAAAGGGATAGATGAATAAAATCATCAACGCGCCCCAAAAACCATAGTGTATTGGCCCTGATACCCCATATTTGTAACCAGAGGTGGCAGCGGCATAAAATGAGGCTGCCCAGATCCAAGTGGCGGTCATACTGGCTGCACCCATACCGAAACCAACACCATGACCTGCGACCATAAAGCCAGAAGTTGTCTCTTTGTCTTTTTTAATTAATAAAGACAGTAAGTAGGTACCGCCATAAAATGCTAATAACAATAAAATAATCGACAATGATGAAAATTGGAACAACGACTCAGTTTTCAAACTCAGACCTCGCAATTGTTAGTTAATGAATAAAGTTAGGTGATATGAAAGATACCAAACCATTAGGAATGCAATAGGGTTAGCATCACCTATGCATTAGATATATGTGGCTACTGTAAGTAGCGTAAATGTTAGCTGTATTGGTAAGTTGCTATCAACAATTTACTTCCGATTTGACGAATCACAGAGTGTCAAATTAAAGAAAGCAAAAACGATAGGCACGAGTAAATGGATAGACCATTACGCCATTAATATGCATACACAAAGGTAGCTGAGTGCTAAAGAAATCTCATTTGATGAGTGTCTATAGCGGAACTACGAATAAGCACTAAGCCATGATTGCATGACCCGAACTCGGTTTAGACAGCCTTATCAGCTGTAATAAGCAATAGGTAAAAAGCCTTTTTCTAGCTATTGCAATTGAGGTGTTACTGAGTGGCACTAATAAATAAAACTACAGATTTGTTAAGCGCCTGTAACATTTCTGCGTGATAAGAGTACCCTATTATGTTGCTAACCTCAAACATTATCCGATATTTACCGGCTAATGACCGAAGATGACATATAAGTGTTTATTTAAAGGATTTTAATAAGATGTTGAAATATAAGGGGCTGTTAGGGTCAATATCGAGCGATATATCGCTATTAGCTAAATTATGATTATGAATGATTAACTGAAAGCTTCATTAGAAAGAAAGGGATAATGAGCGATAGATGGTTGTTCTCGATGAACAAGTAGAAGTGAGTTTTTAAATATTATCTTGTTTGGTATAGTAAGTGACTCGGTTATCACGTAAGAATCCAGCCAACCCTAGGCCGTAACGCTCGGCCACGCGTACTGCTGTACTGGTAGGTGCTGACATACCAATCAGCCAAGGAATTTGACTTCGAATAGACTTTTGAACCAGTTCAATAGATAGACGTGAAGTCATGAGTACACAGCTAACGTCTATTTTTTGGCGTAATTGCCAGCCTATGAGTTTATCAAGTGCATTATGGCGACCTACGTCTTCAAATAAATATAGCTGCTGATTATGGATCGTCGCTGCGGCATGTACCGCACCTGTCAGTTGGTGCGTATGCTGTGCGGCGTCCACTTGTTGACGCAGTGCTAATAGATAGTCGAGGCTTGGCGCGATTGTCTGAGAGTTATCAATATTATTCTGTTGGTTATGTTCATGTTTTAAATAACCCTGTGAGTACGCGCTTAGATCAGGCAAAGCTTGCGTCAATCCAGTAATACCGCACATACCGCAGCCTGTACGCCCTGCGAGCTGACGTTTTTGTGCTTGGATACGTTGATGACAGCGCTGACTTAATACCAATTCCACGACATAGATATCGTAATCTTGGAATTGCTGTAAGCTTTGCTCAACTGATGCTGAATCAAAACCTTCGTCATTCGAACCTTGAGCAAACTTTTGGTAGCTAGCAAGATCTGCAAGGTGAGTCACTTCCCAATCGAGCAATTCGTGGCTGTGTTGAATTAAGCCTTCGCTAAATAAGAACCCAACCGCCAAATACTCTAGTTGGTGAGGACTGGCCATCAGCACAGCATAATGAATTCCATTAATAACTATTGAGACCGCAGCTTCAACTGCTAAGCTGGTGGTCTGAGATTCGATTTGAATGCGAGAGTCATGATTAGGGTTATTACTAATTGACGGATAATGATGCTTTTGAGCTAAATGACTACGAGAAAGAGGTGTCTCTGACAAACCATCATTATCAGGTGCCTCAGGTGCCTCAGGTGCAACTCTCTTAGTGTCAGTTGAATTGTCTATCATAACGGAATCGGCAAAAACTCCATTTTGTTCAGCATTATCTTCGATTGTTATCACGTTTAATCATGGCCTAAAAGTATGAGGGTGTTGATGGTTATCTAGAGGGGTAGCCAATGAAAACGACATTTCCATTGGCTACTCACATTATGGCTTACGCAGGCGTCGCTATTGATGTGTTTGCCTCTACACGCTCCAAAACGACGGTCGTTGATTTGTACGCTGGGATATGGGAGTCTGGCGCATGTGTTTCTAAATCAAAAAGGTCATTGCATTCAGGGTAGTAAGCGGCAACAGCATTAGAAGCAATATCCATTTCGCTCAATACCAATGGGCCTAATACGCGTGGCTGCTCCAGACTGTCTTTAGCACGCTGACGAGTGACCATCACACGGTCACCTTTTTGCCACCCTAGACGGCTTATCTCGTCGGGATGCATAAATAGCACATCACGGCGATCCGTTTGACGATAACGGTCTTTAAACCCAAAAATCATGGTGTTGAATTGATCATGGCTACGGACACTGGTTAATTGCCAAATTTTTTGCGCGGTATCTTCATGGTTATCCGTATCGTTTGCGGCAGCCATTTGTGCTGCGACAAAAGTAATCGGATATTGTGGCACTTCAAATTGGGCTTTGCCGCTTTCGGTATTCCATACATGATGGCGCGCTGCATGATATAAATGGAAGCCACGCTCAGAGGTGCGAATACGCTGGTTAAAGTCTTCAAAACCATTAATAGCTTGAGCGATATAGTCTCGAATAATATCAAAATCTTCACCCATCGCAAGCCAAGGAATAGCTGAGTCAGCGCCGAGTACATGAGTCGCAATATCCGCCACGATTTGCGCTTCAGATTTCAAGGTATCACTAACAGGTTTGAGCTTACCTTGAGTGGGTACAACCTGACACATAGAGTCTTCGATAGTAGCGAATTGCTCACCTTTAGTCGTAAGGATATGCTCAGTACGTCCTAAGCAAGGCAGGATTAAATTATTTGCACCAGGATATAGCATTGTCTCATTAAGCTTAGTACCGACAAATATATTAAGCTGAGTAGTGGTTAATGCTTGCTCAATAGCACTAGTATCAGGTGCGGCTACTGCGTAATTACCACCCATACCCATAAAGACTTTTAGCTTACCAGCGATAAGCGCCTTGGCGCCTGTGACGACATCATAGCCATGTTCCTGTGGCATAGGATGCTCAAACACACGTTCTAAACTGTCTAGTAAGATTTTACTAGGACGCTCATGGATACCCATGGTGCGATCACCCTGTACGTTGGAATGTCCACGCACTGGAGATGCACCTGCACCATCGATACCAATCATGCCCATCAGCAGGAGTAAGTTGGTAATCATCGCGACATTGTCATCACCCTGCACGTGCTGAGTAATACCCATACCCCAAGTACAAATCGTTGCAGGACTATTAGCTACTAGCTCAGCAAGATTGATAATATCTGCTTGAGAGATACCGCAGCCAAGCGTGATATCTGTCCATGATTGCTCTGTTAGCCACTGTTTTAGAGGTTCAAAACCTGAAGTATGAGTGGTAATAAAATCATGATTTATTTTATCGTTTTCGATCAACCATTTAGCAATACCCGTCAATAACGCTGCATCACCACCGATTTGAATCTGAATGACATCGTCGACTACATCATTGCTTTGACCGGCTGCCATATGAATTGGCTTTTGCGGGTTTCTAAACTTGCTTAATCCTTGCTCACGCATCGGATTGATTGAAATAACTCGGCACCCTTGCTCATGTGCGTGTGCAAGCATTTCGAGCATACGTGGATGGTTAGTCGCTGGGTTTTGTCCAAACATTAGTATCAGCTTAGCCTGCTCAAAATCTTCTAGCATCACCGTTGCTTTACCAATACCTAGCTGTCTGCTTAGCATGACGGAGGTTGGCTCGTGACACATATTTGAGCAATCAGGTAAGTTATTGGTACCAAAGCAGCGTACAAATAACTGAAATAAGAAGGCGGGCTCATTGGTCACACGGCCTGACGTATAAAATAGCGCTTCATCAGGTGAGTCAAGCTGTCCGAACTGCTCAGCGATTAAGCCATAAGCGGTTTCCCAAGGAATAGGAACGTAGCGATCTTGAGCTGCATCGTAATACATTGGCTCTGATAAGCGACCACTATGCTCAAGCTCATAACCAGTCCAACTCTGTAACTCAGTGACAGTATGCCGCGCAAAAAACTCGGCATCTGCTTTGTGGGTCATAGTCTCGCTGGCAATGACCTTGATACCGTTCTCACAGACATCGATAGCTTTATGTGATTTATGGTCAGGCCAGGCACATCCTGGGCAGTCAAATCCACCTTGAGGCTGGTTGCTTTTGAATACGCTGATGCCGCCGCGTAAAAATGTCTTATAGTCCATGAGTTTTTGGGTAGATGAGATCAGCGCAGGCCAACCAGCAGCAGGATGGGAGTAAATAGGGATTTTGCGCATGACAGACCTCATATATAAATGATAACAGCGAAGTTTTGATAGACAACAACTATATAATGGTCAGTGAAAAGTTCATATAAGTATTAACTATAGATAACAAAAAAACCTTTAAGAAATGAATTGACCCCCAAGTGTTGGACGGTTTAGTTCTTAAAGGTTTGGATGATTGATTCACATCAACATGTGATGTGACATCATATTTGAAACATAGATTTTAATAACGGGCATCTTTAGGTTTTTTTCCAGAAGGCCAGTCGTTTACTTTACCAGAGAAGTCAGGACGAGGCTGATGGGTAAAGTATTGTGCCACATCTACGGCATCTTGGTCACTCAGAACATTACCATGACCCCATAGGCCTTTGGTCTGAATCCCCATTGGCATGTTATACTTAACAAAAGCCGCTGCTTTATAAGTACGCGCCATGCCAGCACCTATATTAAACGACTCGTCACCCCACAGTGGAGGAAAGACAATATCACCACGTCTGTCTTTGATGCCTTCGCCATTATCACCGTGACAGGAAGCGCATTGAGCTTGGTAAATTTTTTCGCCACGCACTGGGTCGGGTATCAGTGAGTTGTCGATTTCCCCTGCATTATTGATATCGACCTTTTGATTTCTAGGCGTGTTTTGCGATAACCATTCCATGTAAGCCATCATCGCTAGCATCTCAGGAGACTCTCGATCTAAAGGCTGACCATTCATAGAACGCTGAAAACAACCGTTAATGCGTGCTTCTAAATCGACTTCTGTACCAGAACGTGGCATCACGCGTGGATAGGTGTTATAGCTGTTAATATATGGATCGCCCAGTGGCACCTTGCCCTGTGAGATATGGCAGCTATTGCAGTTCATTTGTGCACCCACGTTCTCTGGTAGCAAGCGCTTTGTTTCGTTCAATAAGCGCTTTCCATAGAATATTTCATCAGCGTTTGGTTCATCGGTGATAGCAGTATCTTGTGGCAAGGTATAACTGCCGATATCTTCGTTAGCATCATCAGCTGTGACCATGTTGAATTCTGGAGCATTGCGTTCTGCAGGCTCGGGGCTTGAGCAGCCGTTTACACCCATGACACCTATGCTGAAGGCACAAAAAGCAAGGGTTGGTAATTTAAATGATAATCTACTCATTAGTTTGCTCCTTCTTCTGTAGCATCAATGCTGAGGTCTGGGGCTATATCGGTACTGGTCTTTGGTTTTTTGGCAAGAAATGCCCGCATTTTGACCACATCATCGACATTGATTTCTGGTGCTTGGTTGGTCCAGCTGTTGCGCACATAGTTGACTACTTCAGCCACGTCAGTATCACTTAAGTTGGAAAACTCGGGCATGGTAAAGGCCATTCGGTCATATTCAGTTTCAGGCATCCTGCCGCCGCTGAGCGTAATTTGTAATACTGAATCTGCTTTATTAGAGTAAATCGCGCTATTGCCATCGAGAGCAGGGAATATACGTGCGACGCCTTGACCATCAGCGCGATGACAAACTTGGCAGTATTCGGCATAGAGTATGGCACCGCGTGAATCATAGTCGCCATCAAGCAGTTTTTGCGTAGTGATGTCTTTTTTCTCTGGGAGTGTTTTTTCTTTATTCGGAGCAGGTGTTAGTGTTTTTAAATAAGAGGACATAGCATTGATATCGTAGTCAGTCATGTATTGCGTACTGTGTTCGACTACTTCGGCCATCGCACCAAAGGCAGCTGTGGTGTCTGTGCGTCCTGTTTTAAAGAAGTTATTTAATTCTTCGGTTGTCCAAGTACCAAGTCCGCGATGTTCGCCACGTATACTTTTGGCGCGCCACCCATCAATGACAGCACCGCTTAAGTATTCGTCAGAATCAGCATTGCTCAAAGCGATTTCTTGAAAACCAATCCCGCGATCTGTATGACAAGAGCCACAATGACCAGGGCCTTCAACTAAATATTGACCACGAGTCAATAGCTCATCGTCTGTCTCAGGGACAAAGTCACGTTTAGAATCAAATAAAACTTGCCAGTATGCCAATGGCCAGCGCCAATTTGCTACTGGTGGTAACTCACTTTGGAGATTGGGCTGATTGACGGGTTCGACAGCAGACATAAAAAAGGCATACATAGCAGCTACATCTTCATCAGGCATCAGCTGGTATGAGGGGTAAGGCATGGCAGGATAAAGTGCTTTGTTGTCAGGGCTCACGCCATGTTTGACTGCATTTTTGAAGTCATAAAAACTGTAGTTGCCAATGCCTGTTTCTTGGTCGGGGGTGATATTGGTAGAGTAGATGGCGCCCAGTGGTGTCAGCATTGGTAGGCCACCAGCATAAGCCTCACCTTCTAAGGTGGTATGACAAGCGACACAGTCAGCAGTACGTGCAACATATTCGCCTTTTTTGATTAAAGCGGGGTCGGTAATATCGACCTCTATATTGCTATTGCTGGTGCGCATGTTTGGTAATATTTGCCCAATGATATAAGCAGCAGCCAGTCCGAGAATCGCTGCTACGATAATAATCAGTGACCACTTTTTCATAAGTTCACCCTCGATAAATAACGGTTCCATCTCGCTGTTGGTCACGTCAATGAATGGTTGTTCGTGAGTTGCGCTGATGTATGCCTGCAAGTTAAGGTTACAGTACTGTTACTCAGTATAGGCCAGTGGTTTATATAGCGATATTGTGGAAAACCACATTATAAATATGGTTTTAGTTTATAATGTGGGTGTTGGTGGTCTGAGGGGAAGTGAGTTTTATGTACAAAGGGTCTAAAAACTGGACGGTCTTTGCCGTTTTTTCAAAACTTACCTCGTTTATTTTTGTAGCATGGTTCACATGGTCAGTTATGCCTAAGGCACAGGCCGAGACTTATTATTTGGGGGTATTGGCACCGCAAGGTGAGATAGCAGCGCAGAACCGCTGGCAGCCATGGCTCGATCAGCTGAATGCTCAGTTGTTAGACGGCACAGTGGTGTTGGTTCCATTGGCGCTTGAAAACTGGCAGCAGCAAATTGACGCTCAGCAGTTTGCTTTAGTGCTAGGCCCGCAAGTACAGTTTATAAAAATGAGTACCACCAGGTGGCGTTGGTTGGCAACTTTACAAACAATGACAAGCTCTTCTGAACCAACGCTGTCGGCTAAGAATAAGGCAGATGGTTTTAGTGTCGGGTTTGGTGCTAAAGAGTCCCCATCCCATCGCTCTTCAACCGTTCAGCTTGCCAATCAGTTTAATGAAATACCTGAATCAATGGAGCAGCAGGCGCCGAGCGCGATGGAAGAGGTTGCCAGTGCTTTATGGGTCTCTGCTGATAGTGGCATTTATCGTTTGCAAGATTTGCAGCGTCGTACAGTTGCTGGGGTCGATATTGATGCCTTTGGTGGGTATTTGTTGGTTACACATTTGTTGCAGCAAAACGGTATCGCGCCAAATAACTATCAAATGCAGTTCATGGGTTATCCGATTGAGCGAACTTTACATGCTTTGGCCAGTGGCAAAGCAGATGCCGCTATCGCACCCCTGTGTCTCATGGAGGAGATGGATCGGGAAGGTAAAATCAATAAACAACAATATCGCTTGCTGCATCCTGTTGAGACCAACTCAAACTGCCAATCTTCAACGTCGATATATCCAAATTGGACGTTGGCAGCGACTGAGCAAGCCCCCGATGCCTTGGTACGGCAAGTCAACCAGCATGTGTTTTCTTTGGAGCAAATGATTAATCCAGAGGAGGGTCTACGTTGGTTACCTCCAGAGTCAAGTATGGATGCTGAGCGTGTGCTCTATGATATGAACAGCCATCCAGCACAGAAACCGTTGAGTACGCATCTGATTGATTGGGTACAAGCCCATCGTTTATCGGTCGGGATATTTGTTTTTATCATTCTGATATCGACAGTTAACTACGGTTGGATGAGCTGGCTAGCATGGCGACGGCGTCGAAAAATCCTACAGCAAAACCGACTCATTCGTGACTATGATCAGCAGTTACGGCAATCTGAACGTTTTGCTGTCGTCGGCGAGATGAGTGGCGCTATTGCTCATGAAATCAATCAGCCCTTGGCGACCATACAAAACTATGCACAAGGCCTATTGATACGCAGCGAATCATCGATACCGAGTGAACAGTCGACTGCTGGTAAGCAACGTGAGCAGCATCACCTCGAAACTCAAAATAACAAAATGACAGTCAATGCCTTACGTCAAATTGTACATGAGACCGAGCGAGTGGCGGCAGTAGTGAGCAATATTCGCCGCTGGGCTGGGCGCTCACAAGTCAACCAATCCAACGAGGTCAGTGTGGATATAATGGCGACCTACCGACAATGTGTTTTGTTACTGGGTGAAAAGGCTGCAAATATTACCTTTTGGCTGGCAAGTGAGTATCAAGACGTCACTTTGCCATATTTACTATTAGATCAGTTGCTCATGAATTGTATGACCAATGCTGCTCAGCAAGGCGCTATGAATATTGTGTTACATGTCCAAGCAGAAAGACATCATGATAAAGAATGGTTGGTGCTGCGTATCAGTGATGATGCAGGTGGTTTTGAGGCAGAGCAGTTGTCTCAGCACCATCAGCAGAACAATGTGTCCAGTCATTATGCGACCCGGTCGACCAAAGCAGATGGTCTTGGGTTAGGACTTATGATCTGTCAGCGACTGTGCAAGTCGGTAGATGCTAGGATGCAGCTAAATAACGTCCAAGCTGAATCAGTTTTTGATAAGGTCCGTGTGTTAAAAAGTGACCAGAAATATCGTCAGTATAGCCGCTTTAAGCGCATACCAAACGGTAAGACTCAGGAGTTGCCAGTCCATGCCAGTTATCAGGGGGCAAATGAGCAGGGCGCGCAAGTCTCTTTTTATTTGCCATTAATTTCAGCCACTAGGAATGATACTCAATAAAGTCAGACACTATACGCTATTGGCATCCCATTTGGATGACTATCGATTGAATTGAAGACACACCCTAATATAAATTTAAAAGGTTAAACATGACTTCTTATCACATTAAAAATGAGCAGGAATGCAGGCAAGACAGCTCTGAACAATCAGCTAAGGATAGGAAAACGATGATGATGCGAGAAGCATTGGTCATACATATCATTGACGATGAAGAAAGCGTATGTATTTCTTGTGAGTTTCTGCTTGATAGCTTGGGACTGTCCACGCAAGTATGGTCGAATGCCACAGAGTTTCTGCGACAAGTTGATATTCGTAGTCCGGCCATCATCATCAGTGATTTAATGATGCCAGAGATGAGTGGTCAAGCATTACAACAGCATCTTAATAAATATGACAGTCCCATGGCGCTTATAGTACTGACAGGAAATGGTGAGATTGGTGATGCCGTCAGTATGCTGAAACAAGGCGCCGCTGACTATTTAGAAAAGCCAATAAGTAGTCAGCGTTTGCAAGAAGCTTTAGTGCGTGCACAAAGACTAACTCTCGATCGCGTCCAGCTTTGTACCATTAAAGCGCTGTATGCCCAGCTGACTGATAAAGAAAAACAAGTAGCTGATGAATTGCTGCAAGGTAAGATCAATAAAGTAATCGCTGACCATCTGGATGTCTCTGTACGCACCATAGAAGTACATCGCTCGCAAGTCATGAAGAAGATGCAAGCCCAGCATGTGAGTGAGTTAATTCAAAAACTGGTTATGCTAGGTATTTAATATTTAACTTAAAATCAGGCTATCATCTTCAACTTTTTCGCCACGTGTTTGCTCAAACATGTCTAGCAAGTCATGCACAGTCATACCTTTGCGAGCATCTCCAGATACATCTAAGACCACTTGACCTTGGTGCAGCATAACGGTGCGTGTACCATGTGCCAGTGCTTGTTGCATAGAGTGGGTAACCATCATAGTGGTTAATTTATTATCCGTGACAATCTTATCGGTCAATTCTAAGACAAAAGCAGCTGTTTTAGGATCAAGAGCCGCAGTATGCTCATCAAGTAGCAAGATTTTAGAGGGCTGCAATGATGCCATCAGCAGACTGACCGCTTGACGTTGACCGCCAGAGAGCAAACCCATACGATCGGTCAGACGATTTTCTAAACCTAGTTTTAAAACTGATAGCTTTTCTCGGAACAAATCGCGGTTATTCTGATTTAAAGCAACTTTTAAACCGCGATTGCCACCCCGTTTGTAGGCCAGTGCCATATTTTCTTCGATCGTTAGCGCTTCACAAGTTCCCGCCATTGGGTCCTGAAAAACACGAGCAACCCAATGCGCGCGTTGATGGGCAGACTTTTTGGTCACATCAATGCCATTTAGCAGGATTGAGCCACTATCGACACGCGTTGTACCGCTTACCGCGTTCAAAAAAGTAGATTTACCTGCACCATTGGTACCAATGACAGTGACAAATTCACCATCAGCAATGTTTAAACTGATACCACGGAGGGCAGGGTTTTCGATCGGCGTGCCTGGGTTAAAGGTCAACCGTAAATCGGTGGCTTGCATCATAATCGTTATTCCTTATTGTCTCTTCAAGCGTCGCAAGTGTTATAAATACCTGCTTTGACTGTCATTAGGCGCGAACTCTGCGTGATAAAAACTTGGTTTTCGCTTTTGGCAATACCAAGGCTAGTACCACGAGCAATGCGGTAATCAAGTTCAAATCCTGCGGACCAAAGCCAATACTACGTAGCGTATCGCTTGATAGTGCGACCTGAATGAACAGCTTGTATAATACCGCGCCGATAACAACGGCAAAGGTAATCAGCCAAATACGCTTGGCAGGAATGATCGTCTCACCGATGATGACCGCTGCCAGACCAATAACAATCGTACCGATACCAATCGAGATATCTGCGCCACCCTGAGTCTGGACAAACAACGCACCTGCTAGGGCAATCAAACCGTTAGAAATCGCCATGCCGACAATGGTCATCCATGAAGTGTTAATACCCTGCGCTTGCGCCATTCTCAGGTTTGAGCCAGTAGCCCGCATCGACAGGCCTGTTTCGGTGCTATAAAACCAGTTCAGAAATAACATGGCAGCCACCACAACGACACCAATAATGAGGCAGCGCATCCAATAACCATTACCATCAGTCACCAAGGTGCTAAACACTGTGGTTTCACCAAGAAGGGGTAGGTTTGGTGCGCCCATGATGCGTAGGTTGACAGAATATAAGGCAACCATAACCAAGATACTGGCAAGCAGTTGCAAAATGCCAAGTTTGACATGCAACCACGCAGTGACGATACCAGCGACTGAACCTGCTAGCATACCAAAAGCACAGGCCAACCATGGGTTGATACCAGCGATGATAGAAATACCAGCGACTGCGCCACCTAACGGAAAACTACCGTCAGCGGTCAAATCAGGAAAGTCGAGCGTACGAAATGAGATAAGCACACCGAGTGCTACTAGGCCATAAATCAGACCACTTTCAAGCGCACCAAAAAAAGCAATTAAAGACATAAGAGATCAGTAAGTCATAACCAAGTGTCTAGCGTATGGTACCAAGATAAGTAAATGGCAATGGCCAAAATCATCCTACCTGCTAAACAGCTAAGCGGTGAATTTAACAGATTAAGCAATCTGCAGTTAGGGTAAACCAAAACATGTCACGATTAACAACGATCATAAGCTACCTTGGTTTGAAGCGATGGTTCAGGATATTGCAATGTAATCAATAAACTGATCCTCTACTCAACAAGTATCAGATAAATAGCGAGACAAATACAGCACTATTAAACACGCTTGCAAAAAAAGACTCTGTTTAGACAAGAAGCCCAGCCTAATGACTCATAGCTGGGTTTCTTATTCAATCATTGGCAGTATATTTTAGGGCATACAACATATTATTGCTTAGTGTCGCTATCCTATTTATACATGCTTCTTTAAGCCAAATACAAAGGTGCGTTATTCTATCACTTCTTTTGCATTATCGATAACCGCTTGAGGCAAAGTGATACCTTCTTCTTTAGCGTGCTTTGGACTAACGTATAAATCAAGCGCTTGTGGCGTATAAACAGGGATAGCGCCTGCTTCTTCACCGTTCAAGATACGTACAACAATTTTACCAGTTTCACGGCCAAGCTCGTAGTAATTCACGCCTAGAGCAGCAACGGCACCGCGCTCAACTGAGCTAGTATCTGAAGCAATAAGAGGGATCTTACTTTGTTTGGCGATTTGATAGAGTGATTCGTACGCTGATACTACGTTGTTGTCGGTTGAGGTGTAGATCATATCAACCTTGCCTTCGAGACTACGGGCTGCCATTGCGATGTCATTACTACGCTGTGCAGGCGCTTCGAGTACATTAACCCCTAGTGGCGTTAGCTTCTCTTTTAGATTTTTTAGGATAATCGTTGAATTGACTTCGCCTGGGCTATAGACATAACCGACGTTCTTTAATGATGGAATAATTTGACGCATCAAATCAATTTGTGGTTCGTACGGTAGGGCATCCGATGCGCCTGTGACGTTGGTACCAGAGCCATCTAGTTTAGGTACCAGTTTTGCGGCTACTGGGTCAGTAACTGCTGAGAATACCAATGGAATGCTGCTAGTAGAAGCGGCAACAGACTGAGCAGATGGTGTTGCAATAGCAACGATAACATCTGGCGCATCAGCGACAAATTGCTTGGCAATCTGACCGGCGGTAGCGGTGTTTCCTTGCGCGCTTTGGAAATTAACGGTGAGGTTTTCACCGTCTTTGAATCCTGCTTCGTTTAACTCGTCGATGACACCTTTACGTACATCATCAAGCGCTGGATGTTCGACGATAGCGGTAATGGCAACGGCCTTCATAGCTGTCGCTGCATCACCAGTAGCAGCATCCGTGGTGCCATCATCTTGTGCTGATTGGTTACAACCAGTCAAGATAGCAGTACATACACCGCCTAATAATAAAGCTTTACCAAAATTAAAACGACCAAAACGATTTTGAGACAACATGGGTCTTACTCCTAAAATAATAGTGTGTCCATACACTATATAAATAATTGACGAGCTAAGAGATAATTTACTATTTTTTATTTGGTTTCAGCATCAATATCAACGTTGATGGCATTGTTTAGTAACTCTGCTGGCAAGCTGACACCTTGCGTTTGAGCATGCTTAGGACTGACATATAAGGTCAGATCATTCATGACTTCAGGTTTGATGGTATTGACCGCTTCACCATTCAACACGCGATATACCATCTTGCCCGTGGTGCGACCAAAATCATAGTCATTGACGCCAAGGGCTGCAGTTGCGCCGCGTTTTACACTAAATTCATCAGACGCGATAATCGGTAACTTTAGCTCATTCGCCGCTTGGGTCATGGCCTCAAAGGCAGATGCGACATTGTTGTCAAATGAGGTATAGATAATATCAGCACGTCCTTGCAAACTGCGTGTTGCCATACCAATATCCGTTGGACGGTTGGCAGGAATGTCTAGTAGTGACAGACCTCGTGCTGGCAGAGCTTGTTTTAGGTTATCACGCAATGATACTGAGTTTGCCTCACCTGGGCTATAGACATAACCGATAGTTTTTAGGTCAGGTTTTATTTGTTGCAACAAATCCAACTGCGGCTCTAATGGTAGTTGGCTTGATAGTCCAGTTAAGTTGCTTTGGAAAGGCTCACCATCTGCTGTGATGAGCTTGGCACCTAGCGGATCTGACACAGCGGTGTAAATAATAGGGATAGTCGTTGTCGCGGCTACCACGGACTGCGCAGAAGGCGTCGATATTGCTACGATTGCGTCAGGACTGTCTCCTGCAAATTGCTTGGCAATCTGTCCTGCAGTTGCTGTATTGCCTTGTGCACTTTGGAAATTAACCGTTAGGTTTTGCCCTTCGACATAGCCATTATCTGCCAACTCATCAATAATCCCGCGGCGCATATCATCTAGTGATGGATGCTCAACAATTTGAGTAATGGCGATTGATTTGGCAGGTTTGTCTGTAGTCGTGCTATTTTCAGCAGTCGCTGCGGTCTCGGTAGAGGAGTTGGAGCAGCCGATTAGTCCAAGTGTACTAATGGCACTAAGAGCAACGCCATATAGGCTTAAGCGTAGAGTAGAAGCGATAGTCATTATTAGGTTAACTCATAGGTTATATCAATCGTAAAAACCAAGCAATTACAGCCCAATTTACTAGCTTATATGGTAGTAATTTTCTCATCTGTCTGGTGTACTTTGGTTTTTTGCCATGATATTGAAGAATGCAGATTAGCCAAGTCAATGCTACGTTGATGCTGAGATAGCAGGCTAACAATTAAATAAAGTAATCGTTCCATCGATTATTATGTTCATATTATGACAGTAATGTACGTTATCGCAATAAAAAATTGATTTGTGGCAGTCATGGTGATGGAAAGTTAAATATACATCACTTCTTTTTATCTTACTAAGAGATGTAATGAAGTAAAGCTCTTGTGTGGATCCAAATATAGATAATGCCATTAGGGTGCTTTTGTTTGCTGAAACCCTATGCAAAAGGCTTACCTCCTAGCAACGCATCTATTACGTACTCACTTCATAATTAACGTAACCTAATTCTCATATGAGAAGCATAATGGGTCTAAGATTAATCCAGTCGTTAAGCGGACATTGTGCTGACATAGTGGATATGAAATAGACGCTATTATTTATCTAAATTTCTCGGATGACCATTTTAAGGATAATATTATGAACGCTGCTAATCTTAAATTATTAACCATCGTTGGTATCACTGCTACTTCTTTGATTGGATTGCCTGCTATGGCAAAAAATGGTCATGGAAACGGACATGGTAATAGCAAAGGTAACTCTGCCCATATCAGTAAAAACTATAAGCATAATGGCAATGCCCACCCAAGTATTAACGCCTATCGTAATGCTAGTCCAAACGCCTCATTTAAGCGTGATCTTGATAAGTATGGTTATAGAGTGGTCGGCAAGATTGATAGAAGAGATTATGATCGCTCTGTCGTTTTAGACCGTTATGATGACCGTTACGTTCGTATTCGTACGCCAGAAAATAACATTGTGACAGTGATCAATGATACGTTGCAGATTATCGATATTTTGAGTAGATAAGTATAAGGCTTGGTTTTTAGTCATTTGACAAATCACCATAAAAAAAGATGCCACTTAGGGCATCTTTTTTATTTTTTAAACTTAAAAATAACCGTTAAGCCAGTACATCACCAACAACACAAGCATCTGGTAAGGTAACGACGGTTAGGCCCGTCTTTGGCTCACCAGTTGACAATACCATGCCCTCTGATACACCAAATTTCATCTTACGCGGGGCAAGATTTGTCACACAAACAACCTTTTTATCGACTAATTGCTCAGGCTCATAGAACTTACGAATACCGCTAAACACGTTGCGTGGTTTGTCTTCACCAACATCTAACGTGAACTGTAGTAGCTTATCAGCACCTTCTACATGGTTACACTCTAAGACGTGTGCTACTTTCATCTCAACTTTGGAAAAGTCTTCGATACCAATGTAGTCAGTTTGCTCAGTATCAACGTCTGTTGTTTGTGCTTTGTCTTTTGCGGCAGGCTTGCTACTATCATTCGTGGCAGTAGCGTCTGTTTGTGCCAGAGAGGCTTTTGAATTTTCTACCATCGCTTCAATGTCTTTCGCTTCGATACGCTGCATCAATGGTTTAAACTTATTAATTTTGTGTCCAAGTAACCACTCATTACGACTGGCGAAGCTGAGGTCATCAAGATTCAAGAACTCTTTGGCATTGGCAGTCAGTTCAGGTAGTACTGGCGCGAGATAAGCCATCAATTGACGGAAAATATTGATAGCGACCGAGCAAACGTCTTGAACTTCTTGCTCTGTGCCCTCGATCTTAGCAAGCGACCACGGTTTTTTCTCATCAATATATTCATTGGCTTTATCTGCACATTGCATGATTAAGCGCATGGCACGAGAGAATTCGCGGTTTTCATAGGCAGCAGCAATCTCATCACCAGTTTTGGTAATGTCTTCTAATAACGCTGACTCGACGCAAACTTCTGACAGCATACCGTCGTACTTCTTCACCAAGAACCCAGCACTACGACTGGCGATATTGACGACTTTACCAACCAAGTCAGAATTGACCTTTTGCATAAAATCATTCAGATCGAAATTAATATCTTCAACTTTGTCAGACAGCTTACTGGCGAAGTAATAGCGCAGGTATTCTGGGTGCAAATGTTCTGCATAAGTTTTGGCATTGATAAAGGTGCCACGTGACTTACTCATTTTTTCGCCATTGACCATCAAGAAACCATGGGCAAAAACACCAGTTGGCGTGCGTAACTCACTACCAGCTAGCATCGCAGGCCAAAACAAGGCATGGAAATAAACGATGTCTTTACCGATAAAGTGATAGACCTCAGTTTTTTGCTCGTTTTCTTGTGCCCAGTAACGGTCAAAATCAAGCGCTTGGTCTGTACCTGAACGCTTATCACATAGATTTTTAAAGCTTGCCATGTAACCAACAGGTGCATCTAGCCACACATAAAAATATTTATCTGGCTCGTCGCTTGGGGTATCTGGAATTTGGAAGCCAAAGTAAGGTGCATCGCGCGAGATATCCCAGCTGGCTAGTCCGGAATCGAACCATTCTTGCAGCTTATTAGCCACTGACGTTTGTAAACGATTGTCACTGCGTGTCCACTCTTTCAGGAACTGCTCAAACTCTGGTAGATCAAAGAAATAGTGTTTGGACGTTTTGAGTATAGGGGTTGCGCCTGAAATAGTTGAGCGTGGATTTTTTAACTCTACGGCATTATAAGTCGTGCTGCAAACCTCACAGTTATCGCCATATTGATCTGCCGCACCACATTCTGGGCACTCTCCCTTGACAAAGCGATCGGCTAGGAAAAGTTGCTTTTCAGGATCAAATAATTGCTCGACATCTTTTGTACTGATATGACCAGCACTATTAAGGCGACGATAAATCAGTTCAGAGAAATGCTTGTTTTCTTCTGAGTGAGTGGTGTAATAATTATCATAATCAATGAGGAATTTTGAGAAGTCTGCTTCGTGTGAGGCTTTGACTGCTGCAATTTGTTCTTCTGGCGTCACGCCATTGTCCTCTGCTTTGAGCATAATGCCAGTGCCATGAGCGTCATCTGCGCAGACATAAGTAACTTTATGGCTTTGTGCTTTCATCGCACGCACCCAAATGTCAGTTTGAATATGCTCTAAAAGATGCCCCAAATGGATGTCACCATTGGCGTAGGGTAAGGCACTGGTTACTAGAATCTCACGCACTTTTATCACCTATATTTTTATATAAACGGGTTGGTTATCGCACATCTTAAGCAGTTCATCGCTCGTCGATGCGACATCGTTAATGCTAAAAACTTCTAAAAATAATGAAAATTTAAAAAGTGCGCCTATGATACCGTAATTCAGATAAATTTGTGATATTCCTTAGTAATTACTTCTCATTCGTCAGACATTTATTAACCATAAATAATAGGTTTGCATTAAATTTGGTAGTTATAAAATGGTTGTCAACTAGCCATAAAAAACCCACTAAGCAGTATACCAAGTGGGTTTTTAGTTCTGGATTATTCGCCTAGATATCAGTAGTTAGTCCAGTAGTTAATAACAACGACTAACCAAGCTACTTTAGAATGAACCAAACATCGTACCTAAGACAATGACAGTAACCACAGCGACCAATGGAATGACCATTGTAACCATCGCCAAGTTCAAATAAGACTGTTTGTGGGTCAGACCACAAATCGCTAGCAATGTGATAACAGCGCCACTGTGCGGAAGCGTATCAAGACCACCTGCTGCCATGACGGCTACGCGGTGCATAAGCTCAGGGTCGATACCAGAATTGACCGCCATTCTTAGATAGTCTTCACCCAATGTTGACAGCGCAATACTCAAACCACCAGATGATGAACCTGTGATACCAGCCAGCGTAGTCATAGCGACTGCTTCTGAGATCAGAGGGTTGTCAGGATTTAGATTCAGGATACTATCACGAATGAGCAAAAAACCAGCTAATGACGCGATAACGGCACCGTAACCAACTTCTGATGCAGTATTAAAAATCGGCAACATAGAGTCATAAGTACCACGGTTGATAGTTTTTTGTAGATTACTCCAATGTCCGATACGGAGCAGAATTAACACCACACAAGCCACGACCAATGAGATGATAATTGACCATAATCCGAGTGAGCCTGCGATATTTAATTCAGGAAATTGCGTCTGTAAACTACTAAAGTCCATCGATGGAAAAATAATATATGTCAATATAGCGTTTAGACCGATGACCAATACTAAAGGAATCATAGCAATGGTAAACGAAGTCTGGTGAGTGTTTAATACTTCAGCTTCTTTTGCCGACGCGCCCACGCCGCCTACATCTTCATCATCATGCTGACCATAACCTTCGCCCGCTGCATTGGCTTTTCTAGCACGTGACTGTAACCACATCCAACCGCCAATAAACATAACCGTACCACCGATAATACCTAAAATAGGAGCGGCAAATACATTGGTGTTGTAATAAGGGATTGGAATGGCATTCTGAATAGCTGGCGTGCCTGGTAGGGCAGTCATCGTAAAGGTAAATGACCCTAGAGCAATCGCTGCTGGAATCAAACGTTTTGGAATATCGGCGGCTTTAAATAAGTCTTTGGCGATTGGATAGATAGCAAAAGCCACAACGAACAATGATACGCCACCATAGGTCAAAATAGCACAGACCAAAATCACAGCAAGGATAGCTTTGCTGGCACCGAGCTTTTCGACGACTGTATTGGCAATGGCGGTTGCAGCGCCAGAGTCTGCCATTAAGCGTCCAAATAGCGCACCTAACAAGAATATCGGGAAGAATTTGAGTAAGAATCCGCTTAATGCACCCATAAATACATCGGTATAAGCGGGGATGGTGCTTAAAAAGTCACCTGATAGCAAGACAGCTAACGTTGCCATAATCGGTGCTAAGATCAGCACAGAATAGCCACGATAAGCAAAGAACATGAGTAATAATAAAGTAATAACAATAGCAAGCGTGCTAAACATAATGGCCCTCCTTGGCAAAAATCAGGCAGCGAGTATGCCGTGCTTATTGGTATGGGTCAATAAAATTAATCAAAACAAGCTTACACCGTCGATTTTATCAAACATAAATCTAGACTGATGTGCTGCTAATCATTAATATTTCACCGATCTATATCCTGCAAAGCGTTGACTCACAAGCGCTGGTAGTTATTTTCTAGTCGCTATGGAAATAATATGTTAAGTTAGCACAAGTATCTCGCGCATGATATAGCGAGATAAAATGTATTGTTATGGATACTGATGTAAAATATAATTTTACCATTTACTAGACGTAGTGATCATCATCGCTCTCAAGTCTGATAATTGTTCAAAAAAGTTCTAATAATAACTCTTAAAACCAAACATCAAATTTACAAGGAATGTGAATATGTTTAGTGCCATCACTAATATGAGCGTGCAGTTAGTCAATCGCTACCTACCATCCCCATTCGTATTTTCGATTGTTTTGACCCTTATCGCGTTTGCTGTAGGACTGGCTACTACAGGCCAGGACATGATTGCGATGGCGGGGCATTGGGGTAACGGTCTGTGGTCACTGCATAGCTTTGCCATGCAAATGGCACTGGTCCTAGTTACTGGCTACGCATTTGCTAGTGCACCGTTCATTCAACGTTTACTAGACAGTCTTGCCAGTAGAGTGCATTCTCCTACGACCGCCATTATGGTCTCAACCTTAGTTGGGCTGGTTGGTTCATGGATAAACTGGGGCTTTGGTCTAATTATCGGAGCAATCTTTGCAAAAGCACTGGCAAGAAAAGTAGCCAATGTCGATTATCCTTTACTCGTCGCTGCTGCGTATTCAGGCTTTGTGATTTGGCATGGTGGTTTTTCAGGTTCGATACCACTAACGCTCAGCTCTGGCGGTGATACGTTAATGACGTTGTCAGGTAACACCATGACGGAAGCGGTACCTTTATCGCAGACCGTATTTGCAGGATACAACATGCTGCTAGTAGGTTTACTCATAGTTATTCTGCCACTCGTAAACCGCTTTATGCATCCAAAGAATCCTACCGTTATTGATCCTAAATTGATCAAAAAAGAAGTTTATATCGCACCCCAGAGAGACACGCCTGCACAAAAATTAGATGATAGTCGTATTATCGCTGTCATCTTATTGGCCTTGGCGCTGATGTACTATATCAGCGAGTTTGGTAGCAACGGTTTTAATCTGGGACTAAATATCGTCATTGGGCTGTTCTTATTCATAGGTTTGCTGTCACATGGCACGTTAGAGCGTTACTATCGTGCCGTACACTCAGGAATTGGTGGCATTACAGGTATCGTGCTATTGTTTCCGTTCTACGGTGGCATCATGGGCATTATGACGGGTGCAAATGTGGATGGGGTCTCTATCAGTACGCAAGTGACCGAGTTTTTCGTTAACTCTGCCTCTGCAGACAGCTTTCCAATTTTTGCATTTTTAAGTGCTGGCTTGGTCAATGTCTTTGTACCGTCCGGCGGTGGACAGTTTGCAGTTCAAGGCCCAGTGATGATTCCTGCTGGCATTGAATTGGGTGTTAATCCAGCCATTACTGCGATGGCAATTGCGTGGGGTGATGCATGGACCAACATGATTCAGCCGTTCTGGGCTCTGCCATTGTTGGGTATTGCAGGTTTAGATGCGCGTGCGATTATGGGTTATTGCCTAATAGTACTGGCAGTATCTGGCGCCATTATCATGGGTATGTTTTGGTTAGTAGTATAAGGTTCAACAGAAAGACTAGCGTGGTTTATTTGCGCTTCTAGTTCTTAGTTTTTATAACAATCAACAATCAACAATCAACAATCAAACGGACAATTGAGACACTTAATTCAGCATTAGGTTATGCACGGATTAAAAATATAAATATAGTCATAGGAGACAAGCATGAGTCAATCAAAAGTATATAACAGTGCCGAAGAAGCGCTAAAAGGTATCGTCAGTGATGGGCAGACGCTCGCGATCGGTGGCTTTGGTCTATGCGGTATTCCAGAAGCATTAATTGAAGCGCTGCGCGATAGTAAAGTCAAAGAGTTGACTTGTATCAGTAACAACGCTGGTGTTGATGACTTTGGTCTTGGGCTATTATTGCAAACTAGACAAATCAAAAAAATGATTTCATCCTATGTGGGTGAAAATAAAGAGTTTGAGCGTCAGTACTTGGCAGGCGAGTTAGAAGTTGAGTTGACGCCGCAAGGGACATTGGCTGAAAAGCTACGCTCAGGCGGTGCTGGTATCCCTGCGTTTTATACTGCAACAGGCGTAGGTACGTTGGTCGCTGAAGGCAAAGAGACTCGTGACTTTGATGGTCGTACTTACGTACTAGAGCATTCATTACGCGCGGATGTCGCCCTAATCAAGGCGCAAAAGGCCGACAAGGCGGGTAACTTAATGTTCAATAAAACCGCTCGCAACTTTAACCCAGACTGCGCGATGGCGGGAAAAACCACTATCGTTGAAGTAGAAGAAATCGTTGAGACGGGTACATTTGATCCAGATGAAGTGCATCTACCGGGTATCTTTGTTCAGCGTATTGTACTGAATGCTAGCCCTGAAAAACGTATCGAAAAAACCACGACTAAAGCGGTAGAAGGCGCGTAAATAAAAACGTGATCGAAGCTTAATTG
Organism: Psychrobacter sp. AOP7-B1-25; assembly: GCF_052376195.1. NCBI lineage: Bacteria > Pseudomonadati > Pseudomonadota > Gammaproteobacteria > Moraxellales > Moraxellaceae > Psychrobacter > Psychrobacter sp. AOP7-B1-25. The sequence goes on from NZ_JBQSVK010000001.1 coordinate 265,023, forward strand.
TATGTGGAATTAATCGTTAATTTTAGATTGATAGTAGTTTAGACAGCTAATTGATTAGATAACTGGCTGTCTAGATGAATAAAATAGAATATCGCAAAAAATAAGGAAATCAGCATGGCATGGACAAGAGAGCAAATGGCGCAACGCGCTGCAAAAGAGCTACAAGATGGCTACTATGTGAACCTAGGCATCGGTCTTCCAACGTTGGTCGCCAACTACATTCCTGAAGGCGTAGACGTATGGTTACAATCAGAGAATGGCTTGCTAGGTATTGGTGAGTTCCCTACAACAGAAAATGTCGATGCAGACTTGATCAATGCAGGCAAGCAGACAGTAACTGCAGAAGCAGGAGCCAGTTATTTTAGTAGTTCAGAGTCTTTCTCGATGATTCGCGGTGGTCATGTCAATTTGGCCATATTGGGCGCAATGGAAGTCTCAGAAAAAGGTGATTTGGCCAACTGGATGATTCCTAAAAAAATGGTCAAAGGCATGGGCGGTGCGATGGATTTGGTCGCAGGTGTGCAGCGTGTGATTGTATTGATGGAGCAGGTCAACAAACACGGTGACCCAAAAATTCTAGCCAACTGTGAATTACCGCTGACAGGTAAAGGTGTGGTCGATCGTATTATCACTGAGCTTGCCGTATTAGACGTGACTGATGACGGTCTGAAGCTGGTTGAACTAGCAGATGGTATTAGCTTTGACGAGTTACAAGAAAAAACGCCAGTAAGTATTATTCAGTAAACTTTGTACAGTAAAGTGAGAGTCTTAAGATTAGTATGATCTATCTCGCAAATAAATACGCCACTATGACTATAGTGGCGTATTTATTCAGTTCAATTTTTATAAAAACCAATAATATTTTAGACCATGATAAGGAATATGTATGGCGACTCAATTAGAACAAGACTTAACAAGCAAAGTAGCGTTGGTCACTGGCTCTGCAAGCGGTATCGGACGTGACATCGCTGAAACGTATGCAAAAGCAGGCGCAGCAGTTGGTATTGCTGATATTGACCTCGAAGCAGCACAAAAAACTGTCGATGCTATTGAAGCTGCTGGTGGACGTGCTTTAGCGATTGCTATGGATGTTACCTCAGAAGATGCGGTAAACGATGGTGTACAACAGCTAGTCGATACCTTTGGTAGTATTGATATTTTGGTATCTAATGCTGGCATTCAGATCATTGATCCTATCGATAAAATGGCGTTTAGCGATTGGAAAAAAATGCTCAACATCCACTTGGATGGTGCTTTTTTGACCACCAAAGCAGCGATTAAGCATATGTATAAAGACGATAAGGGCGGCACAGTCATTTATATGGGATCTGCTCACTCGCATGAGGCTTCATTATACAAATCCCCTTATGTGACTGCCAAGCACGGACTGCTAGGTTTGTGTCGTGTATTGGCTAAAGAAGGTGCAGAACATAAGGTACGTTCGCATGTGATTTGTCCAGGGTTTGTCAAAACGCCATTGGTAGAAAAACAAATCCCAGAACAGGCGGCTGAAAAAGGCATCAGTGAAGAGTCCGTGGTCAACGACATTATGTTGGTGAATACGGTCGATAAAGAGTTTACGACAGTGGAAGACATTGCACAATTAGCGCTATTTTTAGCGGCCTTTCCGACCAATGTATTTACTGGCCAATCTATCGTTGCCAGTCATGGCTGGTTTATGAATTAATATATGTACAACTTGCACAAACCACAACGTCAGACCTACTGGCGTTGTGGTTTTTTTATGCGTCCAATTCAGCTACACTGTTACGATAGAAGGTTTGGCTAATATACTCATTCACACTATCGATTGCGACATACGCATTGATACAGTTTGAGTGATCTACCAGACCTACCCACTTGTATAGGCCATAATAGTAGCTATGTTTAACTTTATGAAGAAAAAAACCACAAAAACTGAAACGCCTCAGCAGCAGGCAGAGCGTGATAGTGCCGTTGACAAAGTCCTACTTGGATATGAAATAGGTACTGTTAGTATAGCCACGATGGTCACAGGACTTGAACGTGATGGCGCAACACTTACGTTAGACTTGCGTTTGCCGAAAGATAGTAAACCTGAAGTGATCCAGCAAGAGCTTGGACAGTTGCTACATCCGCATGGCATTACCACGATTCATATGAATGTGCGTCTGCCTGCACCAGAAAAAGGCTCAGGCTCAAACTTACCAAAGCAAATGCCAAAGACAACCAATGCGATGGAGTCTCAGCCTACATCTAGTGCCAACAACAGCGCTAGTAGTACTGACGCTGAGCCACCAATTACGAAAGCTGCACCTACTCAAGCTTCCTTGGCTGCACATCCTCGTATCCGTCATATTATTGTGGTGGCATCAGGTAAGGGCGGTGTTGGCAAATCAACCACTACGGTCAATATCGCCTTAGCATTACAGAAACTTGGCAATCGCGTTGGTGTGTTGGATGCGGATATCTATGGTCCTAGTATGCCAACGATGCTAGGTGTCGCTGATGTAAAGCCGCAGCTAGAGAACGAGCAGTTTGTGCCAGTCGATGCGCATGGTATGGCGATGCTCTCTATCGGTAGCTTACTTGATGGAGACAATACGCCGGTTGCGTGGCGTGGACCAAAAGCAACAGGTGCATTGATGCAGCTGTATAATCAAACTAACTGGCCGCAGCTAGATTACTTAGTGATTGATATGCCACCAGGTACGGGTGATATACAGCTGACATTGGCGCAGCGTATTCCAGTCACGGGTGCTGTCATTGTCACGACACCGCAGCATGTTGCACTACTCGATGCGCAAAAAGGCGTTGAGATGTTTAATAAGACAAACATTCCAGTATTGGGTGTGGTTGAAAACATGGCGCTGCATACTTGTAGTAATTGCAATCATACTGAAGCGATCTTTGGTACAGGTGGTGGTGAGTTTATCGCTGAGCAATATCATGTACCACTATTGGGCCAGCTACCGCTTGCCAGTGGTATTCGTGCACAAGTTGATAAAGGTGTACCAAGCGTCTTGGCTGATGATGATTTTGCACAATATTATCTAGACATTGCCAAAAACATCGAAACCAATATCAATAAATTCGCAAAGCCTGTCGATGATAAGCGGATTTTCTAGTAGATAATAATGAGGTAGGGTGTTGGTTGCTTAGTCAGTCTAAAACCAATGTATGATAAAACAGCTATCATGCTATAAATCTAGCTGTCAATTCCGTATAATCGTCGCTATTAAATATTTGCTAAGGAACAACAATGTCTATTAAGTCTGACCGCTGGATTCGTCAAATGGCCGAAGAACACGGCATGATTGAACCATACGAGCCGGGCCAAGTGCGCTTTAATGATGCAGGCGAGCGTTTGGTTAGCTACGGCACTTCAAGCTATGGCTATGACGTACGCTGTGCGCCTGAGTTTAAAGTTTTTACCAACGTACATTCAGTTGTCGTTGATCCTAAAAACTTCGATGAAAAAAGCTTTATTGACATCGTGGGTGATGAATGTATCATTCCACCAAACTCGTTTGCGTTGGCTCGTACCATGGAATATTTCCGTATTCCACGTGATGTATTAACCGTTTGTCTAGGTAAATCGACTTACGCGCGCTGCGGTATTATCGTTAACGTCACGCCGCTTGAGCCTGAGTGGGAAGGGCACGTGACTTTGGAATTTAGTAATACCACTAATTTACCAGCACGTATCTATGCTGGCGAAGGGGTGGCGCAAATGTTGTTTTTCCAAAGTGATGCTGATGATGTTTGCGAAACCAGCTACAAAGACCGTGGTGGTAAATATCAAGGTCAACGTGGTGTGACATTGCCAAGAACATAATCAGTAGATACCAGTTTGAAATATCATCAGGTATATAAAGCTGATAAGCCTTCAAATAGGTAACAAAAAAGCCAGTCATATTTAATATGACTGGCTTTTTTGCTGTGTTAAATAGAACTGGTTTAAGGTTCTATTTATTTCAAGGCTTTTTATTTTAAGACCTTCAAACCTGCTTTATTATCGCGCTTTGGTTTAGGCGTTTTGACAGGGGGATTTTTAGACATTGGCGTTGAATCGTCTTCCGGCTGGTAGTTGTCATATTCTTTTGGATCAAAGAACATCCCTTGTGAGTTTTCTTTGGCGTAGATACCCATCACTGCAGTAAGCGGTACCCAGATTTCTTGTGATACACCGCCAAAGCGAGCGCTAAAGTGAATGTAATCATTTTCCATACTCATGTTACCAGTAGCACGACTGGCGATATTTAATACGATACGACCATCTTGCACATGCTCGGTTGGGATTTGCACATTGTCAGCAGTAGCATCGACCATCAAATACGGTGTCAGAGCGTTGTCTTCAATCCATTGATATAGTGCGCGTACCATATAAGGACGGGTAGGTGTAATAGAGGTGGTTTCGCTCATCTAATGACTTCCTATACTAATAATTTCTAATAATGAAAAATATCTCGTTTAGCAGTTTATCAAATAATAAAGGCTAATTAACGTCTATCTTATTTATACTTTATTCTAGGACAGCTTTTAATACTTGTCTAATTAGCGCACACTTTTTTGGAAACTACTGCGCTCAAATACTCTGGTTTGGTACTCAAACAATGGACGGCTAATGGCACGTGGCAGCTCAATTCCCATCTCATCTAATCGCCATAATAGCGGGGATAATAGTACGTCACACCAACCAAATTCATCAGCCATAAAATATGGTTTATGAGCGAACAGTGGTGATAGAGTAATTAACGAATCACTAAGCTGTTTTTTGGCAACGGCAGCTTGTGCTTTATTGAAGCTATCTGGATGTGTTAGCAGACGCTTACCGAGTACTAACCAATCACGTTGAATACGCCAAGCCAATTGGCGAAACTGTGCACGTTCTTGCGGTGTCTCAGGTAGCAATTTATTGGTATGATAACGCTCTTCAAGATACTCAAAAATGACATTAATCTCATAAAGCGCAATCTCACGCTGCTGCAATACAGGCAAGGTATGATAGGGGTTTAGCTCAGTCAAATCTTCAGGGCGCTCAGAATGCAGACGAGACAAATAGTAAGCGAGCTTTTTTTCTTCAAGTAATAGGCGTACCACATGACTGTCGTAGCCATCATCAGCATACAAAATCAGTTGACTACTTGGAATGTCATTCGCATCAATCATGAAAGCCTAATGTTAATAGTAAAGGCTGTCATCGTAAACAAACTTGCAAGGTTTATCAAGGTAGAGTACGTAAACATTAGCGCTGAGCGACTTATTTTCCAGCTTATCTAGGATTTACAGCCTAATATGAAGGTATAAAAAAGCACTACCGAAGTAGTGCCTTTTTTATTTCTCAGAATTGTCTACTAACTATGACTTATTTGACATCTTTCCAGAATTCTTTATTCAATAAGTAAACTGGGATGAGCAGTACTAATAAGAATAGAATCACAAAGAAACCAATCACTTGACGGTCATGACGAGCAGGTTCGCCCATCCACGCCATAAAGTTAACCAAGTCACCAACTTCGCTCTCAAACTCTTCTTGGCTTAACTCTTCTTGCATATTGTGCAAGACATGAGGCATAGCAGCGTTTGCTAGTACTAAGTTGTTTGCACCCCAAGGGCGGCTTGGATCTTCATAGAACGATAGTAGGTATGTGTATACCCAATCATCGCCACGCAGTCGCGTCTCAAGTGATAGATCAGGAGGCGCTGCACCAAACCAAGATGCTTGTACATCAGGATCGATTTCAGCATCGATATGGTCACCGATTTGATCGGTAGTGACCATCAGATACTTTTCAACCAATTCAGGCGGTATCTCTAAATCTTGAGCAATACGAGAGTGTCGAACATACTCTGCTGAGTGACACCCAGCGCAGTAGTTCATAAAGATTTTAGCACCGTTTTGTAGTGAGCCCTTGTTGGTAAAATCAATTGGGGCTGTACTACAAGCCAAGTGTTCTTCAACACCTTCAGCATTGACGAATGTACCACATCCACCACCGCCAGCTGCCATTGCGCTACCAGCCGTTAAGGTCAATGCCGCGCCGAAGCCTAGTCCCGCTAGGGATTTAATTAGCGTGTTCATTAGTGACCTCCGGTAACGCGTTCTGGTGGCTGTTTACACTTCTCAATGGCAGTGTAGAACGGCATCAATAAGAAGAATAAGAAATATAGAATCGTGAATACACGAGCCATGATAGTTGCCGTTGGTGTAGCAGGCGTCGCACCTAAGTAGCCTAGTATTACAAAGCTAATAGCAAATACAGTAAGCGCGATTTTAGACAAGATGCCTTTGTAACGCATAGAGCGTACAGGTGATCTATCAAGCCACGGAATCAAGAACAATACAGCAATTGCAGCACCCATTGCGATAACACCACCGAGCTTATCAGGAACAGCACGTAAGATGGCGTAGAAAGGCGTGTAGTACCATACTGGTGCAATATGCTCTGGTGTTTTCAGCGAGTTCGCTGTCTCAAAGTTTGGTGGCTCAAGGAAGAAGCCGCCGCCTTCTGGGAAGAAGAATACCACTGCAAAGAAACAGATAAAGAACACAACAATACCAACCATGTCATGCACAGTGTAGTATGGGTGGAACTCAATACCATCTAACGGTATGCCGTTTTTATCTTTTAGCTTCTTGATGTCGATACCATCAGGGTTGTTTGAACCCACATGATGCAACGCCACAATATGCATAAAGACTAAGCCTACCAGTACTAATGGAATAGCAACAACGTGTAGCGCAAAGAAGCGGTTAAGCGTGATACCTGAGATGATATAATCACCACGTACCCATTCAGCAAGACCATCACCAATCACAGGTAGCGCCGCAGGAAGATTCAAAATAACCTGAGCACCCCAGAATGACATGTTGCCCCAAGGTAGTAGGTAACCAAAGAAACCTTCTGCCATTAATGCTAGATAGATACCCATACCGATGAGCCAAATAAGCTCACGAGGTTTTTGGTATGAACCGTATAGCAAGGCTCTAAACATATGCAGGTATACAACAACGAAAAACGCAGACGCGCCAGTTGAGTGCATATAGCGGATGAGCCAACCACCTTTTACGTCACGCATGATATATTCAACAGACGCAAATGCCCCTTCGGCACTTGGGTTGTACATCATCGTCAGCCATATACCAGTCACCAATTGGTTAACCAATACAATCATTGATAGCACGCCAAAGAAGTACCAAAAGTTAAAGTTCTTTGGTGCGTAGTACTTTGACATATGGTATTCATAGGTTTCAGTCGCTGGAAAACGCGCGTCCACCCAATGCATTAACTTTTTACCCATACTCATATTAAGCCTCCCCAACCGTCAAGATGGTACCATCCATACCATATTCTGGAACGGGTAAATTAAGTGGTGCAGGGACGCCACTATATACGCGACCTGCTAAGTCATATTTTGACCCGTGACACGGACAGAAAAATCCGCCGTACCAATCATTACCACCTAAATCCACCGCGCCCACATCAGGACGGTAGTTTGGTGCACAGCCCAAATGTGTGCAAACGCCTTCGACCACCAATACGGTTGGATCTAAAGAGCGAGTAGGATTTTTGCAATATTCAGGTTGTAGAGACGCATCAGACTCAGGATCGGATAATAGAGGTTTGACTGACTCTAATCCTGCAATCATGTCTTCGGTGCGCTTAACCACATAAATAGGTTTACCACGGTATTTGACGACGATCATTTGTCCATCTTCGATAGAACCAATATCTTGGGTCACTGCAGCCCCTGCAGCCTCAGCTTTAGCGCTTGGGTACCAAGAACGGACAAAAGGTGTCGCCACGGCAGCTACCCCAGCTGCACCAATCGCGGCAGTTGAGGCAATAAGAACTCTACGGCGTTGTACATTAACGCCTTCGGCTTGGCTCATTAATACTTCCTCCAGGTGAATGAAATGGGATTATCCCACACTGGGTTTGTGGCTTAGAAAATATACAATATCAAGCCACTTTAGCTGTGCCTAATTTTGCTAATTGTTGCTATTCTAAGCTATTTCGGTGATAAAATAAATTATTGCGTTAAAAATAAAGCAACCTCAATAGGACATATTAGAAGGTTGAATATGACAATCAAACTAAAACAGTTGGATTATCAACGTTTAACGCTAACTTTGCTTTAACAAGGATTATGATGTGATGACCTTATAAATAATAAGGATTTTCAGCAATAGCGAATGATACTTGAAATTCAGGCAATGTTCACTAACTTTCACCATCTAACTACTTTGTAAGTTGCTGTAAAACAAATATCACCACTCTATATAATAAAGTGGTGATGTTTTCATAATGATTAATAAGGTTTTGTCAGACTATCAGAAACTTATTTATCGAAATACGCAATACGCAGTACATGTGCGATATTCCAATAAACTCAGTTAGAGAGTTGCCATTATTAGCCTTCAAGCTCACTCCAACGTTCAAGCTTGTGCATCATCTCATCTTCAATGGTTAGGAGACGCTCACTAGCAGCTGTCGCCGCATCAAAGTCAGTATTGAACCAAGAGCCATCGGCCAGCTTTTCTTGCAATTGAGCTTGTTCGGCTTCGAGTGCAGCGATTTCTTTTGGCAAGTTATCCAGTTCGCGTTGATCATTATAATTTAGCTTTTTGGCTGCCTTATTTGGCTTCGCTGCTGCGCCAGACTTGTTTGTCGCTTTGTTGGTTGCTGCGTTATTGGCAGGTGCTTTGGCAGCACGGGATGCTTCTTCGCGGTTTTTTTGTACGAGGTACTCTTGATAACCACCTACATACTCACTAACAGTACCTTTGCCGTCTTCATCTTCGCCAAACACCCACGTAGAGGTAACGACGTTGTCCATGAATGAACGATCATGACTGATTAGCAAAATCGTACCACCAAAGCTGGCGACTGACTCTTCTAATAGCTCAAGTGTTGCCATATCCAAATCGTTGGTCGGCTCATCGAGTACCAAAATATTGGCAGGTTTTAATAACTGCTTGGCCAGTAGTACTCGGTTACGCTCACCACCAGACAAGGCTTTGACAGGTGTACGTGCACGCTCTGGTGCAAATAAGAAATCTTGCAAGTAGCTCATGATGTGCGTCTTGCGACCGCCAACTTCGACAAAGTCAGAACCTTCCGAAACGTTTTGTGCAACGCTTGCTTCAAGGTCTAACTGATCACGCAGCTGATCGAAGAATGCGATTTTCAGATTAGTACCTAATTCGACACTACCAGACTTGGTGACTTCATCATCAGACATATCGAGTAGGGCTTTAATAAGCGTAGTTTTACCAGCACCGTTAGGGCCGACAATACCAATCTTATCGCCACGCATAATAGTGGTCGTAAAATCATCTACCAAGACATTGCCATCATACTCAAGATGTAAGTTTTTAACTTTACAGACAAGCTTACCGCTTTTCTCGCCTTGGCCCATGGTGATGTTTACATTGCCCACTTGCTCACGGCGATCGCTACGCTCTTCACGTAAGGCTTTTAGTTCACGTACACGGCCCTCATTACGGGTGCGACGTGCTTTGATACCTTGGCGAATCCAAACTTCTTCTTGTGCCAGTTTTTTATCAAAGTTGGCATTGTTCTTTTCTTCAGCCTGTAACTGTAGCTCTTTTAGCTCTTGATAGCGCGCGTAACCACCTTCACCTTGTGTTACGTCATAACTGGTCAATTGGCCACGGTCAAGCTCAATAATGCGAGTCGATAGTTTATTGACGAATGCTCTATCATGAGTCACGAACAACAACGTCAAACCTTGCCAATCCAGCAAAAAGCGCTCTAACCATTCGATACTTTCGACATCCAAATGGTTGGTTGGCTCATCTAGTAGTAGCACATCAGGCTTAGTAACTAGCGCACGAGCAAGTAACACGCGGCGTTTACGACCACCAGATAGAGATGATAAGTCGTCTTCTGGATTAAGGCCCATGGTCGTAATCAGACGCATGGCATCACGTTCTAAGTCCCAACCATGTACCGCGTCGATATCATGCTGTAGGGTCGCCATATGCTCACAGGCATCCATATCGCCATTCGCGCACATATCGACTTGCTTATTATAGTTAATGAGCAAATCAGCCGTGCGACGACTGCCGCCCATAACGATGTCTAATATGCGACCACTGGTCTCGGGAACGTCTTGTTCTAGCATTGCTACACGCATGCTACTGTTGGTAATAATCTCGCCACTGTCAGGCTGCAATGAGCCATTGATCAGTTTAAACAAAGTAGATTTACCTTCGCCGTTACGGCCAATTAAGCACACACGCTCGCCTGTATTGATAGAAAAATCAATACCATCAAGAACAGGCGCGACGCCAAAGGCTAAGTGAATGTCTTTTAAATGAATCAGTGCCATAGAGTATCTTAAGCTTATATAATAGTGAGGTAGGGGTTGTTGCAAAATTGTCTGCAGTATAACATGCCACCGCGTCACTGTAGTGGGAGTAAATAGTTTTATCAGTACTATTTACTGCTTTTACTAACGGCTCCTATTCCATGATTATGTTTGTAGATTTATCGCTAATCTACGGTACTCTTCAAACTTCTTAGTGATCCATCCTTTCAATTTAATACTTATTACAATATAGAGAAAAATATGAACCAATCTAAAACTACAGGCGATAATTCTATAGTGCAAGATGATTTACAAGCACAAGTAATCGATTTGCAAATGAGCCTAGCGCATCTTGAAGTAACTGTCGAACGACTGGATGACGTAATCACGCGACAAGACAGAGATATTCATACACTGCAACGTCAATTAAAACTGATTTATAAACAGATTGAGGGTCAAGATACAGAAAGTGGTATTGCACCATTCGATGTGATGGCAGACAGACCGCCACATTATTAATAAGTAGAATTTAGAAAGAAAAGCTTTTAATAATGGAAAGTATATACGTATTTTCATATATAGATACTGTCTGATGACTATATGGTCATAACATAGAAATAATGTGTTTTTGTAGTTGTTTTAGTGTTAAAAAATCTTTACTATCTTCTACCTCGGATGCTGCTTATCTATGAAAATTAGGTATGACAGTAAAACAATGCGGATGTTTGGAGATATACAATGCGCCACACCTTTCATTTAAAAGCTCTCGCAGTAGCTGTTGCTACTCTTTCTGTTGCTAGCGTCGCTAGTGCTGCTGGCCTTGATCGTTCAGGTCAAGATATCACCGCATTCCTACAAGACGGCACGTATGCAGAAGCTGTCTACACTTATATCGATGCTGATGTTACTGGTCACGACAACGCTTATGTCGGTTCAGACAACAAAGCTTACACTCAGGGTAAGAAGATTGATGATATCGCTGAGTCTTATGACTTTTTCCGTTATGGTGTGAAAACAGATATCAACGAAACCTTTAGCGTTGGCGTCTTATATGATGAGCCTTTTGGTGCTGCCGCTGATTATACTGGTAACAATAATTTCGTTACTAATGACGATGCAGATGCGCTTATTCAAGGCTTCACAGGCAACCTTGGTTTAAATGAAGGTTTGGTTGATCAAAATATTACTGATCTAAAAGGTGCGCTTGCTCCAGGTAACCCAGGTAATTTTTCACCTGAGCAACTACAAGAGTTTCAGGGTCAGCTTATAGGGCTTGAAGCTGCAAAAGGCTTGGCGGCTACTGCAGGCGAAACTACACAGGTAGAAGTACGTACAGAAAGTATTACTGGTATTTTTGGTGCGAAATTTGGTCAAAATAAAGAATTTCAAGCTTATGGTGGTCCAGTAGCCCAACGTGTACAAGCTGATGTAAAACTACGTGGTACGGCTTATAGTGCGGCTTCTGGCTATACTACACATATTAACCCAGATCAAGACTACGGCTGGATTGCTGGTATGTCTTATAGTAAGCCTGAGATTGCACTAAAAGCAGCATTAACGTATCGCTCTGAGATTAAACACGATGCAAAAGCTTTCGAGGTTTTCCCTATTGCTACAGCTGCCGGAGCTAGAGCTGGTTTAGCATTACCAACTACTAGATATGCCGATATCGAGATTAATACCCCAGAGTCAGTAAACCTTGACTTTCAAACTGGTATAAATCCTACAACATTAGTAACAGCAAAAGTACGCTGGGTACCATGGAGTGATTTTGCAATTACACCTTCACTATACAACGATGTTAGTAAGGTTTCGACTCAGGATGACGATGGTCTAGCATTAGTTAGTTATGACGATGATCAATGGCAAGTAGAGTTAGGTCTGGCTAAGCGCTTAGCACCAGTATTAGCAGTAAGTGGAACTGTTGGTTGGGATAGTGGTGCTGGTAATCCTGTTACCTCACTTGGGCCTACGGAAGGCTACTATAGTGCAGGGTTAGGTGCTAAATATAACGTTACTGAAAACTGGGCTGTATCTGCCGGTGGTAAGTATTTATGGCTTGGAGATGCTAAAGGCCAGATACCAAATAAAGCTATTGTTAGCGATTTCGAAAGTAATGATGGTTTTGTACTTGGTGTAAAAGTTTCTTACCAAGCTCAGTAATTCACAACTTAGCTATACAGCAAATTTTTTAGATGTTATTGATAAAAGAGCGATCCTTTATGGGTCGCTTTTTTTATAGGCAGTATTACAGTCATAGTGAACCCGTTTTATCTCAAAGAAAAATTCTCCTATAAATATATATTTCAGAAAATTCACATTTAAAAGTAGAAGTAAACGACATTGTTCTACTTATATCTTATTTGTACTGTTCAGTCATAATTGAGAAATAAAGCACTTTAATTGTTGTCTTAGTGTCAAAAAGGCATTAGTATTCAACTTAGGACACGACTTTGATACTTTCAATGTTAAGCGCAGCAATGCTATATATTGATTATCAAAGTAGTAATACAACAAGGACCGTTGGAGATACACAATGCGCACTACCTTTCACTTGAAAACCCTTGCAGTAGCAATCGCTACTCTCTCTGTCGCTAGCATGACTAATGCTGCTGGTCTTGATCGTTCAGGCCAAGATGTCACGGCCTTTTTCCAAGATGGTACCTATGCTGAAGCCGTTTATACCTACATCGATGCCGATGTCAGTGGCTATGATAGTGAAAATCAAAGTCCGCTCAGCAATAACTATGTGCGTGGCGAGAAGACAGGTGATATCGCTGAATCTTATGACTTTTTCCGTTATGGTGTAAAAACTGATATTAACGATACATTTAGTATTGGTGTACTATATGATGAGCCTTTCGGTGCTTCTGCTGAGTATACTCAAAGCAATTTCGTAGCCCAAGATGATTTTGATGCTTCTATAATTAATTTAACTGGTGGTCGAGTTAATGCTGCAACTATTGATGGTGCAATTGCTTCTTTATCTGACCAAGCAAGAACTGAGCCTGACCCAGTAATAAGACAGGAACTTATTGATCAAGCAACATCTCTTACTGTCGCACGAGAAATTGCAAATGCTGAAGCTGATACTGCAGGTCAAAATACTAAGGTTGAGGTTCGTAGTGAAAGCTTAACAGCTATTCTTGGTATGAAGTTTGGTGCTAATAAAAACTTCCAAGTATATGGTGGTCCAGTAGCACAACGTATTCAAGCTGATACAGCATTACGTGGTACAGCATATGGACCTGCTACTGGCTATACCTCACATATGAGCCCTGATATGGACTATGGCTATATCGCAGGTATCGCATATAGCAAGCCTGAAATTGCATTGAAAGCTGCTTTGACTTATCGTTCTGAGATTGATCACGATGCGGATACATTCGAGTCTTATCCTCTAGCACCTTTGCTAAGTGGTGGCGATCTCCCACCAAGTAGAACTGGTAAAATTGAAGTCACCACACCTAAGTCAGTCAACTTTGATTTTCAAACCGGTATTAACCCTACAACACTAGCAACAGCAAAAGTACGCTGGGTACCGTGGAGTGATTTTGTCTTGACTCCGCCTTTATATAATGAAGCTAGTCAGGCCAGTGGTCGCTATGGCGATGATGGATTGAATTTGGTCGAGTATGATGATGACCAGTGGCAAGTAGAGCTTGGTCTGGCTAAGCGTGTCGCACCAGCACTGGCGATCAGTGGTACTGTTGGTTGGGATAGTGGCGCTGGTGATCCAACGACATCACTAGGTCCTGTTGACGGCTACTATAGTGTCGGTCTGGGTGCTAAATATAACGTCACTGAAAACTGGGCAGTGTCAGCTGGTGGCAAATATTTATGGTTCGGCGATGCTCAAGGTCAATTACCTACTGGTAAAATCGTTGGCGATTTCCAAGACAATGATGGCTATATCGCTGGTGTAAAGCTTTCTTATCAAGGTAAATAGCCTCTTTATATAACTGCTGAACAATAAAAAAGCGACCTATCATAGGTCGCTTTTTTGTGGGTTTTCTATTGAGTATCTGATTATTTATATTTAAATACAGTTAGAACAGCGAAGATGATTTGCATAGTATTGATTCATACGATATCACTGCATCCTACTTATTTGATTTAGTTTCTTGTCTATAATAGCGAGTGTCTTACGAATTAAAGGTTGAGGACTACTTATACCTTACCCAACTAGCTGTTAAGAACGTAGCATATTCGAGGTATACAAAGTTGTATAAGTAGATAACCAAATACAACGCTAAAAAGAAGTAGTTGCATTAATAAGGTCTACTTTGTAAAAGTGAGCAGCAGTTGGACTGCCAAATAGGCTAGGACAATATGGCTTAGTATATCCATCACAGAGCTACTAGATACTACTATCGCTGTCTATACTCCAGTCTTACTTACCATAAGCTCTCTTGGTTTGATACTGTAGTAGATTGCATATATTAAATCGTTACTCATAAAAAAAACCTCGCCAATAATGACGAGGTTTTTTTATAGCAATAATTTTAAGACATTACGTAAACTTATTTGTTTAAGTTTAGCTCCATCTCTTTGTACTTAGCAGAAACTGAAGGTCTTGGACCACCAGTCATGATACTAACAGCAAAGATAGCAATAGTACTTAAGATAAAGCCTGGAACGATAGCGTATAACCAGCTATTTAGTGCCATACCATCTACTTGGAAAGGACCATAAATCCATAGGATAACAGTCAACGCACCAACAACCATACCGGCAACAGCACCATTACGGTTCATACCACGCCATGTAAGGCTGAAGATAACCAATGGACCAAACGCAGCACCAAATCCTGCCCATGCGTTAGAAACTAGGTTCAATACTGAGCTATCTGGGTTAGACGCTAGCATAATGGCAACGATAGCGACTATGATAACTGAGATACGACCAACCAATACTTGGCGAGCTTCTGGGGCATCTTTATCAAAGAACAATTTGTATACATCTTTGGTTAGAGAGCTTGATACAACCAATAGCTGCGATGAGATAGTACTCATAATTGCCGCTAAAATAGCTGCTAATAGGAAACCTGAAACCAATGGATGGAACAAGAACTGAGTGAATACTAAGAAGATAGTCTCAGGATCATCCAACGTCATCGCAGTTTTTTGTACGTAGGCACGACCAGCAAAACCAGTCATTAGTGAACCAATAAGACTCACAACCATCCAGCTCATACCGATGTTACGTGCGGTTGGTACATCTCTCACTGAGCGAATCGCCATGAAACGTACGATAATATGCGGTTGGCCAAAGTAACCTAAGCCCCATGCCATGAGTGAGATAATACCGATGACACTCATACCGCTAGTAACGTCTAAAAGGGTTGGATCGATGTTTCTAACCGCTTCTGTCGTAGCTGAAATACCACCAAGATCAGTAAAGGCAACGACAGGTACGATTACCATGGCAAACAGCATGATGACGCCCTGTACGAAATCGGTCATAGATACTGCTAAGAAACCACCGAATAGCGTATAAGCCACAACCACACCAGCAGTAACCCATAGGCCAGTGCTATATGAGAGGTTAAGTGAGCTTTCGAAGAGTTTACCACCACCTACAAGACTTGCAGCAGTATAGACGGTAAAGAATAGAATGATGACCACGGCTGAGATGACGCGTAGCATGTGCGACTTGTCTTCAAAGCGGTTGGCGAAATAATCGGGTAGGGTGATAGCGTTGTCAGCCACTTCGGTATAAACACGAAGGCGAGGTGCTACGATGAGATAGTTTAATAATGCACCTAATGTCAAACCAAGCGCAATCCAAATACTGACCACACCATCGGCAAACATATAACCAGGTAAGCCAAGTAGTAACCAACCTGACATATCTGATGCACCTGCAGAAAGTGCGGTTACTGCTGGGCCTAAGTTACGACCCCCTAACATATAGCCTTCAGTATCATTGGCTTGCTTAAAATAAGCGTAAACACCAATCCCAATCATCACTAAGAAATAGGCGCCGAGTGATATCAGCACGCCACTAGAAACTCCGTTCATATAAATTGTCCTTAACCAACATGGTTGGCGGTAATTATTTTTTAACTATAAAAGTTCTGTCCTACAAGACGATGTCCAAAACAATATTTAAAGACAAAAAAAGCCATTAATTAAGACATAATGGCTTTTTTCAGTATCTTCTGTAGTTATATATGATTGATGTCGTTCTATGGCTAGCACTCATATAGAGATAGAGAACAATGGGAATTTCGCATTCCACTTATCTACTGTTATTGCTCGCATCTGCTATTTGTATATGAGTATTAGCAACCTACACAATCAACCAAAACCATTAAACCTACTGTTAACCATCATATCTTACTAGAAGTATTCAATATATGACTATCAGTGTCCTTGTGGTAAATTTTTGTTATAAAAACAACGTCAAGCGTATTATAACGCATGAGAGTCACAAATGCGAATAGCTTAATTCTTAGACTGTTATAGTGAGCTCTTTTTATTCAATAGGCGCAAGTAAGTCTAGTAGGGCGGTCACGCTGCTAGATTGAGTTAATTTTGGATTGATGACCACACCTAAATAGCGTTGTAATTCAATATTGTCAGCCATATTGATACGTTCCAAATCTTGACTGACCATCGTTTGTGGTAGTACTGACCAACCAAGACCAACAGATACCAGCATACGGATAGACTCAAGAGGGTTGGTGCTCATCGTGGCATAAGGCTTCAGATTGTGCTTGGCAAACTCAGCCAAGGTAATTTGACTGGTAAAGGTATTGGCAGAAGGCAAAATGGCAGGGTAGCGCGCTAACTGCTCCAACGTCACATTAGATTTAGTAGCCAAAGGTGATAGCGTACCCGTCATAAAATAAAGAGGGTCTGACCAGAGCGTGTGATAAGTTAAGCGTTTATCATATACAGGAGGTAGAGTTACAAAGGCCAAAGACAAATCACCATCTAGTACTGCTTTATGAGCTTTTTCAGAATCTACGAAGTGTACTTCTAACTGAACAGCTGGATAAGCTTGAATGAAGTGTTTAAGGACAGGTGCTAAATGATGTAGGCCAATATGATGGCTAGTACCAATGACTAATTTGCCAGAAACGATATGCTGAGAATGCTGCAAGTTGATTTTAAAATTCTCATAATCTTCCAGCCAACGCTTGGCATGAGGTAGCATTTCACTGGCAGCTTGAGTAGGTACAATTCCACGTCCTACCGTATCAAACAAGGTAATGTTAAACTCGTCTTCTAAGTTTTTGATACGTTTACTGACAGCAGGCTGAGTAATAAATAGCTTTTCTGCAGCGCCTGAGATACTGCCAGTGTGCATAACAGTAACGAATGTCGTCAAGTTTGTGGTATTCAAACGGATGTCCTTAGCTACTCTATGAGCTATAAATAAAAGTTGGCTGATCTAATCACAACGTATTAGAAATAAAAGTTTGCGTCTGGTTAAAAATCATCAATTATTATTATAGGATTTGCCTGCTATAATCACAAGACATCGAAGCATATTGTGACATATTTATTCTAAAAAATTGGATATTCGACATTTAAAACGTATCTCAAACACTAGTTTTAGTCATATGTCGGGTTTTACGAAGAAATAATATTTAAACCTCAGATGCGAGAGCAATTAATATAGATAAACAAAGTATTTACGTAGAATCTTCTTGGCAATGTGCAAGTAAGTAAAAAATTAAGTAATTAGTAACCTATAAAGGATAGCAACATGGCTGGTCAAACGTTATATGACAAACTTTGGAACGCTCACGAAGTCACTAAGCGTGACGATGGTTCGAGCCTGATTTATATCGACCGCCACCTGTTGCATGAAGTGACGAGCCCACAAGCATTTGAAGGATTGGAGCTGGCCAATAGAGCGCCATGGCGTTTATCAGCTAACATCGCCAGTCCAGATCATAATGTGCCAACCGTCACTAAAGAGCGCTTAGAAGGTGTGCCTGGGATTAAAGATAAAGTGTCACGCTTGCAGGTTGTCACATTGGATGATAACTGTACCAAGTTTGATATTGCTGAATTTACTATCAATGACGCGCGCCAAGGAATTTTGCACGTAGTCGGCCCTGAGCAAGGTTTGGTCTTGCCAGGCATGACGGTTGTTTGCGGTGACTCGCATACCGCAACTCACGGAGCACTTGGTTGTTTGGCTCATGGCATTGGAACCTCTGAAGTTGAGCATGTATTGGCAACGCAGTGCTTGATTCAAAAGAAATCAAAAAATATGCAGATCCGTGTTACGGGTCAACTTGGTGCTGGCGTCACTTCAAACGATGTGGTGTTAGCCATTATTGCAAATATCGGTACAGAAGGCGGTACATGACACGCGATTGAGTTTGCAGGTAAATTATTTGAATACATGAGTATGGAAGGTCGTATGACCGTCTGTAACATGGCGATTGAAGCAGGCGCGCGTGTCGGTATGGTTGCGGTCGATGACACGACTATTGATTATGTTAAAGGCCGTCCATATGCGCCAAGCGAAGCACAATGGGAACAAGCGGAAGCTTACTGGCGTACATTGCGCTCAGATGATGACGCGGTATTTGATACTGTAGTAGAAATCGACGGTAGTCAGATTGCACCGCAAGTATCTTGGGGTACGTCACCTGAGATGGTCGTAGATATTACACAATCTGTACCGACACCGAGCCAAGCTATCGATGAGGCCCAAGAAGAAGGCTGGCTACGTGCTTATACTTACATGGGGTTAGAAGCTGGTCAGAAAATTACGGATATCCAACTGGATCGTGTATTTATCGGTTCATGTACTAACTCACGTATCGAAGACTTACGTGACGCGGCAGCGGTAATTAAAGGTCGTAAAGTTGCTAATAACGTAAAAGAAGCGATCGTTGTTGCAGGTTCAGGACAGGTGAAATTGCAAGCAGAGGCTGAAGGTTTGGATACGCTGTTTACTGAAGCTGGCTTTGAATGGCGCGAGCCGGGTTGTTCAATGTGTCTTGCGATGAATGCGGACAAACTTGAGCCGCAAGAGCACTGTGCCTCAACATCTAACCGTAATTTTGAAGGTCGTCAGGGTAATGGTGGTCGTACGCATTTGGTCAGCCCAGCAATGGCAGCCGCAGCAGCGCTGGCAGGACATTTTGTGGATGTTCGTACGTTTTAAGACTGATAGTGAGTAGCAGACACCATGCTTATATGAATAGCAAATATATAACAATGGTGTCAAAGATAGTAAAGGCTTATTTATTATCCACTCAGCTCATCAGTATTATCAGCCAGCAAAAATATAATTGATAGGAAATTTTATGCAAGCTTATAACACCCAAACAGGTATTGTTTGCCCACTTGACCGTGCAAACGTTGATACCGACCAGATTATTGCAAAACAGTTTTTGAAGTCTATTAAACGTACAGGTTTTGGCGTGAATCTATTTGATGATTGGCGCTATCTTGATGAAGGATATCCTGGTCAAGACAACAGTACACGAGTCATTAATCCAGACTTCGTATTGAATAAGCTTCGTTATCAAGGCGCTACAATCTTATTAGCGCGCAGAAACTTTGGTTGTGGCTCTAGTCGTGAGCATGCACCTTGGGCGCTATCAGAGTATGGGTTCCGTACGGTAATTGCTCCAAGTTTTGCAGATATCTTCTACAATAATTGCTTTAAAAATGGCATGTTACCGATCGTATTGGATGAAGCGATTGTAGATACGTTAATGAAGGCGACCTTTGATAACGAAGGCTATGAGTTGACTGCAGACCTTGAGCGTCAAGTCGTTATCACGCCAGCTGGTGAAGAGTATGCTTTTGAAGTAGACGCTTTTCGCAAGCACTGTTTGTTAAATGGACTTGATGACATTGGTCTAACTTTGCAGCAAAGTGATGCTATCAAAGATTATGAACAAGAAATGATGCAAAAAACACCGTGGATATTTAATGACGTACGAGCGTAGTGAATAACTTCCCAACCTACTACTCATAAAACTGTGATCTAGTCGCAATGTAGCGTTGAGTTATGGCGGTGAACTGTCTAAAATGAAAGTTATTTTTCACTACATTTTATTATTTCTCTTGAATAGTAGCCGCCATTATGAATACAAAAAATTATGCTCTATGGACAAGCACAATTGTTGCTGCAAGCTTATTACTGTCAGGCTGTCAGCTATTGACGGGCTATCAAAAAATAGACGAGGCAGAGAGTGCCGAAGCGTGGGTTGGTAAAATTAAACCTATGGCTGGTGAAGTAAATATTGCGTGTGTGGGTACATATCATTGCGAAATTGTGCAGATAGATAAAACACTCATTATGGCGCCTAATAGTCATGAGCCAATCAATCCCCAGATTGTCACAGCTCTACCACGCCAAGAAGACACAGCAAAAATCCCTATGAATATGAATATGGATATGACACCACTCGTCAATAAGAATGCCATAAAAATTGTGCCGTTAGCAGCTTCGAGTATGCCAGGCTTGACCAATTATTATGCACGGGTTATGCCTGCAAAACGTGAAGTACATGTTAATTTTTATCCAGAAAATAACATGGGTTACGTTGAGCGTTTTGCGATGATTCATGATTTTACGGAAGCTGGTACTTATCAGTTACGTGCTTATCAAAAAAAGAATAGTGAAAAATCAGGTAGTTTGTTGGACACAGCGTCACCTGAGCCCTTATGTGTTGAGCTATTGCAGGATACAAAAGTACAGCGCCGATTCTGTAAGAAGCTAGATGCTGAACATCAAGGTGAATTTGTAGAGACTGGTATGGCCAAAGCGGCAACATCAGTACTCAAAGCCAAAAGAGCTACAGCATAAAATATGAGCATGAAATGCTCAAAAATATAACCAACGAATAAAAATATTTCCAAAAGGATTAGTATGGCAACGATTTTAACATTAGCGGGTGATGGTATCGGCCCTGAAATTATGACTCAAGCCATTGACGTACTCAATGCTGTTAATGATAAGTTTTTACTTGATTTAACGCTTGAGTCTGGATTGATTGGTGGTGTGGCTATTGATGCAACTGGTGAGCCTTTACCAGATGAAACATTGGCCCGTGCTCGTGCCTCAGATGCTGTATTGCTAGGCGCAGTCGGTGGTCCTAAGTGGGATGCAATTGAGCGTAGTAAACGCCCTGAACGCGGTTTGCTGAAGATTCGCGGTGAACTTGGTTTGTTTGCTAATCTACGTGTAGCTAAGCTTTATCCACAGTTGGCCAACGCTTCAAGTATCAAACCTGAAATTATCTCTGGTCTGGACCTACTGATTGTTCGCGAGCTGACAGGAGGTATCTATTTCGGTGAGCCTCGTGGTATCCGTACACTAGAAAATGGTGAGCAGCAGGGCTATAACACGATGGTGTATAGCACAAGTGAGATTCAGCGTATTGGTAAGGTGGCCTTTGAGCTAGCAAAAACGCGTGCCGAAGCAGCAGGTACCGCAGCTAAAGTGTGTTCAGTTGACAAAGCCAATGTATTAGAAGTCACCGAACTGTGGAAACAGACGATGATCGAGATGCAACAAGCTAATTATAGCGATGTGGCGCTATCACACATGTACGCTGACAATGCTTGTATGCAATTGATTAAAGATCCTAAGCAATTCGATGTTATGGTCACAGGTAATATGTTTGGTGATATCTTATCTGATGAAGCCGCGATGTTGACAGGCTCTATCGGTATGTTGCCATCAGCGAGCCTCGACGAATCAGGTAAAGGTATGTATGAGCCATGCCATGGTTCAGCGCCAGACATCGCAGGACAAGACAAAGCCAATCCATTAGCGACTATCTTGTCTGTTGCGATGATGCTGCGTTATACTTTCAAACAAGAAGAGGCTGCACAAGCAATCGAGCAGGCGGTTAGTGACGTGCTCGATGATGGTCTACGTACGCTTGATATTTTAGATGCCAGTGAAGCTGGACTCAAGCAAGTAGGCTGTAAAGAAATGGGTCAAGCGGTCTTAGCTAAATTATCCTAAGTTCGCCAATATCATATAAATTTCGTTGACAGTCTTTTTTATATTCTCTAAACCCATAAGTTATTAAGTAACTTATGGGTTTTTTATATTTTAAGTAGAAAGTCATGTCTGACTATAAACAAACCAGTATGTTTAAGTGCTTTATTAACAAATGATTAATAAGAATAGTCAGTTATTAACATAAAGCTGTTAGGGATTGGTGGTGTTGCTATGGCAGTATGTTGCTACAGTAAATTTTCCGATACTTTTTCGGTACGATATTCTTTTGATAGATAGTAATTGTTTAGGAGTTTTTATGTCTCAACTACTAAAAGTTGGTGGCGTTGTTGCTGCGTTAGGAACAGCATCACTATTATCAGTAGGTTGCAGCAGTGCCAACACTACTGAAAACAGCGTACAAACGACTGAAGATAAGTCAGCTGGTAATAGCTCGATAGATAACGGGATGAATACCACTACAGAGGCTACTACGACAGATAGCAATATGAATGTAGGTGCAGAAGCTGACATGAGCGCTATGAGTACGCAGAATAGCGACAGTACCAATACTGAGAAAACAGACAGTACGATGACGGGTAGCAATGATATAAGCCCAGTCACTAATGGTGTCAGTCAGCAAATAACAGGTGATAGCAACACTGCCAACTCGTTGAATAAACTACTGCCCAAAATTAAATACAGCACAACAGCGCTATCGGAAACTGCCAAAAAAGTAAATGACGCCACATGGAAAGTCGACAGCAAAATAGATCGAAATGTCGGTACTAAAATACAAGCGTTACTAAACTGGAATCATAGTGGTGTTGGTGCAATAGATGGCTACTGGGGGAAAAATACGCGCAAAGCCATGCAAGCGTTTCAGAAGGCGCAGGGCCTGCCAGTAACAGAATCGCTGGACGAAAAAACGTGGCAAGCGTTAACCAACAACAGCACACTTACCTCACAACCAGTATTGGTTAGCTATCAGTTAACCGATGCTGACGTGAGTGTCAAGACAACTCAGATTCCGGCTGGCGCAGAAGCCAAAGCTGAGTTAGAGGGGATGTATTATGAAAGCGTCCTAGAATCTTTGGGTGAAAAGTTCCATATCAGTCGTGATTATCTCAAATCACTCAATCCCGATGCCAACTTTGAAAGTGGTGAAACTATTACCGTTTATAACCCAGGTAATCCTAATACTACGCCAGTAAGCCGTGTAGTCGCTGACAAAGCCACTGAAACACTCTATGCGTATGATGAAAACAACAACTTGATTGCTAGCTATCCGACGACAGTAGGCAGCACAGAAACACCTTCACCAACGGGAACGCATCAGGTTAAAGTTAAAATTCATGAACCCAATTATACCTATACTGGTGACAATGGTGAAAAATCTATTATACCGCCAGGTCCCAATAATCCAGTTGGTTCAGTATGGATTGGGCTAAGCAAGCCTTCATATGGCATTCATGGTTCACCAGATCCTGAGCGTATTAGCCGTCAGGCGTCGGCAGGCTGTGTTCGCCTCACCAATTGGGATGCATTGGCGCTATTGGGTGTTATCGAGGATGGTGCTACCGTTGAGTTCACTTAATTCATAATTTAATTAATTCATAAAACGCAGACAAAAAAATACCGCTGACATTGAGCGGTATTTTTGGGTAAAAATAAACAGCAAATACTAAATAGCTAGAACTGTGACAGACAATAATGAGTAGGTTAATATTTTCATTATTATTATCAGTTAAACCACCCAAGCGCCTATATTAGCTATCAGCGATAACGTAACTATTCAGTCATTGGTTGTCTATTTTACCAATGTTAATACTTTTATAATCATATTGATTAGTAAGTATTTAGTTTTTACCACGGTAGGTGATACGGCCTTTAGATAAGTCATAAGGCGTCATTTCAACTTTAACCTTATCACCTGTCAAGATACGAATATAATGCTTACGCATCTTACCAGAGATATGCGCAATAATTTCGTGCCCGTTTTCTAAACGAACTTTGAACAAAGTATTAGGAAGGGTATCAATGACTTCGCCTTCAAATTCAATAATATCGTCTTTTGCCATAATTTGTATCAATCAATTAAAAAATAAGCCCATATTATACGTAAGTTAGTGGCTTAAAGCAATACGCACCTGCTTTCGACTTGACAGTATGTAAGTGATATGTATGCTAAATTATATTGATTTATTCAGGCAAATTTAACCAAACAGGTGTTAGTGGTGCATCTGGTAATAGGTTTTGAAAACGTTCAGGATAATAAGCATTGATAAAATACAGCCCATCACCTGAAGCGGTGGGCGGTGCGATCGTTCGATCCTTTTTATGCAAAATATTTAAAAAATCTGCTGGTTCTAGCTCATGGCTACCAATAGCATACAACGTACCCATCAAATTACGCACCATATGATGCAAAAATCCATCTGCTTGTATATCAAAAACGATAAACTGACCATGAGCAAAAAGGTTTGCATGGCTAATCGTGCGTACTGGCTGATTGGATTGACAGGCAGCAGCACGGTAACTGCTAAAATCGTGCGTGCCGACAATATCGGCTGCTGCTTGCTGCATGGCTTCTAAATCAAGCGGTTCATAAATATGCGTTACTTGATGATTTAGTATTGCGGGGCGCTGTGCTTGGTTGAGCGTAATATAACGATAGCGACGAGCAATAGCACCAAAGCGCGCATGAAAATCAGCGGGCATGGGTTGTATCCAGCGTAGAGCAATATCATCAGGGAGCAGGCTGTTCACACCGCGCAACCAGTTATGAGTAGGACGATACGCATGAGTCGTAAAATGGGCAATCATATTGCTAGCATGCACGCTGGCATCAGTACGCCCAGCTGCGATAATTTCTACTGGCTCATTGGCGACTTTGCCAATAGCTGTCTCTAACGCTTCTTGTACGCCCAAAACTTCTCGTTGCCGTTGCCAGCCATGATAATGGGTACCCAAGAACTCAATAGCAATCGCTAAAGTGTAGGTTGGTTCAGTTTCGATAGTTTCAATTTCAGACATTAGGGTTTCTAAACTTATAAAATTGGAATGAATTAAAAGTCGCTTAACGTTTCTTGATGCTAGTGCCAGTTTGGTTAATATTATTTAACCAACGCTGTCTGCGTCTCGCAGGACTATCATAGCGAAGTAGTAACCATAGTAATCGGGCATAAATAGCAGGTATGGTTAAACGACCACCAGCAATGACATGATGATCATATTGCCAACTACCTGCTGCATAGCTGTCGCTGACGCCGCCGAACGGACATTGACTGGCTGATATCACCATGTGTCCACGCTCATGAGCAAGGGTCAGTGTCTCTGCTAATGCAGATGAGTAAGGAATGTTACCTGCGCCAAATCCCAATAAGATAATGCCACATGGTGGCTGCGACAATAAAGCTTGTAGCTGATTGTCTATGATAGAAACATCGTTAGGTAAGCAATATAGTGCATGGATACTTGCGTTTTCAGAACGTGTCTTAATACTGGATAGCAAGTCTTGTTGGTCGTCAAGCCAATGTTGCCTACGAGTATCAGGTAGATTTTTTATATAACTATTGGCTGGATAAGCGGCGCGAGAATGACCAGTAAATGCCATCAGGTCATGACTGTGAATCTTTTGTACCGTTTGAGCAGGCCATGATTCGCCGCCGAAACTAATCTTCACGCCTGATTCACCAGCAGCCGCTAATTTTAATGAGTCGTTGAGATTGCCCCAAGCATCGCTGTGTTCATCGATGTTATAGGAATGCAATGTCTCACTGTCTAATAACGGACGCATACTTGCAGTCAGAACAATACAAATATCACTACCTGCAAAAGCCTCTGCTAAAAATGCGCCTAAATAACTTAGCGTATCTGTGCCAGTGATGAGTACAAAACGTCTATCACCTTTTGCATAAGCATTGAGTAGTAATTGATAGAAATGCGTAAAATCGCTAGGGGTAAGTTGGCTACTGTCTTTAATCAGGGTATTTTTTAACCATGAGACTGTCGGTAAGTTATTCGTATTGTCTTGCTCAGATAAAAGTTTTTGTAAGGCAGGCAAAAATACTTCTGCTGATAATGGTGCTAAAGGTCTACCATAGCTACCAAAAGTGCCGCCAGCATAAATCAGTTGAATAGGATCGGATAGATTCTTGAGCATAACAGAAGATGGCATAGTATCAACACAGTAAGCAAGTATGGAAGAAAAGAAGTGCTAGAGTTTGAGCAACGATGGCTAAAGAGTTTAATAATAGATAGTATTGGAGTTAAATGCAAAAAAAATCAGCAAGCACCTCGTGATTAGGAAGTACTTACTGATGAAAGACTAGGCTATTGACTATGCAGTACGATCAAGCAATATCTGTGCCTGCTGTTTCTGTTCGTCATTACCTTGAGCTATCACTTCATTGAGTAAGCGTTTTGCACTGTCGTATTCCCCCAGTTGTAGATATTGATCTGCTAGGTTTAACGTTACTTGATTACTGTCTAACGACTTTACAAAATCAAAATCTGCTGCGAAACGCGATGAGAAATCTTCTGCTGACCCAGTCTCTTGAGGTATAACAGGAGCGTCACTCTCAACTGGTGCAGCTATAGAAACTGGGGTATCAGTCGACGGAGTGTCAAATAAAGAGTCAATGTCATCAATATTAAAATCGTCATCTATCAGTGTATTATCATCAAATCTCAGTGATGCAGCAGGTGCGATATTTGATTCTTCAACATCAGAAACCTCTATCTCGTCATGAGGTAATGGTTCCTCAAGGTTAATATCTGCAAAGCTGTCTTCTTCAAGAGTGATGTTCTCAGAAGCATTGTTCTCAAAATCAGTGTTTTCAAGAATGAAACTATCGAAATCACTATCGTTTTCAGACGTAGATAGGTCATCATTGGAGACAGTATCGATGTCATCTGATGTATCGAGGCTGTCTAAAGATAAGGCAAAGTCATCTTCATTGCTTTGAATAGTATCAATAGAGTGTTCTTCCGAGTTGAAAGATACGTCATTGGTTGTGAGGTTTTCTTTGTCTGCATTGGCTGCTAAATCATCGAAGTCCAAGACAAAATTTTCTTCTAGTATTGTTTCCTGGCTACTATCACTATGTGAAGAATTATTATCTACTGAAGCCTCAGTCGAAGTGTTGTCGTCAAATGAACCAAAGTCAAATTCAAAGTCACTAAGATCGTCATCTTCGCTATTGCTAATATTATTGTTAACAGAGGCTTCTAAAATGTCGTTGTTTACGTCGTCTAATGGTGTGACAGAAATTTCACTTGTCGCACTAGGTGTATCCAAACCATTCTCTAAATCGCTGAGGGTTAGATCAAAGCTGTTTTCCTCATTATCAAGGCTAGTCTCAGATGAGATGGCCGAGCTTTCGATAGGTGCATTCATGACATCGTTGGTGTTTTCAACAACTGAATGACTAGACACTACATCGGTATCAATGTTACTCGTCGGCAAATCAAAGTCTATACTTTCAAAGTTAGTCGTATTTTCTACTGGTAGTTCTTGAGCCTGTGCGGCAACTGGATTTGGCTCTTCAAAATATAAGCTTTTTAGCTCATTGGCACGAACAATAGTGCTCTCGTCACTATGTACTTTTATAGTTTCATAAACATTATTGAAATCTTCTGGCTGATTTATCGTAGCGTATACGCTGAGTAGTTTAAGAGACAATGCACTGTCGTGAGGTTTCTCACTTAAACCACGTTTAATGGTTTCGATCGCCTTGTCGTAGCGCTGTTGATCCATAAAACGCTGAGCAATAGTGATATGGTCAAATTTATGGCTATTGCTGACACTAGTATGGGCAGGAGTACCATAATCTACTTTTGGCGATAGAGTAGACACATCTTCTCTTGAGTTAATAGGCGATGGTGCTGACGATTTCTGTGCCTTATTTTTACGCAAAAATAAAGCCGCCACTAATAAGATAAGCGCTAATCCAGCAATGATATATAGCATATTGTCCATAGTTATTCCTACGCCTGTGATCACAATATAATGTATGAGTCAGTTAGGCAATTATTGATTGCGTAATTTTTCGAGACGAGCTTGTAGCTCAGCTAATTTTTGGTTTTGTAGTTGAATTTTTTTAGTATAGCTACTAAGAGTGCTACTCGTACTTGATAAACGTTGGGCCTGTGATGCTGTCTGCTGCCGAGATGCTTTGAGGGTTTCCAATATATCTGTATTCAAACCATTTCCTGTGTTTGATGCCGACTTTGCTTGAGTGCCATCTGCATTCCCATTTCGTCCAGGCGCAAGTACAGAAAACTGTGCTTTTGATAAGGTCTGTGTTTTAGTCGTTGTGGATTTTTTAGGGCGCTTAGTCGCTTGCGTACTTATAGAAGGTTTTTTAAAAGCTCTCTGAGCTGTTTTTTGCATTGCGGCTGTATTTGCTCTGCGAATATATTGTCTTTGCGCATCGATAGCAGCTTCCAATTTTTTCTGCGATGGTATGACATCATAGCTGGGTAAAATAAGCTTAGCGTCTGCTTTCAATTGATCCGCGTCTTTATTGATAAAAGCGTCAGGATTTTGTGATTGAATCTGTTTCATCACAACTGAAGTATCTAAGTCGTTTTCTTGCGCAATCTGTTGAGCAATAATCCATAGACTATCGTTACGTTGTACCTGGTATTGATTGACTGTTGAGTTGTCTATTGTTACATCATTTGAAGGCGTATTGTTTGTAGCGCTATTAGTATTTTTTAAAGCTGCATTATTAGAAGGTGCATTATTAATAGAAGCTTCCATGACGCTAGGATTACTGTTCTCAGTACTACTTGCTATAACACTAGTAGTCGGATTAGGTGTGGACAATGCGTCAACGTCTGTTTTTTTACGACTTGGCTGTATTTGTCGTGTGACCTGAATATTTAGAGTATCGAGTGGTTTATCAATCAATACTTTATCTAAAATTGGAATGTTTTTGATACTTAATTTAGCACTATCATTGGCAATAGCTTTTGTAGTTGCAGTGCTATTATTTGCACTCAAAGCACTGCTATCTAAACGATTTGATGAACTAAAGCTGTTGCCAGTCTTCTTTACATTACTGCTAGTGTTCTTGATATCAGAGCTGTTATTCAAGCGACCGTTATCAAGCCGACTAGGTGCGTAAGTAAGATTGCTAGTCTGCGAAGCCGCTGTTACTGTTGGTGCTTGTATGTCAGATGCTGGTCTAGAAACAGAAGGATTAACTGCTGCTACGTTTGCTAGAGCTGGCTGATTTTCAGCAGTGTTGTATACTGATATTAGTGGCGGCGGCGCACCTTTTCTTACGGTCAACGGTCTGGCTGTGCTTGCAGAAACACTAGGCAGATTGAGTTTTTGAGTAGCTTTGACAATGTTTTTTGGAGTTTTATTAATCGGTAGACTATCGTTTAACGGCATTAATAATGTCTTTGGTACGACATTTTGCTGCCCACTATCATTGATCGATAAGACCAAATCAGCGAAAGGATTGGATACAGGCTTTGATGTGCTAATTAACACCTTGCCACTGGTCGCTGAAGTTGCTTGAAAACGTACCTCCATTGAGTCGGTCGGAGTCAAGCCCATCTGTTGATATATGACTGGATTGGCCAAGCTCGCTGAAAAATCAGACGCTTGTATATCAGTAACCGCGATACTTGCATTCAACGGTTCATGTTGAGCTGAGCTAACGATTGTATTGCCGATAGTTGCAGCCTGCGCACTTGGAATAATAGCGGCTAAACCTACAGAATAAAGTAATGCCATCGATACCGCGCGATGTACAGGAGTCAAGCGACGAGATAAATGACAAGACATGAGCAGTCCTTTAGGATTTTAGTTATCTTTGCTGTTATAGCAAAGTATGGTTTAGTTTACCAGTTTATTTCACAACTGTTGCGTCCAGTGCATAAGTGTTTACTTAATGTCTAATTCATTTTCTTATCAAGTAGCATGGCATCACCATAACTAAAAAACCGATACTCTTTTTCAATGGCATGTTGATAGGCGTATTCAATCGATGTTTTTCCAGAAAAAGCTGATACTAACATCAGCAACGTCGATTTGGGTAAATGAAAGTTTGTTAGCAAACGATCAATGACACCGAATTTAAACCCTGGATAAATGAAGATGTCCGTGTCCCCTGACCAGCTAGAGAGTGCTTGTCCATTGATAGCTGTTTTTTGATAAGCCGTTTCAAGGACGCGAGTCACCGTAGTACCAATAGCAATAACTTTGTTACCATTTGCATGCGTTTTATTAATCAGTTCGGCAGTTGCTTGCGGTAGATGTGCATACTCACTGTGCATAGTATGATTAAGCAAGTTGTCTGTCTTAACTGGCGCAAAGGTACCAGCGCCAACATGTAATGTCACAAAAGCAGTATTGATGCCCTTTTCTGACAACTTATTAAGCACCAAGTCGTCAAAGTGCAAACTTGCTGTTGGGGCAGCAACACTTGCAAGCTTGGCTGGGTCATGGAATACAGTCTGATAACGGGTA
The DNA here is from genome assembly GCF_052376195.1 of Psychrobacter sp. AOP7-B1-25. Classification (NCBI taxonomy): domain Bacteria; kingdom Pseudomonadati; phylum Pseudomonadota; class Gammaproteobacteria; order Moraxellales; family Moraxellaceae; genus Psychrobacter; species Psychrobacter sp. AOP7-B1-25. Next base: position 295,771 of record NZ_JBQSVK010000001.1, read on the forward strand.
TTATCAGTGTCATCAGCATGACGTTCAAAGTAAGGCGGGATAGGTAGCTCGCCATAAAGTTCTAAATCAGGCAAGATGTGTTTATCAAATGCTAAAACAAACAAATTATCCTGACGACCAATCATCAAGCCACTCATATGGCCATCAGCCAGTTGAAAGCGCTGCCCAAGTTTCAGCGCTTTGCTGGCTTTTACATGGCAAAGTGCAATATGTTCTTGATTAACTGACTTATCGTTTGAATCTTCTAAATGCAATGTTGTTATATCTAAGTCTGAGACACTAACCAAGCGCTCAATCAATACCTCAAGTTTACCGCCGGTATCTTTTTGACCAAATAGACGTGCCTTCATCACCTTTGTATCATTAAAGACAATCAGGTCTCCAGCGTCTAATAATTCAGGTAGCTCAGAAAACAAACAGTCCTTTACAGAGGTAGCATTTGGGTCAGTTTGGGCAGGTAAATACAAAAGTTTTGAAGCAGATCGCTGTGCCAATGGGTATCGCGCAATCAAGCGGTCTGGTAGGTCATAGTCATAATCTTCCACGCTCAGATAGTCTAAGGCATCGCTGTTCTCATTGTTATTAATCGGGGCGTTAGAGTCGGAAGATGCAGTGTGAGAGTTGGTCATAGTTAGTCTTTAAATGAATAGAAATTTTGGCATAATTGTAGCAGAAATGCTGCTATAAAAACTTTCTTTACTAAGTAGTCATCGTGCACAAAATATATTTAATTTATATAAATAGCCTAAGCATAAATTATACGTTCTAACTACTTCAACAGTAATTTGCTTTTGATTTATTCAAATAAATTCAATTGAGGCAATAACTGGGCCGCAGATGCCAATGAAGAAAATGTGACGCCAACTAATCGAATAGGAAGCTGGCGTGGAATATTTAAGAATAGCTTATCTAACCAGTAGTGTGCAGATTCAGCGCTACTAAAAGGGGTAGTTAGCGTATGCGTACGAGTAATTTGAGTAAAGTCAGCGTACTTAATCTTGAGTGTTATAGTATGAGCAATCAGATTTTTTTTGTGTAACTGTTGAAAGGCATCCGTAGTCTGTTCATAGATTTGGATGCGTAGCGCTGTATCATCATCTAGGTTTTCTCTAAAAGTTGTCTCTGAACCAACAGATTTATGCAGACGCTTAGATTGGACAGCGCGTTCATCCCGACCATGAGCTATATCATGATAAAACTGTCCGCGCTTGCCAAACTGTTGTACCAGTACATCAGCTGATGTACGTCGCAAATCAGCACCATTGGTTATACCCATGGTATGCAATCGTTTTGCTGTTGCTTTACCGATACCATGAAATCGTTCAATAGGTAACGTGCTGATAAAAGCATCAGCATCTTTGGGTGTAATAATAGCGGTGCCATTGGGTTTGTTGATGTCAGAAGCAATCTTGGCTAACATCTTGTTGAAGGAGACACCAGCAGAAGCGGTCAGTCCTGTATGTTGTAATATTTGTGCTCTTAACCAATTGGCCATCAATGTCGCTGAACCTTTATGTACACTAATTCCAGTAACATCAAGATAAGCTTCATCTAAGGATAATGGCTCAACATGAGGCGTTAAGCGATACATGAGATTTCGAATATCTCTACTAACAGCTCGATATACTTCAAAACGTGGTCTTACAAATATGACACTTGGGCAGCGTTTGCGCGCCTCATAGCAAGACATTGCTGAGCGTACCCCAAACTGACGAACCTCATAGCTAGCCGCTGCTACAACACCGCGACCATTTGGATCTCCACCAACTACTAATGGCTGACCCTGTAATTCTGGAAAGTCACGTTGTTCTACACTGGCATAAAACGCATCCATATCTATGTGAATGATTTTGCGTGTGTTGGCTTCTGTAAGAGTGTTCATAATTCGTATTTTACATCGATCAATACTTTTATTTCAGTATCGATTATTAAATTATAAAAGAGTTTTTAGAATATACGACTATAAAAATAGGGCAATACATGAATACTTTATATGTCATTGATAAAGTTTATGATGAGTTCAACAATCATAAATATACAGCATCAAGATAATAATGAATTCAATACCAGTAGTATATGTTTCTTATGATATATTCTGTAATACGCATACAATAGTTGTTTAACACTTCCTATATTCCATGTCCTGGATTTATTGCCTTCCGTCGCGAATATTATTGTTCTATGTTACAGTTATAATGCTATCGTTTTATAATATATTAACTATGATAGTGAGTGGATATAAAAGTACTGAACGTCTTTCTGTAGGCGTTGTACTTTTCCAATAGGATGTTGTTTGTAGCTCATACCAAACTTGTAGATTGAATACTGGTAAATTAATTTTTTTAAATCAGTAGTTAGAAGGTTCAAGGTAATTAAGGAGCTGATGATGAGTCATGAATTAAAAGGGAGTGATTTGACACGAGCAATGCTGGCGCGCGGCGATAAAAAAGTATGGTGTGCAGTTTGTGACGAAAGTGATGAACGAGCGATGATGAATCATTATGGTAATGATTTTACAGCTTATATTGTGTCATTTGATGGAAGATATTTTTATTGTAGTACGGGTACGCCATGGAGTTACGCGGTACCAATAAAGATAAGTGCTGTCATGCCATTTGAAGTATCCATATAAACGAGATAGTGGTTTATCAAAACAACAATAATAAGCACAAAAAAACCTCCGATAAAGGAGGCTAGTTTGTACTAAATATTGGTACCAGTGGTCGGACTCGAACCGACACGCTTTTAAAGGCAACGGATTTTGAATCCGTCATGTCTACCAATTCCATCACACTGGCATGTTAGGTAATAATAGTTAGTGACTAAATATTATCGAAGACTAAATATTATCGAATTGGGCTACAGTGTTGACTGTATAGGCTGCGTATTATAGCAGCCTATTTACATGCGTCAAGTATTATTTTATACAATTTTTCCATTTATTCTACTGATGCTAAATAGTGTCATTCTAACCGACAAAGGCACGCTCAACTGCGTAATCTGCTTGCACACCCATACGAGGTGAAACTGTCAGGCCAAAGTCATCTAAAATAGCGGAAACCTCAGCATTAAACGGCATGCTGCCACAAAGCATGACGCGGTCATCATCTTTATTCATTGGCGGTAAACCAATGTCTTCGAACAGCTTACCTGATTTCATCAAATCAGTGACACGTCCTTGGTTTCTGAATTCTTCACGCGTAACGGTTGGATAATAGATGAATTTTTCGCGATACCATTCACCAAAAATTTCATCGTTAGGTAGCTCATTTTCAAACATTTCACGATAGGCCAAATCTTTAGTATGACGTACGCCATGGACTAAAATAATTTTATCAAAACGCTCATACACTTCAGGATCACGTGCTAGTGATAAGAAAGGAGCAAGGCCAGTACCAGTAGAGAGCATATAAAGGTTTTTGCCTGGTAGTAGATCGTCCAATACTAGTGTGCCCGTTGGTTTTTTACTGACTAACAGCTCGTCACCTACTTTGATATGCTGTAATCGCGAGGTTAGTGGACCATCTTGAACTTTAATAGAAAAGAATTCTAAGTGATCTTCATAGTTAGGGCTGGCAATTGAATAAGCGCGTAGTAGTGGCTTGCCATCAACAACGAGTCCAATCATCGCAAATTCGCCATTACGAAAGCGCAAGCCATCATCACGAGTGGTTTTGATACTAAATAGAGAGTCATTCCAGTGATGAACCTCTGTGACCGTTTCGGTGCGAAGTTTTGACATAAAGCCCTCGTTAATAAGTTGTTATTGGTTTGTTAAGTTTGAATAAGTATTAAATCAGAATTTTCAATAGTAGTTTGAACATTATAAAAACGTATCAGTCTTTCAATCGTCGTCGAAACTGCTATTTTTATGAAATAGTAAATGATGAACAGGCGTACTAGAGCTGGTTCATTAATTTATATATAACCAACTATTAGGTCATTAGACACATTAGATTTATGTCAACCATGACAATATTATGTGTCATATCGCTCAAATGTAAATGACTCTCATCAAATTCTTGCTCATAATACCAAACTTTAAAATAAAAATCCGTCTAGCAGTGATTGTCTAGCATGATAAAATGGAATATCGTTAGTGAGTAATTTTGTATCATTTGGCCAAACTGTTTTATAAAGGCAGTTCTGTATTACTGGAATTATTCTATGCTTAATGAGAAGCCACTGTTAGATAACTACCACCAAGCTCCTTTTATCGGCTATCACCGCGCACCGCTGTCACAAAAATTTGGTGCGCCGCGCCAACCAAATTTGGTCGCTTTGACCAGTATTATTGAGATGTTAACGCCATATGATACGCCAGCTGCATTTGATGGTTTAGATAAGTTTAGTCATATATGGGTCAGTTGGCAGTTTCATCATAATTACCGATATAAAAATAATAATGAAACGAGTACTGGCTTTCGCGCTCAAGTACGACCACCAAGGTTGGGTGGTAATCAAAAGATAGGGGTGTTCGCCAGTCGTAGTATGTATCGTCCTTCAGGGCTAGGCCTATCTGTTGTCAAGCTCGAACAGATCAAAGTAGTCCAAGGTCGTGTATTACTGGTTATCAAAGGCACTGATATGATAGATGGCACGCCAATCATTGATATAAAGCCATATGTTGCTTACAGCGATGCGTTGATACAGGCTGAGAGCGGATTTGCATCAACTGCGCCAAAATTACTAAATGTGACCGTGACCGACGCTGCTAATGAGCAGTTTATGATGCTGATAAACAACGGCACTCATAACGATGATACAAGTATCAACGACGCAAACCTTGAATTGAGTAATACGACAGTTGCGTCTACGATTCATCGTATACAAAGTCAATTGATAGCCTCAGATATGAGCATTATCAGAGAGTTAATTGCCCAAGATCCGCGTCCAGCTTATCGTCAGACAGAGATAGCCAGGCCATTTATTATGCGCTATAAGTCAGTCGATGTAAGTTTTCAGTTGATGGAATCAGGACAGCTACAGATAACCGCTGTGATATCAATATAACTGGCTTACATTGATATTATTTTTGGCAAAATTTTTTAAAATAATAGAAGAAGAGAGATATGTCTGCTCAACAGTACTCGATAGTAATTGATTTGCGTTGGTGTCTAGATGAGCTATTGGCAGATAGAGTGATTGATCAACGTGGCTATAATCTAGTCATTACTAGCCGTCGTGATAAGGCGCAGCATCCTCTACTAACGATTAGTGAATTTGGCTTACCTAATGGCCACGCGACGGACAATAGCGCTGAAAATAAATTAACATTGGACTGGCTTAACCAGTGGTTGGCGGCTAAAGCAGGTATGTCTCTCGTTCGTATTGATCCTCTAAAGGTCGATGTTCCTGCGGTCACTCAATTGATGTCATTTGAATATGCACGCTCACAGTATATTTTACCGATTGAGGTCGCTGTAGATGAAGTGATTATCGGAACAGATCAGCCTTTTCATACTGACTGGCACTCAAATATTGAAAAACTGATCAAATCAAAAAGCTATCGTACAGTCTATATTAATCCTGAGCAGATCAAACGCTACCGGCAAGAGTTCTATCAAGTCACCCAAGCGATTGCAGGCGCAAATAGTGTCCATAAGCGTGCAGCTGCCGATGTGACCAATGTCGAAGCATTACTGCAATTGGGTGACAATACTAACCCTGATGCCAATGACCAGCATATTGTCAGGGTCGTTGATTGGCTGTTGCAATATGCCTTTGAGCAACGAGCTAGTGATATCCATTTAGAGCCACGTCGTGAGACGGGTAAGGTTCGCTTCCGTATTGATGGTGTGCTTCACACGGTGTATGAGATGCCGTTGGCAATCATCGTCGCGGTGACCGCGCGTATCAAAATTCTAGGGCGGTTAAACGTTGCAGAAAAGCGTAAGCCGCAAGATGGTCGTTTAAAGACGCGAACGCCGAAAGGGTTAGAGACAGAACTACGTTTGTCGACTATGCCAACCGCTTTTGGTGAAAAGTTGGTCATGCGGGTGTTTGATCCTGAAGTACTAGTACGTTCCTTCGGTCAGCTTGGCTTATCAGGCAAGCAGCTTGAAACGTGGCACGAATTGACGGCCCATCCAAATGGAATTATTTTGGTCACTGGGCCTACAGGTTCAGGTAAAACTACAACCTTGTATAGTACTCTCAAGCAACTGGCGACTGAACAAGTCAATGTCTGTACCATTGAAGATCCTATTGAAATGATTGAACCTGCATTTAACCAAATGCAAGTGAATCCAGGTGTTGATCTAAACTTTGCTGACGGCATTCGCTCTTTGATGCGTCAAGACCCGGATATTATTATGGTGGGGGAGATTCGTGATGCTGAAACAGCCAATATGGCAGTACAAGCCTCATTGACAGGGCATTTGGTGCTCTCGACACTACATACTAACGATGCGCCAAGCTCAATCACTCGCTTGCATGATTTGGGTATTCAACCATTTTTGACATCAGCAACTATCTTAGGCGTGATGGCACAGCGCTTATTACGTACGCTATGCCCACATTGTAAAAAAGCGGTAGACGTTATGCCAGATAGCGAGGTTGCCATTCAATGGCAGGAGTTGGTACAACCTTGGCGCGCACCTGCCCCAGCACAAATTTATATAGCTCAAGGCTGCGAGCACTGTCGACACACTGGTTATCAGGGACGAGTCGGCCTATACGAGATTATGCCATTGTCTAACGAATTAAAAAAACTGGTCGCAGCCGACACGAATTTAGATATGCTCAAACAACAAGCCTATCGTGAAGGTCTACAGCCATTACGTTTGTCAGGGGCAAAGCGCATTAGTGAAGGCGTAACCACTATAGAAGAGGTCATGCGAATGGTGCCTCTTAATTAACTGTTGTATTTGAAGTCGTGTTTAGCGTTCCCAACGTACGTTTTGGCGAATGATTTTTGCTGGTGTGCCTGCTACCATACAGTTTGGTATCGTAACGGGTTTATTGACGAAGGCACCTGCTGCGATGATACACCCATCAGCGATAGAGACGTTTTTTGAAATAGTCACATTAGCCGCAATCCAAATGTGATCTCCTAGAATGACGTCAGAATGTGCTTTGTTCACTCGTACGTTAGTATCTATATCGTATACCTTGTGCACATCGGTAGCACGAATTTCAATACCGCGCGATATCATACAAGAATTACCAATAGTCACGCTCTTATCACGTGCCAATATATAGCAGTCGATGGCAGTGGTATGATCACCAATATGAATACGTAAATGATTACCAACGACTAACAACTGACCAGAAAATTTAACATTTTTTGCGATAGTGACTTGATTGTGATTACCATTGATGTCTATTTTTAATTTGTTAAATTTTCCATGACTACCGATGGTGATGCGATTGTTATCACCCTTGCGAATAGTGATTGTAGAGTTGCCAATGATACGTATGTCTTTGGCAATTTCAATATGATTGTTATGACCTCTATCTTGTAATAAAAACCATTGTTTGTACAGTTGCTTGGGCAATAGTGTTTTGAAAACAGGGGATAAAGTGATGGTTTTTTTATGGTTCATAGTATGGCGCTTATGAGAGATAATAAAATTTTCAAGGCTTCATCTCTTAAAGTATTTTGACGGTATCTTCTAAGTGCTCATCTTCCACTTAGCTAAAATATACGATTAGAGTGTTTTTTATAACAATCAACGTAGTGTACCGCTAAACCATACTTGAAAACAGCTTCCTTCATAGCAATTAATATTAAGAAAATTTAAATTCCCAGACTTTTAATTGAGAAAGTTTCAACAACGAGATTATTTATGTTTACAGATACTCATTGCCACCTCAACCGTTTAGATTTGACCAAATACGACGGTAAATTATCTGGCGCGATTGACGCCATGAAAGCTGCGAATGTTACCCGCGCGATGGCAATTATGTGTGATTTTGCAGAGTATGACGAGATTGCCAACATTGTGAGCACCTATGGTGACGAGACACTAAATCTAGGGATGAGTGTAGGGATCCATCCTTGCGAAGATATCGATGTACTGAAATCAGCGACTGTTGAGCGTTTAATAGAGACTGCTGATAAAGACCATGTATGGGCAATAGGTGAGACAGGGCTAGATTACTACTGGTCTACAGAAAACAAAAAAGAGCAGCAAGCCAGTCTTGCACGTCATATCCATGCCAGTCAGCAACTCAAAAAACCGCTTGTCATACATATGCGTGATGCAAAAGAAGATACGATCGATATCTTAAAAAGTGAAGGTGCTGAGCATGGTATTATTCATTGCTTCACTGAAGATTGGGAGACTGCGAAACGTGCTTTGGATTTGGGGTTCTATATTTCTTTTTCGGGTATCGTCAGTTTTAAAAGCGCACAAAACATCCAAGACGCTGCACGACATATGCCTAGAGACAGAATCTTGATTGAGACAGACAGTCCATATTTGGCGCCTGTTCCTAAACGCGGTCGCCCCAATGAGCCTGCCTATGTACCCTATGTCGCGAGCTTTATTGCAGATATGTATGGTTGTGATAGTAACGAGGTCGGTGCATTAACCGCAAAAAACTTTGAAAATTTACTGGCACAGTATCATTAAAATGGTTATGCTATGACCAGTCAGTCATTTGTACAATAGTCTTATAGTTCAATCCTATTTAGTATTTGATTCGCTAAACGCAACTACATGATTATAAATGACTAATTTTAAATGTAAGCATATCCCTTTTATGGTATTTCAGCAGCTTTTGTATAGCTTTATACGCTCATTGCCAAATGTACGTACATAATTGATGGACATATGCTTAATCTTGTCATGTTTTAGGAGAGATTATGAGTCGTCAGCACCAGTTCAAGGCACGAGAAGAGAATATCTTAGCGATGGCAGAGCAATTGCTACTTGAGTCAGGCGATGGTGATATCACTTTAGACAGTTTGGCGGATCAGCTCGATTTGGCTAAAGGTACCTTATACAAGCATTTCTCCAGTAAAGATGAGCTTTATCTGCGTATTATTATTCGTTACGAAGAGCAATTGTTTGAGATTAACCGCATTGATGACTGCCCATCGGCAGGCGTTGCCCGCATGATTTTCCAGCAGTTATTCAACCCGCAAAAAGCCATGCTATTGAACCAAATCGAAGAGCGCCTGGCAGCATCAGTGACTGGTCTTAACCGTTTGTTTGGTGAGTTGTATGATATCCGTCGTCAGCGCATGAAGCGTTTGATTGATATCATCAGCGTATACCTAAAAGACGAGCACAGCAACCTGAGTACTCGTGATTATCTATCGTCTATTTGGGCGATTGGTCAGGGCGGTGCAGGATTATTAAATTCAAGCTTTTATCAACGCTACTTAGGTCGCCGTGATACGCTGCGTTACGCCTTTGTTCAGCAGGTGCTAGAGTTGCCAAGCCATTATCCTGCTGACGATGACGAAGTGATGGATGAGGATATGCAGGAGCTGGTAGAACAAATCGATACTGAATCAGAAGAGCATCGCAATACCAACTACTAAAGCAATTATTGATAAAGTAGCTCTTAGTAAAGGAACAATTAGTTTTTGGGTTGTGAACCTTTTTTGGCTCTAATAAGTCGTGTTGTAATGGTTACTATTGCAGCACGAATTTGTATATCTTGTAATATTCTTCAAAACCCCTTTCTCATTCTGCGACAATTAAAATTGGACTTATAGGTGCAATATGCTGGTCACTGTCAAGTCTCAGTCCAATTCAGCGGCTACTTGCTCTTTTACTTTAATTAGTCGAAATTCTCGGTCAGGTTGTTTTCACATCAGTCCTATAAACCATTGTCATAGTTGCCCCTCCACACTAACTTATACTCATCACTTATCGTCTGCTTCATCAATAAAAAATCGGGCACAGACTGGTTTTACGTTGGTAGAAATCGTAGTAGTAGTGGTTATCCTATCTATATTTGCTGGTATGATGAGTTTGTCTGTTGGTAGTAGTGAATCTCGCAAAAACCGCGCTTTCTATGAGCATTTGACCGATTCGTTGAGCTACGTTCGCCTATTATCTGCTGAGCGTATGCAACCAATGGGTTTGCGTATGCAAGCAGATAAGCAAGGTCAAGTAGAACCAGTCATCGTTGCTCTGTCAAATCCATATGTTGCGTATCAAACAACGAAGGTGACGTCAGCTAGCACCGACAGTCAGCCTAAGAATGCCATGGAGCTGTCGGCAGAAGTTGCTGGTCTTTCAGGCTCTAACGATGAGAAAAAACCAACGCCAAGCTGGGAGGTAGAGTCAGGTGTTAGCTTGCCTGAGCTTCCTACTGGCGTGAGTATTAGAGTTCAAAGTCTGGATTTTAGCGGTTCACAGAATATGGAGCGAACCCAAACGTTACAACCTTGGTTTAGTGATCAAAATGTACCGCAGGTATTGTGGTTTGGTACGGGACAAGCAGCGCCTGTCACTATTGAAATACTTCACGATTCGCGTTTAGTGGGCGAGGTGATTACGATAATGCCAGATGGTAGCATGCGAATCGGACAGGGGGTCTAGTGACGAAGTTATATAAACCTCTTATGACTAGCCAGCCGATGTCATTCAAGTCTATATCAACCAAGCCTGGACGCGAGAGCGGCTTTACCCTTATTGAAGTGATGGTTGCTCTGGCTATTTTAGCAGTGGTAGCAGTCGCGGCGAGCCGTGCTAGTAGTGCGTATTTGAGCTCGGTTGATATATTGCGTACTCGTACGCTTGCTCACTTCGTCGCTCAAAATGCCGCCGCTGATTTACGAATTCAAGAGACGTGGCTGACAGCCAACCGCACTCAAACCGTTAATGCTCAAGGGCGTGATTGGCAAATAGTAATGACAGTCGGTGACGCCATCACACCCGCCTTAAAAGAAGTCAATATCGCAGTGGCACCCATTATAGATGGACAGACACGCACATCGGTTACTGATATCACTATGATGCTAAGTAATGCTGAGCAAGATACGGGCAGTTTGGACTTAAGTGGTCTAAGTACAGGTAATAGCGAGCAGGCAGGGGGCGGTTTGTGAGGCATCAGCGTGGTTTCACACTGCTTGAACTAATGGTTGCGATGGCAATATTTGCAATGCTAGCCGTTGCAGGTTGGCAAGTATTTGATGGTGTAAACCGTGCTCGTGAACGCGCGCAAATCCATGCTGACAATCTAGCTGTCTTGCAGTACGCCTATTTGCAATTACAGCAAGACATGGGTCAGATGATCCCTTATCAAGCGGCGACTACCCAGAATGTCAGTGTAGCGAACAACAGTACTAGTTCAGGTAATAATACTCAATCAAGCGAGCAAATAAACGAAATAGCGCCTGAGCCCTTTATGAGCTTAGATGATGAACGTGTCAGCTTTGTACGCTTCGCCGATCCTGATCCAAGATATCAGAGTAGCAATAGCATCCAACGTATCGAATACATTTTCGCAGATGAGCGTTTGATACGTCGTCAATATACCAGTATCGAAGGCGGACGTGATAGCGTTAGCTTGGATAGCGTGTTACTTGAAGGTATTACAGCAGGACGCTGGCAAGCCTATCTACCAGAGCTAAGCATCAAGTTTCCGAGCGACGATACTAACAGTGGCAATAGTACAAATACAGCAAGAGGACAAGCAGCAAATACAGTGAGTCCTAAACCCACAGCTATTTTATTACCGAAAGGAATTGCGGTTAACTTTACTTATCAAGACATGCCAATCACTTGGCAATGGGCACTTGCTCCGCAACCGATATCACATAGCAATAATCAAAGCATAGTCAACAACACAGACGGTAGTAGCAATGATAATGCTAACAGTGACAGCAGCGGTGCTGATAATAGCAATGTAGCAACGAATAATTGAGAAGGTAGTCGCTAAAATGTATCAACTGCTCAATAACAAAGGCTGTGTATGTCGATAACTGCGAACTCTCAGCGCGGTGTCGCATTACTGACTATCTTATTATTGGTAGTGAGCATCACGGTGGTTGCAGGGTCTATGCTTGCTAGCCAAAAAATTACGATTAGACGTAGTAGTCTGTTATTTGATCAAAATCAGTTACTGCAAGATATCGATGCAGGTCAACAATTGGCAGTAACGATGATTCATGCTGATAGCAACTTTAATGATACTGATAGTGCGCAAGATATCTGGGCGCAGCCAATACCACCGTATGCATTGGCCAATCATAGTGTCAGCATCGAGCTACGTGATGAGTCTGGTCGTTTTAACATTAATAACTTGTATCAAGATGGAACGGTCAACACCAGTGCTTTAGAAACATTCCAACGACTGTTCACGCAACTAAATCTAGAGCCTGATATCGCTACTGCCGTACTTGATTGGCAAGATGCAGGCGGCGAGGTATATCAAGATGGCGGTGATGAAAGTGCGGTATATGCGCAGCAGTCAAACGCTATAGCTTCAGACGCTCTGCCAAATCAGCCGTTTGTCAGTATCGATCAGCTACAAGAAGTCAAAGGGATGAGTGCGGAGACATTAGCGGTATTGCGACCTTATCTGACTGCGGTGCCGTATTATGTGCCGATTAATATCAATACTGCCAGTCCAGTATTGTTAGCAGCACTGGTTGATGGCGCCAACAGTCAACAGATGCAAGCACTGATTGATATGCGCGTACAGCAGGCGCTGACATCTATTGATGCAATGTGGCAATTACCGATATTTAGTAGTTTAAATGAAGAACAGCGTAAAGCGTTAACACCAATGCTGGCCGTTGATAGCCAAGCTTTTATGGCGCTTATCACAGCAACTGATAATGCAGCTGTCGGTCAGGCTAGACAGCGTTTTGCCACCGTCTTGATTAGTAAAACTGTCGTTGATACTAATCAAGCAGTTAATAGTAGTCAGACAGCTAATAGTAATCAAGCGGCAAATGGTGGTGAGGTAGACGGTAAAATGCCCAAGGAAGTCCAAGTAGTGACACAGCGACTATGGGCATTTCGTCCGAGTTTTTAGCGGATAGTGTTGGGATCGTATTTAATCTTTAAGGCGTGTTTCTTCGCTAGACTTCCAGTTATAAGCCCCGTAAAAAAGCATTTGTGCTTGACGAGTACAGTTATGTAGCATTAGCTGTTTATTCTCTTCGATTTCGTTTAGATCAATCTCATCATCATGATCTTCCGTATAGGTTAGCTCTAACCAGTCAATAATCCAAGAGAAGAACATGTTTACGCCAGCCTCAGCCAATAAACGACGGTCGTAAGCATTGATGTGAGTAAATGCTGGCTGTAACGCTAAGTCGTCTGCTAAACCTTGAGCGTGTATCTTAATTAACTCATTGATAGCTTTTCGCACTGCTTCTGACCCACCATAACGCTCGCTGACCAAGAATTGCCAGTAATAAGGCTGATCGCTGACCATATACAAAAACAGCTGAATGCTTTTTGCGATTTGGCGATCAAAGCTACGTTTGCGTCCAATTTGTAGACTGTCACTTAAAGTAGCTAACGTGCCGCCCAATTCCTCAATGACCAAAGCACGTCCAAGTGATTCCATATCATCGAAATGGCGATAAAACGCAGTCGGCACAACGCCAACCTCGCGTGTTACTTGTCTGAGGCTGATAGAGCTAAAAGATTGCCCTGTCATACATAAATCAAGCACAGCATTAAAAAAGGCGTGCCGAGTTTGAAGTTTTTTTTGTTCGCGACTGCTCATAATATTTCAAAATTATCCAATAGAGGTTTATCATACTCATTTCAACGTATAAATACGACTGAAATACGCCATTCGTGTTCATTTACTAAACCTGCACTGGTCTTTTAAACCACTGTGCCCCAATGTCCCTGCAATTCTTGCGCCAATCGATAGGCTTCATGGTCATTCATACCTGTAATAAAATCCAAAATATTTAAGACATTATGATAGGTATCGTCGGACAATACGCGGCGATGCTCGTCAAGATGAGGCTGCAATAATCTTAATAAACGTTGCTGTTCAAAGGACATTGGCGGCTGCATAGTAGCAGGTTGAGACCCTGTCCAAGCGAGTGGCATAAAGGCATTCAATAGGCTATGTAAGCACTGATTGGCCATCAGCTCCATCCTTACTTTACTAGGATGATTAAATATTTTTTCGCGTGCCAACTGCTTAGCTTGATTAATACCCCTCTGTACGCTGGTATCACAATGATCAAACAGACTGCCTTGCAGCGTGCCCGCCAGCAATGCATCGCTGTTAGCGACAAAAGCATCGGTAACAGTATTGACCAAACGCATCATAGCTCGTGCCCGCAGAGAAGCGAGACTCTGTCTAACAGACATATGTGCTGGCAAGCTTACACTACTCGGGCGCTCACCAATTAGCTCATAAAATATCGTGGCTACTTCGCTATAGGTTAGCATATTCAGATTGATGCCATCTTCTAAATCGATTAGTGCGTAACAGATATCATCTGCCGCTTCTAGCAAGTAAGCCAATGGATGACGCGCAAAACCATCGTGCTGCTCTGAGCGTGGTAAGTTCAAACAGGCTGCTAACTCTTCTAACTGAGAAGCCTCGCTATAAAAGCAGCCAAATTTCTGCACATTATAATGGTTGTCATTGACGTCGTTGCTGTGAGTCGCCAACCATGGATATTTCATAAATGCGCCTAAGGTGGCACAAGTGAGTCGCATACCACCTTTATCAGGGTGATGTTCATTACGTGCTAATAAGCGAAATCCTTGAGCATTGCCTTCGTATGCCAGTAAGTCCAGTCGCTCGTTGCTGCTTAAGTTTTGCAAAATCGCTTGAGGGTCGGGCTGCCTAAACCAATCACGAACCGCATACTCTCCAGCGTGGCCAAAAGGCGGATTGCCTATATCATGAGCGAGACAAGCTGCTTGCACAATGACACCGACATCTGCTGGTGACACTCCTGCTGGCAAGCCGCTACTTAACGCATCATGAATTTTTTCAGCAGCCATCATTCCCAAAGAGCGTCCAATAGAAGAAACTTCTAGCGAATGAGTCAGGCGCGTATGAATACCGAGCTGATTGGTCAACGGATGAACTTGGGTCTTTTGATTGAGCTGACGAAAAGAATGAGAAAATACCAACCTGTCATAGTCTTTGTGAAACTGAGAGCGAGTACTGGTATTAGCGTTGAATTTTTTGGTAGCACCAAGACGCTGTGAGTTGAGGAGCTGCGACCATTGTGTGGTAGGAGATGACAAGGAAGTTGGTGTACTTAGCATATTGAAACATCCGAAACCAAGGGAGCCTCTAGCATAGCAAATTAGCGCCCTTGGTACAGCTATAGTCAACCATCTATAAAGTGGATACGATGTTATTTTCGCTTAGCCTACTGCTTGTAGTGCTTTTACTTGGTTTGCTTGTATCCGAATCATATTGAATTGACTACATTAAGATTTTTGGCAGTTAAATAACACTTCTTCCTCTTCAATCGCTACATCACTATCTAGTGTTTTATTACGCAATGTTGCTTTGTCGCCATTTACTTGCCATATGATACCGTGAGTGTCATCCAGTCCAATCTCACCTACATACGCTTGTGTATTGGTATCAGTGTTGCTATCTGAGGTAGCGACCAAATCGTAATCTAGACCATCGATGATTAAGTTTGCGGTGTGTGGTGTATCGTCGTTATGGTAAGAAGCACCAATGGTAGCAGTTGGCTCACAGGTAAATGGCGTGCCTGCACTGGCATGATCGTGTCCTTCATGATCGTGTCCTTCATGATCGTGTCCTTCGTGATCGTGCCCTTCGTGATCGTGCCCTTCGTGATCGTGCCCTTCGTGATCGTGCCCTTCGTGATCTTGCCCTTCGTGATCATGTTCTTCGTGATCATGCTCTGCCGTTACTTCTTCAGATACTGCTGTATCTGTACTAGGCTGACAGCCCAATAATGAGCCTGTCATGATACTTCCGATTAATGCAGCGCCTGCAAGTTTAGAGAATGAGAGAGAGTCAGTCATGGTATAAGTTCTCGAATAAGTGAAAATGAAGGTATGTTATAATATAACAATAGGTAGGTAAAATAAAGCCGATGCTAGAGAATATCCAACATCGGCTCGTTTTTTATAAATACGCTTTACCGCTTAAATATTAAACGTTAAAGCGGAAGTGCATGACGTCGCCATCTTGCACGATATAAGTTTTACCTTCTAGGCGTGATTTACCAGCAGCAGCAGCGCCTTTTTCACCGTTGTATTCGATAAAGTCATCATAAGCGATGACCTCAGCACGAATGAAACCGCGCTCAAAATCAGTATGAATCACACCAGCAGCTTGCGGGGCTGTAGCGCCAACAGCGACCGTCCATGCGCGCACTTCTTTGACACCAGCGGTAAAGTAAGTCTGCATATCAAGCAAATCGTAACCACCACGAATGACTTGATCTAGACCAGCTTCGTCCATATCCATTTCAGCCAAAAAGTCTTTTTTGTCTTCTTCATCAAGCTGAGCGATTTCAGCTTCGATTTGGTTGCATAGTGCGATGACGATAGAGTCTTCACCAGTGGCATAGTCGCGTACTGCATCAAGGTATAGGTTGTTTTCAAAGCCATCTTCAGCGACGTTAGCGATATACATGGTTGGCTTTAGAGTGATTAGACCATAGCTTCTGATCAGTTTTTTCTCATCAGCGTCTAGGCCAGCAGCGCGAGCAGCTTTACCTTCTGCTAATAATGGCTCAATTTTTTTGAACACATCTAGCATGGCTGCAGCGTCTTTATCACCGCCTTTGGCTTTTTTGGTCAAGTTAAATACCGCACGCTCTACAGCTTCTAAATCTGCCAATGCCAGTTCGGTATTGATGGTTTCGATGTCATCAATTGGGCTGACGCGTCCATCAACGTGTACCACATTGTCATCATCAAAACAGCGTACGACGTGAGCAATCGCATCAGTCTCACGGATATTGGCTAGGAACTGGTTGCCCATGCCTTCGCCTTTTGATGCGCCTGCGACCAAGCCTGCGATATCGACAAACTCCATGGTCGTTGGCAGTACACGTTCGGGGATGACGATGTCAGCCAGTTTCTTTAGACGTGGATCTGGTACTGGCACGATACCCGTGTTGGGATCTTTGGTACAAAACGGGAAGTTTTCAGCGGCGATACCCGCTTTGGTCAAGGCGTTAAACAAGGTGGATTTACCCACGTTTGGTAGGCCAACGATGCCGCAATTAAAACCCATAGCATTCTCTCAATATAGTAATAAAATCAGTTGGTATAAAGATTGGTTAAATGATAAATCAAAATTGGGCACATTGTAGCAAATTTACCTGAATAGGGGTGAGGTTGTTGCGTTGTAGACTGATATTTAGCATCTGTTATTGCTAGTAATTTTGCCATTTTATCTATTATGGTAAGCTGTACTATAAAATGAGCAACTGATCTGATAGCAATGTCAAAGGTTCATCCTTTGTAAAGGCGATTAACATAAACGAAAGGCCACTCCTTATAATGACGACCACAATTTTTAATACACGCCGCTATAGTTATCCGCAGAACTTCCTTGAAATGAAACTTAAGCTGGCTCAGCTTGAGCAGGCAATCAAAAAGCTAGAAGCCAATCTGATTGATACTGCTGAGGCGGAAAATATCAAGTTATTAGATCAAAGATTGGATAGTGGTGCGGGGTTAAAGGTCGATTATGCCAGTGAATTAAATCCAGACCAGCTAATGGCTGCAACGACTATCGAAGGCAAGGTGTTGGTCATCGCTGGTGCAGGTTCTGGTAAAACCAAAACGCTCACTTATCGAACCAGTTATCTGTTAGAGAATGGGGTGTCGCCTAAAGATATCTTGCTACTCACCTTTACCCGAAAAGCGGCCAATGAAATTAAAAGTCGTGCAAAAACGCTATTGACAAGCCGTTTGTCTGACGAGGATTTGGCCAAGGATAAGCTGCCAACTGATAAGTGGCTCAACGATATTGCTAGCGGCACTTTTCATTCATTTTGTAATATGCTGCTGCGCCAGTATTCAGGGCTGCTTGGTATCAATCCTCGATTTACGATTTTAGACACGGGTGATAGTGAAGATGCGATTGATCTAATTCATAAAGAAAAGAAGTATCCCACCCAAACCAAAAACCAAGCGTTTCCTCGTAAAAAGACTTTACAAAACATCTTTTCAACCTCTAGAAATAGACGCATTCATATCCGCGATTTGATAGAAAGCAGTTACCCTGATATCGCTGTACATATTCCTATCATTGAGCAGCTGGCGGTTGACTTTCATGAGTACAAGCGGGCCAATCATCTTTATGACTTTGACGATATTATTAGCCAAGTGGTACGCCATTTAAAGACCAATGATAAATTTCGACAACTGCTACAACGTCAGTACCGTTACGTTATGGTCGATGAATATCAAGACACCAATATTCCACAAAAAGAGCTGATAGATTTGATTTGTAAGCCTGAGTCGGTATCGCTCATGGTCGTTGGTGATGACAGTCAGAGTATTTATGCCTTTCGCGGTGCCAATTATGAAAATATCTTGTTGTTTGGTGAGAGTTACCCCGATGCCAAGTTGATCAAGCTTGAGCAAAATTATCGCAGTACGCCTGCCGTTTTAAACTATATCAATGCCTTGTCAGCACAAATCACGCTAGGCTATCAAAAACAGCTGTACTCTGACGCATTAATAATAGGAATCAAGCCGGTATTTAGTCGCCTGCGTGATGAAACCCGTGAGGCCAAATATATTGCTGATAAGATCATCAAGCTAAAATCAGAGTTTGATTATGAAGACTTTGCTGTATTGTGCCGAACGTCATTTCAGTCCAACTATGTCCAATTAGAATTTATGGATCGTCATATTCCATTTATCGTCGTGGGTGGTATCAAGTTTATAGAGAGGCGTCATATAAAAGACGTTTTGGCATTCGTAAAGATACTTTATAACCCCAATGACACGATCGCATGGCACCGTATTTTGACCTTGTTTAAGGGAGTAGGGTCAGTCACCGCGACGCGTTTGACCCAAGCAATTAATGCTGACAATAATTCGTTTGAGCCATTAACTACCGCAAAGTTTGCCAAAAAAAGCGAGCAGCTTGAGCCTCTTTACCATACGCTTACTAATGCTACTCAGGCTGAATCCATTGAAAATATCCTTGAGCATATTTTAGCGTTTTATATTCCTGTCTTAAAAACGATCGAAGAGAATTGGCGAGAGCGTAGCGAGGACTTTCGTGTACTCAAAAATTTGGCAACACAATACAGTAGTCTTGATGACTTCTTAGAAAACTTGGCACTTGACCCTCCCAATGATTCAGTGGTGAAAACCAGTGAGCCTGAAGCAAACGATACGGACAAAGTCACTATTTCGACCATTCATAGTGCCAAAGGACTAGAGTGGCCAGTGGTGTTTGTGAACGCTTTGGTCGATGGTATGACGCCGCATCATCGCTCGTTGGATGACTTTGAGGAGCTCGAAGAGGAGCGCAAGCTGTTTTATGTCGCCTGTAGTCGTGCTAAGTCTCAGCTGTATCTTACGGCGCCTGATTACTTTTCCAGCTATTCAGGTTATTTTGACAAGCCGTCACGGTTTATCGCAGAGCTATCTGCGAATGAGGTGACGGTTGAGACTGTTAAAAGACCTAGTATGGAGAGTGATGATCCAGTGTGGTGGTAGTGTTCTATGTTTCGTTAACTGTCTAACTTATTAAATATAAACTAATAAAACTGTTCAGCAATATAGATAAGTTAACTTACCAATAGTTGAGCATTTTATAACCAAAAGTATTGAATAATTTGACGCTATTTTCATCAAATTCGTTGCTAGGTTATAGCTTAAGGTTGGTATTATTCCTATCGAAAATACTTTCTCAAAAACCCCATAACTAAAAGTATATAACACAAAAATATTTCTCAGATAAGGGTTTAAAATTTATCCTAATGCGTTACTATTACCACCTAATTCTGTTAGACCCTTATATTTGATACTCTGTATTAACACCCTAAGAAAAGGATAGGTTATGCGCTACGAAGTTATCGTTATCGGTGCAGGTATGGTTGGCACGTCAATCGCGTGGCATCTACAAAAAAATAACTCAAATGTATTATTGTTAGACAAAAAATTGCCAGGGTCAGAGACCTCGTATGGTAATGCAGGATTGATTCAGCGCGAAGCCATTCATACACATCCTTTTCCTCGTCAGCTGACTGAGATGATCAGAGTGTTGCCGAACCAAGGTACCGATATTCGCTATCGTATCCCGGCAATTTTACGTTATCACCAAGCACTACTTCAGTACTGGAAATACTCTACACCTGCTTCAGTCAATAAAATCGAATCAGAGTGGCAGACGCTGATTGAGCATTGTACCAGTGAACATCAAACGATGATTGAAGCATCTGGTGCTGATGAATTAATTACTCGCGATGGCTGGTTGCAATTGCATCGCTCTGAAGAGACCTTCAAAGAAGCGCAAGCAGCAGCCATCGATGCGCGCAACCAAGGTGTTGAGCACAACGTCCTAAACCTTGAAGAATTAAAAGCAATGGAACCTAGTGCTGATTTTGAAGGTTTCGTTGGTGCAATTCATTGGAAAAATTCTTGGCAAGTATCAAACCCAAGCTCGCTCGTAAAAGCCTATGCGAAAAACTTCCAAGATATGCAGGGTACGATCAAAGAAAGCGATGTAAAAGAAATCGTAAAAGATGGTGAAGGCTGGAAAATTATCACTGATAACGACACTTATTATAGTGATAAATTGGTTATCGCAGCAGGCCCATGGTCTAATGACTTGATCAAACCACTTGGCTACAACTTGCCATTATTCCCAATGCGTGGCTACCATCAGCATTTCAAAGTGACAGAAAAAAATACCATCAATCACAGTATGTTTGATATGGATAAAGGCTTTGTGATGGGTCCGATGCAGCAGGGTATCCGTATCACGACCGGTGCTGAGATGACCACCATGAATGCGCCAAAGAACTTTGGTCAACTGCAAACTGTATTGAAGCTTGCTCGTAAAATTCTGCCATTAGAAGATGCGGTTGAGAGTGAAGCATGGGCAGGATCACGTCCTTGTATGCCTGATATGAAACCAGTTATTGGTCCTGCAGACAAGCATGACAAATTATGGTTCGCCTTTGGTCACAGTCATCAAGGCTTTACCTTAGGACCTATGACAGGTCGTTTGGTTGAAGAAATGATTCATGAAAAGCCATTATTGGTAGACCTTGCACCATTTAGTGCTCAGCGTTTTTCGAAATAAGAGCGTGTTTGATAGAGTTATCGCAGATTTAAATCAATAGATTGAAGGTATACAACATGATAAAGAAGCTACACAGCACCCCGCGTATGAGCAGAATCGTCGTTCATAACCAAACCGTATATTTATGCGGTCAGGTAGGTAATGCAGAAGACGATATCAAAGCACAAACGTTGACTTGCTTAGAAAAAATCCAAACGTTGTTAGAAGAGGTAGGTAGTGACAAATCAAAGCTACTATCAGTAACGGTTTGGATCAAAGATATGGCAGACTTTGCGGCTATGAATGAAGTCTATGACAAATGGTTTGAAGGTATTGAGCCACCAGCGCGTGCTTGCGGCGAATCAGCGTTAGCACGCCCTGAGCTATTGGTTGAGATGATCGCCATCGCTGCTGAGTAAAGACTGCTTGTAGTTGATAATAGAACCAGTAAAAAAGGCCATGATAGTGATATTATGGCCTTTTTTATATTTTGTTATAAGCTAGCGTAATTATTCATATAGCCACTGATAAAGTTAATCATATAGCTATTAGCATTCTTTCCATACCGCTTGGCGTTTATCAATAAAAGCATCGATACCTTCTCTCACATCGTCTGCCATCATATTACAGGTCATTACTTTACTAGCGTAGTTATAAGCGTCTTCAACATTCATGCTTAATTGCTTATAAAACATATCTTTGCCAGTCCTTACCGCTATTGAAGACTTGGCAGTAATCGCAGATATCAATGATTGTAATGCTTGATCTAGTTGCTCTACCGATGCGACTCGATTGATCAATCCATAATGCAGGGCAGTGTGCGCATCGATAAATTCGCCTGTGATGAGCATCTCAAATGCTTGTTTACGCGGTAAGTTACGACTGACGGCTACCGCAGGCGTAGAGCAAAAAAGCCCAACGTTTATTCCAGAGGTGGCAAACTTCGCATTATCAGCGGCAACAGCCAAATCACAAGCGGCAACTAGCTGACAACCTGCTGCAGTGGCAATGCCTTGTACTTTTGCAATGACGACTTGAGGCATATGGTTAATAGTAAGCATCATTTTGCTACATTGCTGAAATAGGGTACGGTGGAATGCCTCCTCTGAGTGTGCGCGCATCTGCTTTAGATTGTGACCAGCACAGAATGCCTTACCCGTCGCTTGAATCACGACCACTCTGATCTTATCGTCCTGAGCGATTTGATCCAGCTCCGTCTGTATGGCAGACAGCACTTCAACGGATAACGTATTAAACTGTTTGGGTTGGTTTAAGGTGAGCGTGACTACGCCACCTTCTTTATTGTCTTCTCTAATAACGAGAAGGTTGTCTAGGTCTAGGGTAACGTCAGATTGTGTCATTTATCATCCTTGATAATGGTTGTTTGGTTTAGCAAATGCTATCTATAGCTATTCAAATAGTAGCATGGCTTATATTCTATACAAAAGCTGACTAATATATAAAGCTCAAAAATAAAAATAGCGCACTCAAGTGATGAGTACGCTATTAGCTATTCAATCAGATATAAGCTGAATCTATACTAAATTTACGCTATATCAAATTAGTACGCGCCTTCGCTATAGATAAGCTCATAGCTGTGGCTGTATATCTCGACGATGTTGCCAAATGGATCTTCCATATAAATCATGCGGTAGGGTTTCTCGCCAGGATAGTAGTAGCGTGGTTTTTCCATACGTTTTCTACCACCCGCGGTAACGATACGTTCAGCTAGCTCTTCGACGTTGGGATCTTGAACACAGAAATGAAAGATACCTGTTTTCCAGTATTCAAAGTTGTTTTCAGGGTTTTCTTGATTTTTAAATTCAAATATCTCAACACCGATACGGTCACCAGTCGATAGATGAGCGATGCGGAAGCTGCCCCAACCAGCACCAAATACTTCAGTACACATCTCACCAATCGGGCTGTCATCTTCGACAATCTCAGTTGGCTCCATGATGGTGTACCAACCCATCACTTCGGTGTAAAATTTTACGGCGGCATCTAAGTCAGGGACTGAAAGACCGATGTGTGAAAAGCTTCTTGGATAAACATTATTCATTTGTAATACTCCTGTTTGATATAGGCTTTGTTTAATGTGAAGCCAGTATACAAACAGAGAATAATTACGTAAAATTATCATTTATTATAAAGATAAGTATGAAACGTAATGATGAATATCATATGGCTACGTACCTTTTGCACGCTGGTTGATATCGGACATTTCACACGTACGGCTGAGCGCTTACACATGACACAGTCAGGTGTCAGTCAACATATCAGTAAGCTAGAGAACCAGTTGGGTATTGATTTGCTTATTCGACAAGGTAAGCAGTTTTCATTAACCGATGCAGGTGAGCAGTTGTATAGAGAAGCAGGCGAGATATTACAGCGATTATCAAATCTAGAACAGCGCATCGGTAATGATCCGCATTATGAAGGGTTGGTACGATTGATGTCACCGGGTAGTGTGGGACTCAAGCTGTATCCGCAGCTTTTGACATTACAGCAGCAGCATCCAAAGCTAGTGATTGATTACCGTTTTGCACCCAATTCTGATATTGAGCGGGCACTGTCAAGCCATGAGATTGATATTGGTTTTATGACAGATATCTCAAATGATGAATCGATTAGCTGTAAGCCTGTGGCACAAGAATCGTTGATGTTAGTGACACCTGCGTCTACCGTAGAGCCGAGCTGGGAGCAGCTTATTAAGCTTGGATTTATCGATCATCCAGATGGCGCCCATCATGCAGGCATGTTGCTGACTGCCAATTACGAGCAGTTCCAGCATATCAATGATTTTGAGAAAAAAGGCTTTTCTAATCAGATAGGGTTAATTTTAGAGCCAGTCAGCAGGGGAATAGGCTTTACGGTTTTGCCAGCACATGCCGTGGCTGCTTATCCAAAGCCTGAGCTGATTAACAGTCATTATCTGCCAGTTGCTGTTAGCGAAACGCTATATCTGGCAGTCAGAAGACAGCAGGCACTCTCTAATAGAATGCATACGGTCATTGATGAAGTAAAAAAATGGCTATAGATATGTTGAGAATGATAAATGCACAGCTAACGAAGGGTTAATCGAAAGTTCAATAGCTGTGCGTTTAACAGAAGAGGTTCATTTGTAGATTGCGACTATGAAAGATTGAGTCTATTTTAAAGTCTGCCCAAGTTTGATACTTGCAGCGATATTAGCAGCAGTAGTTTCAATATTGTTATAAGCAGAGCCTAACACATTATCGATCGTGTCTACTTTTTGGATACTCGGCATGACCACATCGAACTGACTAGTTTGAGCAGGTTTTAGTCCATCGACACTGCCGCAGATAGCGATGACGGGTGTACGGCTAGCCTTAGCGATTTGGCTGATACCACCTGCCACTTTACCCATGGCCGTTTGCGCATCGAGCTTACCTTCGCCAGTGATGACGAGATCAGCTTCTGCGATATGTTGCGACAGGTGAGCCACTTCGGCAACGGTATCAAAGCCTGACTTTAGTTGAGCTTGAAAGAACGTCATCATCGCATAGCCAAGACCGCCAGCAGCGCCAGCGCCTTCAACGTGTTGACAATCCTCGTAGCCATGCTGTCCACAAATGGTAGCGAAGTGACCGAGTGCCTTGTCCAAAGTATTGACTTGCTCTGGACAAGCGCCTTTTTGCGGACCAAACACTGCGCTGGCACCTAGCAGACCGCATAATGGATTGGTCACATCACAAGCCACTTCAAATACCGTGTCTGATATCTTTGCGTGAAGGTTTGTATTATCGAGCTTGTGTAGGCTGGCAAGTGCCCCGCCACCATGAGTAAGCAAGCTGTCATTGATATCATGAAATGTTACGCCTAGCGCCATTAGCATACCAAGACCAGCGTCATTGGTTGCGCTACCACCTAAACCGATAACGATACGCTTAGCACCTTCTTCTAATGCATCTTTGATCAGTTCCCCAACACCATAACTGCTCGCAATCACAGGATCACGCTCATCGGCTGTTAGTAGGTGTAATCCGCAGGCTTGAGCCACTTCGATAACGGCAGTTGCATCGGGTAATAACAGATACTTTGCCGTAATCGGTCTCATCAATGGGTCCTGTACTCTGACTTCTTTCCATCGCCCACCCAATACATAAGACAACACTGCTGATGTGCCTTCACCACCATCCGCCATAGGCAACAGCTTATAGTCAGCGTCTGGAAACACTTGGCGAACACCAGACTGAATGGCATGGCACACATCCAAGGCTTCTAAACTTTCTTTAAACGAATCAGGGGCGATCAAAATTTTCATACGGCTCTCTTTGAATATCTAATGACACGATCATTGCGATAGTGTCATGTTTTAAAACGTTTACTTAGTAATCATCAAATAAACGTATGTAGAAACACCTAATTCCACAAACTAGATAAATACTAGCGTTAGCAACCAGATAAATACGATGCTAGTCACACCTTGGATACCAGTGGCCATGGAATGCGCTTTGTAAGCTTGTGCGACGCTCATACGACTAAACTGGCTTACAATCCAAAAGAAGCTGTCATTGGCGTGTGAGATGGTCATAGCGCCTGCACCAATTGCCATCACGCAGAACACGCGTCCAAGTTCGCTGTCTAAACCGATTTGGTTTAATAAAGGAGCAACCATAGCAGAGGTAGTAACCAATGCGACGGTGGTTGAGCCTTGTGCGGTTTTTAGCGCAGCAGAGACGATAAATGGCATGAAGATACCTAAACCTAAAGCAGATAGCGTCGAACCTAGATAATCGCCAATCGGTGTAACTTTTAGCATGGCACCAAATGCACCACCAGCACCAGTGATTAATAGGATAGGGGCTGCTACTACCAAACCTTGCGAGATACTATCGCTAATTTCCTGCGTTTTTTGGCTTGATTTAATTAAGAAGAACGACAAGAACAAACCGATAAGTAACGCAGTCAATGGGTTACCAATGAATATCAGAATTTCCGCTACCATGTTACTGCCAAATGGTGCGCTTGGAAAATTAGCAACCGAGGACAGGCAGATTAATATGATAGGAACGATAATTGGTAAGAAAGCCATTGTCGCTGAAGGCAAGTGGCTGTAATCATCACGCGTCTTCATTCCTTCAGGCATTGCCGCTGGAGCATCTGCCGCATTGATATTTTCAGGAGTAGCGTTAAGAAAGCGATTAGACCACCACCAGCCAGCTAGTACGGCAACGGCAGTTACGACCACACCAACCATGATGACCAAACCTAGGTTTGACTCTAGACCTAAGTTACCGGCCGCCGCGATTGGGCCTGGAGTAGGTGGAACAAAGGTATGAGTGGCATATAAACCAGTGGCCAAGGCAATACTCATCGCTACACTTGATACATGTAGGCGCTCAGCTAAAGACTCTTTTAGAGAGTTTAAGATAATATAGCCAGAGTCACAAAACACAGGTATAGAGACGACTGCACCGACGATAGACATGGTCAAAGTAGGGAAGCGTGGCCCCAATACTTTGATAACTGACTCTGCCATCACGATAGCAGCTCCAGTTTTTTCGAGGATTAAGCCAATAATGGTACCAAATACAATAACAAGACCGATATAGCCTAAAATACCACCGAACCCATCAGAGATCGTTTTTGCGACAGTGTTAAGTGGTACTTGATAAAATAGTGCGACCAAGAAAGCGGACAAAATCAACACTAGAAAAGGATGCCACTTTAATCTTGCGGTAGCGAAAATAATAAAAAGAATGGTCAGCACAAGCCAAAATACAATCATCACTGTCTCAATATGGTTTATATCTTAATTGATTACCAATGCCAATGTAGTCAGTTGTATCGATATTAGATATGGTATCTGGCTCGTTAAGTCTACTAATTGTAGTGCTTTCAAGCGCTTTGCCATATATAAACTTAAACGATATCAAACCAACCGTCTGCATCAGTAACGATATGAAATTTTAAAGGGACATATTCTATAATAAATATATGCTGCTAGGAAATAGATTCGTTAAATAGTTGGCGCTATTGAGAAACATCAAAAACTTTTAATGGTAAGAAGATGTCAAAAATTTATGTGGGAATACTTGTATAACTCGCAACTACGAGTGTACTTAACTAAAAAAACTGGCCATCTATGATAACCAGCTCTTATACGGAGTAGTGTTTATCTGTTCAAATTGAAGGCATGCTATAGCCTACAGCTAGGCAATCTTATCAAAGAAAGCTTTATTATTTGTGGCTGTTGAAGTATCAAAACTGACGTAAATACCTTGATCATCCGATGTGACATACCAATGGTCATCGTTGCCACTAGTCAGCAACTGAAAATATTTATCGTTAACTATTCTACCAACTGTATACACCTCACCCTCAGAGTAATATGAATTGCCTTGGATACAGATAAGTTTGTCCTCGGTGTGGATACTATTTTCTTTCATATTCTTGTGCCCAATCATTATATTAGATAGCAGTAGATTACCAATTTCTGCTAATAGTAATAATGACGATTATATAGACAGCATCTTATTGTTAGGTATAGCAATTTTACGACAGTTGTTTCATTTAGTTACTACAGTATTGCGTAGCAACATCGCTATTACAGTAACAGGTTTTCTAACAACTCTACGCTGTTTAGTAACATGGAAAACCTTCATTTGAAGAGACAAAACTGTATAAGTTAGCAATATAAATTGTCTAAATATAGAAATCCCAATTTCAAAAATGACGCACATAAAAAAGCCAGCAACTCAAGGTTGCTGGCTTTTTATAGATTGAGTCTAATTATATAAAAGATTACTCTTCAGAATAGTCTTCGTCAGCAGCTTCTTCATCAGCTGAATCTTCGTTGTTACCATCTTCAGAAAGAATAGTAACTAAGATGCTAGCAGTAACGTCATGGTGTAGCTGAATATCAACATTGTATTCGCCAACTTGACGTAGAGTGCCTTCAGGTAGCTTGATTTCAGCACGGTCTACTTCTAGACCTGAGTTAGTCAATGCTTCAGCGATATCGCGAGTACCGATAGAACCGAATAGCTTGCCTTCGTCACCTGATTTAGCACGCATGATAACATTAACGTCAGTTAGTGCATCAGCACGCTCTTGAGCAACAGCGATCTCTTTTGCTTCTTCAGCTTCAAGTTCAGCACGACGTGCTTCGAACTTTTCAATGTTAGCTTTAGTAGCAGGTAGAGCTTTGCCCTGAGGGATAAGAAAGTTACGTCCGTAACCTGGTTTTACATCGACAGTTTCACCGAGTTTACCAAGGTTGACGATACGCTGTAACAAAATAATTTGCATGAGTCATTCCTAGTTAACGGTTAAATTACTGATGGTTGTCAGTATACGGAAGTAGCGATAAATAACGAGCTTGCTTGATAGCAGTAGCTAGTTGACGCTGATATTTAGTAGACGTACCGGTAATACGGCTTGGTACGATTTTACCATTATCACTGATGTACTGTTTTAGCAATTCAACATCTTTATAATCGATGTGAGTGATGCCTTCAGCAGTGAAACGGCAGAATTTGCGACGGCGATAGAAACGTGCCATGAGTATTCTCCTTTAATTAGTCTTCACTGTTGTCGTTGTCGTCACTACCGTTTTCACGATTGTCTGGACGACGAGTAGTTGCTTTGCGTGCGCGTTTTTCATCGGCATTCTTGGCTAACTGCGACTCTTCAGTGACAGCTTCGTCACGGCGCATAACTAGACTACGAATGATCGCGTCGTTATAGCGGAATAATTCTTCAAGTTCAGCCAAAGTTTCACCGTCAGTTTCAATGTTGAAAAGAACGTAATGAGCTTTGTGAATCTTGTTGATTGGATAAGCCAGTTGACGACGGCCCCAATCTTCTAAACGATGGATAACACCGTTGTTGTCTTGAACTAACTTGATGTAGCGCTCAACCATGCCGACCACTTGGTCGCTTTGGTCTGGGTGTACAAGTAACACCAGTTCGTAATGTCGCATTATGACTCCTTACGGATTAGTAGCTATTAACCCTATGTTAATAGCAAGGAGATTTATAAGGTAAGCTCAATTCCGATTAAATTAATCAGGAATAAGCTTAGTTTATAAAGCGCCGTATTATAACAGTACTCAGCAACTAACACAAAGGTTAATCACTGTGCCGCTGTTAATAAAATATAAAAGAAGAACAAACAGTCTTTAATAAACAAAAAAGCCGCGATAGTACGCAGCTTTTTTGAGTATCACCAGCTATGTATGTAGCAAATAACCAAATAAAAATACTATTATTCAGACTTTGATTTTTTTACTAATTGACTACTGTCTGCTTTGACCACTAAGGTTTTGGCAAGTTTGTCATGCCAACCAATGTTTTCTGGGCTTTTGGACGCCATGTAATAATGAATGGCAATAATCACAAAGCCTAAAAAGCTAGTAAATGAAAACAGTAAGTTATAAATGATAAATAACAATAACGTACGTGTACCGATAAGCTTGATAAACGAGGGTAGACGATGTGTGGTTTGATCCACCACACGAATACCAGTGATTAGTTTGCCTAGTGATTGACCGCGCATGGCAATAAATATCAATTGCAAAGCAAACAAACCAAACACCATCACTTGCGACATCATTAACGTGCTACTAGGAAGGCTTTCCATCAGCGTCATTGAATATTGGTAAGCCGCGTCCATATCTTGGATATTTTGGAACTTGGTATAATCCACATCCATTTTGGTCAATGCCATCACTAACGGTAATATAGCCAATACATAAAGTAAGCCATTGAGTGCAGTGGCCAAGATACGTGACATGATCGGAGCAAGTACCACATCTCCAATGACTTTGCCATTGTCTGCTGCTGTCTTTTTAAGAGTAGACTTATTCAGTGAGACATTATGATGCGGTGTGTGATGACGGTTGGTTGTCATATTCGCATCTTTACCAGTGTCTTTAGGACGTTCAGGCTTGCCATATAGTCTATCTAACGATACAGACTTGTCTTCTTCAGTATTAGTATCTTCAGGAAAGACAGTAACGTTATTAATAATAGAGTCATTGACCTGAGGGCTATTAACGTTAGTAGGTCGATAAACCGTTTGGTTGTTGGTGAGAACACCTACGCGCTGCCATTGGTCTAAGCCTTCATGCCACATTAAGTCATCCAGCAGTACTTCACCAGAGGCGAGCATGATGTTCAACTGTTCCAAATCGTATGGACCAGCTTGTACGTTATTTCGAGCAAGGAAAATCTGCATAATTGCCTGCATAGTTAGTCATGTCTTAGGACATTATATTAGGGTCTATTTGAAAAAATCAAATAGACCCTAATAGTGATATCTTTAATGACTGTGTGAATGACCGTAGCGGTTTACTTTGCTTCTTCACCAGCTAAGAAGAACCAAGTATCTAGCACTGAATCAGGGTTCAATGACACTGAGCTGATACCTTGCTCCATGAGCCAGAATGCTAAATCTGGATGGTCTGATGGACCTTGACCACAGATACCAACATATTTGTTTTGCTTACGGCAAGCTTCAATCGCCATAGTCAACAGCTTCTTAACCGCAGGGTCACGCTCATCAAATAGATGTGAAACGATACCCGAATCACGGTCTAGACCAAGGGTCAACTGAGTCAAATCGTTAGAACCGATTGAGAAACCATCGAAGTATTCTAGGAACTCATCTGCCAATAGAGCATTGGTTGGTAGCTCACACATCATGATGATACGTAAACCATTCTCACCGCGCTTTAAGCCGTTTTTCTCAAGTAACTCGATTACTTGCGCCGCTTCGTCAGTGGTACGGACAAACGGGATCATAATCTCAACGTTGGTCAGTCCCATCTCATCACGGACACGTTTTAGTGCTTTACACTCAAGCTCAAAACAGTCACGGAAGTTATCAGATACATAACGACTGGCTCCGCGGAAACCAAGCATTGGGTTCTCTTCTGATGGTTCATATAACTTACCACCAAGCAGGTTAGCGTATTCGTTTGATTTAAAATCTGACATGCGAACGATAACTGGCTGATCCATAAAGGCAACTGCTAGCGTTGAGATACCTTCAACCAATTTATCAACATAGAAGTCGACAGGTGAGGCATAGCCTGCGATACGCTCTTGGATTGCTTGTGAGATTTCACGTGGCAAGCTGTTCATGTTCAGTAAGGCTTTTGGATGCACACCAATCATACGGTTGATGATGAATTCTAGACGCGCAAGACCGATACCTTCGTTTGGCATTTGGGTGAATGAGAATGCGCGATCTGGGTTACCAACGTTCATCATAACTTTGAATGCTAGCTCTGGCATAGATTCAACAGAGTTAGTTTGTACTTCAAAATCAATCTGACTTTCATAAATGAAACCAGTATCACCTTCAGCACAAGAAGCAGTTACATCTTGGCCATCAGTCAATAACTCAGTGGCGTTACCACAACCAACGATGGCTGGCACACCTAGTTCACGCGCGATAATAGCAGCGTGACAGGTACGACCACCACGGTTGGTAATGATAGCAGAAGCGCGCTTCATCACTGGTTCCCAATCCGGATCAGTCATGTCTGATACGAGGATATCGCCTTCTTCTACTTTATCCATTTCGTTTAGGTTGCTAACGATACGCACTTTACCTGCACCGATACGTTGACCGATTGAGCGACCTTCGCACAATACTTTGGCGCCAGTCGTGTCGATGACATAACGTTCCATGACGTTGCTGTCTTGGCGGCTCTTAACAGTCTCAGGACGCGCTTGAACGATAAAGATTTCACCGCTATCGCCGTCTTTTGCCCATTCGATATCCATCGCGTGGCCATAATGCTGTTCGATCGTTACCGCTTGCTTGGCAAGTGAGGTTAGCTCTTCAGTAGATAAAGAGAACTGCATACGATCTTGTTTTTCAACATCAACGGTTTTAACTGATTTTGCAGTGCTACCTTCATCACCATAAACCATTTTCTTATGCTTGCTACCTAGGTTACGACGGATCACCGACGGCTTACCATTGGCTAGCAACTTCTTAGAGATGTAGAACTCATCTGGGTTAACCGCACCCTGTACAACCATTTCACCTAGGCCGTAGCTTGACGTGATGAATACCACTTGATCAAAACCACTTTCAGTATCTAGCGTGAACATAACACCAGCAGCGCCAGTCTCTGAACGTACCATACGCTGTACAGCAGCAGACAATGCAACGCCTTCATGCTCAAAACCTTTATGAACACGGTAAGAGATAGCACGGTCATTATATAGAGAGGCAAATACTTCTTTGATAGCAATTAGGACGTTATCGATACCGCGAATGTTCAAGAAGGTTTCTTGTTGACCGGCAAATGAAGCATCTGGCAAATCTTCAGCAGTGGCAGAAGAACGTACAGCAACAGCGATGTCTTCGCCGCCGCTCATGGTTTCAAATGATTGACGTACTTCTTGCTCAAGATCTTTTGGCAGTTCTTGCTCGATAATCCAAGTACGAATCTTTTTACCAGTAGCCGCAAGCTTATTAACATCGTTTACATCTAGTGTTTTTAGCTCGCTGTTGATTTTTTCAAGCAAGCCCGTTTCAGTTAAAAAGCGGTTAAATGCATTTGAAGTGGTGGCAAAGCCGCCTGGAACACTAACGCCTAAGTCAGATAAATGGCTGATCATTTCGCCAAGCGAAGCGTTCTTACCACCAACCATTTCGATGTCGTCTTTTCCTAGCTGATCAAGATTGATTACAAGTGCTGTAGATTGCGCTGCCATGATAACTCCAGAAAATAAGGTTATTTAGTAAAGATTATAACGGTGAATTATACCGTCATATTAGGAGAATTTCGAGGGTTTTCACCAAAAAACTTGTTAAAAATATACAAATTGTGGGGTTTGCTACATAAATTATAGCTAGCGCTCTTAATTTCCGTATTTACGTAGATTAAAAATATCAATATTAGGAAGGGTGGTACAGGTTAAGAAGAGCCAACTACTACATGAAATAAGCACGTTTAGATAGGTTATAGTTAGAGTATTTCCATAACTTATGTTTTTATTATTCTTATCTCATGTTCTTGTATTGGACATACGATAAAAAATCTTCTCAATAAGAGGTGAATTCACTATATCGGTAAGATGAAAAACAATATTAGTCCTAAGTGTAAGCCTGTAACATTGATTTCTATTAAGAAGCTAATATGCGTATAATGTAGCGCATAGATAGTTGGTGCACACTACGTGATGAATGTGCAATATAGGTACTGATAAAAACGCGTTTTAAGAAAGTAACTATAAAAGCTAGTGATAAAAGCAACTATAAAAAGCCAAGTAAAAATCGCGCTTTTAATAGCCAAAGCAATGCTAGTAATAGTCAATAACTGATAATCGCTTAATAAGTTTGAGTTATTACTAAGAGCTATACCAAAAACTATATGAAGGTCACTATTGAGTTTTCAACCGAGGTGTCAACGATATGTACTCAAGCAATCCATCTGAACAAGTTAAGTCCACTATCCAAAACCGTGATGCGCTCAATTTCGACAGCTCTCACGCTATCAGAACAGCATTTTTTATCTCAGATGGTACAGCGATTACGGCTGAGACACTGGGGCGTGCGATCTTGAGTCAGTTTGCTTCAGTGCCTTTTGAGACCAGAGTGTTACCTTACGTAGACAGCTTAGAGCGCGCCGAAGATGCGGTTGAACAAATCAACATGGCCTA
Organism: Psychrobacter sp. AOP7-B1-25; assembly: GCF_052376195.1. NCBI lineage: Bacteria > Pseudomonadati > Pseudomonadota > Gammaproteobacteria > Moraxellales > Moraxellaceae > Psychrobacter > Psychrobacter sp. AOP7-B1-25. The sequence goes on from NZ_JBQSVK010000001.1 coordinate 329,578, forward strand.
TCAACGAGACGGATCGTTGCCACTCGTGTTTGATACGATCGTCAATCCTGAAATTCGCGAAAGAATCAACTCAGCCCAAAGCTGCAATTTAGATATGTATGAAGGTCTAATCGGCCGTGTTGCAGAAGAGACTGGTGTGGAGCCAGATGGTCATTCGGGGCATGCACATGACGATGTAGATTCTGAAACCTATAAAGAACGTATTGATGCAGTGCATTTTGCCTTAGATAACGATGATGGCGCGCGTACTCGCCACTACAACGCAGCTGATATTATTTTGGTAGGTGTCTCGCGCTCTGGTAAGACGCCAACTTCTCTGTATTTAGCATTACAATTCGGTATTCGAGCGGCCAACTATCCTTTGACCGAAGACGATTTATACGACAATCAGTTACCGAAAGCGTTACGTGAGCACAAAGACAAACTGTTTGGTTTGCTTATTGATACTGATCGTTTGGTAAAAATTCGTCAAGAACGCCGTGCAGGTAGTCGCTACTCAAGCTATCAGCAATGTCAGCAAGAGCAGCGTGCGATTCAAGGTATTTATATCACGCATGGTATTCCAAGCCTGGATGTGTCTGAGATGTCTGTTGAAGAGATTGCCACTCGTATCTTGCAGATGACAGGCCTCAAACGTCGTATTGGTTGATAAGTGTCAGCTCAAAAAACGGTTCAAACAGTTTTGAGAAGTCGCATTAATAAGTGCTCAAACAGCTGCAATGAATGCGTAAAAAACATTAATAAATATACTTCACTTTATCCTAGATAATTATCATATAGAGAATACTATGATTTCAGCCTATCAATCTATAAAGCCGTCGTTGTTGATGGCAGGTTTGCTCAGCGCAGCGACCTTACTGAGTGCTTGTCAAACGTCGCCATTTGCAAAAGAGCCTGTACCTGAACCACGCTATATTCCAAGCATCGTATTGGGAGAGGCGCAGACTCTGACAATCATGCCAAACCGTGTGGCCTGTGCTTCAGAATTGCCAATGCAGTGCCTGCTTGCGAAGTCTAAGGACGGTAGCGTATTCCAGATTCCGTATGATTGGATCGATGACTTCAAACCAGCCCTTGGTACTGAGTACATCATTAGTGTTCGCCCACAGGTTGACGAAGGCCAGCAGAGTGCTACTGGCCACTGGACATTGCAAAACATACTGTCACAACGTATGGTAGGTATGCCTTAGTAGGGTGACATTCATCTACATGATACCAACTCATCTACATATTGATTCATTTACATCTCAAACATTTACTCGATAAATATAAAGAGGACATCATGGTAAGTAAAAGTGCAAGCGACGAGACCAATGATACTGGGAAAGATATTCATACCGAAGTATCAAACAAATCTAGCGGACACGTGCCAAGCCCTGAACATACCGAAGGTAAGAATAAAAAAGAAAAGATAGAGCAGACTCATGAGCAAGTGACTGATGATGTCATGCATCATCCTGATCTGGTGAATCCACTCGATGACACACGAATCGATGTTAAGTCTGGATTTACCAAAGACTCTCGCCGTGTAAAAAGTGACGATCATGAGTATGAGTACGATGCAGTTGTTTTAGGAGCGGGCCCTGCTGGTGAAGCCGCTGCTATGAAGTTGACCAAGTCGGGTAAAAGAGTGGTGGTCGTCGATCCTCGTGATCAAGTAGGGGGTAACTCTACTCACGTCGGTACGATTCCAAGTAAGGCATTGCGCCAGTCTGTCTTTAACCTGATTAACTTTCGCCGCGATCCCATGTTTACCAAAGCAATGGAATATAAGCAAGTACCGCTAAATGAAGTATTGGCCAAGGCGCGTCAAGTTATCCGTCGTCAAGTCGGTACGCACACGCGTTTTTATGAGCGCAATCGTATCGAAGTTATTCAAGGTTGGGCAAGTTTTGTTGACGCACACACGCTGCGTATTGAAGTCGATGAAAATGTTTATGAAACCATCACTTTCAATAAGGCCATCATCACTGTCGGTAGTCGTCCTTATCGTCCTGAGATTTTAGACTTTGACCATCCGCGCGTTTTTGATTCTGATAAAATCTTGCAAATGGATTATGTGGTCAAAAAAATCATTATTTATGGTGCAGGGGTGATTGGTTGTGAGTATGCCTCTATCTTTACTGGTCTTGGTTACAAGGTTGATTTAATCAACAACCAAAATCAGTTGCTTAATTACTTAGACAGCGAAATCAGTGATGCCATCGCGCATGACTTCAGACAGTTCGGTGTGCTTATCCGTAGTAACGAAGAGATTGACCACCTTGAGACTCATGATGACTACGTGGTCTTGCATTTAAAGAGTGGCAAGCGCATCAAATCTGATGCCATTCTTTGGTCAAATGGACGCTCAGGTAACACTGAAGGCTTAAATTTAGAAGCTATTGGGCTAAAAGCAAATGGTCGTGGCCAGTTAAAAGTAGATGATACTTACTGTACAGACGTCGAAAATATCTATGCTGCCGGTGACGTAATCGGTTGGCCCTCATTAGCTTCTGCCGCCTATGACCAAGGGCGCTGTGCTGCTGCCTTTATGGTTGGTGATAGCGATGCTGAGCCAGTATCTAGTGTACCGACGGGTATCTATACGATTCCTGAAATCTCTTGTATTGGTAAGACAGAGCAAGAGCTTACAGATGAAAAAGTCCCGTACGAAGTGGGTCAGGCATTTTTCAAACATCTAGCACGTGCCCAAATCATTGGTGAACGTTCGGGCGTACTAAAGATATTGTTCCATCGTGACACGCTCGAAATCCTAGGTATCCATTGCTACGGTAACCACGCGTCAGAGATTATCCACATTGGACAAGCCGTGATGAAGTGTAAGAGCAATAATACGCTTGAGTACTTTGTGAACACCACCTTTAACTATCCAACGATGGCAGAAGCGTATCGTGTGGCGGCATTGAATGGCTTGAACCGAGTGTTTTAAGTTCTGAAAGCCAAAACAATACAATATAGATGAAAAAGCGCTTACTAAGAATAGTAGGCGCTTTTTTAATGCTCATAGATTTAGTGAATTTCCAAGTTTATAAGTAGGCTTTTCTTTGCGGAATCCGCTTGCGTAAGAACAGCAATAAAGTGAAGTAAAGCAACCATAAACCAGCTAATGTGTAAAACCCTATGGCGACTTGAGAGACACTGGCGCCCATTTGGTTGAGCTGCACAGAGGTATTAATGGCAGGCGTAGTCGGTACCAGCCAACGTATCATTTGTAATATTTGAGGTAGCTGGTCTGCTGGCCAAGGATAGCCGCTTAGGAAAAATATTGGTAGGGATATAAAGATTAATATCTGCATACTACGCTCACGCTGCCTGAACCATAATCCGAGCACGCAGCCGAGCGTTGCGACTGTCGGACAGAACAGTGCCAAAAACAGCAGCGTACCGAGCATATTTTTTCCGCGTGGATAATGATGTAGCTCAAAAGCCCACCCATAGTAAAAACAGCCAATGATAAAGCTAAGTGAGCTTAAAGCCCCGATACGTCCTAGCCAGCCACGTATACTGGTACTGTGACGGTGCTGCTCATACCATGTGCCAATTAGCATTGCTGTCGCCATCAAAAGTGTCTGCTGTAAGATAATGACAGAAACGGCTGGTACAACGTAAGCGCCATAACCCTCGGTTTGGTTATACAGTGGCATAATTCGTAGTGGCACAGCTTGTGTGTTCTGTGCAGCGGTGGGTGCATAGGCACCTTGTGCAATGCTTTTCTTGACTTTGATACCAGCAGATACTGTACCCACTGCTTGAGAGAACCCCAATTGGACGTTCTTATTTAAAATAAAATAACCACCATTCCCCAGTACGCTGACGTGCGCTTGCTCTCCGGATTGAACTTGTTCTTCAAGACCAGTTGGGATCACCATATAGCCTGCAATTTGATCTGACCATATAGCTTCTTTAGCAGCCTGCTCATTGATAAACAGCTCAGTGTCTAGGTATGGACTGGCGCTCGTATAACGCACGAGAGTACGTGATAAGTTACTGTTGTCATGATCGATGATACCTACGGGCACATGATCGACCACCTCAGATGAGTAGGGCCAAGGATAGAAAAACCCATAGATAATAGGGGCGATAATCAACATCAAAAGTACGCCTTTATCGCTAAAGACGTCTTTAAAGGTTTGAATGAAGCTGGCCCAAAAACTTTGTGAAGCCGGAGTGCCCGTTGGTTTAGTTTTTGAGTGTATATTATTCGATGGTGCAGACATCAGCGAGCTCCCCAACGTTCAGGATGCGCCAATGCGCGTTTGGTTAATAGTGCTGCAAGTAGTAGTGCTATTGTGGCAGCAAGCATGAGGCCATAGACAATAGGTAAAGATATGGCGATCGGTGCTTGCATTTGTAACTGTGCAATGTGGAGCTTTAGATAATGTGTTAACGGTAGGGCATTTGACCAATATTGCGCGCTATCACTAATCGCAATATAAGGAAAAGTAACACCAGCAAAGGCATAAGAAGGTGCTGAAATAAAGCCCGTGGTCGATAGGCCCATACGTAATGAAAAGGAATTCAAAGTAAAAATAGCACCTAGCCAAAACGACAGTATCATGAGGCACAAAAACCCAGCATAGACGGCAGCAAGAGACGCAATATTAATGTTCTGATTAGACGTTGCCAACCATAATATCAATGCTGACCACAAGCTATATGCCAGTATTGGCCAAAAGTATTTACCTAATAAACCAAATACCAAAACTGATAGGCTGACTGAGTTGGGCTTTTTTGCATTTGACGATGGTGCAGTGTTATTACTGCTACCTTGTACAGTTGAGAGCGAAGATGTCGCTTCTGCAGTTTTAGGTAAGGCTAGATTAGGCTTTCCTGCATCGATAAAACGGTACCAGCGGCCGATATTCTTATCACGTAACTCGCGGCCAATCGTGGTTGCACCTATGACCATCGCTAATATATGCAATAAGGCAGGTATGACGGTCGATGCCAAAAACTGCTGATAATTGGTCGCAGCATTGAATAAGCTAATACGCTGCACACTGATAGGTGCGTAAGCGGTCATCGCTTGTGATGGCGCCACACCTTGTTTGACCAATCGCTTAATCTCTACACCCGCGGATAATGTACTAGCGACTGCTTGGACACCCGTCTGAATAATACCAGAGTGTGTACCGTACTGTGCATTGACTTGTAGAGTCAACGGTGCAGGCTGGTTCGATAATATATTACGAGAAAAGTCTTCCGGAATAATGACGACAGCATAAATGTCGCGCTGTAAAATAGCAGCCTCTGCATCCGCTTGGGAATAATAAAGCTGTCTGACCGTCAAAGTAGGACTGGCTTCTAAGTAACGTATAGCAGTATTGGCAACAGCGCTATTGTCTTGATCAATGACCCCAATAGGCAGATCGGTAATTTGAGTCTGCGAAAATATCCACCATATAAGCAGTACTGTTACCAATGGTATCCATACCACCATGCTTAAGTCCCAGTGGTTCTTTACCAAAAAACGGCGCTCGTAGGTGGCACTGCGTAAAAAAGCCCCACTTAACTTAGACAAGTGCATGTCTTACTCTTGGTTCTGATTGACAGGAATGGGATCGATACGTATCACCACACTCATTCCTGAGCGGATACGAGCATCGGGCTTAGATGGTCGAGCCTTAACCTCAAAAGTACGCACATCAAAACCATCATCGTTATTAGTCGGACGCCAAGTAGCAAAGTCTGATAAGGATGAGGATGCATAAACGGTAAACTGTTTTGTGTAAGGTTTGTCCACTGATGACAACGCTGGAATAGTCCCCGTAAATGTCTGACCAATAGCAAATTGGTTTAAATATGACTCAGTGACGTTAAGTACTACCCATTGGTTGTTAGTATCTACCAGCGTCAGGAGTGGAACTCCTTGACCGATGACTTCTCCAGCACTCACAATGACATTATCGACGATACCAGCGATAGGACTTCTTAGATTCGCTTCCTCTTTTGCTACTAACGCTTCATCGAGCTTTGCATCGACCTGTGCGACTTGTGCTGTAGCTGCGAACACATCTTCAGTACGTGTGCCTTCTAGCGCCAGATCATACTGCAAGCGAGCCGCTTCAGTTTGGTCTTGAGTGGCAAGATATTGCGCATATGCCTCATCGCGCTTTTGCCGCGCCATCAATCCTTCTTCATAAAGGCGATTCACACGCTGATAGGTGTTTTCTGCCAAGTCAGACGCGGCTTTATTGGCCTGCCAAGCGGCTTTTGCTTGCGCAATTTCTTGCGGGCGAGCACCATTTTCTGCTTTGTCTAATTGGCTTTGTGCGATTCGTTTACCAGCACGTGCTTGATTAATCTTGGCATTAATCTCAGGCGAATCCATTTCAATTAGTTGTTGACCTGCTGTAACTGTATCACCCTCTGTTACCATGATTTGGGCGATACGCCCTGGTACTTTTGCAGCAATAGACGTTTGCTGCATCTGCATTTGTCCTTGCAGCGTAATCATTTCTGGCTCGCTATGCGCATTACTTTTATATAAACCATACGCAATGATACCAAGGAAAATTAATATAAATAGCGCAAACAATGCTTTCTTTGTACGTGCAGATTTGTCAATTTTAGAATGACTACGCTTATAAGCAGGTGTCGGTTGCTCTGGTTCGATATCAGGTATGTCTTTTAAAGGATCGACTGAATTTTGTGCATCTTGAGAGGTTACTGACTCGGTTGCATCAGTTGATTTATTTGAGTCGTCTGATTCGCGTGGTAATTCAGTCATGACAATGAGATTCCTAAAGCAACAAAGTTGAAAGTAAAGGGTTTATTACTAGTACACTCGAACCGCATAAGGCTTGGCGTTGTCTATGGTTTCAGAATTAAAAATAGCACCAAAGGCGACAATAAATGCTGAATAATAGAGCCACAGCATAATGACCACAGCAGCTGAAAGCGCGCCAAACTCAGCACTATAGTTATTAAAATTTTGCACATAAACTGAAAACAAGATGGACAGTACAATCCATAAAACCGTTGCTAGTGCAGCACCTGGCATTAATTTTTTGAGGGCGACGGCATCACGATTTGGGGCTAGGCGATAAAGGCCCAAAAAGCTTAAAAATATGATACCTGTCAATATTGGCCACCTGCTCCAAAGCGCAATCGTCTTCGCTATCTGGGGGAAAGGGAAATAGGCCGCCGCCAAAGGAATAATCGCGATAGAGGAGACCGCTATAATCAATACGACTACTGCTGCAAAGGTCAAACCAACTGCGCGAATCGTGCTCTGTATAAAACTGCGCTCTTGAGTAATATGAAATGCAAGGTTAATAAGAATAATTAAAGATTTGATACCTTTAGAGCCAGCATAAAGTGCGAGCAAGGACGATATTAGCAGGCTAAAAGTCAGTGTAGACGTGGTTGTAGAAACCAAGTCATTCAGACGTGAGTTAAGCACTTCATATACCGTATCAGGAATAAACTGACTCAAGAGTGAGATTTGCTCTTGCATCTCAGTAGGCGAAAACGCCAGACCATAAAGCAGGACAAACACAGCCATTACTGGAAAAATTGATAAGAAACCAAAGAAACCTACGCTTGCGCAATGCGCCCAAACGTTAGAGTTATTTGCAATTTTCCATGTCTCTAGTAACGTCTGCAGCCAGTTTTTTGTCGATTTAGCAGTCAATTCTTTCATAAAAACAGGTATTCACAATAGGGTTAGTAATAGTATGTTCGTTGTCGGCTTCATGATAATACAAAGCGTTTATCAACACGACTCATGGCTTCTCACGTCACATCATTGTTCAGTATATAAAGTAGGCAGTTGAATGTCAGCAGCATTGAGATAAGCATTGAAAGCAAGTGGCGTACCACAGCTTTGCATAAGGGCAGCCAGTGACTGTACGTAGTCATTAGCAGCTTGTGCTTGTTCAGTACGTGCCTTCAGCGATTGCGTTTGTGCTTGCACCACGTCGACGGTGGTATTTACACCTTCTTGTAATCCTAAGCGTCGCAATCGTAATACTTCTGCGGCCAAATCAACATTACTTTGTAATGCTTGATAGCGTGATTGGGCGTTATTGACATCGTGCCAGTTTTTTTCTACCAGTAGTAGTAGATTGTCACTGACTTCAATTTCAGAGAGATCGGCCTGACGTATTTGGGCATTGCTTGATGCTAACGATGCGGTTTTATTGAGTCCGCCCCATAGCTTCCAGCTGGCAGAGATACCAGCGACCCAGCTTGGATTATTCTCTACCTGACCATAACCGTATAGCAATACCGTAGGCTTGTAGCCTGTATCTGATAACGCATGTAATTGTTGCGCCTGTGCTCGCTTGGCTGCAACTTTTTGCAGACCAGGGTGGTTGTTTAGCGCCAAGTCCTGAAAGTAGCTCACATCTGGTAGAGGGCGACTTGAAACAAATAAAGGTGTGGTTGGTTTAATACGGTAGTCGGTACGTAGTAGGCGCTGTAGCGCAATCATGGCTAGGCGCGCGTCATTATTCGCATTGACGGATTCGCTTTTGGCATCCGCAAGAGCCGACTGTGCCTCTAGTCTATCGACACGTGAGATAAAACCTTCTTCGAACAGACGCTCGGCCATATGGTCGGTCTGCTGCAACGTATCGTAAGCATCTTCTCGCAAGTAAGCGGCGATAATCGCTAGTTGTGCCTTAAAATAACGTTCAATCAACGTATTATAGAGCTCATTTTTATCTAACACACTATCAGCCATCGCTTCTTGAGTACGAGCGTCTGAGGCGCCAGTCAATGCATCTGTACGCCCAGCAGTATAAACAGGCCAAACGACACCAAGACCTGCGCCCGACGTAGAGCCTGAGCGCTTAAGATTGTAAGAGTCGGGAATACGCTCACCGACCAGTTCACCGAAGTCTGGTAGGTCTGCTGTAGGAGGAACTATGTTATCTACGCCATTGTTTACTTCGTTGACGATACCGCTTCTGAGAGAAGACAAGTCTATGTCCTCATCTAAATGATAGGCACTGGCAGATACTCGAGCAAATACGAGCGGATTGTCAATGGTTCTGAGTGCGTCAGTTTGGTATTCGCTGGCGGCAATCGCTGCTTGATTGGCAGCAATTTTAGGTGATACTTGTACCAGAAGCTTTTGCGCTTGCTCTAAGCTCAAAAAGCTTGAGACGTCGAGTGCATAGCTATTATCGACAGCTTTATGTGTGATAGGGTCAACAAGCGTAGACAGTGTCTGCGATTCAGCGTTTTGAGGGTTTGGTACTGTATCAAAAGGCGCTATAGCTGATTTATCATTATCAGTCGGACTACCAGTATCTATGATTTGTGTTACCGCCACTGGTGTAACATCATCTGACACTTCTATACTGTCAGCGTCAGTGCTCGCATAAGTCATGACAGGCACGCTCATGACTGCAACTGTCATTATAGCAGTCGGTAGCGCTGATAAAATGAATTTCATAAGTCACATAAGCCATTAATTAGAATGTAAGGTATTATAAAATAAGGAACAGTACCAATAGATTTCATTACTCAGAATATAAAGTCGCTGAACTATTATAGACTATTCGTTAGCTCGCAAAAAATAATGCTCAAATAAGTTATTCATATTCTAATATAAAAATAAGTCTAGATTGAAAGCACTAAAAAGCGGACATTCGTCATAAGAGGTACACTGTAGAGCCACAATAGTGACGGGTCAATGCTCAGTATTTTGTTGTTTTCTATTGTGTGATTAGTAGCAGTATGATAGAGGTTTAATTTAATTTTTAAATATCTGTTTATAAGTAACAACATAGCTAATTAAGCGTTTTAGATTCAAGTGATTTATTTTTAAATAGTTTTTTTTTTTAATCTTACTATGAAAAAATTTAGGCAGTAATTAACAAATAGAAAATGCTCAATAAGTATCAGTCAATAAGTAGTAACCAACAAATAGCAATTAATAAATAGTCACTAAATGGCTATCAAATAGAATAAACAACATTAGCAGAGGGTGTGTCATGGCAGGGTATATTTTAGCGTTGGATCAAGGAACCACATCGAGTCGAGCGATATTGTACGATGATCATGCGCGTCCTATCAAAATGGTACAACAGCCAACGACTTTGCAAACGCCAAGAGCTGGATTCGTTGAACAAGATGCACTGCAAATTTGGCAAACTCAGATCAGCTGTGCGCATGATGTGATTAATCGGGCAGGATTGCTTGCTACTGATGTTACCAGTATCGCGATTACCAATCAGCGTGAGTCGATTGTGATGTGGGATAAGCAAACTGGTAAGCCATTGGCTCCCGCCATCATTTGGCAGGACAGGCGCACCGCGGATTACTGCAAAACGCTCGCTACTGAAAGTGTTAACAATAGTATGAATGACAGTGACTATCAGAGCGCTGATAGCGTTAACATGGCACATGAAGTACAGCGTATTACAGGTCTGCGTTTAGACCCATATTTTAGCGCCAGTAAGATTGCTTGGTTACTAGAAAACAATCCAAAGCTTAGTGTGCGAGCCAGCCGAGGTGAGATAGCAGTCGGCACCATTGATAGTTGGCTAATCTATAAGCTCACAGGTGGTGAGCATGTTATTGATGTGACCAACGCCTCTCGCACGTTATTATTCGATATCCATAAGCTGGCATGGTCAGAGGCACTTTGTGACCGTTTTGCCATACCTATGAATATATTGCCTAAAGTACTACCGTCCGACGGTGATTTTGGCAAAACTAAAAAGGGCCTGTTTGCAAAGCAAATACCTATTCAAGCAGTACTAGGTGACCAACAAGCCGCACTTTTTGGGCAAGGTTGCCTTGATGCAGGGATGGCCAAAAATACTTATGGTACAGGCTGTTTTATGTTAATGAATATAGGCCAGCAGCCAAAGTTGAGTGAGCATAAGCTACTAACCACCGTTGCATGGCAGCGCAAAACGTCACCAACTCGTCCGGATAATTTGTCGTTTGACCAACTTGTACAATCAGGCAAACGTATGCTACAACCACCCAAAAAGGAAGTCACTTATGCCTTAGAGGGCAGTATCTTTATGGCAGGCGCTATCGTTCAATGGCTACGTGACAATTTGGGTATGATTAAACAGAGTAGCGATATCGAAGATCTAGCCCGCCAAGTAGACAGTAGCAAAGATGTGGTATTGCTACCTGCGTTTACAGGATTGGGCGCGCCTTATTGGCGTTCTGATATCAGTGCTAGTATCACTGGCATGAGCCGAGGCACTACCAAAGCTCATATTGCTCGCGCTGCATTAGAGGCTGTTGCTTATCAAACCTATGATGTGCTTATCGCTATGCAAAAGGATAGCCCTCATCCTTTGACCGAACTCAGAGTAGATGGCGGCGCTGCAAACAACGATTTACTGATGCAATTCCAAGCCGATTTATTAGGGGTTCCGGTATTACGTCCTAGAGATACAGAAATTACGGCGAAAGGTGCGGCACTACTCGCAGGTTTAAAGACTGGGCTGTACGATGAGTCGACAATGAAGGCCTCATGGCAGGTAGATCGCGTTTTTGAGCCGAGCATGTCGATTGATGCTCGTGAACAACATCTTGCTAAATGGCAACGAGCTATAGATAGATCTTTGATGCCGCTATCAAATTGATTTACTTGGTAAATTTACTGTCATTACACATCTGAAATTACTCAAAATATGATGCTGCTGTACATAAATGTGATAAAGATACAGGCTGTAACCTAAGGCAATCGCAATGTGGACATAGATTACATAATCGGACTATCTGAGGTTATCCAAAAATTCCTATACTTTAATTGAATTCAACAAGAACGCTAAGTTCTTAGTGAATGAGAAGTTAAATAAATAAAAATAATTTAAGGATAATAATATGAATAACCACGATGTACATATGAACGACCACGATGGTATAAACCGTAGTCATGATGCGATTGATCGTAGTGAAGTAAAGCACATGTCAAAAGAGACCAAAGAAGACTTGAATGCAGATATCATTACCGGTGAACCAGGATCACATCCAGTCGGTACGGGCATCGGCGGCGTAGGCGGTGCAGCAGCAGGCGCGGCTATCGGTACGATGGCAGGCCCGTTGGGTACGTTGATTGGTGGTGCGATTGGTGCAGTCGTTGGTGGCGGTGCAGGACATGCGGCAGCGGAAGCAATTGATCCGACTCATGAAGAAGCATACTGGCGTGCGGAGTATGCAAATGCTGATTATTTTAAAGAAGGGTATGACTTCGACCGTGATATGCATCCAGCATATGCAGTTGGCTATGCGAACCGTGCTCGTTATCCAGTAGACGCACGTTTTGAAGACCATGAAGCAGATCTAGAGCGTTCATGGCATGAAGTGAAAGGCGAGTCTCGCTTGGAATGGAATGAAGCACGTCAAGCATCACGTGATGCGTGGCATCGTGTATCATAATAAACAATTAATGAAACTTTGCCCCAAGTGTTTTGGTGAACGAAGCCTATTAGTAATTGATTGGTACATGAGATTGCTATTTTATTGCACAAAATAGATTGATTGTATTTTCAGTTCTATTAGTAGTTTCACTTATCAATATATATGCTATTTTAAAACTTCCAAAGTTTAACTTTGGAAGTTTTTTTATGCTTAAAGTTTATAAAGTATGCATATATGTGAATATTATGTATTATAATAATGGGTACGATGAGGAATATATGAGTAATAGTGCTGAGGGTGGCAAACAATTCTATATCGCGACGGCAAACTTATTGAACTTCGCGAACCCTAATCGAACTTACTATGAAAATACCCCAGCCTATGACAATGAAGCTTATGAACATAAGCTGCGAGGTCTTACAGGTTTGTTGGCTAAAGCACATGCTGATATTATCGCAGTACAAGAGGTTTGGGATAGTGATGCACTAGAGGCGTTAGCGGTTTCGTTAGGTTTTAAGCCTGAGCAAGCCGTCATTCCACTCGCAAGTAACGATAGCACCAATACTTATACTAAAGGCATAGGTGCACAAAATACGCCTGTGGTTGGTATCATCAGCCGATTTGAGCAATTAGAAACCAGTTTATTAGAAGATATAGCGCCAAAAGCCATTATTGATATACCTGATATCGGTCCTTATCAACGTTTTAATCGCCCTCCACTAGTGTTGCGTGTTGACGCATACGGGCAGCCGATTACTGTCATTACAGCACATTTAAAAAGCAAACGTGCTTTTTTCTTACGTGACGAAAACGGTAACCTGTTAGAGGATATGGACGATCCAAATATTCGAGTTCGCGCTAAACTTCGTAGTCTATGTATGCGCGCGGCAGAAGCGGCCTCTATCCGTATGTCTATCATAGAGCGATTGCACCATACTCGTGAGCCATTGATTCTATTGGGCGATATGAATGATGTCACAGGTAGCGTAACCACTCAGTTGATGACAGAAACTGGGGAGGTCAACTACGACAAAAGTATGCGTGATGTCGCACTTTTTGATGCTGCTCGTATTCAGGCACGGTATGGTTGGATGAAAGATGTCGCCTATACCCATATATATCAAGGCATGCCAGAAGTTATCGATCAGTTATTTGTCTCAGAAGAGTTTTTGCCTGATAGTAAATTTTCGCTCGGTCATGTAGAGCGGGTGGATTATTTTAACGATCATTTGAAGTGGGACTATGACGATAGAGTGACCGATCATGGTATTATAAGGGCGAAAATAAAACTCAATGACTAACTTTATAAAATTAGACGGTTAGCTCTATTAAATTGCTGATCGTTGTATTGTTTTTAACCTATTCATGTCCCTTGCTTGATAATATGCAAGCGTTTATGATAATTCTCCATTGAATACAGTAGTGACCGTACAGGCTTTATATTTTAGCCAAAGGTTAATAGTCCTTCATTTGAGGGTAGGTACTATTCAATGAAGATTATATTTATAAAATAGGGCGCAACATTTAAGAGATTCACAATGAGTGATAATAAAGACGAAAAGATTGAAGATGTGCTGGTAGATTCGGAGTTGGCAAAGAAGCTTGTACCTAATAAGTTTAAGTTTACTAGCCAGCAAGGTCGTGCACGTCGTCAAAAACTATTGGCTGGTGCCAAAAAATTGAGCGAAACACATGCTATTAACGATATAACGTTAGCCGCTGTGTGTGAAGAAGCAGGCATACCAAGAGCTTCTGCTTACCATTTTTTCCCTAATATCGAAGCAATATTTTTAGCATTGCGTTTTTTGAATGCAATTGAAATATTAGAGATGGTAGAAACGGTCGATATTGGCAACTATGACAGATGGCAAGGGTATCTAACGGCGCTTATCGATCATTGTATTACGATATTTCATAACGACAAAACCAAAGCCAAGCTTATTTATGATACCAATACACCTGATTTTGAAGGTGATAGCTTTGGTGAAGATATGGATCATCAAATCGTTAATGTCGTGTATAAGCGTTTGTCAGAGCGTTATGAGATGCCAAACTTTCATGATATCCAAGATACTTTGCTGATTGCTTATAGCATCGTAAATGCTATATTCACGTTGTCGTATCGCCGTCATCAGAGTATCACTGAAGAGTATATCCAAGAAGCAAATACAGCGTTTATCGCTTATTTACGTTGTTATCTACCAGAAAAATTACCACGTAAAAACCGCTAATTTAGCTTACTTTAGACATAAAAAAGCCGACGAATATGTCGGCTTTTTCGTGTCTAATTTTTAGCATACGATTGGAAATAATAGAGATGTATACTTCTAGTAAAACAACCATAACCTAACGGTTAGATGTCAAAACCTGCCCACGGCAAATATCGTCGCTCGCATCTAAAGGTGCGTACTGCTTATAGTAGTTGGCTATTGACTTCTCTAATGCTACATTGGTCTGTGAGTCATTTGTATTGACATAAGCTTCGCGGGCCTGCTCAAGCCAACGGTCTGCCATGCGAAAATGCATACTAGATTCACGCCAGCCGCGCGCGCATTGATTGGTGGCTGCCCAAATCAAAGCCACTTCACTAAATGCCATCTCGCGCGGTGCTGATTTTATGCCATCATCGTCTTTTAATGCACTTAGAGTTGCCCACAGATCAGGGCGCATTAAGGCAGAGGTAGTAGGGATATCCTGATGCAAGCTCAAGTCTTTTACCGTATCACCATCTAGCGCTTGCAATATAGGCTCTGCCATCTCTAGCGCCACTTGACCAGCAGATGAACGGCTATTCATACTGTCTTGATGAATGGCATAGTTCAACCATGCTTGCGCTTTATAGGCAAAATATTGTTGAGCTGCTGTCTTGTCTTTTTGTTGATAGGGCTTTAACTGCGCTACTATACAATTTAACAGGCGCTGTTGTTCGCTTTGATATCTATAGGAGTGTGCTTGTGCCTGACTATCATCGCGGCAGTATTCAGCCATGCTAGTAGAATTGGCTATTTGAATGGACTCACTCTCAGCTATAGCAGGCTGCATGAAGGTTAACGAAAACAAGGCTGGCAATGTAACGCATAATGAGCGCTTGATATGTGCTGCTTTGATGGCTGAATCAAACATGGTGTAAACCTTATGTTTAGGTAATAAATATTGGTATTATTTACCATTACTAGGGCTGACTTAATTTTTTATTGCATGATGGACCAATTAATTATAAGACAATCGTCATACTGTCATGAGGTTGTACTTGCGATAGTATCATTCAATTACAATGCAGAGTTTCTGCTTAGACGCTGGTTCTTACGTGGATCTTCACGTTTGAATAAGTCTTCATCGAACTTAAAGCGCAATCTAAAGTAAGCGCCTTGCTGAGTGCTATCGTCATAAGCAATATCTTCATCTTCAAAGCCCATGAAGTTATAACCAAGTGATAACCAAAGGTTGGTCATTGGGCTATAACCCACTTCTGCACCAAGCATATAAGTCAAGTCATTCGCCTGATCGTTCCAGTACGTACCGGCTTGCAAACCGATATCCCAGCGCTCACTGATGTCATAAAGACCGCGGCCATAGATAGCATGAGCCGTATTGTCACTGGTTAGGCCATCTGCTTCATATTCTGTGTACTTACCAGCATAACGGCTAGACAATGTTAATGGACGTGTAGGGTGATAGTTGCCATTCCAAGACCATACAATGGTGTCTTTTTGATATGCATCATCACCAGTATTATTATCATCCAAATTGTATTCAAGCTTTGCAAGCATGTCTAGTTGGTTACTATCGTAATCACGATAAGCAGCACCTAGCTGAAAACGATTGATAGTACGAGCACCATCACTATAGTCAGTGCGTGAGTAGATATCTTTTGCTAAGAAAGTAACCTCATCAGTATAGCGATAGGCAATACCAGCACTACCAAGTAAGCTATCACTTGTTTCGCCCCAACGTTTTTCGATGCGACCTGAGGTTTTGTAGTCCTCTTTAGCAAGATATTCAACGCCTACACCGATAGCTGTTGCAGTGTTGTTTTCTTCACCTTCAAGAGACTCAACACGCTCAAACAAGGTATTTAAAGTTAGGCCTTCTTGCACATACCATTTATTCTTTAGACCAATCGCTGCTTCAGCTTCGCGAGCGCTAATGGCATCGCTCATGCGGTATTCGCTATATACTTTACCGTCTTTCATGTAATTCGCATCAAAACCAAATACGGTACGTTGACGCTCATCCGTA
Source organism: Psychrobacter sp. AOP7-B1-25 (assembly GCF_052376195.1). Lineage (NCBI taxonomy): Bacteria > Pseudomonadati > Pseudomonadota > Gammaproteobacteria > Moraxellales > Moraxellaceae > Psychrobacter > Psychrobacter sp. AOP7-B1-25. The sequence continues at coordinate 346,162 of NZ_JBQSVK010000001.1, forward strand.
TCATCAAGACCATAAGTACCAGATAGGCTATTGATTAAATCATGACGTGCGTATAGTCGACCCAATTCTCCGAGCGCTGTTTCACCACCGATAGAGGTTGCATTACGTGAGCTGTTTTCGATATCTTGCTCATACTCTGCAAATACCAAGCTATTATTTAGCTTAGGCAGACGAGAGGTGATACGAGCACGAACTGTCGTACCTTCAATGTCTTCTTCAGCGCTACTAACACTACTCAATGCTGATTGATTGATAATGTCATCATTGAAGAGAGTGTCGTCTGTAATATCTAGTACATCTGTTGCTGCTTGAGTATTACGTGAAGCTGCAGTCGCATCTTGTTTGTAATAACGAACACCGATTTCGCCAACAATGTTTTCACTCAAACGCTGCTCTATACTTGCTTGGATACCCTCGATAGTTGCTTCTGTTGTATGATCTTCTGTGCGTACACCTTCTAGCTTCAGCGCGGTTTTCTTATTATCTAACTTATGAGTAACTTCTATACCAGATTCGCTACGTCCAGCCGTGAGCGGTGATGCACCAGTGACAAAGCCTTCGTCAGCATCATTATAATAAGCTTTGGCGCGCGTGTTTTTCTTATTGTCAAAATCAATCTCAAGACGCAGTGCATTGCCTTCAACATTGCTATCATCCAACTCTGTAGTGTTGATCTGATTGCTTGATTGAAAGTTTGGGTCTTCAGCTTTATTCATCGCGTATTCGGCGACCAATTTTAGCTGGTCATTGAATTTAATAACACTATTGACGCTAGCAAGCTCTTCTTTATTAAGTGGGTCGTCACTGTTGATGTAACTACCGCCAATAGCGACTTTGTTGGTCAGCTGTTGTTTGGCAGCGATACCACCAACCAAATACTCTTCACCGCCCTCATCAACTTCTACTGTCACGCGAATGTAGATAGGGTTGCCTTCAATGTCTTGGCTAGCAATTGGTGAAGTCAAAAATAAGCTACGGCTGATAGGGTCAATCTCATAATCAGTAAAGCGAGTAAGCGTCTCACGATTGATAATAAGCCCAGGGTTATTGGCGTCACGAGTAATAACTTCAACGGTTTCAGAGTTTTCTAATACCGCATCAAAGTTTTCAGCCAATGGATATGGACCTGAAATACCTAGGCCACGAGTTTCATTAACACGCTGGCTAGTACTGGTCTCCGCCAAGAAAGCAGTAATACGAGTATTGCTGTCTTCATACTGGGTTTTTAGACCCGTTAAAGTACGATTGTATTGACCAAGCTTGATACCTTCATCGTTATCAATCTGTGTTTTTAGGTCACCATACATGGCAAACGAGCGACCTTTGTCAAGGCGCACATAAAGCTTGCTGGTAGACTGTGCATCGAAGCCTTTGGCTGATGAATCACCGTATACAGGATAGTATTCGCCAGGATCGATATCACGGAACAATCGATCGCCTTTCTTATCGCTATCGTAAGCAAGGGTCAATAGATAATCGCCGCGTACTTTTCCTTTAAGGAACATCGCAGCACGACCAGATGCTGTGTAGTCGTCATTACCAGCAAAATCATTTAACTCTTGCTCAAATGCCCCTTGAGCATCTGTAATACTGCCACCATCGAAGTCTTTTAGGGAGATAGCACCTTCTACAATACCAACAGCGATAAGTGGACGTAATTGCGCTGTGAACTGTAACGGAATCACTTGCTTGCTGCTACCAGTGTCAATGACTAGCTCACCTTTACCTGGTGCACTTGGCGCTGTCACAGGTATTAACAGCTCGCCACCAGATACGATGACTTGAGTACCAGCTTGATCTTTACTGCCATCTTTTAGGTTAACTCGACCGATATTGGTATCGATAGTAATCGGCGTTGATGCCACATACGGACGGCCATCACGATCTTTTAGGCTGATAACGACTTGGTACTCACTAATACCATCGGCTGGCACTAACTGTGCCTGAGTACGATAGTCAATAGCTTGCAAGCTATCTGGTGTTAATACTTTAATGGTTTGTTCAGAAATGATCTTGCCATTTATATCTTTGGCGACACCACGTAAGGTGTTATTGCCACGCTGCAAGTCGACAGCGTAATAATCAAAAGCGGTGACATTTTGTTTTTCTTGCTCGGCTGTTTTACCGATCTGTTGTTCTGATACTGCTTTGCCATTGGCATATAGAGTGAATAAAGAGCCAAGTGGTGCTTGTACCTGCACTATTTGTTTGTAGGTGCTAAGCTGTTGGCCTTCACTGAGGTTAATAAAGGCAACATCGTTATTAGCTACTTCCTTTAAGTACTCTTCGAGCTCTTTCTCTACAGGCTGTGCAACAGTGGTAACCGCCATATCAACACGGTTATCTGCTGGATTTACCATATCATTGACGATAGCAGAGTCACAGTTGTTGCCAAGATCTAAATCACCATTGATGTTACAGCCGCTCGCATCAACATTATCAGTATTGTCAGTGTCATAATCTGGCTCAAGGGTCAGCTCAGTCTTGATAGCCTGCTCAAGGGTATCGTTTTTAGCACTCACTGATTTACTACGAGCGATTAGCTCCGCGTTCAGACGCTCAGTACTATCCGCCATACCGGCAACTATTGCAAAATCTGCACGGTGCAGTTCGCCATATTTCAAATCAACAAAACGGCTGCCAGCGTCACCTGCATTGCGATTGCTTTGGGTTACTAGCTCTGTTTCTCTAGGAATGGTAGTACGGTCGACTTTCAGTACGTGTGTTTTGGCGCTGATACCATAGAAGTTATACTTACCTTCAGGGTCAGTCACAACGAAATTACCGTTTTCCATATAGATACGGACACCAGCAACACCAAGCTCGCCGTCTTCTTTTTGTTGGATGCCATCGCGGTTGATATCATGATAAACCTTACCAATGATAATACCATCAGTATTCATCACACCGCGTTCTACATCAATCTTCCACTGTGCTTCTCTTGAACCAACGCTTTGACCTTGGTCGTTTTTAGCAATGGCCGTTGCGCGGTTGATACCATCGCCGCCTAGTGCTGAGGCACCTAGAAGTACGCGGTAAGTGATTTTTTTACTTTCGCCAGTGGCCATAATACCCAAGTCTAATACCTGATATTTACCATCAGATCTAAACTCAGTAGTCTGTGCTTGGTTGATATCGACATTCGTTGTTGGACTAACACTCACACTACCATCCACGTAATCAAAACCACGTGGTAATGCATCTTTTAGCTGTACGTCGTAAGCAGTAGCGTTACCGTTGTTAGTGATATTAATAGTATAGCTAACATAATCACCAAGCTCTGCACTCTTGACATCGCTTTCTTTAGTGACAACCAAGCTTGCACTATCGTCGATGATGTTAACTTGAGTGTTTAAATCATCAATACGTACAGTAAAATCGCTATTACTTGGTAGCTGATCAGCATCCGTACCAACGGAAGGATCGATACACGCTTCTAAACTGGCAGTCAAAGTATCATTGGCGAGTGTTTGAATAAACTTGTCATTAATAGCATTGGCGTTGTTTTGTGTCGGTGCAGTTAGACGATACTTACCAGTGTTATTACCGGTTTCGATTCCTTTGAGAGAATAAGTATCACCTGTTGCAGGAGACTTAACAGTAATCCATACTTGATCAGGCTTGTCAGATTGTACATTACATTGCGCATAGCTTGCATCTATATAGATGTTATCGCCGATTTGTGAGGTGGTTTTGGTACCGTCAAACTGAGGCGTGGTAAAGTTGATTTCAGGCTCAACAATAACCAGTCTATCAATTGCCTCAACAGCTGCTATTGATGGGTCTTCTAGTATGATAGCACCAATCTTTACATCGGCGGTATCGCCATCTGCACCGTTGGCATCTGATAGAGCTTGTACGATAAGCTGAATACTTTCACTCTGACCAATCTTGATCTGAGCGCTCAGGTTATCGAGCATGATTTGTCTGTCTTCTGAATCCACTTCACCATTGTTATTAAGGTCTTGATAGACTGTTAGATTAGAAACAGTTGGCGATATGGCAAGTGTTAACTCGACAGTTTGATCACTATAGCTCGTATTGCTCAGTACGTTGACCCAGCTTACTTGTGTATTTGGCATGACCGTAAGTAGAGCTTGCTGAGTCAAGCTGATACCGTATTCAGGTAGATCTGATACTTTGGCTTCTACCTGATTTGAAACGCCGTTTTGTTTGAGAGACTCAACATCATAACCTACGTTAGCAATGTTATTGATAGTTTGTACAAGAGTATTTGGCGCAGCAAAAGCCATATTTGATTGCATAAGCAACATTGCAGCCGTCAGCGCAGAGATCTTCGCTGTATGCAACGTGGTACGATTAGACGGTGTCATGATAGATAGAGTCATATGTCGCTTATCCAATAAAATATAGAAAAATAGGGTAGTACCTCTCTAGCTTGGCTAATCAAAATCGATTAGGTCAAACTAGAGGGTTTTTCTATGAATAGCATTTACTATTCATAGATTGATTAAATTATTTATTGATTAGTACCAGTTTGTGAAGGTTTTGCAGAGAATACAACGTTAGCGGTGGCACCAGCATTTACTGTTGCAAAAGTAACCTGTATTGTCTGGCCAAGTGACTGGTCAGTTGCCGTCGGAGAAGCTGAAAAACTATTGGCTTGATAAGTTAGTGTAGATGCTAGAGTATCTGATACGACAAGATTATTAATAATTCTAGTGCTATCAGTAAAAGTGTTTTTAGCTTCTAATTTATAGAAGATACATTGAGCAGCACTTGCTGTTAGATTTCCAGTTACCCATGCAGCCGAGTTAAAAGCAGGACTTGCACTACAACTATCTACTATTTGATATTTTGCTAGATTGACACCTTGCATAGTCGTAGTAGACGTTGTAGACAACGGGTTGTCGCCTGTACTAGTAGGCGCAGCAGTACCGTTAACTGGACCTTTAGGCTGTACAATGATAGTTAGAGTCTCAAAATCGCCTATGTTGTTTACGTTATCTGTTGACGAGTTTGGATCATTGCTGCCTTCGCCTGATGTGGCAACTTGCACACCAATTTTGACGCTTTCGCCAGGAGCCAGACCTTTACGAGTGGTAGTACTGCCTGTTACGAAAGGAGTAGCAGCGTTCAATTCGTAAATACCATTCACACCGACAAGTTCAGTTTCACCGGTATCAAATACACCATTGTTATTAGCATCTACGTATACACGTGCGATACTGATATTAGGATCATCGATAATGCCATTGTTTTTAGTTGCAGTCGGTTTTATAGACAGTTTGACAGCACTATCGTTGTCCCCTGTTCCTGCTGCTTCTGTGATATCAGTACCGTTGTTTGTGATGGTATAAGTATAAGTATTAGCAGCCTTGTTATTAGTTGCAGGAGTGATTAAAGCCACTTCTTTGTTTACACCCGGAGTAATGGCAATAGCACGAGTCTGATTAGTCGTTGTCACGGTTGCGTTCGTATTGTCATCTTTACCTATTGTAGGCGTAGCTGTATTTTCATAAGTGCTATCTGTTAGACCACCCGGCGTCACACCATCATCAGATCTATCAATGATATCAGGAGTATTAGCGTTTACATCACTATTAGTATTGTCTCTAACAACTGCATAGTTAGTAAATAAGCTATTAGTTGTTGCATCAGTTGCCTTTTTCGCACGGAAAGTAACCGTAATAGTTTCGCCTACTTTGATGTCTTGACCAGCTACAGTGACTGTTTTGTTACTGTTTGAAAGAACAGCCGTACCAGCCGCACTACCGTTAGATGTTGCAACAGTAGGCGCTTCATAGCTTGTTTCTCCTGATGCTATCGCTACCAAACCTGATGGTAGATCATCTGAGATGCTAATTGCAGTACCGTCGAGATTACCTTCGTTTTTGACAGTAATAGTGTAGTCAACAAAAGCACTGGTATTATTTAAGTCAAAGTTTTTGTTACCAAGGTTGGTCGTAGCTGACTTGGTAATCGCATAGATAGGTGTCTTCGTTAATGCGTTATCAGTGTTGACAGCTGTATAAGTAGTAGAAGCAGTGTTTGCAGGCTTAGACTTTAAATAAGTACTTTCAGCAGTAACCGTAAGGATACCGTTAGCATCAGCAACACGCTTAGTGTCAGATTGAGCAGTAATTGTGATTAGAGCTTTTTCACCTGGCGCTAATGCAATTGATTCATTATTAGCAATAGTGATTTCATTACCAACGTTAGTACCAGCAGCATTAACCTTTTGATACTTTATGACACTATTACTAAGGTTGTAATCAAAGTTATCACCAACTGCATTAGCAAGCGTTATTTTATAAGTGTCGTTAACGTTACCACCGTTAGTTAGTGTATGAGTGAAGTCTACTGTTGAGTTTGCTTGTGCGTTGATAGGACGGTCTTTACCAAAATCATCATCTTTTTTATCATCCACTACGGTTGAAACTAGAGAAAATGACCCTGTTTCAGTAACATTTACTGTAACTACGTTTGACTCTGCAGTCTGTGAGGCATCACTACCTGCAACTTTATAAGAAGCTGTCGCTTTGTTAGTAACATTGAAAGAGCCTGAAGTGCCGCCAGTAGGGGTCGCAGCATTCGCGCCAGTAGATAGACCCATAACAGCCGCAACACCGACAGCAAGCACACTATAGTTAAAAGTATTTGATTTCATGTAATGCTCCAAAAGAGATGATAAGGACTTAGATTAAAAAGTAGAGTTTTGAAAGAGTTGAGGCTTAATAGCTACTGAACTAATTAACAGTGGTATTAAGAGCAACGGCTGCAGACTTCTTGGCTGGTAGTAGCTTAATATTCCAACGTAACGTACGGTATTCAGAATATGGAACCTTGACCATTTTACCGTCTACCTTGCGCATTAATGGCATATCAGCGTAGTTTTTACCATCCGTGCTGGCTTGTGCACTTGTAGGAGCTGACTCACCAGTGAATGTCATATTAGTAGGAATAGGCAGAGTTACCATCAGGTCATTAATATCTTTATTGATGGTATTGGTGTAAGTTGCTTTATATTGGATTACTGTACCTGCGGGTGCAGTACGTACTGGTGTGTAAGTCGTTTTACCTTCCGAGTTTTTTACGACTTGATTAGACGTTAACTCCATTTTTAGAGCATCTTCGGCATGAGCGACGTTTAGTAAACAAGTAGATGCTAAAACTGCTAATAGAGCATTGTGTAAAAGTTTAAAACGCTTCATATATAATCCTTTTTTAGATCAAGGTTATCGATGATAACCAATATAAATATTACGATGGAGTGGCTTGTAATATAGTATTAGCTGTACTCACAGCTAACGTTTCTCCCTCTTTTTCTTATTGTCACGTAATTAATACAATTATTCATCATAAAAACGACAACTGGTATTTTGACGTATATAAACGGTAAAAGCCCTGTCTGGTTAGACAGGGCTTTTATTAGGTTAGAAAAATCAGTCTTAATTTAGAGTTGCAAGAAATAACTGCTATTGAGAGTTCGTAATAGTTCCGTATCTTGTATTGAAATAAAAATCACGCTTAGATCTCGCAGGTAAAACAAGAGGCTTAGTACGAACTATACCGTTATCACCTATTTTTACGCTATTTGCAGCGTAATCAGAATCGTTAGTAGTAGAAATTGGTAATGTTAAAAATGAACTTACGACAGCATTTTCTTTCCCTTTTTCTTGTAATTTATCTTGCATTGTAAAATCGTTTATACTTAGGTTAGAGCGGTTAGTAGCAGTAATTCTATAGGCAATACATTGTCCAGGTATGAGGTTGCCATTGATACTACTTTCGCTAAAGCCTTTTGTAGGATCTGAATTGTCAGTAGTGTTTAGAGCAGTCGCAGTGTAGTTGATTGTTGATGGGCAATTATTCACATATTGAGATTTTCTAAGTACTAACGCTGCATTTTCTGCAATTACCCTGCCAAAGTCATTATTCGGATAATTATATTTTGTTGCAGAAAAACCTACATTTCTACTTTCGTTACTGGTGCGAATAGGATAGGTACTGCCAGTACGACTCTCTACCAAGCAAAGGTTTGTATTATTAGCTAGTGTCGTTTTAGGAATACTAATTTGATACTCGCCGATAGGAGCCTTTTCTCTAATAACAGATTGTGTCGGATAAGTCGTAGATGTACTAGAACAATTGGCTAGGCGTACTGTACTACCTGCGATACCAGCTTCGGGTGCGGTAGGATCATATATACCATTAAAAAATTTAGGTTTATTAGTATAGACACTACTAGAAGAAGTGATATCTGCATTATCTTTGTTAGCGCTGCTTGCAGGAATGCCACCATTATCGTCAAATACTGTACCAGAGAATATGTATTGAGGAACATAGCAGTAATTGTCTAGTCTGAAGAATATTTGCTGATTAGTTGAGTTGTTGTAACTGGTACGATAGTTGGCATTCGAGTAACGAATTTTAACCGAACTAACGGGCTCTGAAAATTGTACAGAACCTTGGCACGCTGTATCTAGGTTAATACCTGGGCATTCGGTACTAGTATTAGTATTAACAGTATATAGCCCAATCCCCGTAGTGTTTGGCCTAGCATCTCTGAACGCACGGATATTTGATCCTGACGCTTGTACTGATTGAAAAGCTCCATCTATGGTGCTACCACTTGCAGTAACTCCTGTAAATAAAACATAGTCATCAAAAGAATTATTGGCATTATTAGCGTAGTCAATATCAAAAGCACTAAGCGCGACATTAGTCAAAAATATTGGTTGTTCTGTAATGCTATTACGAAAATCTAAATTGACAGAGGTAACAGAGTTTACAGATGGCCAATCACGAATAATATTAAATGCGCTATTACTTCCTATGGTTGCTGCATTAAAGCTACCATTAGTAGGAGGACCATTAGTCTCTGATGTAGTCATCCTAATCTGTAAGGGAATACTACCTACTGCATTGCCTGCAACAGTGACATAGTTATTGCCTGCAGATGCCAAGCTTGAATAATCAGCATTAGTTAAGCTGCTTTGAGAAAAGTCAGAAGAACAGACAGCGCCAGGATTCGTTGCAAGCGCATGAGATGAGGCGCTTAACGATGACAGTATTATAAAGCCTGTTAAACTCAGTATTTGAGTTTGATATTTACTGAATGAAAAAGCATTCATGACGTTGGGGATTTTTTTAGCTTTATACATGTCACCTTCCTAGGAATCAAAGTTGCCCAATTAATACGGTAGCTAACTATATTTATACAAATATATCAGTATGAGATACTAATAAGTAATTTATCTTAAATCCAGTTCAAAGTTACCAATGGTCGATTTAATACGACAGAGAGCATAAGCTAGTCATTTAATTACAAGCAACTATCTCTCATGTAAAGGAACAGGTGTCTACTATCGTCATTTTTAAAAAAATAATCATTATTTATTTAAAAAATACTTGTTATTTTTTCATTTCTCTACAGCCATAAACAACTGGGCTGTAAACACTTATAATGAAATGTCATAATCAATCAATGATTAAACGGATAGTTATAACATTATGGATTGTTTAGAAAGTGTGTTGATTTGATGCACTGGCTGACACGAAGTAATACTATTTTTATAATCGAGCTGTATGTCATCGCATAAAACAACGGAATGCTTAGACGTAGCAAGGATGTCATAGGTAAACCAATCTCTCATCACGTATTATTAAACGAAGCCCTGCCATTAGGTAGGTGTGACTGTTATAAAAGGATTAACAAGAATGAATTATTATAAGGATGCTGATAGCACCGAAACGCAGGAATGGCTGGCAGCCTTCGAATCTGTGGTCAAACACGCAGACAAGGACCGTGCTCAGTTTCTTCTGAAAGCGTTATACAATATGGCAGTTCAAGAAGGGTTACCATTCAACAGACTAGACACCGCGTACGTCAATAGTATTGCGGTTGAAGATGAGCCAATGTACCCAGGCGATTTGGGCATGGAGCGTAAGATACGTGCTTTGATTCGTTATAACGCACTTGCCATGGTCATGCGTGCCAATAAGAACGATGATGATTTGGGTGGTCACTTAGCGACATTTGCTTCTAGTGCGACACTTTATGAAACGGGTTTCAATCATTTTTTCCGCGCGGCTAGCGATCACTTCGGTGGTGACATGATCTATTATCAAGGTCACTCAGCGCCAGGTATCTACGCCCGTTCTTATCTAGAAGGTCGTTTGACCGAAGACCAACTTGATAACTTCCGCCGTGAAGTGGGTGGTAAAGGGTTATCAAGCTATCCGCATCCATACCTAATGCCTGATTATTGGCAGTTCCCAACAGTATCGATGGGACTTGGCCCAATCATGTCTATCTATCATGCCCATGTACATCGCTATATGGAAAACCGTGGATTGCTAGAAAAAGAAGGTCGTAAGATTTGGACTTTCTTAGGTGATGGTGAAACTGATGAGCCAGAAAGCTTAGGGGCAATTTCTCTTGCTGGTCGTGAGAAGTTGGACAACCTAATATGGGTAATTAACTGTAACTTACAGCGTCTTGATGGCCCAGTCCGTGGTAACGGCAAGATCATCCAAGAACTAGAGTCAGTATTCCGCGGCGCAGGCTGGCGTGTGATTAAAGTCATCTGGGGTGGTAACTGGGATTCACTACTTGGTAAAGATCATACGGGTGTGCTCAAACAACGTATGGAAGAAGTGGTAGATGGTGAATATCAGCTATATGAGGCGCGTACGCCTGAATTTACTCGCAAAGAATTCTTTGGTAAGTATCCAGAGTTAGAAGAAATGGCAGATGCGTTGACTGATGAAGAAATTTCACGTCTGAACCGCGGTGGCCATGATCCAGTCAAAGTTTACGCCGCCTTTAGTGAAGCAATGAAAACCAAAGGCCAACCAACTGTTATTTTAGTCAAAACCGTTAAAGGTTATGGTTTGTCTACTCAAACGCAAGCCGTTAATAAATCGCATCAGGTCAAAAAGCTTGATCAAGAAGCGTTAATGTATTTCCGTGATCGTTTTGATTTACCATTTACTGATGAGCAGTTAGAGACTCTACCATTCTATCGCCCTGAAGAAGGCTCAGCGGAGATGAAGTATCTGAAGGGTCGTCGTGAGTCGTTAGGTGGTCATTTGCCTAACCGTCGCAGCGGTCATATTCCACTAAATATCCCTGAATTATCAATGTTCGATCGGGTATTAAAAGGTAGCAACGGTAAAGAACAATCTACGACAATGGTGTTTGTACGCTTGCTATCTGCAATGCTAAAAAACAAAGACATCCAAGATCGCGTTGTACCAATCGTACCTGACGAAGCACGTACGTTTGGTCTAGAAGGTATGTTCCGTCAGCTAGGTATCTACTCGGCTGTTGGTCAAAAGTATACGCCTGAAGATAGTGAAGCATTGATGGGCTATAAAGAAGCTCTCGATGGTCACATGTTGGAAGAAGGTATCAACGAAGCAGGCGCAATGAGTACTTGGATTGCGTTGGCAACTAGCTATTCTGTAAACGCGTTGCCGATGATTCCGATGTATATCTATTACTCAATGTTCGGTTTCCAACGTGTGGGTGATTTGGCATGGGCGGCAGGCGACTGTCAGGCACAAGGCTTCTTATTAGGTGCGACAGCTGGTCGTACGACACTTAATGGTGAAGGCTTACAGCATCAAGATGGTCATTCACAGATTCTGTTTAATGTGGTGCCAAACTGTGTCAGTTATGATCCTTGCTTTGGTTATGAGTTAGCTGTTGTCATGCATGATGGCCTACGCCGTATGTATGGTGAAGGCGAACGCGTTTATTATTACTTGACCTTGATGAACGAAAACTACGAGCAACCTGCCATGCCAGAAGGTGCCGAGGAAGGTATCAAGCGCGGTATGTACTTGCTCGAAGATAATGGCTCAGCACAAGTGCAGCTATTAGGCTCTGGTGTTATCTTACGTGAAGTGCAAAAAGCATCACAGATACTAAAAGATGAGTTCAACATCACCTCTAATGTCTGGAGCGTGACTAGCTTCAATGAGCTGACTCGTGATGGTATGGATTGTGACGACTACAATCGCCTACATCCAATGGATGAAGAGAAAGTGCCTTGGGTTACTGAGCAGTTAGCGCCGCACGAAGGTATCGTGGTTGCAGCGACCGATTATATGCGTAACTACTCTGAGCAAATCCGTGCTTGGTTACCAGACAACCGTCCTTATACCACTTTGGGTACTGATGGTTATGGCCGTTCTGATACTCGAGAAAACCTACGTAGTTTCTTCAACGTTGATGCTGCACACATTGTAGTGGCAACGCTTAAGCGCCTAGCTGATGAAGGTGAAGTTGAAATGCGTTTGGTTAAAGATGCGATTTCGAGCTTAGGTATCGATGTGGATCATCCACCTGCATGGCAACAGCAGGCTTACTATGATCAGTCTCCAGATGCACCAGCACCAGGTAACGTAAACCCAAATCCTGTACCTGAATTTATCGCTGAAGATGATGATGAGATTAGTGATGAAGATCAAGCAGATGCAAATGTACTTGATGATAAAGATGTCAAATAATAATAACCATAAGACGAGGAAATAAATCATGGACATTAAAGCCCCCGATTTAGGTGTTGATAGCGCCGAAGTCAGCGAGATTATGGTAGAAATTGGTGATGTCATCGCAAAAGATGACAACATCGTATTATTAGAATCTGACAAAGCATCGGTTGAAGTACCAAGCTCTGCTGCTGGTAAAGTGACTAAAATAAGTGTTGCTATCGGTGATCAAGTCAGCGAAGGCATGGTACTGATTGAGCTTGAAAGCGCAGACGATAGCACAGAAAGCAGTGGTGATAATGCTGCTGCTGAAAAGCAAGAAGCGAAAGACACAGACGATACCGATGACAAACCAGAATCAAAACCTGACCCTGCTGCAACTGAGTCAAAACAGTCAGAGTCTACAGCTAAGCCAGCTGCTAATACTGGCAAAGCAACTACTCATGCGCTACCTGATTTAGGTGTTGATGAAGCACAAGTTTCTGAAATCATGGTTAGCGTTGGTGATACTGTCAGCGCTGAGCAGTCGATTTTGCTCATTGAATCAGACAAGGCGTCGGTTGAAGTACCAGCACCAGTTGCTGGTAAGATTGAGAAAATCTTGGTCGAAGCAGGTGATATGGTTGCTAATGGTCAGGACTATATCGTTATTATGGCGAATGGTACAGACGATGCTAGTGATAGTGAAGCTGAAGCGCCTAAACCAGAAGAGTCAGCATCAGCCAAAACAGAAGATAAACCAGCGGCTAAAACAACTGGTGAGCCGAAACAAGCTGCCAAACCGACCAATACTGATACAGCTGCTAGCCAAGCAGAGGGTAAATTAACTGAAGCACAGGTCAATGAAAAATTGGTTGATGTGTATGCAGGTCCTGCCGTTCGCAAACTAGCACGTCAGTTAGGTGTGGATATCACACAAGTGAATGGTTCAGCTCTAAACGATCGCATTCTAAAAGAAGACTTGTTTGCACATGTCAAAAACAGTCTAACCAAGCAGAAAGCGGCACCTGTGAGCAGTAATGCTGCCAGCTCGGGTTTACCAAAACTGCCTGACATGAGTAATGCTGATATCTGGGGTGAAACAGAAACACAAGACCTCAGCCGCTTGCAGAAAGTCTCGATACCACAGCTCAACTACAATACTTTGCTACCGCAAGTAACACAGTTCGATCTGTCTGATATCACTGAGACTGAAAAACTACGTGGTGAGCTAAAAGGTGGTATGAAAGCTGAAGGTATTGGCTTTACTATCTTGGCATTTGTAGTTAAAGCAACTGCTTATGCGTTGACTCAGCATCCACGATTCAACAGTCATTTGAGCGATGATAATACTCAGGTTATATTACGCAAAAGCGTCAATATGGGTATTGCTGTGGCAACAGATGATGGGCTTATCGTACCTGTCATCAAAAACGTACAAGACAAAGGCCTGAAGCAAATCGCGATTGAGATCGGTGAGCTTGCTGTAAAAGCTCGTGATAAGAAGCTCAGCACCAAAGATTTGCAAGGGGCAAGCTTTACTATATCGAGCCAAGGTAACTTGGGTGGTACTGCCTTTACGCCATTAGTTAACTGGCCACAAGTTGGTATCCTAGGTGTTTCTGAAGCAAGTATGCAGCCACGTTGGGATGCTAAGACACAAAGCTTTGAGCCACGTTTAATGCTACCGTTGTCTTTGTCTTATGACCACCGTGTAATCAATGGCGCAGATGCTGCTGTATTTACTCGTTATATTGCAACGCTACTAGCAGATCCACGTCGTATACTGATCTAAAGCTAACTAGTAATTAAAAAAGAGACTGCCCACGGGTGGTCTTTTTTTATGGAGATTATTTGTTTTTATAGGTTATTAGCTGCTTTATAAATGATTACTTAATAATTAGAGTAAACATTGATATCCGTAGTTAATAGGCACAAAAAAGCCAGCTATCAAGCTGGCTTTTATTACACATAATATCTTTACTGATTTAGAACTGTTTAACGAATGCGACACCGTATACCCAAGGGCTGATATCAACTTCACCGATATCGTCACCGTTTAGGCTTGCATCTGTTTTGATGTCCATATAACGGGCATCGATACGGAACGCTTCGGTAGGAGCAAAAGGAATATCAAGACCAACATGACCAGCCACGCCAACGCTATCATCAAGCTCTAAATCATTACCATTACCAAGGTAGATTCTTTCTTTGAAGAAAGTTGTGTAGTTCACACCAACACCAACAAAAGGCTTCACATTCATAGGTAAGTCATAGCCATCGAAGTGATACTGCACAGATAGAGTAGGTGGTAGATGCTGCGTTTCTGCATCAATTTCGTTACCAGTATTATCTGTTAGGGTAATGTCATGATGAAACGGAATAGCAGCTAGTAATTCGACACCAACGTTGTTAGCGATAAAATACTCACCGCTGATAGTTGCACGGATGTCGTCGTCAACTTTTACAGATAAAGTATCGTTAGCTAATTGACCATTATCACTTTTTGGATCAACCATGTGTGCGCCAGCAGCAACAGACCAAGTACCAGCAGGGACAGCAAAAGCAGTTGTCATTGTAAGTGCAGCAGCAGTTGCTAAAACTAGGGATTGTAGTTTCATCATTTAATTCCTTAACGTAATAAAAATTATCAGCAGTTCTCTAATGAGGGATGGCATTAGCTACTGATACACAATGTCATGATTAGTATCTAACCTGTAACACTTGCTCTCTATTATAGTACGAAAATCATTATTACTGGTAAGGTTTTAAGCATAAATTAGCAATATTTCTGCAATAAATTACATTTACATGTAATTCAGTTGTCTACAGTCTATAATTGAACACAACAAAAGCTGCTTCTTAAGTAAGGGTCATTGACGTGAGTCGGTATCTCTTATTTATGATTCAATAAGAGGTGCAATATATTATGCTTGGCTATTGCAGTAACTCACCTCTACGCTGTAAGAATGCGTGTACTATGAAAATACTGAATCAGTCAGATGGTTGTTGCCCTGAATGTGATTTATTTTTGATACCTGCGCAAGATATTAGCCAGCAGCTTCGTACTGATGAACAGTTCTTAAGGTTCTTTATCCTGCTCATTGTGTTTATACTGCTGGTATCGGTCTATATTTATTACCTGTATCTTTCATAGCTGATAGTCCTGGCCGGTAATAGACAAGTCAGTACTGAAATAAGGCGCTTTTGATAAAAATCACGAATGATTGCTGCAAATATATCCTATGTTCTGTGATGAAAGTTTGATTTTTATTGTTTGACCGTTGTTTTATTCTACTAATATTAAATCGGTATTTCACCGCATAGGGCTGGCATGTTATTCCAATCTATACGGCGCTTGCGTCATTTTGTTTATGATATTTTACAAAATGAAGAACATGACACATTATTTAGCCGTTACGTCGATTATTTTCTCATATTTTTGATCATGACTAATGTAGCCGCTGTAATAGCGGAGTCTGTCGATCAGTGGTATTACCCTTACCAAAACTACTTCACACTATTCGAAAATTTCTCCATCGTTGTCTTTTCTATTGAGTATTTACTGCGCCTATGGAGTGTGGCTGAAGCTAAGCCCGATAATACAACGTGGAAACAGCGTTGGGATTGGCTCAGAAGTCCATCAGCATTGATTGATTTAGTGGCTATCGTGCCAGCCTTTTTGAATTTCTTTGTCAATATTGATTTGCGTTTCTTGCGTATTTTACGCTTATTTCGAATCCTGAAATTAACCCGTTATTTTGCGTCAATGCGTATCTTGCTAGTCGTAATTAGCAAGGAGCGAGGCTCATTTCAGGCCGTTATCTTTATTCTTATTATTATGATTGTGACCGCCTCTAGCGGTATTTATCTAGTGGAGAATCACGCACAGCCAGATGAGTTTGAGTCCATACCTAAAGCGATGTGGTGGGCTGTGGTGACACTAACAACCGTAGGCTATGGAGATGTTACGCCAATTACGAATGCTGGTAAAATATTGGGTGCTATCATTACGATACTGGGTGTGGGTCTCGCCGCACTACCGGCTGGTATTCTAGCGACGGGATTGGCGAATGAGTTGGCTCAGCGGCGTGAGGAGCTTGAACAGCATTTTCGGGAGCAATTGATTGATAGTGACTTTGATCTGGTACAGAATCAGATGATGATCGATAAAATTCGTCGAGAGCTTGGGTTAGATAAGGAACAGGCACAAAATATCGTCCTACAGGTACTTCGAGAGCAAGAGCTTGAGCGGCGTGAAAAAGAAGTTGAGACGCGTAAAAAGAAGTTCTGTCCAAATTGTGGTGAAGTTTTATAGGTAAGAGTCAGGTAATTTAGAGCGGATAGGTTTTTAGCAGTTAATTACGTGAACGTTTCAACCACAAAAAGAGGTCTTGTATTTGCATGGTACAAGACCTTTTTCAAGTGCGGTTACTAGCGAACTTTATATTCCCTGAGGGATAGGCAATGCACGCGCTAACTCATGAGCCACTTCTTGTGCTGCACCTGCTAGTTCTTCCGCAGACAGAGGTAAGTTCTGCAATGTCAAATGCCAGTCATCAACAGATCGACGCAAGTGCGCTACCCATAGCGTGGTGCAGTCGCGTGGGAGCTGCTTTAGGTTCACCTCAAAACAACGATTTCCTTCATCGTCACTCAGATGAATTTCGCCTTTTTTAACCCTAGAGAACGAATGACCATGATATGAGTTGGCCATTAAGCCAATATGATTGATATGAGCGGGTATTTTCTCAAGCTCTAATCTGATTTGCTCTTGATCAAGTGGGGCAAGATACATAGCTTGTTCACCGCGATCTTTACCATTTAAGCTGTCTCCTTGATGCTTGACCGACTCAGCTTTATCCCGCAATTGCTTAAACCAAACGATGTCATTGATGACGCAGTTATCATCATATAGCACGCACGCCAAATCAATATCCATTGCACTTTGATTCTTCTTGAAGCGTTTAAACAGACCTTTGGGTTCAATTTTGGTAAATTCATAATTGAGCGCAAAAAACAAAGTTCCCGCGTCTAGTCCCAGTCCTCGTAAACTATCTGACAGCAGCGGTGTTGTGGCAGTGGTCGACATAACTTTCCTTATTTATTCTTAATTTTTAACCGTTACATAAATTATTGACTACTCACATGAGTATGGCTAATGTAAGCCTATCTCATATTAGTAACATCACTTGCTGCTTACTGTCGAAGATTTATCTAGCACTGCTTGATAGAGTAGCTCGGGCTTAGCATCTAATAAGCCACTACCAAATCCACGTAGCCACCAGACCAGCTGTGAGGTCAAGTTAACAGTGGCTTTTACAGTAAGGGTGTTATCTTCATTAAGTGTCACGGTTTGATCGTCATTAAGCTTACTTTCGGTCAGACTCTTACCTGCTTGCCTAGTAAATCTCAGTTCGACAGCGGTATTCTTGCCACGCTCGTCCAACTCGCCAAACAGTGGATGACTAAAGCCCATACTGCCTTCATCTAAGTAGGTATCTAGTTGAAAGTTTTCTGGCGTTTTTGCAGCGGTCTCAAGAATATCAACACTATCAAAACGATGTAAGGCAAAGGTGCGAATGGTGGCTTCTGGGTCATCAGTACGGGTTGCCAGTAAATAGATAATCACGCCGCGCTGAATAATGGCGATTGGATTTAGGATGTATTCACTGGCTTGTAATTTGTTGCTACGAGTATAACAAGCATGAATCTGCAGCTGATAAAATAGCGCGTGGTAAATATTGTCTTTACTATCCAAATCTATATCTGGTGCGATAAGTGGCTGTGTAGCAGGTTCAATCCGAACTCTGTCTATCCAAGAGTGAGTTACTTTGCTGTTTTTGAGCTGTCGCCGTGCTAAATCAAACCAAGGAAACAATTCATCTAAGATGACAGGTGGCAGTAACTGGGTCAGATTGGCCTCAACCATGTTAAAAGCGACCGCTTGTGATAAGTTCATATGCGGCAAACTTTGTAATGGTGCATCTTCTTTCCAGCGCCAACCTTGAGGATTGGCATTGTTTTTTTCGATAGGGAAGCGTTTGGCGAGTGCATTCAAATCACGTTGGACAGTACGTAGGCTGATATCGAAGCCAGCCATCATCAGCTGCTCATAAATATGCGTGGTGCCTACCCAGCGATTGCGCTGTAGTTGTGATAGTACCTGCCATTGCCGTGCAGTCGTTGCCGCACCGTGTCGATTATCACTGACATTGGCCTCTTTTGAGGTATCAGTGTCTACAGCTACAAGCGCACCTGCCTGCTCGCTAGGGTTGGACTGAGCTTGGATATTGTTAGCATCAGTAAGATGTACAGTCATTAAGAGATACCCTTTATGAAGTTACAATTCGGTTTTTGGCACGATATTGTTCGATCAGGAACCGTTAATCATCGCAGAAAAGCAGCGTAGCGTCTAGCGACGTTCATACATGCATATATTTATTTGATGGTTGCTGTTCGATCTAGTCAGAGATATAGTAATGGTTCTAGTCGAACAGCAATATACGTGCGTATCGGTCGTACCGTTTAAACGTTAATGGTCATTACTATCGATAGCACTTGTCTCACTATCGTTTAGGCTGTCATCAATAGGCACAGCATCGCTTTTCTTGCTGCTTTCCTCGCTGTCTTTATCATTATTTTTCTCACCTTTACGCTTTTCTTTTATTCTCTTACCTTCTTTCTTTTGACGTTTTTCTTTATGCTTTTTCTTCGCTTTCTTTTTGGTATTCTCATCATCGATACCATCACTGCTTTCTTGGTTTTCATCCCATAGCATCAGACGGTCTAATACTTTGCCGAATAAAGTATTTTTACGATAACGGCCTTTTTTATTCATGGTGTCGATCGGTAAGCCAGTCATCAGCGTTAGGGCCTCACTTAGAGTATAGACACCATAGATATGAAATTTGCCTCTATTTACCGCATCGATAATGTCGTCACGTAGCATTAGTTGTTTAACATTGGCCATCGGTATGACAACGCCTTGCTCACCTGTTAGCTCTTGCTCGCGGCAAGCGTCGAAGAAACCTGCGATTTTAGCATTGATGCCGCCAACTGCCTGTACTTCGCCTAACTGGTTCATAGATCCAGTAATCGCGAGAGACTGATTGATTGGGACGTTTGCTAGCGCAGATAGTAACGCACAGCCTTCGCTAACAGTGGCGCTATCACCATCGATTTGCGCGTAGCTTTGCTCGAATGCGAGTGAAGCACTAAAGTTCAGCGCATGGTGTTGACTGAACAACGCTCGCAAATAGCTGGTCATAATTAGCATGCCTTTAGCGTGTAAGCTACCGCCCAGGTCTACATCACGCTCAATATCAAGAATTTCACCTGTGCCAATATTGGGCTGAATGACCGCAGTAAGCCGTGCTGGCATGCCAAACTCGCTATCGGCATAACTAACCACGGTCAAAGCATTGACTTGTCCGATAGCATCGCCCTGTGTTTGAATCAGCTGCTGGCCATTTTTAAGCTCATCCCAGTATAGGTCACGCAAATAACCTGAACGCTCATCCATGTCATCGATTGCTTGAGTGACATGATCTGCCGTCACCATAGTCTCATTATTTAAATGAGCGTGACGATTTGATTCATGCAATAGCTTGATCAGTAAATCACTGTGTAGACTCAAGCGATCTTGTTCTTCAGCTTGCAGGCTTAAATGCTCAAGTAGCGTGGCTTGCGCACTGCTATCAAACGGATGTAGGTCGGCATAGTCGATGATATCGGCCATTTTTGCGACTAGTGCCAATTCATGCTCAGTGGTGCGAGGTACATCGTCATGAAAGTCAGCACGGACTTTGAATACTGCATCAAATTCAGGCTCAAGCTCTAGCAGCTCATAATATAAATCTGCTTCCCCTAACAGGATAACCTTGATATCTAAATCAATAGGCGCTGGTGAGAGAGATAAGCTACCAGTTAGCGTCAGCATTTGCTCAAGGCTTGATAGTTTGATTTTTCGTGATTGTAATGCGCGCTTTAAGCCTTGCCATGCATAAGGGTGTTCAAGTACGTGGCTGGCTTCTAACAATAAATAGCCGCCATTGGCGCGGTGTAGAGCACCTGCACGAATCATACTCACGTCAGTAGTTACTGTGCCTAATTGGGTGATTTGCTCGACATGACCTAGCAAATTGAGATGGGTAGGCAAATCCTCAAAGACCACGGGCGCACCACTGTCAGGTGCATGACTGACGATAACATTGACAGCATAACGACTAGGTGTCGTAGCCAATACTGCCGTCACAAACTCTTCATCATCGCCATTGACGATACGCTCTACGTGAGTGACCATATCATCGAATACAGCCTTAAGATATTCTACGACAAGTGGATGAGTCGCAAATTGCTCATAAATAGGGGTAAATAACGGCTGTAGAGCACGCTGCGCAATACTACGATGTAGTGACTCTATCTCATCGTTGGCCTCGTCTTCTAGTTGCTCTAAAGCGATGGTCAATTGACTCAGGCGCTTTTGCATATGGTTCTTTTGTACAAAGTTATTCAGCTCAGCTTCATATTCATTATTACCATATGTAGAATCTTTATTTTCCTTACTCTTATTATTTTCATCGCTCAAAATGTTGGCTTTTTCGCTACCATCGAGCTTTTCTGAATCTTTACGATTGCTAGGTATTTTTATTTGCTTATTATCATCGCTATTGCTTTCTGTAGGCAGCTGACTAGGGTGAACAAATACGGCCTTATTATCAAATGAGCGAAACGTTAATGCTAGGTCATACTGTTTACCTTCAGCATTAAGCGCGTCATAGGCGTGACTTTCTTTTTGATGAGTACTGTTTTTGATGGTTTCGATTTTGCTTTGGTATTGATCGCTACGAAAGCGTTGGCTTAAACGCTTTTTTGCTTGCTGCCATAAATTATTAACTTGCTGCTGTAATAGCGAGGCTTGACCAGCTGGTAGACGCAGCGCCAATGGTGTGCGTGGATCAGTGAAATTATGCACGTATACCCAATCATCTGGCGTCGGGGCATCGGCGGCAATACGCGCTAACAGACGACTAATGACAGTCCGCTTGCCCAAACCGTTTTCACCAGCGGCAAACACATGATAGCCACTGGCTTTAATATCCAGCGCTGTATGTAATGCTTTAAGCGCACGTTGTTGACCGAAGCTAACATCTAAGTCAGGTGCAGTACGTGTGTCTGTAGGCAACTCATCAGGGTCGCTATAGCGCTTTAATTGTTCAGCTGAAATGCGACAATTTTGCTGAACTTCTTTGAAGATAGGGTTTGGCGTATTAGGTGCTGTTTGCTTAGTGTTTTTTGAGTCGGTAGTTGGGAGTGCCATATTGTTAGCGTCTTTTGATACTTGCGATAGAGGTGTATAGGGTTGTTCTGTCATAGGCGTTTGAAAAATCATGTTAAAAAGTATTAAAGGAATATAAGAGATGGTCGGTTCTTTATGGTCATACGTATTCTGAATTTTTTATAATCAATCATGACATCTTACAAGATATAACCATCTATTAGCGAAGTCATTAAGCGCAGTTTTGTATCATTTTTAGAAAAATGATTGAGTAAAACTGGTAAAAAACAAATGACTTAATCAGCGAACGGGATGTAATCAGAGCAGAATAACGCCTCATAATAAGCGTAGATAGTATAAGATGTCCCACATTGGCGCAATCTGCAACTATTCAATGGGCAGACTGCATGATAAAATAAACGGTTCACAAGTCAAAACTGGATAACTCGTTGTATGTCAGCTTCCGCTAAAAACTCTTCATCGTCTGTTAGCATGGGTAATATCAATATTGATCCGACTGGTTTCGTAAAGCTTGGTTCACAATTGCCAAAGCTAGCTAACATCTTAGCGCAAGCGATAAATGAGCTAAGTCTACCGTTAAGTGAAACACAGCAGCGCACGTTATTATTGTACTTAGACCAGCTTTTATTATGGAATAAGGCGTATAATCTGACCGCCATCACTGATCCAGAAGAAGCGCTGATCAAGCATGTGATAGATTGTCTGTCTATTATAACGCATTTACCCGCTGGATCGTTGTTAGATATTGGCACAGGAGCAGGGTTGCCAGCAGTTATTATTGCTATTTGCCAGCCTGAGCGCCAGTGTACTGCGCTTGATAGTAATCAGAAGAAAATTCGCTTTATTAAGCAAATCAGTAGCGAGCTTGGCCTGAGTAATATGCAGCCAATCGCGTCGCGTATTGAAGCGCATGAAGCAAGCTATGATGTAGTTACTTCAAGAGCGTTTGCCAGTTTGATAGATTTTGTAGAAGTAGCGCAGCCAAGATTAGTAGATAGTGGTTTCTTATGTGCGATGAAAGGCAAAGCGCCGAGTGAAGAAGAGCTGCAAGCACTTGATAGCGATTGGCATCTCAAAACCATTAAACTGACGGTGCCACGTTTGCATGACAGCCGTCACTTAATCGAAATGTCTGCTAAAGATAGTTAAGCCATGAATACTTCGCAGTCATGAAACAGTCGCTGTTTTTTGTGAAACACAGTTTACGTCTGTATCTAAATGACATAGTATTTAAAAGCATTTAAAATGCTCGACTGCAAACTGAGCATTTTAGACCATAACCTGCTTGTTTTTAAATGCTGAGTGAGTGCAGCTGTACAAGATTAAATAAAAATAATCGTACCAACCGAGTCAAAAGTAATAGTCCCTAATAAAATTGAGTGAGTGTATGGAAATCATAGCAATTGCGAATCAAAAAGGCGGTGTGGGTAAAACCACAACGGCAGTAAATTTGACCGCCAGCTTGGCTGCTAAACGCAAGCACGTACTGCTGATTGACTTAGACCCACAAGGTAATGCGACCAGTGGTACAGGTGTTGACAAAAACGAGCTAGAACTTACCATAGCGGACGTTTTGCTTGATGGTGTTGCGTTGTCTGAAGTAATTGTTACTAGTCCCGCAGGATTTGATGTTATCGGTGCCAATCGCGATTTGGCTGGTATGGATATTACATTGATGAGCAAGATGGACAGTCATGAGCTATTTAAAACTGCGATGGCTGAACTAGTGAACGATCAGGTCTCTACGCAAAAACAGCCATACGATTATGTGGTTATCGATTGTGCGCCTAGTTTGAATCTACTGACGATTAATGCGTTGGTTGCTACGGATAGTGTGATCATCCCTATGCAGTGTGAGTACTATGCACTAGAAGGGCTAGCTGACTTATCACAAACGATTGAACGTCTAACAGAATTAAATTCTAAACTATATATTCGCGGTGTGGTTAGAACGCTATTTGATGCGCGTAACACGCTTGCCCGTGATGTGTCTGCTGAGCTAGAAGCACATTTTGGCGATATCATGTATAAGACCCATATTCCAAGAAACATTCGTTTAGCAGAAGCACCTGCGCATGGCTTGCCAGTTATTGCGTATGAGAGGTGGTCAAAAGGTGCACGCGCGTATCAAAAGCTGGCTGCTGAAGTGATGAAGCAAAGTAGCTAGCTTTTATCCAAAACCTCTCACAAAGGATTTTTAGATAAAAAGCGTCACTGGTCACGACAGTGAATGAACAGTATAAATATAGAGCACTTAATATTGTATTTAGTAAGCCGTATAAGTAATCAATTGGCTTTTATTTTAGCGTTAGAGGATAGGTAATCATGGCGAAGAAAAGAGGGTTGGCTGCTAATCGGGGCTTAGATGCCTTATTAGGGTCAATCAAAAAAGAAAAGCAAATTACCGCCTCCGCTTTGCAAGATGATATGGTGGCGCGTGAAAATGCTGCGCCAGATAATAATGTGCCTGTAGATACTGTGTCCACAAATACAGCGCTTGATATCTCTCCGACAAAAGCCAGTAAAAAACCGACAACGAAGACTTCTGATAACGATGCTGCTAGTGAAAATAGCGCTCGCGCGCCACGTTCATCTCGCGCTACTAGCAAGGCGACGCTCAATAAATCACGTGGCAATAGTACAGATACGAGCGCTACCGAAGACCAGATTAGCCTTGTACAGATCGATGTGACACTGTTGCAAGCGGGTAAATATCAACCTCGCAGGGATATGAGCGAAACGGCACTTGCAGAGTTAGCGTCTTCTATCGAGCAGCATGGCGTAATGCAGCCTATCGTTATTCGTCCACTGCTGGCAAACGAAGACAAAAGTGAAGCATTTGTCACTCACGAAATTATTGCTGGTGAACGCCGCTGGCGTGCAGCAAAAATGGCAGGAAAAGCGGTTATCCCTGCGATTGAGCGTGCCTTATCTGACGAACTAGCAATTGCATTGGCGTTGATTGAAAATATTCAGCGCGAAGACTTGTCAGTGATTGAGCAGGCAGCAGCATTGCAGCGTTTTCATACAGAGTTTGGTATGAGTCATGCTATGATTGCCGAAGTCGTTGGCAAGGCGCGTACAACGGTATCAAATTTGCTTCGCTTGAATCAGCTGCATGATACAGTGAAAGACCATTTGGCCAATAGTGCGCTAGATATGGGTCATGCTCGTACGCTTTTGGCACTATCGTCTGAACAACAACCTATCATCGCGCAAAAGATTATCGATGGCGGTATGACCGTGCGAGAAGCTGAGAAATTGGTTAAGTCAATCTTACAGCCAGCGCCCAAAATCAACCGTGCTGAACAAGCGCAGTCTCGTGATGCCGAGCGCTTGACCCAAAGATTGACAGACATGCTTGGTGCGGAAGTTAAACTAAAACATAAAAAAGATGGTCAAGGTAGTGTTGAGATATTTTTCCACAATCAAGATCAGCTAGCGGCTTTGATTAAACACATAGAAGCTCAGGCTTAATAACGTTAGTGAGTTAGTTGTAGCTATTCAGATGATAAATCGCCACTGTAGTAACTAATTTGTAGTGATTGTTTTTGCAAAAATATGGAAGATAGTGAGTATGTGGGAGTTGGTAAAAGCAGGTGGCTGGCTGATGACACCTATCGTTGTCTGTTCTATATTGGCATTAGTCATCATTATCGAGCGTAGTCATACGCTACAATTTAACAAAGTCGCTCCTAACAGGTTGCGCGAACAGCTAATAACTCGTTTACGTGAAAATGGTGATATTGGCCGCACGCAGTTAATGAATGTAAAAGAAAAGACTGCGCTTGGTGATATCTTGGCAACGGGTTTGCTCTATCGTGAATATGGGCTAGAGTCGATGACGATGCACATGCAAAATCGTGCCAGTGTACAAGTTCATCAGCTAGAAAAGAATATCAATATGCTAGGTACTATCGGTGCGATTGCTCCGTTACTTGGCTTATTAGGTACGGTATTAGGTATTATTTCTTCATTCCTGGCGATTACCGATGGAGCAATGCAGGATCCAACGATGCTGGCCGCTGGTGTGTCACAAGCCTTAATTACCACAGCTGCTGGTATGATTGTTGCTATCCCTGCGTTGGTTGCTTATCGTTATTTTCAGCGCCGTATTATTGATATTAATGCTCAGTTTGAGACTCAAGCAGGGCTTATGATCCAAGAATTGTACGATTATCAGTTACTTGCTAGTACGCAGCCATCTACATCTTCTAGCCGTATATCAATAGAAGATAGTATTGTGCAAGAACGTTCATTCGGTGGGTTGGATTCGGATAAGACTAGAATAGCGGCAGTATAGTAAATGCGGTTTTAAAGATAGAAGTCTTGAGCCTATAAATGGTAGCTGAATTAAAGAGATTGATATGCGTTTTAGAAAACCAACGGTTGAACCGCTTGAAATTAATCTAACACCGATGATTGATTGTTTACTGTTTTTGATTGTATTTTTATTACTTGCTACCTCATTCAATCATTTTAGTCGTTTAAATATTATCCTTCCTGAAGCGGAAGGTGTCGCACTGACAGAACAAAACAATAGTATCGAAGTAGCTGTGCAAGAGGATGGCAGTTATTTGGTCAATGGTATTACACTTGCTAGTAGTAATGAGGCTGAACTAACCAGTATGTTGCAGCAAGAGGCGGGCAGCAATCGCGATATGTTATTTGTTATTGCAGCGGATGCCAACGCGACCCATCAGTCTGTGGTACGAGTGATGGATATCGCCGGAAAGCTCGGATTTTTAAACCTAAACATCAGTACAGTGGTACCACTTGGCCAAACTTTACCGCAGTAAAATATACAGTCTCACCACCATAAAACTGTGTGACATACAGTCCATTCATACCATGATACCCAAATTGAGGCTTTTATGAGCCAAGCTTATTTACCTGACTCTAAAAAATCTTCTGCTAAAAGTGCGTCAGCAGTACCGCCCGTTACGCCTAAGAGTAAAACCTTACTACGATTATTAAGGTATTTGAAACCTTATTGGTGGGCGCTACTATTGACCGCTTTAGGTTTTGCGATTAATGCAGGGACAGAGATTTGGACTGCCAAGCTTCTGCAATATATTACAGATGCTATCAATCAGAATGATCAAAGCAAACAAGCTCTGTTTCCGCTACTGATTATATTGCTATTCTTTGTGCGCGGGGTCGGTAGCTTTTTGGGTAACTACTATTCTGCATTGGTCTCACGCAATTTGGTCTATGAGCTACGTGTAGAAGTTTTTAACAAATTACTGCGCTTACCGAGCTCATTTTATTTGGCCAATCCAGCAGGTACGATTTCATCAAAATTGATATTTGATGTTGAGCAGGTCACAGCTGCCAGCACCGACTCAATGAAAACCTTGCTACGTGATGGCTTGACCGTTGTTGCATTGGTTGGTTTTTTGTTTTATAGCAATTGGCGGCTAACGCTTATTCTATTTGTTGTATTGCCTCCGATACTATGGTTGATTCGCATTGCGTCAAAGCGCTATCTTAAGCTTTCTAAAGATATTCAAGAGACGATGGGTAGTGTCAGTCATATCACCAATGAAGTCATCGGTGGCTATCAAGTAGTTAAAAACTACGGTGGACAATCATACGAGTCAGCACGTTTTGATAAAACATCGAAGAAAAACCTACGCCAAGGTATGAAGGTAGTTGTTACTAATAGTATTAATACCCCAGCCGTACAGCTATTAATGGCGATGGCGATGGCGGTAGTCATCTGGCTTGCACTGAGACCTGCAGTGATAAATGATATTTCAGCAGGTGAGTTTATCTCTTATATTGCAGCAGCAGGTTTATTGAGTAAGCCAGTACGTTCACTGACTGATATCAATCAGAAGCTGCAAAAAGGTCTGGCTGCTGGCGAGTCAATTTTTGCGCTACTTGATGAGCCAGAAGAGGAAGATACAGGTACGATTAGTAAAGCATTATCAGGGCAAATGTCGTTAGATAATATTAGCTTGGTATATCCAGACTCTACAGTTGCTCTACGTGATTTTACCTTGAATATTAAAGCAGGCGAGACAGTTGCACTGGTGGGGCGAAGTGGCGCAGGAAAATCGTCATTAGTCAATTTATTAACACGTACTTTAGAGACGTCTTCAGGACAAATCACGTTAGATGGTATGCCGATTGAAGATATTAAGTTAAAGAGTCTACGTGCCCAGATTGCGATGGTGAACCAGCAAGTCGTACTGTTTAACACCACTGTATTTAATAATA
The DNA here is from genome assembly GCF_052376195.1 of Psychrobacter sp. AOP7-B1-25. Taxonomy (NCBI): domain Bacteria; kingdom Pseudomonadati; phylum Pseudomonadota; class Gammaproteobacteria; order Moraxellales; family Moraxellaceae; genus Psychrobacter; species Psychrobacter sp. AOP7-B1-25. The sequence goes on from NZ_JBQSVK010000001.1 coordinate 374,132, forward strand.
TTGCTTACGGCGGTTTAGCTGACAAGACTCAAGCTGAGGTGGAGCAAGCCGCAAAAGATGCCTTCGCTCATGATTTTATTATGAAAATGCCAAACGGCTATCAGAGTGAAATTGGTGCTGAAGGATTACAACTATCGGGCGGTCAGCGACAGCGACTATCTATTGCTCGTGCGCTACTAAAAGATGCACCGATTCTCATTTTAGATGAGGCTACCAGTGCGCTTGATAATGAATCAGAGTACTATATTCAGCAAGCGCTCGATAATGTGATGAAAGACCGTACCACATTGGTTATTGCCCATCGATTGACAACTATCGAATCAGCTGACCGTATTGCTGTGATGGATGGCGGACAGATTGTTGAGTTGGGAACGCATGATGAGCTAATGCAGCTGCAAGGTCACTATGCGCAAATGTATGCTAGAGATTTTGAGTAGTCAGTTTAGAAGTTTTCAGCCAATTTTTACGCAGCGATGAACCAATAAGATAAGCGATATTGATTAATGAGTATTGAGACGACAATCACACGCGCATGGCAACGTCAAGCTGTTTGGTTGTGGTTGTTGTTGCCTATCAGTTGGTTGTACGGTTTCATCACTATGCTGCGTCGTCAAGTTTATAAAACCAACCTGTTATCGAGCTATCGAGCACCTATTCCTGTGATGGTTATTGGTAATATCAGTGTGGGCGGCAGCGGTAAGACGCCGCTGATTATTGCTCTGGTTACTTATCTACAAAAAAATGGCGTAAAGGTAGGGGTAATCAGTCGCGGGTATGGTGGTGATACGAGTCAAATGCCTGCATTGGTTAGTACCACCAGTTTACCCCATGTAGTAGGAGATGAGCCGTGCTTGATAGCTCATATGACAGGAGCAGCTATGGCAGTGTGCCCCAATCGCCAGCAAGCAATTGCTACTCTGTTACATACAGAGCCTGATTTGCAACTGATCATCGCGGATGATGGTTTGCAGCACTATGCACTTGAGCGGGATATCGAATGGATTGTAATAGATGCCGCCCGTGGGTTTGGTAATGAACAACTACTACCAACAGGTTTTTTACGTGAGCCACTGTCACGATTAGAGGGTGCAAATGTTATTTATCATGAAAAACCAGATACAGACTTAACTCGGACTTCTAGAAGTGGTAGTAAGATACAGTCTGCTGATCGTTTGACCATGCACTTACAAGCTGATGAGTTACAACGTTTATGGACCCCTACATCGAACGATACTCAATCAAATAATATTAAACCTGCTAATAATAGCCGCGTCCATGCCGTTAGTGGTATCGGTTATCCGCAGCGGTTTTTTGATACCTTGGAATCTATTGGTTTTGAGGTAATAGGGCATCCATACCCTGACCATTATGATTTTAGTTTAGCTGAGCTTTTGCAATATGGTGATCATCCTATCATCGTGACCAGTAAAGACGCGGTGAAAATTAGAGCATTATTGGCAGACTATACAGCGACACAAGTACTCAGTGAACAGTATGTAGAACTTATCAGTAGACTATGGGTATTACCGGTAACGGCTGTATTATCTGAGAATAGTTACAATAATCTAGATGAGCAATTAAAGGCGTTAGGGATTTGTATCGACCATGATGTGAATATGTCAGCTCTAATATAGATAACCGCTAATATTTTAAATCGCCTTATAATTTTGATAGGAACATACCATGTCGTTTGCTACCACACCTGCCAAAACTCATATCGTGATTCCTGCACGTTTTAAGAGTACACGACTACCTGGTAAGCCATTGCTAAATATTCATGGCAAGCCGATGATACTTTGGGTAGCAGAGAAAGCACAAACCGCAAGTTTTGCTGATGATATGTGTATAGCGACCGATGATGAGCAAATTGCAAAAGTTTGTACTGATGCAGGCTTTGATGTCGTTATGACCAGTAGCGAGCATGTTTCAGGTACAGATCGCCTGTCAGAAGTAGCAGCTATTAAAGGCTGGGCTGACCATGATATCGTGGTGAATATGCAAGGTGATGAGCCCCTAGTACCGCCATTGCTTTTGGAGCAAGTACAGGCGCTTTTGGTAGCGGATGAGGGTAGCGTGATGGCCACACTGTGTGAGCCTATCAATGATTATGATACGTTCCAGCGACCATCGGTAGTAAAAGTGGTCAATCAATATGCTGACAACTTACAGCGTGCACTGTATTTCAGCCGCGCTCCAATTCCTTGTGATCGCGATGTGGTATTGGCTGATAATAATCAGATGCAATCACCAAAGAGCGCCTATCGTCATTTGGGTTTATACGCTTATCGTGTCAGTCTGTTGCAGCAGTTCGTAAACTGGCCACAAACGCCACTTGAGATACTCGAGAGCCTAGAGCAGTTACGTGTTTTAGAAAATGGTCAGCATATCGCTATCGCAGAAGCTGCCTGTCAGTTACCAACTGGTGTCGACACACAAGAAGATTTAGACCGTCTAAACGCGATGAGCTTAGATAACTTTCAAAATCCTAATAAGTAACAATCTGAGCAAAGTTGCGTACGATTCTAAGTTTCCTACAATGCTAAAGTATCGTTGTCGTGGATATACCTGAAATACCTAATCAATGTGATAAAGCCATAACCATGAATAATCTGACAGGAAATATGGACGCACTAGATAACACAGACCGTATGTATTTTGCGCCACTATTGCCATGGCAAAAAGTATTGTGGTTGCAGTTGACCGAGCGAGTACTTAAGCAGCAGTCTTTGCCGCATGCATTGCTCGCGGCTGGTATGCAAGGTATGGGCAAACGCGCTTTTGTATGGAGATTAGTCGCTTGGTTATTATGCCGTGAGCGTGGCGCACATCCGCTAGGTGCTTGCGGAGTGTGTGAGAGCTGTCAGTGGCTTAAATCGGGAACTCATCCGAGCTTGCAAGTATTGCCACTCGTTAGTATGCCGACCAGTGCGGATAGCGATACGTCTCAAAACAAATCAAGTAGCGCAAAAGATAAAAAAAGTGCCAAGACCACTAGTAATAGTGCTTCTAAAATCAAAATAGATGATATTCGTGCCTTGCAGCCTTTTATTTATCAAGGCGGGAATGGGGTACGTATCTGTGTGTTAGATCACGCTGAGCAAATGACGATAGCTGCTGCTAATGCACTGCTCAAGACATTAGAAGAGCCGCAAGCACAGGTGCATCTGTTTTTGATTAGTGATACGCCTGCTCAGCTACTACCAACCATTAAAAGTCGTGTACAACAATTGCCATTACAGACAATTGAGCCAACTGTTGCTATTGACTATGTGACGCAGACGTTAGGTCATACAATTAATCGTGAAGCCGTTGGCACCGCTGAAATTAAGCAGTTACTACAATTGGCCAATGGTGTGCCGTTAGCTGCTATAGCCTTAGCGCAAGCACCATGGTATAGCAAGCGCAGCCTATGGTTGACCACGTGGCAGGCACTACGTAGTGGTAAACGTAGTGGTGTGGCGGCAAGTGATTACTGGCAGGGACAGCTCGATATCAAAGAATTTATACAACTGTCTGAGCTGATGCTCCTTGATATACGCCGTGTCTGTTTGGGGCTCAGTGAGCTACAAAAGGATGTCAGTCTATCGACGATATTGGCTGCTTATCAACCTACTGATGGCGGGTTAGTGGCATTCGCCAATAGCGTACAGCAGACCAAAATCGCATTGCAACAAAATGTGCAAGAAAAATTTGCCTATGATAAGCTAATGCAAGAGTTAGCAAGCTTATAGAGCCGTGCTTTAACGCTTAATTAGTGTTCGAAAATCTGCCATAATTTTTATCTATATGCTATCAGTTATTTATACAAATACATTAGACCCAGTTGATAAAGGAAGCTGACTATGGCAATGCCAGGACGTGGCGGGATTTTAACCTGTCATTATGAAACTATCGAAATATTGTATGCCAGCTATTTGTCATTCGTCAGTAATGGTGCTTTATTTGTACCGTCTGATAAACCTCAGCAGTTGGGTAATGAAGTGTTTATTGCTATCACGCTACCCAACTCTAGTGAACGTCTACCAATGAATGGCAAGGTTGTTTGGGTTAACTCTAAGACTCAAGGCAGTCGACCTGCAGGGTTTGCTGTGCAAATTGGTAGTGATGTTTCTGGTCAGAGAATTAAGAGTGAAGTCGAGCGCTTATTAGCTGGGAAAATTGATAGCTTGCAATCGACTTATACTATGTAATATCTAGGTAGTATCTAGAAACCACACCTGTATCTTTAATGACTTTGATTGTGGTTTTTAATTTGTAGACATAAAAAAGCAGCCTTATTAATTAGTAAGGCTGCTTTTTAGATCTAGTTTACTTAATTTTTTATAATAATAGGCGCTAGTATTTTAATAGCGAGGTGGTACATACATATCATCGGGGATAGGTTCGCGATAGTACTCATCGTCGCGTTTACGCTCTGGCAGTTCAACTTCATCGCGAGGGACTTCTTTAAAAGGGATTTGGTCAAGTAGGTGAGCGATACAATTTAGTCGCGCCCGCTTTTTATTATTGCCTTCAACGACCCACCATGGTGCCTCAGGTATATGGGTACGCTCAAACATGGTTTCTTTCGCCTTGGTATAATCTTCCCAGCGTCGCCGCGATTGTAAGTCCATCGGTGAGAGCTTCCACTGTTTTAATGGATCGTGAATACGGCTCATAAAGCGCGAATGTTGCTCATCATCAGTAATAGAAAACCAGTACTTCACCAAACGAATCCCTGAGCGTACTAGCATGCGCTCAAATTCTGGTACCGACTGAAAAAACTCCTCATATTGCGCGTCAGTGCAAAAGCCCATAACTCGTTCAACGCCTCCGCGGTTGTACCAGCTACGGTCAAACAATACGATTTCGCCTGCTGCTGGCAAGTGCGCCACGTAACGTTGAAAGTACCACTGCGTTTGCTCGCGCTCGGTGGGAGCAGGTAGGGCAGCTACTCTACAAACGCGTGGGTTTAATCGTTGGGTGATGCGTTTAATAGCGCCGCCTTTACCAGCAGAGTCACGACCCTCAAATATCACAACGATACGTTCACCACGTGCAACTACCCAGTCTTGCAGTTTGATAAGCTCGCGCTGTAATCTTACCAACTCTTGAAAGTAGGTGCGCCGATTTAATCTTTCTTGTTCGCTCATCTCGCGTCCATCAAAACGAAAATCGCGTACATAATCATCTATCTCGTTCTCTAGTTCTTCATCATAAGTATCGATCAGGTCTTCTCGCATCTTACGATGCAATTCATCATTAAATATTTCTTTATCCATACGTGCTACAAAGCTGGTTTGTTCAGTTGAACTAAGCTCTTGTCGTTCTTGCGGTGTTAACGGTGTGGGTTCGATGGCTGACGGGATCTTACTCATAGAAGCTCCTCATGAATATCGTTATTGTTTTATTATTACCTCTCTTTACTTTAGCATATCTATTTCTCAAGCTATCGACTGGTCACGTTTTATTATTGTGTTTTTGAGTATTTTTAGTGCGTGTAGTACGGTCAAAACACTAGTTATCAATGTAAAATCGCCACAGTCGCGTCATAAAAAAGCACCCTCTAATGCGTAATTAGAGAGTGCCGTAAGAGTCTAAAAAGATTAATTGCTAGTTATGTAATCTATCAGATTATTTTTCTAGGATACAAGTTACACCTTGACCACCGGCTGCGCAGATAGAGATAAGTGCACGGCCTGAACCTTTTTGATCTAATAATTTAGCAGCAGTCGCTAAAATACGACCACCAGTTGCCGCAAATGGATGACCTGCTGCTAGTGATGAACCGTTTACGTTTAGCTTGCTACGATCAATAGAACCTAGCGGTGCATCTAAGCCTAGGCGCTCTTCACAGAAATTCTCATCTTCCCAAGCAGCTAGGGTTGATAGTACTTGTGAGGCAAAGGCTTCGTGAATCTCATAGAAGTCAAAATCTTGTAGAGTCAGACCAGCGCGCTCAAGCATGCGTGGTACCGCATAAGCTGGCGCCATTAGTAAGCCTTCTGTGGTGCCAGACTTACCGATGAAGTCTACCGCTGCGGTTTCTTGATGAACAATATAAGCAAGTGGCTTTAGACCGTGCTCTTTTGCCCACTCATCAGTACCTAATAGTACACAAGAAGCACCGTCAGTAAGCGGCGTAGAGTTGGCTGCTGTCATCGTTGGGTTGGCATTCTTTTTACCAAATACTGGTTTTAATTTACCCAGTTTTTCTAATGTAGTATCTGGACGCAAGTTGTTATCACGAGTCAAGCCTTTGTATGGTGTGATCAAGTCGTCAAAGAACCCTTCGTCATAAGCGCGTGCTAGATTTTGATGGCTGTTAAACGCAAGCTCATCTTGATCTTTGCGACTGATGTTCCATTCAAGTGTAGTAATCGCCTGATGATCGCCCATTGATAGACCAGTACGTGGCTCACCGTTTTGTGGTGAATCGATTAAGTCTTTTGGATTTAAACCCATGAGTGCTTTTAGGCGTTGTTTGTTATCCTTTGCTGCACCGAGTTTGATCAGTACTTTGCGCAGGCCATCGCCGACAGCGATAGGAGCGTCAGATGTAGTATCTACACCACCAGTGATTGCTGAATCAATCAGACCAAGTGCAATCTTGTTAGCAGAAGCAAATGTTGCTTGCAGACCAGTACCACAAGCTTGTGCGATATCATACGTTGGCGTGTGTGGGTTTAGCGCAGTATTCAATGCGGCTTCACGAGTAAGGTTGATATCACGGCTAAGTTTCATGACTGCGCCAGATACCACTTCGCCTACTGTTTCGCCTTGTAGGTTATAACGCTCAACCAAACCGTCTAAAGCGGCCGTTAGCATGTCTGTGTTGCTAACATCAGCGTATGATCCGTTTGAACGTGCGAATGGGATGCGGTTACCACCCAAAATAGCAACACGATTCAGGTTTGAAGCAGGCTTAGTTGCGCTAGTTTTTTTATTTGAAGCAGGTTTTTTAGCAGCAGTAGTTTCTACTTTTTCGTCGACAGCTGTTTCTTTTTTTGCCATATCAGACTTTGTATCCGTCGCTTTAACAACCGTACTTTCAACAACAGGGCTATCTGGATGATTGTTTTTATTACTCATAATATTATCCTTAAAAAGTATGGGTAGAAAAAATTGAGAGGTAATAATAAAAAATGATTAAATTCTTTTATACAAGCAAATATTATCATTTATTATGCAGTACAGCTGTTTCTCATAAGGCGTTTTTATGCACTTAATGTATCTCTTTAGCAAACTATGTGACGCTTGTATAAGGTCAGTAGTAGATTAATGACCATAACGCGTCGCTCTAATAGACTGGCTAGTAAGAAATGTTAGCATTGCATAGCAGTATTTTTGATAATATATTGTTATTAATAATTAAGTATGCCATAACTTATAGGTCAGATTTTAACATGTTATAGTGGCGCCTAACGCTGCTAAAAGCGACTGGCTTGTATACTGACTTGTTTACAGATTGTTGTAGACATTGTCTGTTTTTGGACTTGTTTATAAGGGAAGTGTATAGTTAGGCTAGTTTTGAGGCGATTTACTAAATTTAAATAATTACGATGTCAATGTCTCTATATAATAGATTCATTGCATTTTTTATTATTATACGAATCATTAATTATAAGGACTATATTATGTCAGACCGTTATGGTGATTTTGTTCAATCTTCTATTGGCAAAAAAGTAGCAAAAAACTTAGGCTTACCAATGCCAACGACGCTTGATCGTTTTGAAAGCGGTGAGCGTTTGGTGCGCGGTAGTGTATTGGTTGGACGTGCTACTGGCGATGACAAAAGTGTCAGCGAGTCTGTTGCACGCATTCTGTCAGATGTCCATGCTGAAGTATATGTAAATAGCAGCGATGACATTAAAGACGCACTTGCTGATGCAGGCGTAGAAGCAAAAGCCAACACGGGCGGCGACGATCAATTCAAAGTACTACTGTTTGATGCCAGCAATATCAGTAATGCTGAACAGCTAAACGAACTTTATGAGTTTTTCCACACGGTTGCACGCCGCGTAGAAAAATCAGGCCGTGTGGTTGTGGTTGGTCGTACGCCAGAGAATATCACTGATATCGAAGCAGCAATGGCTCAGCGCTCGCTTGAAGGTTTTGTGAAATCAGTGGGTAAAGAGTTTAAGCGCGGTATCACAGCACAGCTAGTTTATGTTGAAGAAGGCGCAGAGCAGAACCTAGATTCAACCCTACGCTTTTTCACCTCAGCTCGTTCAGCTTATGTATCAGGACAAGTAGTACGTGTCAGCAAAGGCAGTTCAGTTGATGTTGACTGGAACCAGCCTTTGGGCGGTAAGACTATGCTGGTGACTGGCGCAAGTCGCGGTATTGGTGAAGCTATTGCTCGTGTATTGGCTCGTGAAGGGGCGCATGTGATCTGTCTTGACGTACCGCAGCAGCAAGCTGACCTACAGAAAGTTGCTAGCGAAATCAGCGGTTCGGCTTTGACCGTAGATATTACTAGTGAAGACGCTGGTGCAGAAATTGCTGATGCTGCCCAAAAGCGTGGCGGCCTAGATTCAATTATTCATAATGCTGGCGTGACTCGTGATAAGACGTTGGCTAAGATGGATGAGAAAAAGTGGAACATGGTTATCGATATTAACTTAGGTAGTATCGCTAGATTGAATCGCTATTTGCTGGATAATGAAGTATTAAAAGAAAACGCACGTATCGTATGTGTGTCGTCAATTTCAGGTATTGCGGGCAACATGGGTCAGACCAACTATGCTACTTCTAAAGCAGGTGTCATTGGTTTGGTTAATGCAACTGCTAAGCAATTAGAAGACAATGCTAAGGGCATGACGATCAATGCAGTCGCTCCTGGTTTCATCGAAACTCAAATGACAGAAGCTATTCCATTTGCTATTCGTGAAGCTGGTCGCCGCATGAACTCAATGAGCCAAGGCGGCTTGCCAGTAGATGTGGCTGAGACTATCGCATGGTTTGCCTCACCTGCGTCTGGTGGTCTAAATGGCAACACGGTTCGTGTCTGTGGTCAAAGTTTACTTGGTGCATAATGCTGATTAATGAGTAGGCATGTGTGAGAAGTCAGGTTCAGATAAAAAAATTAGTTGTATGATATGACCTATTATTTCTCGTTTGTATCACATATGCTTACGAAATAATCTCTTATATAGTGTAATAAAGCTGCCCAAGGGTGGCTTTTTTATGGTAAAAACACAAGAACCAATAGCCAAACTATTTTTTGCTGTTAAGGATACTCATGAGGTTGATTAAATTTAATGCTTATTAGATGATTTAATAGTAGGCTTTAGTCAATGACTGTAGATTGTCTTTATATACGTTAAAGAACTTGTTCAAGCCACACTTAGGAAGTACTTATGTCAGACAAACATTATGATGCGTTGCCAAAGGCGCACACCACTTACGCCAATATCGTTAAAAGCCTATTGCCAATTGGAAATGCTGATAAGGTCAGTAGAGACCAACTACCACAATCTACTTACTATGTAGATGACTTGCATATCGATCAAGAAAACCTAGACGACTATCGCAACATTTGCGGTTTTGCTGATGATGGTAAAGTGCCGGCGACTTACTTTTCGGTATTGTCACAAACGTTGCAGATGAATATGATGGTTAAAGAGCCATTTCCATTTGCCATGTTAGGTCTTGTTCACGTCGACAATAGCGTAACTCAGTATCGTCCGATCGGTGAGCGTGAGACGGTAGCAATGTCGGTCACTTTTGATAATTTACGCGATCATGCCCAAGGTCAGCAGTTTGACTTTGTGACTATCGTAAAATCAGAAGATGAGGTTATCTGGGAAGGTACGTCGACTTATTTATCACGTAGCAAAAAGCCTAGTAGCAGCAAAGATAAAAAAAGTACACCGCGTCCAGCAGTGGTTAAGCTAGAAGTCAATGAAGAAGGTACTCATAGTATTTTTGAAGTGCCAGAAGATATCGGTCGTCGTTATGCCTTTGTTTCAGGTGACTTTAATTTAATTCATTTACATCCGCTATCAGCACGTGCGTTTGGTTTCCCAAAAGCGATTGCACACGGTATGTGGTCAAAAGCGAAGTGCCTTGCCCTGATGGGTGACTTGCCTGATGCTTACACGATTGACGTCTCATTTAAGCTACCTATCTTCTTGCCAGCTGAAGTAGAATTGATTGCTGAGCCAGTAGCCCAGCTTACAAACATAGACGATACCTGCGAGTTCGGACTGTATAGCTCCAAAAATAACAAACCGCATCTAGCGGGTGTGGTAACACTAAAGAGCAACAGCAAGTAGTATATAGCATCATAAAATTTCTACTCTAACAGCCATATTTAACGTATATATTTATTACTATGACTTCACAAAACATGCCTTCAGAAGAAAACGCGATAGACACAGACAAGACAGGTAGCTTGGTATCGAGCGATACGGTCGCTGCTAATGATAGCGGCGCTAATACTCATATTAGTGCCGATAATGGCGTTGATTTGGCTGCTATCTTTGAGCCTTATTTTCGTCCAGACGCAAATACTATTGTTTGCGGCGCATTAAATGACGAGAAGGTCGTTGCTTTAGCAAAAGCGGGCGTCGAGTTGGTTATTAATTTGCAGCCTGATGACGAGTTAAGCTTTGATGAGGCGTCAGCAGTTGAGCAAGCAGGTATGCATTATGAACACCTGCCTATCAGCGGTGCTAAAGAGCTAAAGCAGCTTAAGATATTGGCGTTTGATAATGTGTTACGTCAACATCATGGCAAAAAAGTCGCGATGCACTGTGGGTCGGGTAACAGAGTAGGCGCTGCAATTGCGCTGCGGGCAGGATGGTTACGTGGACGTAAGATGGATACAGCGATGGAACGTGGACGCAGTCATGGTTTGACTAAGCTTGAACAAGAAGTTCATAACCGTTTGCTGGTACCGCGTTAATCAGGTTTTTGGTATTGAATGTTAGTACTGTCTTAGACGCTAGCAATCTTTCAAAATATTGTCGAAATAAATAATAAAAAGGCGACCAATAGGTGGCCTTTTTTATTGGTTCACAATTCATTTATACTGGTTCAAATATTTCATATAGCCTAAGAACAACTCATTCTAAAAATAGAATAATTTATATCACTGGAGCAAGGTAATAATGAATCATAATACAGAACATCCTAATACAACTACGAATATGGATATTCAGAAAAACTTACAGCAATTACTGACAGATTTACAGCTTGATGACGCACCCGCTGGTGGGGCTGTAGTAGTGTATCAGGCAGGCCAGTGTATAGCACAAGCCAGTACAGGTATGGCGCGGCCTGATATACTGTGGCAGCCTGATACGTTGGCGATTAATTTTTCTACTGGTAAAGGAGTGTTGGCAACGTTGGTTCATGTGCTTGTTTCGCAACAGCTGATCGAATATGACAAACCTATTGCACATTACTGGCCAGAGTTCGCTGCAAACGGCAAAGATCGAATCACTTTACGACAAATCATGTCGCATCAGGCTAATTTATTTTCGATTCAAAGCATTGATGTCGATAGTGAAACGGTACTCGATTGGGATACGATGCTACGCCATATTGCAGCGATGCCCATCACCTCCCCTGAAGATGCTACCAAATATGACAGCGCTTATAGTGCATTGGTCTATGGCTGGGTATTGGGCGGCGTGGTAGAGGCGGTCACGAATTTATCATTCGCTGAAGCACTGCGCCAGTATCTAACGGAACCTCTAGGTATTGCTGACAGCTGCTATTTTGGTGTGCCAAATAGCAAAGTAGATCAGGTGGCAAAATTGGCCAAAGATTTTGAAGAGTCAGAAGATACGAGCTCTCAATTAAAGTCGAGACGTCAAAAACCAACCTTGAAAGTGGACTCTCAAGAAACCTTACGTACTTATGCAAGCTTACCCAGTTACCATTGCTGGCAACAGAAAATGCTAGATGATAAGCGCGCAGCTGAGACACAGAGTAGCCTTGATGACAGCCTTGATGGAAAGCTAGATAGCTCTGATAATGATAGCGTACGACCTACCTTAAATACTGCACGTATTAATAGTTTATATTTTAATACCAGTCAGCTTAATCTAAAAAATTATAAGGCGGCGCTGATACCTACTGGCAAGCAAGCGCTTGATTATCATAACCGTCAAACATTACAGGCTGTCATTCCAGCGGCAAATGGTGTCGCTTCCGCTAAAGCACTGGCAACAATCTACGCAATGTTAGCTAATGGCGGTGTATGGCAAGGAAAAACACTGATTGATAGTGCCACTTTTGAGCAGTTATCTACTCCGCAAATTAAGGGTTTAGATGCGGTTATGCCAGCGGCTATGAAATGGCGATTGGGCTACCATAGATTATTTAGCTTATATGCCAAAAAAGACGATACGAATAAGAGAGTGAATCCAGCATTATCAGGATTTGGGCATATGGGATATAACGGCTCGGTCGCTTGGTGCGACCCTGAGCGCCAACTATCATTTGCTTTTATCCATAATTTTGATACCACTATGCTCAACGACGTTCGTCAATTTGCATTGACAGAGGCTGTCTTAAGCTGGGTAGAAGAGATACTTTAATAATATTGGTTTTAATCGCGAATTGATTTTTTTCAAATATAAGCAGCATTAGTTTTAATGCTGCTTATTTGGTGTCATTTTAAGCAATCTTGAGGCGCTTAGACCATGGATGAAGATAGAGGTCAAAATGACAATCGAACAAACAATCCATAGTTTAAGCGCATCTTCATCAGCAAAAAAACCTTGATTGAGAGCGTAAGACAAGTAGTATAAAGTGCCAATACCGCGAATACCCAAAGCCGATATCGCATATTTTTCGGTATGGGGCAGGTTCAATCCTGATAAGGCAATAAATCCACCGATCGGACGTATAAGTAGTAGAAAGGTAAAGCTAACGATATAGACACGCCATGTCAGCTCGACATCTGCCTGCAACCCTTGACCAAGGAACATACCAAAGATAACCAGTACTAACGACATCAGCAAGCCTTCTGATTGTTCAGCGAAATCATGCAGTTTTTGGTGATAAGTATGCTCACACTCTGAGCGACGGAACGCAAATGCAGCCACAAACACTGCGATAAAGCCATAACTGTGTACATATTCGGCAAGACCATACGCTAGTAGCGTCAACGCAATAACCACATAACCTTGCGAGATGGTTGTCTCACGGATATGTTTAGAAAAGACCACTTTAGCTAATACTTTACCAACCAATACACCTACCACAACGCCTGCGCCAATTTTCCACAAGACATCATGAGTGAACCACGACCATAGCATCTCATAGGTAAAGGCTTTGCCTTCACTGAACGCTTCTGCGATCTTAATTGCTAGATACACAAACGGAAAAGCCAGACCATCATTCAATCCGGCCTCTGACGTTAAGGTAAAGCGCGGTGTGTCTTCACCGCCTGTATTGGGAGGTCCGACTTGTATGCTAGAGGCCAAGACAGGATCGGTTGGTGCCAGTACCGCACCCAACAAAATAGCAGCACCCAATGTCAAACCAAAGGCGTAATAACCCAAGACGGCCATCGCAAAAATACCAATCGGCATGGTGATAAGCAGCAGTCTGACGGTCGGTCGCCATAATCGCCAAGATAGGTCCGTGTCAATTTTAATACCAGCACCAACCAATGAGACCAATACGATAATCTCAGTCAACTTTTCGATGAGTAAACCGTTATCAAGTGGGTCTAAAAAAGACAAAGACGTCCACCAGTAGCCCATGATTAGGCCAAAGCTGACCTGAAGCATCGGTAATGAAATAGAGGTGCGCTTAAAAATAACAGGAAATAATGCCCCTAGTAAAAAGGCAATCCCGCAGATTAGTAAAAATAAATTATATTTTTCGATCATAAGGTTACGCACGTCATTATGTTTTAAGGGGTTTTTTAAAAGGTGATTCTAGATACTGATGACAATTAATAATTGTAGATAAATTTAGCCATCGATATCTTTTATCATGACGCCAAAATAAAATAATTACCGCAAAAAATAGTTATCAAAATGACAGCTGCGTTGTTTTTTAGTGAAAAAAAGCCTGCATTGCGCAGGCTTTATATATTTTTATCAGTATTTTTGGAACATTTAGATATTACGGCTTAGCGCTCAACTTGACTCACATCACGTATAGCGCCAGTATCGGCACTGGTAGTCATCGCTGCATAGGCACGCAATGCTGGCGTGACATAACGCTCACGGCTGACAGGCTTCCATGCATCACGACCACGCGCTTCCATAGCTTCGCGGCGAGCAGCTAAGTCTGCATCACTGACTTGCATGTTAATGGTGCGATTAGGAATGTCGATATGAATGGTATCGCCTTCTTCAACTAGGCCGATGGCACCGCCTTCAGCAGCTTCTGGGCTAGCATGACCGATTGATAGGCCTGATGTACCACCAGAGAAACGACCATCGGTGAGCAATGCGCATTCTTTACCCAATCCTTTCGATTTAAGGTACGTCGTTGGATATAGCATTTCTTGCATACCAGGGCCACCTTTAGGGCCTTCGTAACGGATGATGACAACATCACCTGCAACGATCTGATCATCCAATATCGCAGCAACAGCATCGTCTTGTGATTCAAATAGACGTGCGCGACCAGTAAAGGTTAAGATGCTTTCGTCGACGCCTGCGGTTTTGACCACACAGCCACGCTCGGCAATATTGCCATATAGTACGGCTAAGCCGCCGTCTGTAGAGTAGGCGTGTTTCGCACTACGGATACATCCTGATTCACGGTTGACGTCAAGATTGGCCCACTCTTGTGACTGTGAAAATGCTTCTGTGGTACGTATACCACCAGGTGCTGCAAGGAAGCGCGCACGTGCCTCATGATTGTCGGGGTTCATGATATCCCATTTCTCAATCGCTTCTTTCATCGTTGCACTATGGATGGTCGGCACATCAGTTTTTAGTAATTCAGCACGGTTGAGCTCAGCCAACAATGCAAAGACACCGCCAGCACGATGCACATCTTCCATATGATACTTCTGTGAAGCAGGCGCTACTTTTGCAAGACAAGGCACACCGCGACTTAAACGGTCGATATCAGCCATCTTAAAGTCAATCTCTGCTTCGTTGGCAGCAGCAAGTAGATGCAAGATGGTATTGGTTGAGCCGCCCATAGCGATATCTAAGCTCATGGCATTTTCAAAAGCGGCTTTGGTAGCGATAGAACGTGGTAATACAGAATCATCATCTTGCTCATAGCGACGCTTGGCAAGTGATACGATGGTACGACCAGCTTCTAAGAATAGCTCGCGACGCAATGAATGAGTGGCTAATAGTGAGCCATTACCTGGTAGGGCTAAGCCTAAAGCTTCGGTCAAGCAGTTCATTGAGTTGGCAGTAAACATACCGGAGCACGATCCGCAAGTAGGGCAGGCTGAGGCTTCGATAGCGGCGACGTCTTCATCACTGATACTATCATCCGCGGCGTCCATCATCGCATCGACAAGGTCAAGTTTGCGAACAGCACTACTATCACTACCATCATTATTATGGCTCTTACCAACAGTACTGGCTAAAATTTTGCCCGCTTCCATTGGACCACCTGAGATAAATACCACTGGAACATTAAGGCGCATTGCGGCCATCAACATACCTGGAGTGATTTTGTCACAGTTAGAAATACATACTAGCGCATCTGCACAGTGAGCATTCACCATATACTCGACAGAGTCAGCGATCAAATCACGACTTGGTAGCGAGTACAACATACCGCTATGGCCCATCGCAATACCATCGTCGACCGCAATAGTATTGAACTCTTTTGCAACGCCGCCTGCTTGCTCAATCTCACGTGCGACCAGTTGTCCAAGGTCTTTTAGATGCACATGACCAGGTACAAACTGGGTAAAAGAGTTAGCAATCGCAATGATTGGCTTACCAAAGTCGCCGTCAGTCATGCCGGTTGCACGCCATAATGCGCGCGCGCCTGCCATATTACGACCGCCGGTAGAGGTTTTTGAGCGATAATCCATGTGATATTCCTTACAAATAGGCGGGGTTGTTAAAATGTGCACCCTCAGTTCTAATAGGGATAGTGTGCTTTTTATAGAGAGTGAGTACTAGTGAATAATACTAATTCGTTACCATACCATTAGATATGAATAACTAAAAACAATATGCTAATAATAATGAATTAATAATCGTAAGCGATGAACAAAAAGCAGGTATTCAAAACATCTACTCGATACGTTCTAATATGGCTTTCTCAAACCAAGGAAGATCGGTCTTGTCTGCTTCTAATTTCACAATGGCTGCGAGCGCATGGGTAGCCTGTAGTTGCTGATAGTCGCTACTAGCCTCGATCGTCAACAGTGATTCGGCAGATAATGCTTGCGTATTAGGGTTTGGTTCGTCAACGCTGATTAATGTCTGTTTATTATTTTTATACAGGACGTCTACGCGACCAAAAAACTGCCAGTCTTTGAACGCCGTCGTAATCGCATCCGCAGTATCTTTGGTATATACCTGCTGCGTCTCCTTACCTGTATTGGTCCAATGCAGCCTGACTGCCAATTGCAATGCCTCACTAAATACCACTAACGAGCCGATAATTTTTACATGCCAAGGACTGGTCAACAGCTCTTTATCAATACCAATCAATGTAGCAGCCTCGTGAGCTGACATAGGCGTATTAAATTTAAGCAGCAGTTCAGGAGTGAGAGAGTACGTTTGTTTGATCGCATCATCTAAACTGTCATAGTGATACAGAAAAGGCAGCGGTAAATCTTGGGTGACAGTCTTCTTTATAATTTTACAATTGTGTATCTGCCAGCTGATGGTTTTATCAGTCAATGCTTCTGCTAATATGATCGCGTTTGGATCGATGGTTTGAGTCATATTTTCAGACTCAAGATTAGATTGTACTGAGTCGGAGTGTTCTGAAGCAATGCTGTCAGACACAGAGGTACCTTCTCCAAAAACTTGGGTCGCGTCATCGCGTACAGCGTCAGTGTCGTTATCTGAGCTATCTAAGTTGTTTAAGCTATTTGAGTTATCTAATGTACTGGTTGGCAAAGTAGGCAAATCCATAAACATAGCGTTATTAAAATAGAGGGTTAATATAACATTTTAAGGGTATGGCCCGCCAATAAAATAGTGAGCTAGCATAGTTGGAATATGGCTTGATATTTTTCAAATTCGATTGTCACACTGACTTGTACTCAGGTTATATTTCGTCCACTATATGACAGACGCTTTTATCTATTTTGGATAGCTATTGAGCTATTAATTGGCTAATAATAAAACTCTTAAAGGAAAAAATAATGACTGAAGCTAATCAACAAACCACTTATGATGACAATAATATTTTTGCCAAAATGCTAGAGGGCGATATTCCATATCATAAGGTATATGAAGATGATAAAACGCTCGCCTTTATGGACATCATGCCGCAGGCTGAAGGCCATGTATTAGTGATACCTAAACAAAAAGCCTTTGATTTGGAAGACCTTGAACCAGAATATGCTGCGGCGGTACTAATGACGTCTAAAAAAGTCATGCAGGCACAGCGTAAAGTATTTGAGCGTGAAGGGGTGATTCAAATGCAGTTGAATGGGGCGCAAGCAGGGCAAACTGTGTTTCACTATCATATACATCTGATCCCTTCAAGCATCCATGAGCTAGGCCGCCATGCCGTCACACAAGCTGATCAAGGTGAGCTTGCAGATATTGCACAACGACTGGTAGCAGCAATCGATGCTCAATAACTAAATAGAGTATTTTTTAACTGAACAGAGAGAGATACATCTAGAAGCGACAGTACATTTATAAACTTTAGTTTGTTTACTATTTTCTTATTATGAAAATATAAAACATATACAATCCAAAGGCAGCTAGCAAGCTGCCTTTTTTATTTGCTTGGTAATAATTATGTAACATTGCTTAAATTCATGTTACCAATTTAACGCTTAACTAGGGTTTTAGCAAAGAGTGTGATAATTATTATAATCGCTCACACACATTTTCTAATCTTTGCCCCAATCGATAATTTTTTATAAAAAGGCATCGTTAATTTTTGAGGATATTATCTTTCATGAGTAAATTACCTCGTTCGACTATTCTATTGCCGGTATTTGTACCAGCAGCTATTATCATGATGCTGTTGGTTATTGGTACCGCAATAAATCCTGAAGCAGCTGGTGCGCTATTCAATGATGTGCTTGCTTTCACAACTGAGACGTTCGGCTGGTTCTATATGCTGGCCGTGGCATTGTTTTTGATGTTCATCATCGTACTGGCATTTTCGTCTTATGGCAGTATTAAGCTGGGCCCTGATCATGCCGAGGCGGAGTATAAGTTCCTCGAATGGTTTGCTATGTTATTTTCGGCAGGCTACGGGATTGCGCTACTGTTTTATGGTGTAGCAGAACCAGTCATGCATTTTTCCAGTCCGCCAATGTCGGAACCACAAACTATTGCCGCGGCAAAAGAGGCGATGCGAATTGCGTATTTCCACTGGGGTTTTCATATTTGGGCGATTTATGGCGTAGTGGGTTTATCATTGGCATATTTTGCTTTCCGACATGGTCTACCACTATCAATACGCTCAACGCTGTATCCAATTATCGGTGATAAGATTCATGGCCCTATAGGTCATACGGTCGATGTGTTTGCAATATTGGGCACGATGTTTGGTATCGCTACCAGTCTTGGTTTATCAGTGTCGCAAATTAACGCGGGACTAAATTACCTATTGCCAGATATCATTCCGATGAATACGACTGTACAGGTGATTGCTATTGCATTGGTAACAGCCGCAGCTCTGGTATCGGTGTTAGCAGGTATGGATAAGGGTGTTAAACGCTTGTCTATTCTAAATATGCTATTGGCAACTGCGTTGATGGTGTTCGTATTTGTTGTTGGTCCGACTATTTTTATCTTAAATGCCTTTATGGAAAATACAGGTAGTTATTTGGGTAATATCGTTGAGCGTACCTTTAGCTTACAGGCGTACGAAAATAGCAATTGGATCGGTAGCTGGACCTTGTTTATTTTTGCATGGACCATTGCGTGGGCACCTTTTGTAGGTCTATTTATTGCCAAGATTAGCCGTGGTCGTACCATTCGTGAGTTCGTACTGGGTGTGATGCTTGTACCAACTTTCTTCACGTTCTTCTGGTTTTCGGTGTTTGGTGATACTGCGCTACATATGATTATGGTCGACGGTTATACCTCGTTAATCAGCGAAGTACAAAACAACCAGGCGATTGCTCTATTTAAATTATTAGAAAACCTACCGTTTACTGAGTTTGTGTCGTCATTGACCATTTTATTGATTATCACCTTTTTTGTGACGTCATCGGATTCTGGCTCATTGGTGATCGACTCGCTAGCGGCTGGCGGTCGCAGTGATACGCCATGGTGGCAGCGTAGCTTTTGGGTAGTAACCGAAGGGGCTGTAGCTGCGGTACTACTCATTGCAGGCGGTCTAACGGCGCTCCAAACGGCAGCTATTGTCAGTGCGTTACCTTTTGCCATTATTATTCTTATTTCAATGTTTGGCATGTGGCGTGCGCTGCGTATCGAAGGACATCGTAATCAGAGCCTTGATCAGAACAACAAATTGCCTCCGCATCTGCTCAAACCGTCAGCATGGCGTGAGCGTATCGATTATATGACTGACAAGCCAACACCTGAAAAGGTATTGAGCTACATCAAAGAAGTAGTTATGCCATCGATGATGGAAGTGTCATCTAAATTTGCAGAAACTGGTTGGACGACTGAGGTCAATTATGATGCGGTCAACAACCGTGCTGTGCTTGAATTGCAACGTGGTGACGATGTCGAGTTTTGGTATGAAGTGCGCTTATCTGAGCATGAGGCGCCCGACTATTATACTGAAGACACCGTAGATACCTTGCCGCAAGAGCATCATCATCGAGCTGAGGTGTATTTACGCCGTGGTGGTCAGACATATGATTTATATGGCTATAAATCAGAATCAGTGATTAATGACATTATTGATCAGTTCGAGAAGTATTTACATTTCCTTAATGTGTCGCCTGATAGCTTACCGTGGCGCATGCAAGAGCATGATGATGACATCACGCTAGAGCAAGATAGTGTGCTTGATAAATAATGGACTGAATGTATCGAAAACGAGTATGATTATTGCAAGCTATTCACATGAATAACTTGCAATAAATACAGGATTCCTTAGAATAACGGCTTGTTTTTCTTACAAATCAAGCCGTTTTTTTATGTCTAATGATTTTTCTGTTGTATCTACGTCTTTGCCAGTGTCTGACCATCCATTGTTACAGCCATTAAATATCGGTGGCTTGACGATTGAAAACCGTCTAATGGTCGCACCAATGGCAGGCGTGACAGACAACCCTTTTCGCCGACTGTGCAAGTCGTTTGGCGCGGGTCATGCGGTCAGTGAAATGATCATCGCGGATACGGCTCTTTATGCGCGTAAAAAGTCCTTGTATCGCGCCAATTTTGATAATGAGATTGCGCCTATTTCTGCACAAATAGCAGGAGCAGAGCCTGATAAACTGGCTGAAGCGGCCCGTTATCAAATTGATAATGGCGCACAGATTATCGATATCAATATGGGCTGTCCGGCCAAAAAAGTCTGTCGTAAGCTGGCAGGTTCTGCGTTATTGCAAGATGAAGACTTGGTCGCGCGTTTGCTAGATGCAACGGTCAATGCGGTAGATGCTCCTGTCACGCTAAAGACACGTTTAGGTTTTGAAAACGGTCGTGAAAACATCTTGCGTGTGGCACGCCGTGCTGAGCAAGCAGGTATTGCAGCGATTGCTATTCATGGACGTACGCGTGAGGACATGTATACAGGTAATGCGCGTTATGAGCTAATACGTGAAGTCAAAGAAAGTATCAGTATTCCTGTCATTGCTAACGGTGATATCGATAGCGCACAAAAAGCCCAACACGTCTATGAAATGACAGGCTGTGATGCGGTGATGATTGGACGGGCTGCACAAGGGCAACCATGGATATTTCGCGATATTGAGCATTTTTTACGTACTGGCGAGTGCTTAGAGGCCCCAAGTGTTAGTGAGATAAAAGAGATCGTACTTGCTCATTTACAAGAGCTTTATGATTTTTATGGAGAGTATTCAGGCTGCCGTATCGCACGTAAACATATTGCATGGTATACGACAGGTATTCCAAACTCTAACGCCTTTAGACAGGCGATGTATGGCGAAGAAAGTACCGCTGGACAATTTAAAGTAGTCGAGACTTTTTTGCAGGCACATGAATAGTAATCGCTTGAGTCTTATGTGTCAGACTATTCATCATGTGCCGATTTTTTATTCTGCCAAGGGAGTCGGCCTTCTAGTTCAACTTGTAGCGATAAGCTCAAAAAGGTTCGAATCAGTACGATAAAACCTAGCACTAATACGCTGCGTAGCGATGGCACCGTGACGACTGTCGCCACGATATCAGCGGCAATCAGCACTTCTAAACCCAACAAGATAGACTTGCCTACGGTCTGTCTGATCTCAATATAGGTGTCATTGTTGAAATGACCCGATGCTCGCAAGGCTTTATATAGAGCAAGAAATAGCCCAAAAAACATAATGAGGACGCCACTGACTTCAATAATTTTGGCAATTAAGTCGATATAGTGAGTTAGTGTGTCTATCAAAGCAGGTACTCCTCGTAATTGACCAAAAAAGTATAGCATTTGGCCATAAACTAAAACTGTATTCATAAGCCTTTATGACGACTAGGAACTTTCACAAAGGTCCCGTTAACTCACGCCTACCATGGTTTTGTTCACTCCATACTACGTTTTTTTGCTATGCTATAACCAAATACTAATAACGATAGAATAAACAAAAAGGACTTTTTATGGCCAGTCTCTCGAAAAAAGTAATCACTAAAGCGGTCAAAGGCAAAAATATTATCATTACAGGCGCTTCAAGTGGTATTGGCGAGCGTACGGCTTTTTTGCTCAGTGAGTGTGGCGCACATGTTATTTTGCTGGCTCGTACTGCAGATAAGTTAAAAATGGTCAAAGAAAATATTGAAACACTTGGCGGCGCTGCCAGTTATTATCCATGTGACCTTACCAACATGGATGAAATTGAAAAAACCAGCGAAAAAATTCTGGCTGATTTTAAGCATGTTGATGTATTGGTCAACAATGCAGGTCGTTCGATTCGCCGTTCAGTACATGAATCGGTCAACCGTTTCCATGATTTTGAACGTACCATGGAGATTAATTATTTTGGCGCGGTCAAAATTGTTCTTGGTTTTTTGCCAACTATGATTGGGCGTCAAACTGGTCAAATTGTGAATATATCTTCAATTGGGGTGTTGGCAAATAGCCCTCGATTTTCAGCATATGTTGCATCAAAGGCAGCTTTGGATGCATTTAGTCGCTGTTTGGCTGCCGAAGTCAAAGGTGATAATATCAAAGTGACCAATATCTTTATGCCACTCGTACGCACCCCAATGATTGCGCCAACCAAACTATATCGATATATGCCAGCATTGATGCCTGATGAAGCAGCGATGATGGTAGCGAAAGCCATCGTTCACAAGCCGAATAGCATTGCTAGTAATATGGGTAAATTTGCATCGGCGACTTACTCGCTGGTACCCGCCTTCAACGTTGGCGTGCAGTCCATTGGCTATCGCATTTTTCCAAGTTCAACTGCTGCGCAAACGACTGATAGCAAACCTAATTTTGCCCAGCGTGTTTTTGCTAAAATTCTTCCTGGTGAGCATCACTAAAGTAGGTTTATTATCAGCACCAAATTCGAATAATAAGGATACTACAGTATCCTTTTTTTATGCTCTAAAAATATCATCAAGCAGCGTAAGAGACTGCTTCGTTACGTATAGTGAACGTGATTAGTTATTCAATAAATAAATCTTCAAGACTTCCGCCTTACAATTCTGTTTCTATCCGCATCTCTGTTAAGATGAATGTAATTCATCTTATGTTTAAATTGTATCGTTTTTATTCATGTTTAGATTTAGGTATGATTCACCTCATACACAAATTTGGTTTTATCTCAGATAATTAAGGTAGCGAATCACCATGAGTAAAGAATTCAATTGTTCAATCAAGCACATTCGTTTTGATGAAAACTATCAGCCTGCAGATAGCACTCGTTTGACAACTAACTTCGCAAATTTGGCTCGCGGTGAGCACCGTCAGGAGAACTTGCGCAAAACGTTAAGAATGATAGACAACCGCTTTAACGCATTGGCGCATTGGGACAACCCAACAGCAGACCGCTATTCTGTTGAAGTTGATATTGTTTCTGTCGATATGGATGTTGAAGGTAATGGTCATACGTTTCCTATTATCGAAACGCTAAAAACCACAATTGTAGATCATAAAGAAAACAAGCGTATCGACGGCATGATTGGTAATAGTTTCTCATCTTACGTGCGTGATTATGATTTCAGCATTGTATTACCAGAGCATCGTGACAAAAACTTAGCGTCAATAACACCGGATAACTTTGGTGAGCTACACGGCAAACTGTTTCAATATTTATTGAACTCAGAGGCATACAAAGCGCAATTTAATAAAAAACCAGTGATTTGCCTGAGCGTGTCAACCAGCAAAACCTACTACCGTACTACCAACCAGCATCCTGTATTAGGTGTTGAGTACAAGCAAGACGAATATTCATTAACTGATGACTATTTTTATAAAATGGGCTTAGTCGTACGCTATTTTAAGCCTGAAGGTAGTGCTGCGCCATTAGCCTTTTATTTTGCAGGTGATTTGCTAAGTGATTACACGGATCTTGAGCTTATCAGTGCGATTAGTACGATGGAAACCTTCCAGAAAATCTATCGTCCTGAGATTTACAATGCTAATTCAAATGCTGGTCAAGTGTATCAACCTAGCCTGAACTACCAAGATTATTCACTGACGCAAGTTGTCTATGACCGCGCCGAACGCAGCCAAATGGCAGTGACACAAGGTAAGTTTACGGAAGAAACATTTATCAAGCCATACCAAGAAATTCTTGAAGAGTGGGCTGCAAGCTATACCGTTGATAGTCAAGCAGATAAAAAACAAACCAATAATAAATATGCTGCTTAACCGAGCACACGAGAGAAGATAAACAACCATGACAAAACTATTATTACCAACCTCAACCGCTGGCAGCTTACCGAAACCGTCTTGGCTGGCAGAACCTGAAAAAATTTGGTCACCTTGGGCTTTAGAAGGCGAGCAGTTGATTGAAGCCAAACAAGATGCATTGCGTCTGTCACTACAAGAACAAGTACATGCAGGTATTGATATCGTCAGTGATGGCGAGCAGACCCGTCAGCATTTCGTAACCACGTTTATCGAACATCTCGATGGTGTTGATTTTGAAAATCGTGAGACGGTCAAAATCCGTGATCGCTATGATGCGAGTGTGCCATCAGTGGTCGGTGCGGTGAGCCGTCAAAAGCCAGTATTTGTAGAAGATGCCAAGTTTTTACGTCAGCAGACCAATCAGCCAATCAAATGGGCTTTGCCAGGGCCGATGACGATGATTGATACACTGTATGACGATCATTATAAAAGTCGTGAGAAACTGGCTTGGGAATTTGCTAAAATCCTGAATCAAGAAGCAAAAGAGCTAGAGGCTGCTGGCGTTGATATTATCCAATTCGATGAACCAGCATTTAATGTGTTCTTTGATGATGTGAATGACTGGGGTATTGCCACTTTAGAGCGTGCTATTGAAGGTCTAAAATGCGAAACAGCAGTACATATTTGCTACGGTTATGGTATCGAAGCCAATAATAACTGGAAAAAGACACTGGGTTCAGAATGGCGTCAATATGAGAAGGCCTTTCCTCAGCTGCAACAGTCTAAGATTGATATTGTCTCATTGGAGTGTCAAAACTCACAGGTGCCAATGGATTTGATTGAATTGATTCGCGGTAAAAAAGTCATGGTTGGTGCCATTGATGTGGCAACCAATACCATTGAGACACCAGAAGAAGTGGCCAACACACTACGTAAAGTATTACAATTTGTCGATGCTGACAAGCTGTATCCTGCAACCAATTGCGGTATGGCCCCGTTGTCACGCCAAGTGGCTCGTGGCAAGCTTGCGGCATTAAGTGCAGGCGCACAGATCGTTCGTCAAGAGCTGACTGCGTAGAGCTTATCAAACAAGCTGATGTAAATTTGGCATTGGTGGCTTTGGTAAATTTTGTAGGCTAGGATTTTAGCTTGAATGATGCTTATTAAAGTTCAGTCGTTGAGGAGGTTCTATTTACAGGGTCTCCCTTTGCAAAACTAAAATTGAAGCACAATTTTTTAACGTTTCACAGGATTTCAGTAATGATTAAAGATATGATTGAAGCAACCGATTTTAGAGATGCCATGTCTTTGTTAACGACTGCGGTCAATGTTGTCACTACAGAAGGTGTATCTGGCGTTCATGGGTTTACAGCATCGGCAGTATGCAGTGTCACAGATACACCGCCAACTTTGCTCGTCTGTATGAACCAGACCTCTCGGTCGCATGCGTATTTTGTTGAAAATAAAACATTGTGTGTCAATGTGTTGGGCGCTCATCATGAGCCCGTCTCTAACGCTTTTGCCTCAAAACTACATTCAGAAGAGCGCTTCAAACAAGGCGCTTGGTCTCAGCTAGTAACAGGCTCTCCTATTCTAGAAGATGCATTGGTCAGTTTCGACTGTGAGATTGAGCAAATTCAGAAAGTAGGCACGCACAGTGTGTTTATGTGCCGAGTAGTCGCCATCAAAAAGTCTGAGCAACCAGATGGACAAGAAGAAAGCTTGGTTTACTTTAATCGTGCTTACTCTCGAGTGGGTCAAGTGGATATCGCCTAAGCCAATCATCCGGCCATTATCGAATGGTCATCAAACTATTCATCGTCAATCTGAGAAGTAACTATCCCGTGGAATTAATCATTTTTTTAGTCATAGGTGCCCTCGCAGGATTTGCTGCGGGGCTTTTTGGTGTGGGCGGTGGAACCATCATCGTGCCACTATTATTTATTGTCTTTACTCAGATGGGTTATAGTCCTGACAATATCATGCATTTGGCGTTAGGTACGTCACTTGCGACCATTATTGTGACGTCTATTAGCTCGTTAATGGCACACAATAAAAAAGGCGCAGTCATGTGGCCTGTCTTCAAAAACCTAGCACCTGGCTTAGCGATAGGGTGTTTCTTAGGGGCAGGGATAGCAGGGCAGATATCTGGGTTATACCTTCAGCTCATCGTCGGTGTGTTTTTGCTTTGGGTGGCCTTTAAAATGTTTAGGGGCGGCAAAAAGAAAACAACCAGTAGCGTCAGTAATGCCCATGCAGCATTACCATCAAAGCCTAAACAACTGACGGCAGGCGGGGTCATTGGTATCGCTTCTGCCATTTTTGGCATCGGTGGTGGTAGCTTAACTGTACCTTATCTCACGCGCTACGGTGTAGTGATGCAAAAAGCAGTTGGTACGTCGGCCGCGTGTGGTCTACCCATCGCGATTGCTGGTGCGTTAGGATTCATGTTTTTTGGAATGAAGCAGCAAGTAGATGTGCCCAATACGATTGGTTTTGTTCACATCTATGCCTTTTTGGGCATTAGTATCATGAGCTTTTTCACTGCAAAGATAGGGGCGAAAGTGGCTCATATATTATCACCGCAGCTATTAAAAAAATGTTTTGCGGTGTTGTTAACTGTCGTCGGGTTCTACTTCCTATATAAAGGATTGGTATAAGTGACTTGCTGTAATTAATTTGAGATTAATGGATGCTGTCAAAGATTTCAGGTGCGGAAGTTGGATTAGTATATCGACCAGCATACTGACTGGCTATATTCTTAAGTTGTCGCTAGTCGGTATGCAAATCTATAAAAAATATGTTTATCCAATCGTTTATTTAGCTAACTCGCTTAACCAAACACTCGCCACAATATCCAAAATACCCCTATCATCAAGATAGCAATCACGAGCAGTCGTTTTAGCCAATAGGGCAGTAGAGATTTCTTATAGCCCAAGTCATTTAGCTGATTGTCGACACCATCTTGCAATCCCTTAAAACCTTGGTTTTTCTTAGTAGTTTTAACGCGATTTTTTACCAGTGGCCCAGGTTCATCTTCCTCTTGCTCTCTATCAAAACTGATGGCGCCATTCGGAATACCTTGTTTACTAGCGATCGTATTGAGTTTTTGTTGTTGCTTTACCTTTAGCTGGGTCTCATAAGCATCAATTCTGCTTTTGGCTTCATCCATGCTGATGTTTTCGTCTGCCGACAAAGTTTTAATAGCCATTACGAGGTTATTTTTTTCGATCATCATAATGACGTCTTTTGGCAACTTTGTATTGACCGATTTTTCGCTAGGGTCGGGGTTAAACATGACTGTCCTTATTGCGGCATATAAGTTTGAATGAGTAGTATGCTCATTATAACCATGTTAGATAAGCAATGTTCAAGCAAAAAAATACCGCGGCCACTATTGTGACGGCGGTATTTTATTATTTATCTTTATCAGCATTTCTGCCAATGTTTAATAAATTATAGATCTTTCCAACGTTGGATAGACTCTTTGATAACTTCTTTAGCTTCGCTCACGTCACCCCAAGATTCAACAACTGTAGTACCAGCTTTTTTCAGGTCTTTGTAATGGCTGAAATGGAACTCTAGTTGATTGATTAACTGCTTTGGTAGGTCTTCTAAGCTGTTGTAAGCATTGCCTGTGTCGCGATCGTCAGCAGGAACAACAACGATTTTGTCATCTACTTCGCCATCATCAACAAACTTCATTACACCGATAACTTTGGCTTTTAAGAAAATGCCAGTCGGTAGTGGCTGTTCAGTCAATAGCAATACGTCAAGCTCATCGCCGTCTTCGTCAAGTGTTTGTGGAATGAAACCATAGTTACAAGGTTTGGCAAAAATCTGTGGGTCAATACGGTCAAGCTCAAATACGGCTAATTCGCGATTCCACTCAATTTTATGGCTGCTACCAGCTGGGATTTCTACTACTACGTTGATGATGCCGCCGTCTACGTCGCCTGCGTCCAAAATTTTATTAAAATCTGCCATAAAATGCTCCAATTTGCTTTTGTTTTAAATGTTTGAATAAGGGGTCAAGCTAGGGATACAGTAAGGATAGTTGCTGTGTCCGATTTGTACTGCATGCGATTATAGCAAGTTTGTACTGAATTTTCTCTTAATGCTTAAGTCTAAGCGTGCAAGATATTATGCAAAAAAAGATTATGCAGAGGTAGGCTCAAAACTCACTTAGGTGTGATTGCTCGCAACTCAATCAGTCCAGCATGGCGCTTGGCGATGTTATCAACAAGTTTTTGAGTGACTACCTCATAGCTGAATGAATTACTTGTGTGCTGTTCGGTTTGCGCTTCTGACTCCGTTTGCATATTAACAAAGTCAGACAGCCGTAGCATTTGCATGCCTGCATAACCACAAGGATTGATGGCGTTAAATGAAGATAAGTCACAATTTAGATTAATGGCAATGCCATGATAGCTGAAGCCATGCTTAATCTTGAAGCCTAGCGAGGCCATTTTTCCAAGCATAATCTTATTATCAAAAGATTTATTATCTATAGTGGTGCTGTCGTCTGTTGCAGCATTATCGGCATACAGATAGACACCAGGGGCATCACGGCGCGCATGCGCACTGATATTATCACTGTTAGATGGTGAGCTACACAAACAGTCATTGATGACGTCTTCGATCGCTTGCTCAGCGTGTGAGACGAGATTACGCACACTCCATTTGAGACTGTCCAAGTCAAATAACCAATAGATAACCAACTGTCCATGACCATGCCATGTCACCTGACCGCCGCGATCAGTCTTGATAATAGGGGTATCAGTACGCTGCAATATATGCTCTTCTTTGCCTGCCTGTCCAAGTGTGTAGACGTCGTTATGATCGACAATCCATAATTCATCAGGCGTCCGCAGCCCTTGCTGTTTTTTTAGATCGATGCGTTCGAGGGTGCGTGCCAACATTGCATCGAGAGTAGGGACATAATCGGCCGCTGATAGAGATTTGCTGATAAGCGTATCATTAAGGGGTTGTATGTCATTTTGCATGAGAGTATCTGTCTTATTATTATCAAGTTGAAAATAAATAATGCTCATCGGTAGTGTAGCAGTTTTGGCGACTATCACCCAAAATTATATGCTATCCCAATGTCTACAAAAGGCGTAAATGCTAATAACACACAGATTGGTAATGAGCGATGAAATAACAGGTATATAACAGCGCCAAGTGACTCATAGCGGTGCTACTGGTACAAACGCACTAGTTGACCAAAGGTACTGTTCATTGCTCAGTCGATGCGCTACATTAAAGTATGGTAAATGGAATCTGATGAAATGTACGGTCAGAGCAGGTTATCAACGAGCGCACCCGACTAGACAGATAGAGCTTCTAACCAAATATAGTGCAGTGACTACAAACCTTATGACTATGACAAGGAAGGCAAATGACAGATAGTAACCAAAGCGCCCATGAGCAAGCAATAGCCGATACAGGTTTTGAGCTGCAGCGTGTGCCTGAAGCACTAAGTACGGCAACGACTATCGATGAGATGAAAGCACAGTTTTTGCGCTTGCAGATATTAAGTCGTACGCAACCAATCAATGATTGGGGCACTCGTGCAACGCAACTAGACAATTTAGAAGTAATGCTGAGTGATAATCAAGAAAGCTTTGCAAAAGCTATAAGTGCAGACTTTGGCTATCGTAGTCAGTCAGAGACTCAGTTTGCTGAGCTGTTTCCTAGCTTTACTGGTATTAGCCACGCCAAGAAACACGGCAAAAAGTGGATGAAAACACATCGTGCGCCTATTTCAGCATTATATATGCCAGCCCATAATGAAATTCAACCGCAGCCATTGGGTGTGGTCGGTATTATGGTGCCTTGGAACTATCCCCTGTATCTGGCAATTGGGCCAATGATTGATGCTCTAACTGCGGGTAACCGAATCATGGTCAAGATGAGCGAAGCTGCACCGCAATTTGCTCATGCATTCGCTGATGCCGTTGCTCGTTATTTCTCACCAGATATGATTTGTGTGGTGCTCGGTGAAGTTGAAATTGCCGCCGCCTTTAGTGAGTTACCGTTTGATCATCTGCTATATACAGGATCGACTGCGGTAGGCAAAAAAGTGATGGCAGCAGCAGCGCCTAATTTGACACCAGTGACGCTTGAACTTGGCGGCAAATCACCAGTAATTGTATTAGATGACGCCAATCTAGAATCTGTTGTCAATCGTGTAATGATGGGTAAGACGCTAAATGCTGGACAGACATGTATTGCGCCAGATTATGTCTTGATTCAACGTCAGTATCATGACCAATTCATTCAGCTGGCAAAAGAGTGGATGACCAAACACTATCCTAATATTGAAGAAAATCCAGACTATTCTCGCATCATTAATGGTGAGCAGTTTAAACGGGTAAAAGGCTATTTAGATGCTTTAACAGGTGGTAAGATGCATGCGCTAACCACCGCCGAGGCTAATATAGAGACCCGCCTCATGCCACCAGTCATCGTCAGCGAGCCTGCGCCTGATAGTGATATTATGCAAAACGAGATTTTTGCCCCGATATTGCCGCTGATGCATTATGAGACGCTTGATGATGCTATTTACTTTGTGAACTCGCGCCCACGGCCATTGGCGCTATATGTGTTTAGTGACAACTATAGAAGTATCGAAAACGTGCGCAACAACACGGTCTCGGGTGGTCTTTGTATCAATGAAGTTTTGATACATGTGGCTCAGCATGATTTGCCGTTTGGTGGTGTGGGTGACTCTGGTACCGGTGCCTATCATGGTAAGGCTGGATTTGAACGCCTCAGCCATATGAAGCCTATTTTTGTACAAACCAAACTTAATGGCCTTAATTTATTGTTGCCGCCTTATGGTGGATTGTTTAAAAAGGCGATGGCGTTGTTCTTGAAATAAAGGTCTTTAAAATCATGATCTTTAAAATAACCGTTTTTGAAATAACGGTCTTGAATTAGACGTTTTATAGTAGCTATAGAAATTAATATTGACCTTTGTTAATCGATACTATAACTAATAGCATCCATCCAAATGGGTGCTATTTTTTTTGTCTAAAACATTGATTGCTTAAATATGGATTTCTAAAATTCAGAGCGACTTACTATAAGAGTGGTATCAAAATTGTTTTAAATTTATCTAGTGTATTAGTCGACAAATAAGCATTTGTCATCACTTCTAGAAGTCGTTACACTTTGTAGTAAGTCCAAACAACAGTAGATAGTAGCTGAATGGCTTATAGATAGTATTGGTAATATCATATAGCGACATTTAGCCGTTTTTCTTTAGTTCTATTGTTTCAACAGTAATTTTATACCGATACAACATGATAATAGGAAAGCGCATGCGCCAATGGATTGCTTTAAGCTTACTGTGTATGAGCGCATTACTAATGCCTGTATCAGCTTCTGCCGCGTGTGAGTCGCCGATTAAATTTGGGGCACTAACTTGGGAGAGTGGGCAATTTACTTCCGGTGTGCTCAAATATATCGTAGAAGATGGATACGGCTGCACAGTAGAGGAAGTACCAGGAGCAGGGCCTGCACTTGATACAGCACTATCACAGAATGATATTCAGGTCATCGGGGAGCAGTGGGTTGGTCGCTCGCCAATCATGGAAAAAGCCATTGAGCAAAATAAAGTGGCTGTCATTGGCGATACGCTAAAAGGCGGTGCAACTCAAGGTTGGTATGTCCCAAGATATGTTTTGGAAGAGAACCCAGGACTGCGCAGCTATCAAGATTTACCTAAATATACTGAGCTATTTAAAGACCCTGAAGATCCTAGTAAATCACGCTTTATGAACTGTCCCTCTGGTTGGACCTGCGAGATTTTTAACACACGTTTGCTAAAAACCACCGGTTTAGACAGTCTCTTTAACAACGCACATCCTGGTACGGGTGCTGCTCTCGATGCTGAAATCGCTTCCGCTTTTGAACAGCATAAGCCACTGCTGTTCTACTACTGGCAACCCACTGGGCTAATGGCAAAATATGACCTTGCGCCACTAGAGTTTCCAGCTCATGAGGATGAATGTTGGCAAAACTTACTGCTCGCCGATGGTAAGATGGACTGTGTGTCAGGGTTTCCCGTCTCACCATTAGGTATTGCCGTTTCTACGCCATTTATCGAATCCAACCCTGAATTAGCAACTGTCTTTGAAAAGGTGCAATTTACCTCTGATGAGCTAAATGGTGCTATCTTGGAGATGAGCGAAAGTAAACGCACTGGCGACGAGCAAGCCATGGTGTTTTTACGTGAAAACCCAGACGTTTGGCAAGCGTGGTTATCCGATGAAGCAGCAACTAATCTATCTACTAAGTTAGGGCTTAGCTCAACGGGTGCTATCGATACAGAGACAGCTGCATCAAACACCAATCAGTCAGCGTTATCATCAAGCTTTCCTTCATGGTCGCTTGAGACGCCACTCAATAATGCTTTAGCAAGCGTCGTTCAAAACTATGGCGATGTATTCCGTACTATTAGTACGATAGCCCTTACTTATCTGCTACTACCTATTGAGCGGTTATTAACCGTTATTCCACCTTGGCTTATTATTGCATTTGTGACCGTGCTTGGTTGGTTTGGTGTCCGAAAAATTTGGTTTGCGCTGGCATGTGGTGCAGGATTATTTTTGATAGGTGCTTTTGGATTGTGGGGCGCACTGATCGATACTTTAGCGCTGCTTATCGTATCGGTACTGGTTACGGTTGTGATTGGTATTCCTATTGGTATCGCTATGTCAGGTAGCAAGCTACTACGTAAGCTAGTGACGCCAGTGCTAGATGTCATGCAGACGATGCCGAGTTTCGTCTATCTTATACCGGTGCTGATGCTGTTTGGTATTGGTAAAGTGCCTGCGTTATTTGCAACCGTCATTTATGCGTTGCCACCCTTGATTCGTTTGACAGCATTAGGGATTGCGCAAGTTAACCATGAAATGGTCGAAGCAGGACGCTCTTTTGGTAGTACCCATCTACAGCTGCTTCTTTGGATTAAACTACCACAAGCATTGCCCAGTATTATGGCAGGTATCAATCAGGCCGTGATGATGTCGCTGGCTATGGTGGTATTGGCTTCAATGATTGGTGCTCCTGGGCTTGGGGAAGACGTATTGCAATCTATCCAAACGCTCAATATCGGTCAAGGCTTACAAGCAGGTACGGCTATCGTTATCATTGCCATTATCATCGACCGTATCACGCAAGCATTTGGTCAGGGTAAGCGTACTCGTCAAAAAACCATCGAAGCAGGTAGACGTCCGATTGGATAGAAGTTTATTTTTTGATGGCATGCGACTGAATCCATGGTAATCGACCACCGTCATAATAATAAAAACCACGTGAATAATGAGAGCAACGATGAATCATATCCAATTAAAAAATATCAGTAAGATTTATAATGCCAATAGCACGCAAGCACAGTCTGCATTGGGTCTACTGGCTGAGGGTATGGATAGCATCAAGGTAAAAGAGCAAACGGGCTATTCAGTTGGTCTTTATGATATCAATCTAGATATCAAGGCAGGTGAGCTGCATTGCATCATGGGGTTGTCAGGATCAGGCAAGTCAACGCTGATACGCCATATTAACCGCTTGATCGATCCAACCAGTGGCGAGATATGGGTAGATACTGCTCTGAATAGAGACCGTGCGACTCACACTACAACTGATAGGCAATTAGCGACAGATAATGTAAGTACGGTAGTAGTAGAAGAGAACTCTGCTACGGCTACTAATATTTTAGCGCTCAATGACAAGCAGTTGCAGCATTATCGTCAGCAGACAGTCAGTATGGTTTTTCAGCACTTTGGCTTAGTGCCACATATGACGGTTATACAAAATGTCGCATACGGTCTGCGTGTCCGAAAAATGAGCGTAAACGAGCGACATGAAACAGCTAGACATTGGCTTAATGAAGTAGGTCTATCTAACTTGGAAAACAGCTACCCTGATGAGCTATCAGGCGGTATGCAGCAGCGCGTTGGTCTAGCTCGTGCCTTAGCGACGGACAATCCAATTCTGCTAATGGATGAAGCATTCTCTGCACTTGATCCGCTCATTCGTGCTCAGTTGCAAGACCAGCTACTCGAACTACAAGATCGATTGAACAAAACCATTGTGTTTATTACCCATGATATTAATGAAGCTGTCAAAGTAGGTCAGCGTATCAGTATGCTAAATGGCGGTCGACTCATACAGACGGGGACGCCGAGCGAGTTGCGACATAATCCTGCTGATGATTATGTGGAGCAGTTTATGAGTGCAAAAGCGTAAGCCTTGACAACCATCTATGAATAGATCTTTTGGATAAACTTGGGTGATATCTTTATGAATGGGTTAAGCAATCGCCATCATCTTACGGTCGTTTTGCTACAATCAAAAGTGAACTCTGAAATAAATACCAAACTTCGTTATACTGAACGATTTATCGATGGCTCATAATGAATAAGCGTGTATTGTTTGTCGTTCATATATGATGTCGCTTTGTCTATCAAATGACGTTTATTTTTTATTTTTGCACTTTTAAGGCCATAGCATGACTGTTTCTTATGCACCTATTATTACTTCATTGCTTGATAATGATTTGTACAAATTTACGATGTTACAAGCCATGCTGCATCAGTTTCCGCAAACCCATGGTGTTTACCGTTTCCGCTGCCGTAATAATAAAGATGCAGCCTATCCATTGTCTGATATTCAAAAAGATTTAGAGCAGCAACTAGATAGCTTATGCGAATTGCGCTTTTTGCCAGATGAGCTAGAATACCTACGTAGCTTACGCTTTATTCGCTCAGATTTCGTTGATTATCTAGAACTATTTAAGCTAAAACGTCGCTTTATTACGGTAAGTACAGACGATAAAGGCCGTTTATTTATCGATATCGAAGGGCCGATGATTCAAGCGATGTTCTTTGAAGTATTTGTACTAGCCATTGTCAATGAGCTGTATTTTAATGCGCTCTCTAATGATAGCGTGATTGAAGAAGGACAACGTCGCCTTAATGAAAAAGTGACGCTATTGCATCAGTATGCCGAAAAGCAAGCTCAGCACGGTCAGGATACGCCGCCATTTATCGTCGCTGATTTTGGTACGCGTAGGCGCTTTAGTCGACGCTGGCAAGCACATGTAGTGGAAACGCTACATAAAGCCGAGCCAAAGATAGTCGGTGGTACATCAAACGTGTATTTGGCCAAGCAATTAGGAATGACGCCAATAGGCACTATGGCGCATGAGTTTATGCAGGCATTTCAGGCATTAGATGTGCGTTTGCGTGACTCACAAAAGGCTGCGCTTGAAGCATGGGTGCATGAGTATCGTGGCGACTTGGGTATTGCCTTGACAGATGTAGTCGGCATGGATGCTTTTTTGCGTGATTTTGACTTGTATTTTGCCAAGCTATTTGACGGTCTGCGTCATGATAGCGGCGACCCATATATCTGGGGTGATAAGGCGATTGCCCATTATGAGAAGCTAAAAATAGACCCAAAAACTAAGATTTTGACCTTTAGCGATGGGTTAAATTTAGAGAAGGCATGGGAGCTGCATCAATATTTCAAAGGGCGCATCAGAACCAGTTTTGGTATTGGTACCAATCTGACCAATGATATGGGCATTACGCCGATTAATATCGTGCTCAAGTTGGTAGAGTGCAATGGTCAGCCAGTCGCGAAGTTATCTGATAGCCCAGGCAAGACCATGATCAATAACGACACGTATCTTGCCTACCTGCGTCAAGTCTTTGAAGTTGACGAACCGGAGTAAACAGAATATCAAACTGTTGCGTTGCCAAATGTGCCAAATGTGCCAAATGAGATTAATGCGCTTGATTTGACCAAACAGCTGCTACCCAGTGGCTGTTTTCTATTTAACTATCGAGACTGCTGGTAGATTTTTCTTCAGCAAAGGCCGCATCCAATGCTTGTTGCACAGCATTGATACGAGTCTCGCAAACACGATAAGCGGCAATCGACTCTTCAACCGTTGTCATTAAATTATCAATGTCAGGTTCATCTTGTTGCTGTAATTCAGCCGCATTGGTTTTTAAGATATCATAAGCCGCCTTAAAGGTTTTTGGGGTGGCTTTTTTGCGTCGGCGAGTAGGGGTAGTCATGAAGCTTCCTAATTTTTAAAAGTAAGATAAGTTGATGAGTAGTCTTTAGATATTATTATGTGGTTAAGTTGGAGTGTCTGAGGTTTCAGTCGCTTCTTTATCCATATTGACATCGATAATCTGCGCTTTTGCGTTGCCGTCTTTTAAAATGATATTGACGGTTTGTTCAGCAGACAGTTGAGTGCTACTGGTGAGTGTCTGCTTGTTTTGAGCATCTGTGAGCATTGTATAGCCCTGCTTGAGCACACGAGATGGACGATGTAATAGCACAATATCACGTAGATGTTCGCTATCACGATGTGCTTGCACAATTTGCTGCTGCGCGTTTTGCATGATTGACTCTTGATAATTTTTGCTATTGGTAGCGGCTTTTGCGAGCTGTTGACGCGCCAAGGTTTGCGTTTGTGTATATCGCTCAGCCGTCAGTCTGACTGCTTGCTTTACTTGGCGCTGGGCACTTTGTTGAATACTGCGCCATGCATAGTCACTGTCTTTTCGTAGAGCGGTGAGTTGCCCAATCGTTTGCGACTGTATTTGGCTCAACTGGCGTGCGGTTTGTTGCTCAGCAGTATTCAATTGACGCTGAGCCGCTTGCTTAATTTGCGCTTGATATTGTAGCGTCTGAGTGACGAGCTGGGCTAAATGGCTATGGATAGCAGCAATCACCTTTGATGGTGTATCAAAGCTAGTATGTGCCACTTCATCTAAGATGACTTTGTCACGCTCATGACCGATGCCCACCCAGACAGGGACGGGCTGCTCAGCAACCAAAGCTGCTAACTCATAATCATTGAGATAAGCCAAATCACCAACCGCACCGCCGCCACGAATAATCACTAATAAATCTGGTAGGCGTTGATAAGTATCGTAAAACTGCTGCTGGGCATTAACGATGGCTTGACGGATTTCAGCGGGCGCATGATTACCCTGAAAAGTCGCACTATGGTAGTGGAAGTGACAGGCACCTGTACTGGCTAAGCGATCAGCATCTGCTTGAAAATCACCCAATCCAGCTGCCTTTTCAGGGGCGATGACCAGCACATGTTCGATATCAAAAGGGGCAGGTAGCTGTTGATTAAGATGTAATAGCCCTTCACCTGTTAAGCGGTCGACCATTTCTGCATATTGCCGTGCCAAATCACCTAGCGTATAGCTGGGGTCGATATCTTCAATGGTGATTGAAAAGCCATATTGGGCATGGAAGCCTGCCGACACTTTGAGGAGTACGGTTAGGTCACGCTCAAGCGGCATACCAGTCGCACGTTCAAACTTAGCTAATACACGAGCAGCTTTAAAGCGCCAGAGATTGCCACGACAACTGGCGACTACTTTGCCATCGTCATCTTTTTCTGCCAGTTCAAAGTAGTAGTGACCACCTTTGCTCGACAGATTACGGATTTCAGCTTTTACCCAGACACGGTGGTCAAAAGTTTGTTTGATGACCATTTCAACCGCTGATAAATAATCACTGAGGCGTAGGACCGTATCCTCTAAATGGTCTTCCTGCTCAGCGAGTTCCGCCTCTAGAGTGGCCAAATCTTTGGCAGGTGCTAATACTTTGGCCTGTTTAATATTTGAAAGATTGGGTTTGCGCATAATATTAGACCAAAGATGATGAAAATATAAAAATTGACGAGGATGTGCTGAATCCGATAGCGGATAGTTTAACTCAAAAAGGAAAGTACAAAAAGCGAAGCCAACAAGCTTTGATTGATATATTATCTATATCGCAGTTTGTTGGCTACTTGATGAGTGGGCATGGTATGTCGTTTGTTAGCGAACAGATTGTTAGCCTAGTTTCATCTACAGGCAGTTGTTGTTATTGGCAACGGAAGTTAATGTTGTATTCATAATCGTCGCTACGTGACAAATCTGGCGTACCTGTGCCGAAGATTGAGCCAACGACAGCACCTACTTGACCAACCATGCGGCCAGTACGTTCGTTCAAGATACCATTATACTTTGTGTTGTCATCAACGATGATCACTTGCTTGCTTCGACAAGTCTTTTGAGCACTATCGATCGCATTTTGCTGTGCTTTGACTTTGGTCTCGGCGATACCAGTTGTCTCGTAGATAGAGTTGGCACGCTGGATCACTGGTGAAGAAGGCGTACTTTGACAGGCGCTCAAAGCAAGTGCAGTCACTAACGTTGCCGTCAAACTGGCAGTTTTATTAAAAGTATTCATAAATAACTCCTGATTTATATAAACAGAACGTCTTAGCAATAGGCAAAGCTTTATGAAAGTAGCTTATCTAGTTGTTGAGTGTCTAGACAGTTATTGTGTGCTGTATTACGGGTATATTGCCAATGAATCTTGTAATAGATATAAACCAGTTTGAAACCCTAATAACAGTAATATTTCAAAAATGCAGACAACCTTTATTGACCAAAAATAAAACAAGTCGCATCCGTACACAGCAAATCACTTGAAATATAAATTGTATCTAGGATAATTGAGCCATTCATTTTTTATTAATAAGTAATACTATGCAATTGATTCCTGCTCCTACTGGCGTGCTCGAGGTTGACGCACTGTGGCAAAATGACAATCCTAATGATCCAAATACAGACACTGTGGCGCTGCTGTGCCATCCCAATCCGTTATTTGATGGTACGATGAATAACAAAGTGGTTACCACCATGTATCGCTTTGCTCGCGACAATGGTATGCATGTGGTGCGCTTCAACTTTCGCGGCGTTGGTCAGTCGACAGGCGAGCATGATTACGCGGAAGGTGAAGTGGTCGATGCAATGACCGTGCTACAATGGATTGCTGAACAAACCAATGCTCGAAAGCTATGGCTAGGTGGTTTTTCTTTTGGTGGCTATGTCACGGCACGTGTGGCTGAGCAAGTGCTGGAAGCCTCACATATATGGGGATTAGGTGACTTTGAAGTAGCGAGAATAGCTCTGATTGCACCATCGGTTGAAAAAAACGACAGTACTGATATTAGTCTGCCTGCGGATAGAACCTTTGAGATTTATGGTAATGCGGACGAGGTGATTGAACCTCACAATATGCAAGCATTTGCAGACCGATTGGGTATTGAAGTCAGCGTAGTTGACGGCGCTGGTCACTTTTTTCATGGTCGCTTATCAGAGCTTAAAGGTTTATTAGACAAGCATAGCTTTGGGCAGGATAGCTAATTTATTTGTTACCTAGATCAGCTTAATAGCTTTTGCTTTGATATGGTTTAGCATGGCTTGATAGCGTTATGCTAAATTGCCCTATTACTTTGATATTTATTTAATTCAACGATGAGTCGTATTATGAGTTTATCTCCATTGCAACGTTACGAGAAAGCCGTCAGTACAGATGAGTTTACTCGGGATGAGCAGCAATTTCAGGCCATGAGCTATCTTGATGAGATATACCATCAGCTCATCAATAGCGCACCGCAAAAGAAAGGCTTTTTTGGCTTTTTAAAATCAAAACCTGTCGCTCCTACTGGTCTTTATATGTGGGGCGGTGTCGGCCGTGGTAAAACATGGATGATGGACATGTTTTATGACTCGTTGACCATCGAGCGCAAGATGCGCCTGCATTTTCATCACTTTATGCAGCGTGTCCATAGAGAGCTCAACAAGCTGCAAGGCGAGAGCGATCCGTTAGAGAAAGTTGCTGATATTATCTATAAAGAAGCGGTCATCATCTGTTTTGATGAGTTTTTCGTTTCGAACGTCTCTGATGCCATGATATTGGGCGATTTGTTCACTATGCTGTTCAACCGTGGTATTACTTTGGTTGCCACCTCTAATATTGAGCCAGCTGGACTGTATAAAGACGGCTTACATCGTGACCGTTTTATGCCTGCCATTGCGGAAGTTGAAAGTCATACGACGGTAATGAATATCGACTCTGGAATCGATTATCGTCTGCGCGTATTGCAACAAGCTGAGCTATACGAAGCGCCACTTACTAAGGCGAACTATCATTGGTTGGCCAACCGTTTTGCGAGCCTGTCGAATAATCAGAAAATCAGTAAAGAGCCCATTACTATCAATGGACGAGAAGTAAAAATCAACGCTTGTACCGAAGATATCTTATTCTGTGACTTCCGTCATCTCTGTATGGCGCCGCGCTCAGCCGCTGATTTCATTGAGCTTGCCAAACGATTTAGTACCGTTTTAGTTGACTCTGTGCCAGCACTAGATGACGACTTACGTGATCCAACGCGTCGTTTTATTTATCTGGTCGATGAATTTTATGATCGCCGTGTAAAACTATTGGTACGAGCAGAGCAGCCGATTCTAGAACTGTATCAAGGAGAGAAGCTGGCGTTTGAAATTGAACGTACTCGCTCACGTCTGCTTGAGATGCAGTCAGAAGACTATCTACGCATGGATCATCGCGTCGAAGATGTTGCGTAGTTTAGTTTATTGCTGAGTTGAGACTACCTACGTGTAGCTCTCAACTATTCTATAGCCGTTGAAAAATAAGAAAATAATATTATAAATAATAAGTAGTGACAGATAATAATAAATAAGGATAAAACAATGACCACAGCCGACAATGAAAGCCAAGAAATAGAAGACAACAAACTGTCTGTGAAGAACGTAGCAGCGAATGATATCTCCTCTACCAGTGATGAGTTGATAGGCTGGATAAATTCAAGACGCAGTATGGGCAATCTAGATGAGCCAGCACCGACACGTGCGCAGATTGAATCTGCTATTGAGTGTGCGGCAACTGCACCAGATCATAAAAAATTGCGTCCATGGCGCTTTATCGTCACGCAAGGTGAGGCGCGCCATGAGTTAGGCCGTGCCTTGCTCGAAGCTGTCCAAACAAAAGCGTTACAAGACGGCGAAGAACTGTCTGAGAAAACCATCATGAAAACTCAAAATATGCCGCTGCGAGCGCCGCTAATCATAACTGCTGTGACTCAAATGCAAGAACACAAAAAAGTACCACCCTTTGAGCAGATGCTCAGTGCGGGCGCTGCTGTGCAAAATCTAATTTTGGCATTAAAGGCTCAAGGGTTTAGTACGGTTTGGCGCACTGGGCTACTATGTAATGAGCCTGCGGTAAAAGCATATTTTGGTGTAGGCGCAGATGATTATGTGACCGCTTTTGTTTATACTGGCACAAGTCCCAAGGATGAGTCCAAACGCAAACCTATCGATATCGAACCGCTAGTTCGCTTCGAGTCGTAATGTAGCTCAGTACTGTCTATTTATAAAATTATAATTTTATAAAGTTATAATTCAAAGATAATAAGGTTCAGTCGCTGAGCACGATAGATTCTATTGATAATACGTCAGTCAACACGGATAAAAGAACATGACAAGCCCTAACAATAGTAATAAAAACAACAGCAGTGCTAACAATGAGACGGATAAAGAGTCGTCTGAAAAACAGAGTGGTATGCTTGCAGGTATCTTTGAGCGCGCAACCAAGTCAGGTCTCGGCCGTAAGAAGTCAAACCCTAACCCTGTTGAATCAGCTGTAGCGAAAGATATGGCGGACATTCATAGCAATCCGACTAAGCTACGTTTGGCATTTTTAGGTGGTGGTAGTTTCGGTACGGCAATGGCGAATTTAGCCGCACGTAATGGCTGTGATACCACGCTGTGGGTACGTAACAAGCGTACCGTAAAAGCAATGGCGAAAACACAGACCAATAAAAAGTACCTACCAGGCTATAAGCTTGATGATCGACTGAAATATAGCCATGATTTGGCGGCTAGCGTCAAAGATAAAGACATTATTTTTATCGCTGTGCCAGGTTTGGCTTTTCGCGAAACGCTAAAAAATATCGCGCCTTTTATCAGTGGTCAGTCCATTGTATCGTTGACCAAAGGTATGGAAAAAGACACCTTTGCGATGATGAGTGACATTATCAAAGAAGTCTTGCCAGAAGTGAATTTTGGTGTCATGTCTGGGCCGAACCTTGCTATAGAAATCATGAAAAATATGCCATCTGCTACGGTTATCGCAAGTGAGTCAGAACCACTACGTCATGCCGTACAAGCAGCATTGCACAGTGCCTTTTTCAGAGTATTTGCTAGTGATGATGTGCGTGGCGTTGAGCTTGGCGGGGCGCTAAAAAACATCTATGCAATCGCCATGGGTATGGCAGCCGCTTATGAAGTAGGTGAGAATACCAAGGCGATGATACTTACTCGTGCTTTGGCAGAAATGAGTCGTTTTGGCGTTGAAGAAGGCGCCAATCCGCTTACTTTCTTAGGCTTATCTGGGGTAGGCGATTTATATGCTACTTGTAGCTCAGAGTTGAGTCGTAACTACCGTATCGGCAATATGCTCGGTCGCGGTATGAGTATTGATACAGCGGTCAAAAAGCTTGGGCAAACCGCTGAAGGGGTGAATACCATTCAGCAAGTACATGAAAAGGCGACCAAAGCTGGTATCTATATGCCAATTACCCATGCGCTTTATGCAGTTATTTATGAAGATAAGGCTGCTCTAGGCGTTGCGCTACATCTGATGGAAGCAGGATTCCGTAGCGATGTTGAGTTTGTCATGGCGCATGATCATAGCAATGCAGCACTTACCGCTCATATGAAAACCTCTGGCAGTAATACCAGTAGCAAAGATGACGATACTGATGAGTAAGATACATCACAAAAATCAGTATTGCGAGAGTCGAACTTAGCGCTCCAAGGAAGGTTATGAAAATTATATTAGTACGTCATGGTCAAGCAGAAGACGAGACACGTCCAGATAGCGCACGTCAGCTGACGGACTTTGGTCAGCAGCAAGCAGCACAAACAGCAGAGTATGTGACTACGCATTATAGCCCAGATCGTTTTTTGGTCAGCCCTTATACTAGAGCGCAGCAGACACTATCTGCGTTCCAGTCACGAGCGCCACAAGTACTATCATCTGTGCAGAATAACATCACGCCCTCTGATGATGCTCGCCAAGCTTTAATAGATATTGGCAGTATTGAAGCTGAATGTTTGGTCGTTGTTTGTCATATGTCTATTGTCGCTTATATCGCAGGATTGCTTACAGGCGATTATCCTGAGTCCTTCTCTTTAGCAGAAGCCAGAGTATTTGACATGGAGTTTGTGATGACTGGTATGGCAACGGAAGTTGATCGTTTTGTTCCTGAGCAGCCTTACTAGATTTCTAATATTTTGATAACCGCAGCAATAATTGAGGACACGTTTAGTGTTACATGTTTGGTTACGAGCGCAGCATAGCCCGCTAGCTGTCTGGCACGAAGACATACAGCAATGGCAAATGGTTGATGGTTGGCAACAGCTGCAAACGATCTATAGTAACTATAAGTCCAATAGCCAAAAAGCGCTTTGTTTATATTTTCCCTCAGGTCATGCATTGCAAGTGGACACGGCGCTCAACACTGCTCAGCTTAAGCAGCTTGGTAATAGTGGCAAGCAATACTTATTTGAAGAAACCTCACTAACGCCTGTTGAGCAATTGACTATTCGCCAATTGAGCCATGCTGATACGACACAACTGTATGCACTGGCACAAAATAATATTGAGTCATGGCAACAAAGCGCGCAGCTAGCCGGTATGAATATAGTGGCGTTACTGCCAGATTTTTTATTGTTGCCACCGCTAGAAGAGGGCGCAGGTCAGCAAGTGACCCTTTATCAAGATTCGCAAACTATCCTGCTGCGCCAATCATTGCGTCAGGGTATGGCCGTCAGTTATTTGCCGTTAATGTTTGAGCGCTTTCCGCATTTGAGTGAGGTAATGGTG
Organism: Psychrobacter sp. AOP7-B1-25; assembly: GCF_052376195.1. NCBI lineage: Bacteria > Pseudomonadati > Pseudomonadota > Gammaproteobacteria > Moraxellales > Moraxellaceae > Psychrobacter > Psychrobacter sp. AOP7-B1-25. The sequence continues at coordinate 417,950 of NZ_JBQSVK010000001.1, forward strand.
CAGCCGTCTATTGAGTCACCTATTGACACATCGGTTGAGTCACTAGATTCTTCATCGTCAGTGGATTTAATGGCGCAAACTAAAGCATTAACTGCCGAACATCAGCTATTGCTGACGACTCTGTCTACAATACCTAAGCCAATTGATAATCCCGAACGTCAAGCGCTTAATTTCTTTATTAAATCTACTGATTCACAATTATCACCATACCTACGGGTGGCGATGATGGTTGCGCTATCGGCGTTGGTGCTGCAAATGGCAACCGACGGTGTGCAATGGTACAAATATAATGAGGCTACCGCAGCAACCAAAACTGCAATTGCAGCACAGTATCAGTCTTGGTTCGCCGATGAACCACTGAGTACGCGCACCAAACTGCAAGTACAGCTGCAACCAAAACTGCGTAGCGATAGCCAAGGGCCTGCATCACATATGGCGGCATTGTCACGAATATCACCGCTGATCAAACAGTCCTCAATGCATGCACAGTCACTAGTCATGCAACCATCAGCACTAAGTTTTACCTTGATTGCTCCAGATCGCGGTAGTCTTGATAAATTCACAAGCACACTGGTAGCACAAGGCTTAAATGCCAAACTTGCGCAAGTCAATAGTAATGAGCAAGGTCAGTTTAGTGGTCAAGTTACTGTCAATGTTGTAGAGAATAATATTGCAGAAAGCAGCGACATGGCAAACAATGCGGCAGCGTCGTAACTAATCAAGGTATTGGTAATAAAGGTCAAAACATGAAACGATTACAACGCCGTACCAAACGTAATACAGCTGTCTCTGCAACTAGTACTAAGTCTCATGTATTCTCAGAGCGTATGAACAGTTATCAAGATGTATTGACGACACGCTGGCAAGCATTGCCTCCACGTGATCAGCTCGCGCTAGCTATATTGTCTGTATTTTTACTGTTGTTTATCGGTGGTTATGGTGGCTATAGTGTTCATCAAGCAGCGACCGATAGTAAAAACGACTATCAAGAGCAAGTGGCGGATTATTTTTGGCTGCGTGCTCAAGCAGGCAACATTGATAGTAGTGCATTAAATACTAGTAACAACGCTACTGGAGAGGCTGATATGCCGCCTGCTAGTCGTATTAACGCGCTGCTCAATAACTCAGGTATAGCAGATGCCCAGGTAGTTGCGACTGGCGATGCAGTGCAATTAAGCTTTACGCATCCTAGTCAAGCGATTGTCAGTACTGCACTAGGGAAACTTGAACAGCAAGGCTGGCAATTCACACAGCTGTCTATGCAACAAGATACGACTAACAAATCTATTCAGGTGCAAGCAACGGTCACTTCCTAAAATGCCTCAGATTGTGATAGAAATTTCAAATACTTATATCACTGTGTGCTTATTACTCGACAGCAAAATAATGCTTGATCGTTGGTATCATTGAAAAGCGATTTATCTGGCTCCATTAAACAGTTAATCATATATCTATTGAACAAAAATATTACCAGTAAGGAAAACCTCACATAATGCGTGACAGTATGAGCAATGATAAGCGCCGTTCTTTAATCACTTATAACCACATTACCTATTTTTTATATGTGATCAGCTATTTTACTGCTGGGCTATTATGGGTTGTGCCGATTGTCATGAACTATGCCAAGCGCCATGATGCTAGTGGGTCGTGGTTGGCCACGCATTTTGATTGGCAAATTAAGACTTTTTGGTACAGTGTTGTTTGGTTTGTTATTGGCATTATACTGATTACCTTTGCACTAGGCGGCTTTGGCGTTAGCGTATTAGCAGATAGTAGTAATATCGCTATTGGATCAATATTATTAGCTGGGCTTGGTTTGCTCATTATGACCTTTACTTTTATTTGGCATTTGTATCGCATCATACGTGGATGGATTGCATTGACTGACGGACGTCCAGTGCCATAAGTGCTTATCAGGATTTCTTAGGTTAATGCTTTAGTCTAAACGCTGGTCGTTTATCGTTATTCAGAAGAGACTCACCAGCATTGTTTACCGCTTAAATGTAGAAATTTAGCGACTGAAACTTTGCTCTTATTTCTGTTAAGCTGATATAATCGCTGCGCTCGATTTCATTCGCATTTTTTATTCACTATTGCTTCCAAGCAGGGTCTGCCATCACTATGTCTTATGCCTTACTTCGTCCTTTTTTATTTAATATGGATCCCGAACACGCCCATGAGATGACGCTATCTTTATTGGATAAAGCGCATAAAGCACGTGTTTTAGGCTTAGCGTATGGTCAGTCAATGCAACCGACAGACTGTATGGGACTGCAGTTTTCTAATCCAGTCGGTCTGGCAGCAGGTCTAGACAAAAATGGCGATTATATTGACGCGCTGGCTGAGCTGGGATTCGGTTTTATAGAAGTAGGTACAGTCACGCCAAGACCGCAAGTAGGCAATGACAAGCCAAGACTGTTTAGAATCAAGCAAGCAGATGCGATTATTAATCGTATGGGTTTTAACAATGAAGGCGTCGATTATCTGATTGAGAATGTCAAACGTTGTAAGTACAAAGGCAATATCGGTATCAATATTGGCAAAAATGCCGACACGCCGGTAGAGCAAGCCGCTGATGACTATGTATATTGTTTAGAACGTGTGTATCCGCATGCCTCGTACATCACGGTCAACATCTCATCGCCAAATACCAAAAACCTACGTGACCTACAAAGTGGTGAAGCACTGACTCAACTGATGGATACGATTAAAAACCGCCACAGCCAGTTAGCTACCGAATATGGTTTTTATGTCCCATTAGTGCTTAAAGTGGCTCCAGACTTAGAACCATTACAAGTTGATTATATCTCGCAGCAATTAATAGATTTTGAAATTGATGGTCTGATTGCGACCAATACGACATTGAGCCGCGTAGGTGTCGAAGATTTGCGTGATGGTGATCAAATGGGTGGCCTGTCAGGTCGTCCAGTGAGTCATATTAGTACCCAGGTTTTGCAACAGTTCTCTGATCAGTTAGATGGTAAAGTCGCTTTGATAGGTGTGGGCGGTATCGATAGTGGTACCAAAGCCGTTAAAAAAGTCGAAGCAGGTGCAGATATGGTACAGCTCTATACGGGGCTTATCTATCGTGGTCCTGGGCTGGTACAGTCTTGCATTCAGGCAATCGGTGGCTATTACGATGCCATGGAAAGCTAATCCAATGAATAAGATAATAAGGCGTAAAGCATGAGTGGTTTAGACATTGTGATTGCTATTGTTGTCTTAATTGGTTTGTGGCGCGGCTTTCAACTGGGATTGATTAAAACAGCAATAGGCTTGGTAGGTTGGTTTATTGCCCTGATCGCTGCTACTAGCCTCGCAGGAGTAGTGTCGCCTCAATTAGCTGACATCGTACAAAGCCCTGTGCTGCAAATGGCGATGGCCTTTTTATTGGTAGTGATTGTGATACTGGCAATCATGCATCTGATGGCTTTCGTGATATCAGGCATACTTAAAACCTTACGCTTGGGCATCTTGGATAAAATGGCAGGCGGCGTACTGGGCGCTGCCAAAAACGTACTGATGGTCTTAGTTGTACTGAGCGTCAGTGCGCCATTGCTGGTACAGATGCCGCAATGGCAGACCTCAGTGTTGGCGCCTGAGCTGATGCCATATGCACCGATGGGCAAGGCTTTAGTAACAGAAGTGTTGGGCATGGCGTGGGATCAGGTCAATTAGTCGTAATTTTATGGTTGCTTGTTATGCTATCTAAGTGTTTATTGTTTTACTTCTTTTTATACTTCTAAATATTTGCACGTGTCACTGATAATCACAAACAGATTATCGAAAAATCTCGTTAAGTTTCTTACAACATCATCAGGTTAGCGGCAGGCGGCAGTGAGTAGTTTTAGCAACATACTGTCGTGAAGTTTGCCGTTATTGTCGTACTAATGTATGAGTTAAAATAGGATATAGCTATTATGTGTGGAGTCATTGGAGTTGCAGCTCACGAACCAGTCAATCAGATTCTTTATGACGGTTTGACGATGCTACAGCATCGCGGGCAAGATGCAGCAGGTATTGTTACTTTGCAAGATGGGCGACTCTATCTACGTAAAGAAAATGGCATGGTACGTGACGTATTTATGAATCGTCATATGATGAAACTGGTTGGTAAGTTCGGTATCGGTCATGTGCGTTATCCAACAGCTGGTACGTCTAGCAGTGCTGAAGCTCAGCCATTTTATGTCAACTCACCTTATGGTATAACCCTTGCACATAATGGTAACTTGACCAATGCTGAGAGTCTGGCCAAATCTTTGTATATCGAAGATCGTCGCCACCTTAATACTGATTCAGATTCTGAAGTGCTTTTGAACGTACTAGCTCATGAGATGCAGAATCTAGGCAAAACACATCCAACCGCTGATGATATCTTTGAAGCAGTAAAAGCTGTCTATAGACGCTGTGAAGGTGCTTATGGCGTAGTCGCACTAATTACTGGTCATGGCTTGCTGGCATTCCGCGATCCAAACGGTATTCGCCCACTTATCTTCGGTAAGCGTATGGCACCGAATGGCGGTACTGAATATATGGTTGCCTCTGAATCAGTTGCATTGACAGGTTCTGGCTTTACTATCGTTCGTGATGTAAAACCAGGCGAAGCAATTTTTATCGACTTGAACCATAAACTGCATACGCATCAGTGCGTAGAGCCAAAAGAATACACGCCTTGTATCTTTGAGTATGTTTACTTTGCTCGTCCAGACTCGATCATAGACAACATCTCAGTTTATAAAGCACGCCTACGTATGGGTGAAAAGCTGGCAGACAAAATTCTTGCTGAGTGGGGCGAGAATCATGATATCGACGTGGTCATTCCAATTCCAGATACGTCGCGTACTTCAGCGATGGAGCTGGCGCTAAAAATGAACGTCAAATACCGTGAAGGGTTTATGAAAAACCGCTACATCGGTCGTACGTTTATTATGCCAGGTCAACAGCAGCGCAAAAAATCAGTTCGCCAGAAACTCAGCGCTGTGCCGTTAGAATTCAAAGGTAAAAACGTACTATTGGTTGATGATTCTATCGTTCGTGGTACAACTTGTCATGAAATCATTCAAATGGCGCGAGATGCCGGTGCTAATAAAGTATTTTTTGCCAGTGCTGCGCCACCAGTGAAATTTCCAAATGTATACGGCATTGATATGCCAGTACGTAGCGAGCTTATCGCTTCAGGTAATAGTGTTGAGGAAGTACGTGATATCATCGGTGCAGATCGTCTGATTTTCCAAGATTTGGATGATTTGATCGATGCAGTAAAAGATACCAAACATAGCCGAGTGGAAGGTTTTGATTGTGCGGTATTTAACGGCTGCTATATCACTGGCCAAATCAATGAAGCGTATCTTGATCACCTGCAAGAGCAGCGTAACGACACCGCCAAAACTGGTAAGAAAGGCGTACAAATAGTGGCTGATACCCCAGTTGATATGATGGGCGTAGAAGAGCTTTAAGTCGTATTAAAGACATTATTCTGAAATAAGAAAAAGCTAGATTCTGCATGGAATCTAGCTTTTTTATGTTTGAAATATAGCTAAAAGTGCTGATATTTATATAAGTGGGCGAAGTTTTCTAGCCCAAAAAATTGTTAAATAACCAAAATAGACCGTTGATTGCTGCGATACCGACAACCATACTCACCAAAAGCTGACGGCTAATATGGTAGATGAATAACACCAAAACAAGTGCGCCAATTTGTGCCATTAATAGGTGCAACTCGGTGTCATTCAAAGTGACAGTCGTCGATACGTCCTGATAGGAAAGGCTCGTCAAAATAAGCAGTACCATCACGGACAACGGTAAGCTCTCATTTAACCGATGTAGCCAAGGTGTGTCTAGTAGCTTTCTAGGTATCAGTGCAGGTAAGGCACGAGTGATAAAGGTCACTGCTGCCATGGCAAGCGTAGCAAAAATAAGATAACTACTGTTCATGAGATTCTCCCGTCTTTTGACGTTCTATCCAAAACCCACGTACTAAAATCATGAACATACAGATAGTGATGGCTACTAGTAGCAACCAGTCGCTGGTAAATAGCGAAGCAATGATTAAACCAAGCACGGCAATACCAATCGGGAAGTAGCGTTTGATACTTTGAAACTGTTCATAAGCGAGAATCGCAAACAGACAAACCAACGCAAAATCTAAATTTGGCACCAAGTCACTGAGCGTACTGCCAATCATCACACCAACCGTACTCGCGAGTACCCACCAGCTTTGGTTAAATAGGCTGATAGGAAGTATAAGCGCTCGTCGCGACTCATTAGGCAAGCTTGTCATGATCGAAAAAGTCTCGTCAGTTAATGCAAACAGGCAATAGGTCTTGGCCAGTTTGTTTTTTGGTAGATACTGCAATAACGGCATACCGTAGAATACATGGCGCAGATTAATCGCGGCAATGTTGGTGGCCATGTTACCAATCGGTAGACCAGCGCTTAGCATCGGCAGACAAGCATACTGAGCAGCACCAGCATAGAGGACAATGCTAAGCATAATCGTTGCCCATACAGGGACACCAGCTACTTGTGCGAGTACACCAAAGGCAATGCCGGCAGGTAAATAGCCCATAGCAACTGGTAAGCTTTTTTTAAAGCCTTCAGCCCAGTGGTAGCGGTTTTCACGCTGATGACTTAATTCATTTGAATGAGTATTCACATGACATCCTAAATTTTTCTTATGGTATTGTTATCAATCTATAGATTTAAAAATTATTGATTCAAACTGTATTGCTGCAAAAGTAAAAAATGACCTTAGTAAAAGTGATTTATCGAAAATCGATAGAATAGACGTAGTATAAAATCAACTAAGCTTCAGGTTGTAGTTTTTCATAACTGCCAGTCTGATTGGCTCGGTACAAAAATCCACCTAATATGATTAGTCTCAATAGTAATAAACACCACACACTTAGCCAAATACCAGTCATATCCCACTGCCGATAGAGCAACCAGCTCAATGGGAAGAAAACAGCTGCTAGTATCAGCGCCGCATTACGAATCACGCTACCAGCCGTTAAGCCAAAAAATATACCATCTAACCAATATGCACCAACGCCAACAAGGGGTAGTAATACGGCGTACAAATGGTAGTCATAGGCGAGGGCAAACACTGGCTCAATATTGGTCATGAATCCTAAATATGTGGGCATTGCAAGCCACCAAATGGCGCTCAAAACGATAGCGAGACCATAGCTGACCACGCCTGTACGCTTCACAATAATACGAAAACGCGGCCAATCACGTCGTCCTGCAACTTGTCCGCTCAATGTCTCAGCGGACACAGCAACACCATCCAGAGCAAAGGCAGAAATACTTAGTACTTGCAATAAAATAGCATTGGCTGCCATTATAACGTCACCACTTTGGGCTGACAGTCGTGTAATCCAAGCAAAGCTTAGCGTTAAAATAAGAGTACGTACAAAGATATCTTTGTTTAATGAGAATAGCCTAAGCATTTTCTCCTTTGTAAAGTACTGTCGATCCGTTTTAAATAATACAGTCCACGATATTTTTAGATGTTGGCGGCTCAACCATAATGCCATCAGTATTCCAAACCAAAATGCAATAGTTGTTCCCAATGCGACACCAGCCAATCCCATCTGCATAACAAATACGAAAAACAGAGTCAGTACGATATTAAGCACAGCAATAAAACCCTGCTGGTAGAGCATATAACGGGTCTTACCTTGTCCTGCAAACCAACCAATAAATGCAAAGTTCATCAGCTCTGCGATCACGCCCCAAAAGCGCACATCTAAATAGATTTTTGCAGCGCGTCCACTTTCAAGGTTGGCTGACAGTGCTTGTAAGCCAAAATCAATTAGCCATGGCTTTGCTATTAGCAATATTGCTCCAATAGCAAACGCCAATAACAAAGCGCGTTGCAAGATAGATAGCAAAGGCGTGGGTACTGATACATTGCTAGTATTATTCGCTAGTTGTCCCAGTGCTTGTGCGGCGAGCCCAGATGACGCGTACTGCAAAAAGTTAAAGCTAACAAGTAATAGCGACAACAGTTGTATAGCTAGACCCATGCCGGCAAGTTTAGCAGTGTCATTCATATTACCTACAATTGCCGTATCAATGACACTTTGCAATGGCATGGCCAAATTGGCTAGTAGCACAGGCAATGCAATCGCCACAATGCGTTTATAACTTGTGTCAATAGGTGGTATTGCGTGAGAAGTTGTAGAGTTAGCTGACATGGGTGGCTCATTTATACGTGGGCGATAAAGAGGTACGTTCGTTAAATGATAATAAACTTGTAAAACAGTACATTTAACATAAGAGACAAAACAGCTATAAAGATAAAAGCACCTAGACTCATTATTCATGAGTCAGGTGCTCTTATTCAAACAGTGTAGCTGTGCATTTAGTAGTTATATAAAGATTAATAACACGCTCTTTCAACGTATCGAACTATCTACTATATCTTACTAAATGTTGTCTTGCTCAGACATTTTTGGATCATTAAAAGTAACAATCTCTTCTTCAAACTCTGGTTTTACTTTTACGATAAAGTCATCGCGCGACAGTCCCATACGTAGCGGAATCGAGCTGGCGATATAAGTTGATGAATAAGTACCCGCAAGTAAACCAATAAATAGAGCCACTGAGAACCAGTATAGTCCTTCGCCGCCCAAGAATAGCATGGCCAATACAACCAATAAAACAGTCGAAATGGTCATAATCGTACGGCGTAGCGTCTCGGTCAATGACAAATCAATCGTTTGCTCAGGCGTAATACCACGGACACGGCGGAAATTTTCACGGATACGGTCATATACAACGATCGTATCGTTCAATGAATAACCAATCAATGCCAATACCGCAGCCAATACTGTTAAATCAAATGGGAAGCCGAATAATGCAAAAACACCGATGGTTACGACGGCATCATGGAATAGTGATAGCACGGCACCAAGAGACAGTTTGAACTGGAAGCGTAGAGCAACATAACCAAGCATACAAGCCAATGCCAATGCCAATGCCATGACTGAGTTTAGATAAACTTCATTACCAACTTGGCTACCAATGATATTGACGTTACTGATGTCAGCTGTATTGTCTGGTAATGCTAAAGCCTGTGTCAGGTTCGCGCTTAAGCCATCAACATTATCAGACTGAGGGGGTAGACGTACCAATAGCTCTTCACGCGTACCTAGGTACTGTACAACCGCATCATCGAAGCCATTGTCTGCCAGTGCTTGCACAACAGCAACTTGCTCAACAGGCTGCTCGTAACGCACATCAGCTGATACACCACCAGTAAAATCAAGACCTAGGTTCAGACCATTTACGGCGATAGCAATGATACTACCAATAACCATAAACAAAGACAGTAGTGCCATTGGCTTTTCTATCTTCATAAATGGAATGATATGTTGGCTACCAACAGCTTTAATGCCACCTTCAGCGACGGCCGCTGCATCATCTTCAGCATCGCCAGTTACTAGATTAGAATCGACAGCTGTAGAGAGCGCTTGATTGTCTTTAGCATGTTGACCTTTACCGCCGCGACGACTAGGGCTTTTTCCTGACTTTGCGCTAGTAGGGTTGTTGCTTTTGGTATTGCTACCTTTGCCATCACGACGCGGTTTATTACGGCGACGCGTACTTGCATTGCTCGTCTCACCGTTTGAGCCATTTCGATCAGGATTATTTTGCTGTTCTAAAGGGTTGTTATTATCGATCGCCATAGTGTTCTCCTAACCGATGCTCAGACTTTTGATGGATTTACGCTTACCATAAGCAATTTGTACCAGTGCACGTGTCACCAAAATTGCGGTGAATAGTGAGCTGACAATACCAATAGCTAGCGTAATCGCGAAGCCTTTAATCGGACCAGTACCAATCGCAAATAGGATAAACGCGACCAATAAGGTAGTAATGTTGGCATCAAAAATACTGCTAAATGCGCGATCGAAACCTGCCACGATGGCTGACTTCGGCCGTACACCATTTGCAATCTCCTCTCGTATTCGCTCAAAGATCAGTACGTTGGCATCAACCGCCATACCGATGGTCAAAACGATACCTGCGATACCAGGTAGGGTAAGTGATGAACCCAAAATTGACATGATTGAAATGATAATAATAACGTTGACGGCTAGCGCTACGTTGGCAATGACACCAAATAGGCGATAGAAGATAATCATAAATGCAAATACTAATAGATAACCAACCTGCGTAGAGAACAATCCTTTATCGATGTTTTCTTGACCGAGTGATGGACCAATAGTACGTTCTTCTACGAAATACATTGGTGCAGCAAGAGCGCCTGAACGTAGCAAGAGCGCAAGCTCAGCTGCTTCAGCACTACTATCTAAACCAGTAATACGGAATGATGACCCCAATACTGCTTGAATGTTGGCACGGTTAATGACTTTGGTTTCAGCATAAGGTGTACGTACTTCAGTCGTCTCACCAGTTGCTGGATCTTCTTCGTAAGTAATTCTTTGCTTGTTCTCAATGAACAACACAGCCATCTGTTGACCAACAGCTGTACGAGTGGCGTTCTGCATGAGCTTGCCGCCAGCACTATCCAAGGTAATACTTACTTCTGGTAGACCGCTTTCATCTAAGCCAGTTTGCGCATTGGTTACTTTGTCCCCTGTGACGATCGCCTGACGATCTAATAATACAGGCGGGCCATCAAGTGTTTCAAATGGGAATGCCTCTGTACCCGCTGGAGGTATGCCGCCTGTATAGGTATCGGCATCTTCTGCCACCATACGGAATTCAAGGTTTGCAGTACGACCAAGTACACGTTTTGCTTCAGCAGTATCTTGCACACCAGGTAGCTCAACGACGATACGGCTAGCACCTTGCGACTGTACCAAAGCTTCAGTCACACCCAGCTCAGCAATACGGTTACGTAAAGTTGTCAAGTTCTGGTTGACCGCGTAGCTATTGATTTCGTCAAGTGTCGCGTCGTTATACGATAAGACCAATGCAGGACCTTGATCATCAATAGAAGACTGCAAGTTAAACGTATTGCTCATTGAGCCTTGTAATACATTCTGTGCACGGTTACGAGTATCAGTATCGGCAAAATGCAATACCACGCCGCGATCTTCGGTTTTGATGCCTTTGATTGCTACTCGCTCAGCACGTAGCTCACGTCGCATATCGCGACTAGCACTGGTCAAACGCTGTTCAAGCGCCTTGTCCATATCGACTTCGAGTACAAAACGTACACCACCACGTAAATCAAGACCAAGCTTCATCGGTCTTGCACCGATATCACGTAGCCACTGCGGGGTAGTCTGTGCTAGGTTGAGGGCAACGACATAATCTTCGCCCAAGTTTTGACGTAGCACTTCCTGCGCCTTTAACTGATCGACTGGGTTGTTGAGACGTACCAGCGCGCTGTTGCCCTCAAACGTACCATCGTGGTTATCTAGACCTGCCTCTTCAAGTAAGCTTTGAGACTCGGTTAAGATGCCTTCAGATAGCTGAGTCCCTGCTGCTGCGCTCGTAATCTGCACAGCAGGTTCGTCAGGGTAAAGGTTGGGGGCAGCATATAAACCGGCAACGAGCAGCACGACGGCAATTAGTAAGTATTTCCAAGCGGGATATTGCATAATCACTTCTTTAAGTTGATAAACGACTGGCGACATAGGCCACAAGTTAGCAGATGGGAAGTTAGCGATAGCAACGGTCGAGTGCTATGTTCAGCAGCCTTCATCATGCACCATTGCGATCATCCGCGATGATAGTAACGCATAAAAAGTAAAGCAAATAATATAGATGTCTCTTTATCTGGTCACTACAGTCTATATGAGATAAAGATAAAACACCTAAACAGTAAGCCTAATTTATATAGTAATTATACCTTACTGTGTTAATAGCGAAAAATGACCGTAAATCATATACAGTCATTTTTTAGTCATTACATTCAGTAATGCGACAACTATTGAATGGTCACTAGTAAAAACCAGTGAATATTCTAATTAGACGCTTTCGATCGTGCCAGCAGGCAACACTGAAATAACAGAAGCACGTTGTACTTTCACGTCAGTATTGTTGTTTAGGCTCACAACGGCATAGTCGCCTTCGATCGCTTTAATACGGCCCATTAAGCCACCAGCAAAAATTATTTCACTGCCAACAGTTAATGCGTTAACCATGGCACGATGTTCCTTAGTACGCTTAGACTGCGGGCGAATAACCAAGAAGTAAAAAATCGCAAAAAATGCAACGGGTAGTAAAATCTGACCGAATAGACCTGCAGCACCTGCAGTCTCTGGCGCAGCATGGGCAGCTTGAATAAATAAGCTCATAATATCTCTCAGTAAGTCATGGACAATAATAAAATTAGACGCATAGTAACAAAAAATCCCAGTCTTGGTAACTGTTAATCATAGGCTGAGCATGTTTTTCTTAGCGTAAGACATACTATTAGCCAACAGATAGGACAACATTTTTTTTACTATATTCAAATCCTAACGCAAAAGTTCAGATCAGGTAACCATAAAGAATAAGCTAGTAAAGGTGTAATCGTACAACCATTAATAGTAGGGCAATAAAAGTCATCAAAAAACAAAAACTTAAAAATGACGACTTATTGTGAAATGGTATCATCAATGCTACTATCAAATGGCAACGATTACCTGCATTTAATATGCTATATATTGAAGCGTAATACGGCTTTTTGAAGCATAGTATGACCTTGAAATAGTTATTAAATCAGCTTTAATCAATGATTTGTACGGTAGACAGTTGCCTTCTATTACTTTAATAATAGTACTCTGCAAATCGATATGAATTGCTTATTATATTATCTTCCTTTTTCTCTTTTTAGGTTACCCAACTTGTTCACCACTTTTATGCTTGTACCTCGTTTATGTCGTCCGCGCGCTCATCGTAAAGACGCATCTGCAGAGCCTCCCCCGAGAATGACTACTAGTTCTCGATTTAGTTATACTTCTTTTTCGGTACTTTCTGTATTAGCAATTTTCATGCTACCGCAGTCAGTGTGGGCAGCTGGTGCTGTATCAACAACCACTGCTGCGGCAGCCCCAACTGCGCTAAGCATTTCTCTATTAATCTTTTTTGTCTTACTCGCTATTGGTGTCTCTTTTGTTTGTTCATTAGCAGAATCTGTTTTGCTGAGCATGACCCCATCATTTATTGCGGATGTGCAAGAAAGTAATCCCAAAAAAGCAGAAATGCTTAAAAGCCTTAAAGTAGACAATATTGATCAGTCACTAGCTGCTATTTTAACGTTGAATACGGTTGCCCATACACTCGGCTCTATTGGTGCTGGTGCGCAGGCTACGATCGTATTTGGTAGCGCTTGGTTTGGTCTGTTTTCTGCTCTGATGACGCTTGCTATATTGTTCATGTCTGAGATTATTCCAAAAACACTGGGTACATTGTACTGGCGTCAGTTAAGCGGCTTGGTTGCTTACTTTGTTCGTGGCATTATCATGATTCTGTACCCATTAATTTGGTTCTCAGAGCGTCTGACGAAGCTGTTGGTACGCGGTAAAGAACCGCAGACGTTTAGCCGTCGCGAATTTGCGGCGCTTGCTAGTATCGGTGAAGAGTCAGGACAGATTGACCCGTTAGAGTCGCGTATCATTCGCAACTTGCTTGCATTTGGTGCTATTAAAGTCGAAGATATCATGACACCGCGTTCAGTAATGCTCGCATTTGAAGAAAATAAAACGGTCGCCGAGCTATTGGTTGATCGTCCAAAACTGACGTTTTCTCGCTTACCAATCTATGATGGTGACTTGGATAACATTACAGGTTTTGTCCTAAAAACGGACATGTTACTGGCGAAAGTCAACCATGCTATGCATAAGCCGTTGACGCAATTTCAGCGAGACATCACTTTTGTCTTCTCTAAAATGAAGCTATTTGATTTGTTAGAGCTGATGCTAAAAAATCGCATTCATATTGCGATTACAGTTGGTGAGTATGGTGAAGTCAAAGGGCTTGTAACTTTAGAAGATGTGTTTGAGACACTACTGGGTCTTGAAATTGTTGATGAAATAGATCGCGTTGAGGATATGCAAGCATTAGCTCGCCAGATGATGGATAGACGGGTAGAGCGCTTAGGCATGAAACTCAGCGATGATGAGCGGTATGAAGACAGCAACAACGATGTTAAGCCCTAACGAAACTGGGGTTAAACGATGATATTGGTAGTTTAGACATAATCATTTGAGCTAGGATTTTCAGCATAAGTCCTCAAGACTATTTGATTTGATAGCCTGTTTTTCATTCGCAATAATTACACAGGGTGTCACATGACTGTGAGAATTCGATGATAGGCTCGGCATATGATATGAGTACACTAATATAGATATATCTATACAGATACACTGCCAAAATAAATGATAAAAGAGCGTTAATCGTCAATATATGACACTAACGAAAAAAAATATCGCTAAGGATTATCATGAAAAAATTATTGGGAAATGGGTTATTAGCTTTATTGGTGAAAAGTGCCAGCATCACTGCAATTGTAGCAGTAGCCAGCACCATTAGTATCAATGCACAAGCGGCTACCATGACCGAGGATTTGGTACAGAACTATGCTGCAGCAATGAAAGCATCAGCGAATAGTCAAAGCATCAATCAGGTATCACGCCTAGTATCGGATGACGCGCTTATTTCTTTATCTAGAAAAGGTAAGTCTACTAGTTTAGATAAAGACGCATATTTAAGGCTGCTTCAAAATAGCTGGAATGATACGTCTAATTATCGCTATGATATTTCTGTAGAAAACGTGGTGATTACTGGTTCACAAGCCAAAGCTAATGTGACGACCAATGAGAGCTGGGTAAAAGATGGTCAGCAGGTATCGTTTGTCACTACATCTCATGTGACTTTGACCTTGTCTACTGGTAATGCAGTGCTGTTACGAGCAGTATCACAGGTGGCTATTAACTGAGTCATTATTGACTATGTAAGGCAAAGCAACGCTATTGTTAATATAGACAATAGCTGATTAAGCTAGCTGTGACTTTGACTCATAAAAATGTTTAGTTAGCTAAGCAGTCATTACTTAGTTTTATAGGCTACTCGAACGTCTATTATTATCTTTTATATTAGGCTAGTTTTTGCTTTATATTGCGTACTATACTATCCATCAACTTTATTTTATTCATTTCTGTCGTTAGGAAGCTTCCAATACCATGTCTACTGTGCTATCACATTCTCGCTCATTTATTGCGTTGCCATTGACGCTTGCGGTATCCACTTTACTGATTAGTGCGTGTAGCAATACATCAGCAGTAAAAAACAACGGTGCGGCCAATAGCTCATCTGTCATCACCAAAAGCCCTACCAACCAAGGGACAAATACAGGTAGTGCAGACTACTCAACGGCGTTTTTGGACGCAGAGAGTTTAGATGAGTTGGCTGACCTGTTGGAAGCCACTGATATGACAATGGTAGAAGGTAACAAGCTTGCCATTCAGCAGTATGGTGATTTGTGGAACCGTTTGCGCGCAGGCTATCGCATGAATGGTGGCAAGCCAATCTATAATCAGCGTATTGAAGGCCAAAAAAGCTGGTTTACCAGTAGACAGGATTATCTAAATCGTCTAACTGCGCGTGCCAGTCGCTATATCTATCATACGGTAAGGGAAGCGGAGCGTCGCAACATTCCGACAGAGCTGGCCTTATTGCCAGTTATCGAGAGTTCTTACGATCCTAGCGGTACTAGTAGTGCGGCAGCCGCAGGCTTATGGCAGTTTATCCCAAGCACGGGCCGTATTTATGGTTTGAACCAAAGCAGCACTTATGATGGTCGCCGTGATGTTATCGAGTCGACACGTGCTGCCTACGACTTCTTGACAGCGTTGCACAACCAGTTTGGTAGTTGGGAGCTAGCATTAGCTGCTTATAATGCTGGGCCTGGCCGTGTACAAAAAGCAATTGATGCCAATGCAGCGCGCGGACTACCAACAGATTATTGGTCACTTCAACTACCTACTGAAACGATGAACTATGTACCGCGTTTCTTAGCTGTTGCCGAAATCGTTGCCAAGCCTGAACAGTATGGTGTGTATCTACCCGCTATCGCTAACCGTCAGCATTTCCGTAGTGTACCTGTTAATTACGGTGTGAGCTTGTCTGAAGTGTCACAGTTGACTGGCGTTAGCTACGATGAGCTAGAGCGTTTAAACACTGCACTGACTTCAGGCCGTGTTGACTCTTCGGGTCCGCAGCGTGTCATTATTCCAAACGATGTTAGTCTCAATACTGATGCTAAATTAAGTGGGCTCAGAGGCAATGGCACAGGCAATGTGCTTGCATCGACTAATACAGACAGCTCAAGTACGACAGCGACCACGCCAAGCTACAATAACAAACCATATAGTGCTTCATCGCTACCGTCTACTGGTAGCGCATTAGCTGATTATGCAGCTAGCGCAAGTGTACCTCAGCAGACCACAAGCTATATTTCACCGTCTGCCACATCAAGTAGTTCTGTAGGTAGTAGTAACTCCTCAGCTCGTACAGAGCCACCACTGACGACTGCAGAAACTAACAAAATCAATGCTGAGCTTAAGAGCAGTAACAGTCTACCGACTACGTCCGCTCAGATTACTCAGAACAATACGATTGTCCAAGAACCACCACTTAGCAAAGAAGAGCGTGATTTCATTGCGAGTCAGATCCGTAGAAGTACTTCTGAGACCAATGTCATCAATGCTGACGGTAACATCAATTTATCAGCCGTACAGACGCAGCAGTCTATCTTAGAAGCAAGTGGTGAAGAGAAAAAACTTAGTTTTGCCAAAAATACGGTAAGTAAGTCAAAACCACAAGGTACTCGTACTACCTATACAGTAAAACGTGGCGATACGCTTTCTAATATCGCGAGTCGAGCAGGAGTTAGCTGGCGTGAAATTGCAGAATGGAACCAAATAGATGCCAGTGCCAACCTGCTATCTGGTAGTACGCTGTACTTATACGATGCTAAGACCATTGAGCCATTAAGTACTGCTAACAACGCAGCTGCTAGTCAGCCTGACAGCTACGTCGTAAAAAGTGGTGATACCCTTATCGGTACAGCAAATCGTTTTGGTTTGTCAGTTACCCAGCTAGCCAGCTATAACAACCTTAGTAGCCGTGCTGATCTGTTAAGGGGCCAAAAACTATGGCTCATACCAGGTAAAGTTACTGCACCTAAAACTACACCAGCAGCACCTTCTACCAAGCCGAGTCAGTCAAACAGCGCGACTAAGAACTATAGAGTAAAAGCAGGGGATGGACTGATTGCATTAGCACGTCAATTCAATGTGTCGACAGATACTTTAGCCAGTCTCAACGGTATCAATACTAAAAGTTCGCTATATGTTGGTCAAACGCTTAAAGTACCAGCCAGCGTCGATTTTGATGCTGTAAATACTACAGGTGCTAGCAGTAGCAACAGCTCAAGCTCAGTGGCTACCACCAGTTATAAAGTAAAATCAGGTGACACACTGATTGGTATTGCTAACAGCATCGGAATTAGTGCAACTGAACTGGCTGCGGTAAACAGCAATTTTGATGCAAAAGCCCGTCTGCAACGTGGCCAAACGATTAAAGTTCCTGCTTCTAAAGAGTTGGTTGACCGTCAGTTAAATGATAAAGCGGTCAGTTACAAGGTAAAATCAGGTGATACGCTAACGGGTGTCGCGAGACGCTATAATATTGGCTTAAGTGATTTGGCATCAGCAAATAATCTGAACACTAATTCTAATCTTATACTGGGTCGTACTATCACTATCCCTGCTAGTGGCAGCGTCGTAAGTACATCTACTAGCAGTCAAAGCAGCAGTTCTGCTAGTAGCAGTAGCAGCTCAGCAAGTAGCGGAACAAAACTGAGCAACACCGAAAGTTATAAGGTGAAATCTGGTGATGGCCTCATTGCTTTAGCACGTCGGTTTGGCGTATCGGTAGAAGACTTGGCAACAACCAACAATCTAGCGACTAATGCTCAGCTACAACGCGGGCAAACACTAAAAGTGCCAAAAGCGACAGTAAGCTATACGGTTGGCTCGGGTGATAGTTTGATTGGCCTAGCACGTAAATATGGTGTCTCAACGCAAGAGCTAGCTGATATGAATAATATCGCAGCCAATACTATGTTACAGCGTGGTCAGCGTTTAACCGTACCTAATCGTTAATCAGTATTTTATTATCGAATGATGTTTAAGTAGGTAGTACTAAATCAATCGTATCGCACAAAAAAGCTGCTCTTTATAAGAGCAGCTTTTTTTATTGCAAAAGAATAACTTACTGTAAGAAGTCAGCTTACAAGCCGTCTATTACTATCTGTAAATTAGACAGTCTGAGTTTTAATAGTCTCAAGATAGCTTCTGATATTGCTGACATAGTGCATAGCTTGACCATAGCGGCTATTCGATGCTCTATTGTCTGCTAAATAAGCATAGACGTTTGCCCAGCTCTTATCATCAATACCTTGATCTCGTAATTCGCGTTGGATTCTTTTTACTGCATTGGGACCCATGTTATAACCTGCAAGGGCAAACCAGATACGGTCAGTTTTTGGCACATCAGCAAAATCTGCTTTCACTTGCTCTAAATAACGTGCGCCACCGCCAATACTTTGATAGGGGTCAACGCGATCTGAGACGCCCATCGCTTTTGCGGTATTGTTGGTCAGCATCATCAATCCGCGTACACCAGTCGGCGACACAGCGTTGGCATCAAGATGTGACTCTTGATAGCCCATCGCGACCAGTAGTTCCCAGTCGTGATTGTAATTGCGTGCTTGCTCTTCAAACGAAGACTGATAGTCAGGTAGTTTTTCTGTCAACGTTCTCTGAAAATGATCCTGACTATAGGCATCTTTTAGCAAGTTTTGGTTGTAAAATGCGGCAAGCTTTTGTGTGTTTTGCAGCTTGATGCTATCGCACAAAAAGTAACTGGCCTTTCTTGATAGTGGATCATTGGACGAGCTAAATGACCAACTTACCTTGGGATGTAGACCATTTTTAGTCAGACTAGAATCATAACCACAGCTGACATTGATAGACGAGAGGTTTAGCTGACTTTTTAACTTAGTGCTAGCAGTAGTCAGCGCCATATCAGCATTACCTGTTCTTAATGCTTTTAGTGCCGCTTCTTCACTGGCATAGGCTTTTAGATTGATATCGACACCAAGCTCGTCGGCATACGTGCGCACCAGATCAAAGCCAAAACCGTGTTGGAAGCCATCGGTCGCAAAGTAAGTGCTATCGCCTGGCACCGCAGCAATGGTCAAGGTGTTTTCCAGCATGACATTGTCATAGGCTGGTACTGATGTGTTTATGGTCGTCAAACTCTCAGCGGGTAAAGAGAGTAGGGCGATGCTAGAGATTTGTGCCAGCTTCTTGGTTCTGGCAAAACGATTAGACGCAGTAGGGGTAAAGGATGAAACGATGTTACTTTTGGTGTTTAGTAAGCGTTTAGATGGACGCAGTAAATAAGAAATACGGCGTTTGGCCCCTTGCGCAGATACTTTTACACGATAAGTAATACGCTGCATGGATGTCTCCTGATTTTAGCCATCCTTCTTACCGCAAAAACACGTACAAATATATATGCATAATATTGATATATATCGATATTGTATTTTAAATAGAGTGGCATTTTTAATAGGATAAATGCCGCTCTATCTTGTTTGACTATAGCGCCACTAGCGTACTCTCTCTAAGAGTTAGTGGGATAGTTTGTCGTCAGCCAGCTATCGATATGTCATAAAGCGTTATAAACAGTATTCGTAAGTATTGGTTTAAAATACTAAACGCATAACAACGCGAAGGATATACATCAGATGATTCCTTCATCGATAACTAAATATGGCTAGTGGCCAAACAACTATATATCAAACATAGGTAAGGTCATGATTAAGTTATTGAGACAAAGACATAATTTGAAACATTGATGTAAAGTTTTGCCAATGAGGCAAGTACATTCATCTATTTTAACTATGCTAACTTTGATGGCTGGCTAACCTTTGAATCACTAATATTAAATTACTAGTAATAGGGTAGCTGGCTATTAAAGTTGTTTGTCCAGCGACGAGGATAAATGAATAACCAAGATTGATAGCGTATAGCTGCTTATCAAAATGACCATGTCATACCGTCATCGCGACACTAAAAATAAAAAAATACCATGCTGCTAACGTTTATAGTGCAAACATAGTATCTTAATGGGTAGCGGTCTAAAGTCTTATCGCTGATATAGCATGATAAAATCTTAAACAACTACCAGCGTCATTTTAGTGCCACAACCGGAAGCTGTAATAATGGGAAGTTTCATGACAAAACTTACTGTCTTACGGGTTGTAATATGCGGTTACTTCTTGCATTATTCAAGTGGAGTTAAGAAAAAAACGATAAAACTTAACAATTAAGCTATAAACGGATAATTTTTCAGGTATTTAGTACGTAATAATCAGAAATAGAATAATCAAGCTTAAATAGAAGCAATAATAAACTTTATACTTATAAAATAATTACAGCTGCTATTAAGTTTAGTTTGGTTTTTGAACTGTTTTCCTGTGCAACTAGTAGCTGTTTAGACTACTTTTTAAGGTAGCTACTCTAGCAGCTACTTTATGAGTAACTGTATGTCAAATAGCCACTCTATCAAAAACCTGTCTATAACCTATTGCTCTATAACCCGTCATTGCATAAACAACTACGTTATCAGCAGCATGATTTATGCTGGATTTTCGATATCAATAAAGGTAACTGGTAAACCAAATTTTTGAGCGACTATCTCTCCCAACGCTTGAATACCGCCACGCTCTGTCGCATGGTGACCACAAGCAAAATAGTCAACACCAAGCTCACGCGCGCTATGCGTGGTACGCTCAGATATCTCACCAGAGATAAACGCATCACAGCCCATAGCAGCAGCTTGCTCAATCATATCCTGCGCACCGCCTGTACATATCCCCACACGTTCTATCAGCCTAGCATCTGTCTGGGCAGAGGCATCTGCATGATACTCAGCTGCAATATGTAATGGCGAGCGGCCTAATGCCTGAGTAATGGTGGCAATGAGGGCATCAGCACTTTGTGGTGTACAAGTGGCGATATTGCCTACAGGGTGTGACTCGGTAGGATAGAGCGCACCAATGATTTTCATATCTAATACATCAGCAAGTTTTGCGTTATTACCAGAGAGAGGGTGGGCATCCAGTGGTAGGTGATAGCCAATCATAGAGATACCGTGTTGCATCAATTTTCGCACGCGTCGACCTTTCATACCAGTGAGCGTGGCAGGTTCACCTTTCCAAAAATAGCCATGATGCACCATAATTGCATCGGCATTGTCAGCGATGGCAGCATCGATTAGGGCTTCACAAGCCGTTACGCCAGTGACAATACGTTGAATCGGTCGCCCACCATCGACTTGTAGGCCATTTGGTGCATAGTCTTTAAAAGCACTGGCGGATAAATAGTCGTCACAGAATTGTGTCAATGTCTGAGCACTGATGCTCTCATTGGTAGAGTCAGCTGCCATATTATTTGCAGTCATTATGTTTTCCTATCGTCAATAAAATATATGTCGTAATAAAGTGCTGTGGATTGAGTCAGCAAGAATTATGTATTATCTATCATATTTGAGGGTGTCTGGTTTTAAAATTCTAGCTTTATAAAAGTTATTTTAACATGCCGTTGTAAGCAAGCAGACAAGCTGGATAACTGAAATGGTACACGATACGTTACTATTTAATGGTATTGCGGTTATAATTTATACTTGTGAGTATGTCTAGCTATAGAGCACTTGACCATCCTATGAATGGCTCAATACTAACTAAGCCGCTAGCATTATCTCATGTCGTTCTTCAATGTCCGTTTGCATTAAATTTATAGAGGTTGTGTATGTCGTCATCCCGGAACACCAATAACAAGACGTCTTTATTAAAATGGTTACCTTGGGTCTTATTGCTGATAGTATTGGCAGCGTTTATCTGGTTGTTCACGAGTATGAAGTCGACGTCGGAGGCTACATGGGAGCCGCCGAGAACTCCGCCTGAGGAGCAGCAAGCGTCTGAGACAGTATCGGACACGCCAGAGCCAATATCTTCTTATCATGATGCAGTGGCACGCGCATCGCAGTCTGTAGTCAATATCTACACGACCCAAACGATGACAGAGCATCCTTATATGGATGACCCCGTACTGCGTCGTTTCTTTGAGTTCCATGGTGGCCCATCACAAGAGCAGGGCAATACCAACTTAGGCTCAGGGGTCATCGTATCAGAAGACGGCTATATCGTGACCAATGCCCATGTCATCGAAAAAGCAGATGAAATCACAGTCGCGTTCAATGATGGTCGTAAAAACCGTGCCAGAATCATCGGTACAGATCCTGATAGTGACTTAGCCGTGATCAAGGTTGATATGACAGGACTGACGCCACTTGGCTTCCGCGAAGATCCGATTCGTGTAGGTGATTTGGCACTAGCGATTGGTAATCCATTCGGTGTGGGTCAGACAGTGACACAAGGCATTATCTCAGCGACTGGTCGTACTGGACTGGGTGTTAATAAGTTTGAAGATTTTATCCAAACGGATGCGGCGATTAACCCAGGTAACTCAGGCGGTGCACTGGTTGATGCTCGTGGTGAGCTGGTCGGTATCAACACTGTCATATTCTCGCGTTCTGGTGGCTCGATGGGTATTGGTTTTGCGATTCCAACAGCGCTGGTTGAGCAAGTGATGAATGCACTTATCAAAGATGGCCGTGTAAGTCGTGGCTGGTTAGGTATCGAAATTCAGTCACAGCTACGTGACCCAACGCAACTTGAGACCTCAACAGGCGTGGAAGTGCTAAACGTCATTGATGGTAGTCCAGCAGCAAAAAGTGGCCTACGTGTTGGTGATATCGTACTGACTATTGATGGTGTCGAAATGACAGACGCCAATACCTTGATCCAGTATGTGGCTCGTAAGCCGCCAAACACTGAGCTAGATGCGCAAATATTGCGTCAAGGTCAAAATGCCCAAGTAAAAATCACCTTAGAAGAGCGTCCAGCACAAGAGCCGATTGAACGTCCTGTCGTATTGCAAAATGAAAGCATGGGCGGAATGAATCAGCCAAATATTCAAAGCGATGAAGAAACGCCAATGATGTCAAAGGCAGAGCGTGATCGTATGCGTGAAGAGCTGATGAAACTGTTTGAGCAGGATGCTACAGCACAGTAGGGTGTCTTGATAATATGTGCTATCTGTTAGCACATTGATTTAGTCGATAGCACGAAAAGCGCGCTCCTTATCTAAAGGAGCGCGCTTTTTATTGGCGTAAGTTTTAGCAAAGATGATTTCTGTAAAGCTAATTGTCGTAAGCTTAGTATTTTGCTTCTATCATTCCACTAGGACTTTTCAATTGGGTCATGATTGATATGAATAACCCCTTGCACACGGCAACAGCAAGGCAAGATTTCATCGTCTTCAATCATCGCCAGTGGGTCAAATGGATAATCGACCGTATGCGAGCTGGCGATACGCTTGACTCGGCAGCTACCACAGTAACCTTCGCGGCATTGATAATTGACATCATGTCCAGTGCGCAGCAGACCATCAAGCAGACTTTCATCATCATGCAAGTAAAATTGCTGTTTACTGGTCATTACCCACGTCATAATTCATCCTATTGGGAGATGTCTTTGCTATTACTACTAAAATCTAAAAGTATTACAACTCAAAGTCATCAAAATCACTGTCTGATAGGTCAGAGTCAATCTGACCAACCAAGTACGAGCTAATCTCAGTCTCTTGCGGTGCGACTTGCACATTGTCAGACGATAACCACGTGTTGATCCACGGGATTGGGTTTGATTTTGAGTTCGGGAACGCCGCTGGCAAGCCGACGGTTTCCATACGCAAGTTGGTGATGTATTCAATATATTGGCACAGAATGTCTTTGTTTAGACCTATCATTGAGCCATCTTTGAACAGATAACCTGCCCATTCTTTTTCTTGTTCAGCAGCCTTGCGGAAGATTTCGATGCTTTCTTCATAACACTCTTCGGCAATCTCGACCATCTCAGGATCGTCACGACCGTTGCGCATAAGGTTTAGCATGTGCTGTGTACCCGTCAAATGCAGTGCTTCATCACGAGCGATTAGCTTAATGATTTTGGCATTGCCTTCCATCAGTTTACGCTCAGCAAAGGCAAACGAGCAAGCAAACGACACATAGAAACGAATGGCTTCTAAGACGTTGACCGCCATAATGCACAGATACATCTGCTTTTTCAGTGATTTCAAATCAACCGTGACTTGCTCGCCATTGACGTTGTGTGTACCTGGGCCATACAGGCTATATAACTGTGAGTTACGGTACAGTTCATCATAGTACTGGGCGATATCAGAGGCACGGCCTAAGATGTGCTCGTTTTGCATAATGTCATCAAAGATAATATTTGGGTCATTGACGATATTACGAATGATATGCGTATAGCTGCGTGAGTGAATAGTCTCAGAGAACGACCATGTCTCAATCCATGTCTCAAGCTCAGGGATAGACACCAGCGGCAGTAGCACCACGTTTGGACTACGACCTTGGATAGAGTCGAGTAGAGTCTGGTACTTGAGGTTGCTCAAAAATATATGCTGCTCATGCGAGGACAGATTGCTAAAATCGATACGATCCTTTGATACATCGACTTCTTCTGGACGCCAAAAGAACGATAGCTGCTTTTCAATCAGTTGCTCAAAGATAGGGTGCTTTTGTTGGTCATAGCGTGCCACGTTGACTGGCTGACCAAAGAACATCGGCTCTTTTAGCGCATTGTTTGGCGTTTGAGAAAAAATCGAGTAAGTCATGGGACTGCCTTTATAATTGATACGGTTATTAATTTATAGGGGTTTGACTGGTTTTAATTTGATGCTATGACACATTTTGGTTTTTAGTTTTTTAGCTTAGAGGTTCTCTAGCGATATCTGTGACGACTCTTGCCCATCGTTCATATAGGCTTTGAATATTTCGCTCAGTTCACTATCATCAAGCGCTTCTAATTCATCAAGTGCGCTTTTGCGTAGGGTGCTTACATCAGACTCTTCCGCTGCTATTTTTACGTCTTTTTTAGCTGCTCTCGATGCTGGTTTTTTGGCTGCTTTCGCCACGGATTTTTTGGTGACGGCTGTCTTTGGTGCTTCATCTGCACCTAACTGCTGACGCACCGCTGCAATATCAACCTCGACTTGTACGATATGCGAGCCACCATCGTTTAGGTCTGAAAATACGTTTGGGATAAACAAACCACCGTCTTTGATGATTGCAGTATATTGCACATGACCTCCGTCGTTTTAGTTCTGTCTGTAGGTTTTCATTATAGCGGTAGCCAATCCCGCCTACCGCTTATATCTGCTTAGCCGCTGGCGTGCAGTCTATCGTGTCTGACCGCATTCCTGTTGTCTCGATACTACGTTCAGTCACAGACTGCATCGCCATCGTTGTCAGCAGGATATCGCTATAGTCGGGGCTAAACGACCATGTTGGAGCATCTTTCTTTTTTCTTAACGATTCTTCTGTTTGTGCGTAATTTGTAGGGTATGCCTCGCGCACCCTACAAAATATCCGCTTTCTATGATTTTGAGTAGGTTGGTGTCGAGGTGCGAGACCCAACAAAGACTCAAACCGTTGGGTTTCCTTCGTCAACCCAACCTACGTGCTCAAGTAAGATTTAATCGACTAGAAGAATTTAGTGACTGTTCGAGAAACGAGACTAGTTCAGTAAGTGTGTTTTGGCGCAGAATCGTCATTGAATCATTATAGTCAACCCAAAGGTCAATTTGTGCATTGTTTGGAGTGTTATCGTTGTCTATGTAAACTTGCATAAGAACCTTATCATCTTGAGGTTCTCCTTGAATTCTAATATTCATTCTATATTCCTTTGAAATTCAATAGGTACGTGTTGAAACTATAAAATTAGGTGTAGGCTGTTGCTTGGCCTCAACCTACACTCGTCATAATTTTGAATACCTATATTATTCTTTTAGCGTAGTTGCCTTTGACTTTTTTACTAATATAACTATTTAAGCCATCTCCAGATTTCGCGAGTCTTTTCATCTCTTCGATATCAGTGACCCCAGTTGATGCATAATTATATAAGTAAGCTGCGCCTGTTTTGAAACGCACAGTAATTGAGTCGTTACTGATTTCATAAGCACCTACACCTGAATCGTTATTTAAATCACGATATGTTTCCATATGCTTTCACCTCTCGTCTAAGTTTGTTTTAAAGGATGACTATTACTTCATCGATTTTCTTGGACAAGTGGTATGGTTTAAATTAGAATGACGTCTCTCTAGAGGTTATTCTATTGCCAAACCACTTGTGGATGTCGATAGTCTCAACTTCCTGATATTGAATATTGGCGTATTCAGTATCTCCGATGGCATTGGTGATTTATCATCAATGCCATTTTTATCTTCTACTATCTACCTCCTGTGCGACTCCTTTATAACTACCTTTCATACCACTCATAAATTGACCTGTAGTAGCGTCTCTCTTAAGCGAGTGCTTAGGGTTGCTAGGATGCTTCATTTGAGTTCGAGCTGTTACCGAACCTCTGCGAGTACTACGGCCTGTATTTTTAGCCATAATTAATTTACCTCTCTATGGGCTAGTTTTAGTTATTTTCTGCTATTTATATTGCCATTTTACCTCCTTTGTTTGCCATAAAAGTAGTTAACACGCTCTCTGTACTTCAACAGAGAACGTGATAACTAAAACTCTAAATCTTACATGCACCACCAGCACAATCATCTTCCATATCCGCTTGGGCGTCGTTCGCACCATCACGAGTGTTATGGTAGTACAACGTCTTCACACCCATTTTATAAGCGTTTAGCAGGTCTTTTAGCAATATTTTCATCGGTACACGGCCACCAGCATAACGAACTGGATCATAGTTGGTGTTGGCAGAGATACTTTGGTCGACGAACTTCTGCATGATAGCGACCAGCTTTAGGTAACCATCATTGTTTGGCATTTGCCATAGTAGCTCGTACTGATCTTTTAGCTTGTCAATCTCAGGCACGACCTGCTTTAAGATGCCATCTTTTGACGCTTTGATAGAGACCAGACCACGTGGTGGCTCGATACCGTTAGTCGCGTTGGCGATCTGACTAGAGGTTTCAGACGGCATCAAGGCGGTTAGGGTAGAGTTGCGTAGACCGTGCTCAGTGATCTCGCCGCGTAGCGTTTCCCAATCTAGATGTAGCGGCTCTTGGCAGATTTTGTCCAAATCAGCTTTGTACGTATCAATCGGCAAGATACCTTGTGAGTACGTAGTTTCATTGAACGCAGGGCACGCGCCTTGCTCTTTTGCCAATTTGTTTGACGCTTTTAATAGATAGTACTGTAGTGCTTCAAACGTTTGATGCGTCAGACCCAATGCTGAGTCGTCTGAGTAGCGTGCACCATTCTTAGCCAAGTAGTAAGCATAGTTAATCACGCCCACACCGAGCGTACGGCGACGCATACTGCCGTTTTGAGCCGCTTTTACTGGATAGTCTTGATAATCGAGCAGGGCATCAAGCGCACGGACGATTAGCTCAGCTGGCTCTTCGATGTCGCTAACGTCTTCAACTTTACCCAAGTTGACCGCTGATAGCGTACAAAGCGCGATTTCGCCTGCTTCGTCATTGATGTTATCAAGTGGTTTGGTCGGTAGGGCGATTTCCATACATAGGTTTGACTGGCGAATCGGCGCAACTGTTGAATCAAATGGGCTATGGGTGTTGCAATGGTCAACGTTTTGAATATAGATACGACCAGTACTGGCGCGCTCTTGCATCATTAGGCTGAACAAGTCTGCTGCTGGGATTTGACGGCTACGTACGTTAGGATCGTTTTCGTACTTGGTATATAGCTCTTCGAATTTGTCTTGATCTTCAAAGAACGCATCATACAAACCTGGCGTGTCACCTGGTGAAAATAGTGAGATGTCCTGCCCTTTGATTAGGCGAGTGTACATCGTTTTGTTCAACTGTACGCCGTAGTCCATATGACGCACACGGTTGTCTTCGACGCCGCGGTTGTTTTTGAGTACCAGTAACGACTCAACTTCTAAATGCCATAGCGGGTAGAATAGGGTCGCAGCACCGCCACGTACGCCACCTTGTGAGCAGCATTTAACCGCAGTTTGGAATAGCTTATAGAATGGGATACAACCAGTATGCTGCGCTTCACCGCCACGGATAGGGCTACCAAGGGCACGGATACGACCTGCGTTGATACCGATGCCAGCACGCTGTGATACATAGCGTACGATGGCGCTGGTGGTCGCGTTGATAGAGTCTAGGCTATCACCACATTCGATGAGTACGCATGAGCTAAACTGGCGCGATGGCGTACGCACACCTGCCATGATAGGCGTTGGTAGTGAGATTTTGAACTGTGAGGTCGCATCATAGAAGCGTTTGACGAAATCAAGACGATCTGATTTGTCATATTGGCTAAACAAGCACATACCGACCAGGATGTACAAGAACTGCGGACTCTCGTAGACAGTTTTGCTTACGCGATCTTGTACGAGGTATTTACCAGCCATTTGCTCAACAGCCGCATAAGCAAGATTCATATCGCGCCAGTGATCGAGATACGCTTCTAACTCATCGAATTCAGCACGGCTATAGTCCGCTAGGATATGCTCATCATACTTGCCAGCTTCCGTTAGAGTCTGAACATGGTCATATAGATGCGGCGGCGTGAATTTGTTATAAGCAATCTTACGTAGATGGAAGATGGCCAAACGCGCAGCCAGATATTGATAGTCTGGCGTGGTTTCAGAGATTAGATCGGCAGCAGACTTGATGATTGTTTCGTGAATGTCGCGAGTTTTGATACCTTCATAAAACTGGATGTGCGACTTTAGCTCGACTTGTGACACAGACACATTTTCCAAGCCATCTGCGGCCCACGCTATCACCTTGTGAATTTTGTCTAAATCAATAGGCTCTAAACGTCCATCACGTTTGGTTACTTGGATTTTGTCAATATGTGTCATGCTGGCCTCTATTTTGATTGCTTATTGTGATGCTACGCGCCGAGTGGGCGGCAGACATTCTTTATAACGCTATTATACTGGGTTGTGATAGGTCGTTTTTTGGACAAAAGGCTACCACTACTCATAGTGACGGTTAAAATCACTGAGTACTACATATAGCGTGTTTGTTAATTGGTAGGCACAATATAGCGGGAAAATTTTGAAAATACTATATTGATTTTAGAATAAAACTATGTTGCTACAAGGTTGTAGGCAGTCCAAATTTTGGCAAAGGACGATGGGATAAGGGTTAGACGCAAATGAGGTCAATAATAAAATTTTTGTAAAAATTTCGTGACGATTTGCTTTTCATTCTCTCGGTTATTGTCGGCTGATAATGGGAGTCATGGCGGCAATAATGCGGGCGCAGATTGTACATCAAACCACAAAAAATCGCCACCCATATGTTACTACTAATGAGTGACGATTTGGACTAAAAAGTCGTTAAAGTTTTCTATGCGACTTATAAAACGATACGAACCGTTTTTGCATTATCCAGTGACGCATAAAGCGTATTCACTTGCTCAGCAGCCGTTAGGTATAAATTGACCCGTGCCGAGTGAAAACGACCCGTTTTAGACGGTTTAACTTCGATAGATGCCAAATCAAAGTCAGGGAATTGGCTACCCAAGATGAGCTTTATCTCATTAAGCAGACCCTCACGCTCGCCTTCATGACCGATGATGCTGAGTGGGTAGTTCATCGGAAACTCCCAAAGCTCTGGATTTTGAATATCGGTCTTTTTACCTACCAATGCGCCTCTATTTGGCGTCAGGTCAGTGACTTTCACTGATGGCTGATCGTTGGTTGGGCTATTTGCGCTTTTGTCGACGTTATCGTTGTTGTCTTTTGAATCATCACTCATGATATGAGCCTCGCTTTTATTAAGATTTAGCTATTAAATTAAGAGATTTATTGGCTATTTATAGTGGTGCTGACCTTATTATTCAAGTGCAATGCTGGAATACGGCAATGACTTCGATCGAAAAGGTTCGCCCCTTATTATCATTCTCTGTCGCAAATAACTACTGCAAATAACTGTTGATAGGTGCGATCTCAGGCGGGATGTCCGTCTCTCCCATAGCGTCTAATAAGTTGATTTCAATCGTGCGCGATAGTGCCATCAATGGCAGCTGATTAGACGCAAAACCAAATGGCTCTTCTAGCTCTTCACTAAGGGCGTCTAAACCGAAAAAGGTATACGCAATGACAGCGCAAATGAGGGGCGTTGCCCAACCGAGCGAGGCCACCAAGCCAAAAGGCAAAGTAATACAATACAGGTAAGTCGTACGATGCACCAATAGCATGTAAGCAAACGGCAGTGGCGTATAATGAATACGTTCGCAAGCTGCCAAGACAATCGTCATAGACGTCAAGCGCTCGTCCATATTTTGTACCATCAGCTCCGACGATAACTGTTGACGACGTACATCACCGAGCTGCTTACCTAATAGACGCATTAGATAGTCAGGTAGGTTTCTCGCTTGACGCATGCTGTCATGATGGGCCGCTGCGACAAAAGGTTCGACATCTTCCCAAGGTGAGGTACCGCGTAGTCTGTGGCGAACAGCGTGAGCAAAGGCAATGTTCAGATGAATCATCGAGCGCTGAGCGTCACGTCCAGTTTCAGTATCATCGTCTACAAAAGACAGCACTTGACGAGTAAAGCTACGAGAATCATAAACCAATTGTCCCCATAGTCCGCGCGCCTCCCACCAACGTTGGTAGCTAGCGTTATTTCGAAACCCCAAAAACAACGACAGTGCAATCCCTAGCAAGGTAAAAGGCGCCATACCATAATAAGGAAAAGAGTCGGGGAGCCAATGTTGTACAACCGTTATGACTGTACTAAGAATAGCGATGAGTAAAATTTGCGGATAGACTTTTGGAATGACTGACCCGCGCAGGGTAAGAAATATCTTAAGGGCGTTTGGGGTTTGCCGGACAATCATGCGAGTTCCCTAGCGACGCAGTGTGTAAATACACTATTATTTGTAGGGTATGATTCTAATATAGAATTAAAATCTGTAAAGCCTAAAAGTCTATAAATTTATTCAAACAGAAAGGTAGGGTGATAACTCAAGCTGGATAATAAGGATAGCCAAAATAGTTAAATTCTTGGCAAAAAGTAGAAAGTAATAGGTCGTCAAAAGGAAGGGATAGATAGAAAGAATGTCATTAGTTTGGATGACGTAGTACCGAATAAGTTAATCGTAATATTGGAATATTTAGATGTATAATAGTGAAGTGAAATAATCTAAAGATGATTAGAAATTTTTAAAGCTTTAGCAGCTCTTTTTCAACTTCGTTAAGAAAGGCTTTGATATTGGCTTCGTGGCGCTGATAAAACGTCCATTGTCCATGGCGTTCAGAAGTAACCAACCCTGCTTTTTTTAACACACCCATATAGTTTGAAATGGTTGATTGTGACAATCCTGACTTTTCTTGAATGTAGCTGACGCATACACCATCCAAATCAGCATGCTCTGGTAATGAGGCTGGAAAATTTGATCTGTCTTTCAACCATTTTATTATTTGACGACGCATAGGGTTGTTAAGTGCAGATATTATGTTTTCTGTATTCATAAAATATTTGATATCGATACCTAGTTAATAATCAACAACTGTCAGAGATAAGCACTAGGTGCTTAGCTTGCTCATTATGGTGCTAAACAAGAAAGCAGTGTAAGGTCTATATAGTGTTAATACATTGATTTTATAAAAATAAATGACTACTGTTAGGACACCGCGCGCAAACATCGGTTATTCCTGAACTATACTTTTATATGACAGTAGATTATACAGTCAAAATTAGCTTAATTATGGCAGTTGTACTGTCTAGTCATCGGAATATTGTCGAATAATATCAATATGTGATTGGTAAAGCAGTCTGTTTCAAGTCGAATTTAACATTAAACGTTGTTAAGGCCTGCTTATTAAATAAACGTTATTCTCAACATCCCGAGCAGTAAGATAGTATTAGAAAGCTTCTAATATGACAAGGGCGTGTTGAATATTCAACACGCCCTTGCTGTTTTACGTTCTTCAATTTTATTAAGCTTTTTTATTAATATGGTTAGCGTCGCGGTAGAGTGCTAAAAATTTAATAAACATGGTCGTGATATTTCAGCTTTTTAGAAAGGCCTCAATCTTTGGTTTAATAGTCATAGAGACAATGACCATTAACGCCAATCCTACTGGTAATGCAACTAGAAACCCTTCTAACCAACCGTTTAAAAATGCCGTTTGATTAGCAAAACCAATCGTCTTTGAGGCAGTACTAAAGGCCAACATAGACTCCATTATACAAGCCATCAATATACCTGTGATGAGATTGCGCTTGTACGCTTTGGTATTAGGTAGCTTGTGATTAATAAATTTTGTGACCAGACCCATTAGTAAGAAGCCAATCGGCATGATCGCATACGCCGCCAGTAGCGATCTAGACCAGTCTATAAAAAATGTATCGGAGTATCCAACATTCATATAGGTCATAACACCTGTTAAGAAACCACCTATGACAGTCATTAAAGCAAGTATTAATAACACTTTGTAGAGCAACGGTGTTTTTTTAGTGCCATCATTCTTAACGTCATCAATGAGCAGAGTTTCGGAATTTGCCGTCATAGTTATTTGCCTATCATCATAAGGAGTGATTAGTTAGTCGGTGTTTTTTTCTGCCTGTCGATCGCTTACAGATTGGTCTTCTGCAACACCTGCTTTCCAATAAGAAAAGGCATATAGCTCATCCTTAGACCACTGTTGCTCGACTTTTAGGTAATGACGAAGGGCTTTGACAGATGAGAATTCGCTAGCGATATAAGCAAAACGGCTCTGCTCTGCAGTTGGTAAATCGAGAGATTTTACTGTGTCGATTAATTGGCTGCCTTGCGTTGGATCTGGGTTATGTAACCATGTCATGGTGATATTGGCTGCTGTCGACAACTCTTGTTCATCTTCTGCACCGTGTACTTCGATGATGCATTGTCCAGTCGAACTGGCAGGCAAGGTTTCTAGTATTGAGCCGAGCACTGGTATCGCTGTGGCATCGCCAATCAGTAGAAAATTATCTGCATCAGGACAAAGAGCTTTGGTTTTAGGCTTCATTAAGATACCAATCTCGTCGCCAACTTCAGCATGAGTGGCCCAGCCTGAAGCGGGTGCCTCGTCACCATGAGCGACAAAATCAATCCAGATCTGTTGCTTTGCTACATCAGCGCCGCGATGAGTATAAGTGCGGACAACGAAAGTAGTATTGTCATTTAGGTCAATTGACTGAGCTTTATCGACAGGGATAAGCACTTTGTTGTTTGCGCCAACAGTCATGGTCGCAATATTGGCAATAGTATCTGCTTGGCCTGTGAGGTATATACGGATGTAGTGCGGAGTAATCATTTGTTTGTGATCAACAGTCATAATTTCGCGTACTGGTTTTTGATTTGTTGTGTTATTCATATGGATCTGTCCTTATTTATTTATCGGTAGTCTTGCTGTTGCTAACGTTGTCTATCATGGTGCGACTGACACGGAAAAACAGCGCAAGCTCTACGAGGCTCAAATCTTTTGTTAATTGCTGTCTTGTCCACTCTTCTGCTGCATCAAGCTTTGTCATAACTTCTTCACCTTTAGGGGTCAGCTGTAGTAAT
Source organism: Psychrobacter sp. AOP7-B1-25 (assembly GCF_052376195.1). Taxonomy (NCBI): domain Bacteria; kingdom Pseudomonadati; phylum Pseudomonadota; class Gammaproteobacteria; order Moraxellales; family Moraxellaceae; genus Psychrobacter; species Psychrobacter sp. AOP7-B1-25. The sequence continues at coordinate 451,626 of NZ_JBQSVK010000001.1, forward strand.
TGGCTGCGACCATCAAGTGGATTATCTGTCTTCAAGATTAGCTCAGCCGCCAAAAGGTCATTTAAGGCACGGGTGATTTGCGCTTTGTCCCGCTGCATGTGTTTAGAGATAGATAGCGCAGTACTGTTTGGGTTATAGCAGACGCCTTTTAAGGTTCTGATATTGGTCACGGACAACTCGACACCTTGCTGGCGAATACCTTCTAGCAGCAGATTGGTATAGGTATGCATTAATTGGTGTAGTGTTTCGCTCAATGAATTATTAGACATAAAAACTCTTAGATATAGTTGATTTAAGCAACTATATAGAATAATGTTGATAGTGTCAACTATAAAGTTATTTTTGAGAAAAGGATTCTATCTATAGTTAAATAGTATTGAATGAGAGAAGGTAAAAAAAACAGGGAGTACATTGAACAAGAAGCTTTTGGTTCAAGGGATTCTATGGCTAGAAAGCTCTATGCTTAAGAAGCTTTGTAATTAGAAAAAGGTGTGATTAATAAATTTTAGGATTAAGAAGCAAGCACAAAAAAAGCTGAGATAGACTCAGCTTTCTTATTTTTAGAAGTTATTAGCAGCTTAATTTCTAGACCCAATAGCTTCTTAAAGATTTAGTCATTTTCAAGGAAAGAACGTAGGTGCTCAGAACGTGATGGATGACGCAACTTACGCAATGCTTTCGCTTCGATCTGACGGATACGCTCACGCGTCACATCAAACTGCTTACCGACTTCTTCCAACGTATGGTCTGTTGGCATATCGATACCGAAACGCATCTTCAGTACACGTGCTTCACGCTCAGTCAGGTTGCCGAGTACGTCGCGAGTGGCTTCTTGAAGGCCAGCAGACGTTGCATCATCGACAGGGCTTGAGATCGTACCATCTTCGATGAAATCACCTAGGTGTGAGTCTTCATCATCACCGATAGGGGTTTCCATAGAGATTGGTTCTTTGGCAATCTTAAGCACTTTACGGACCTTGACTTCGTCCATCTCTAAACGTTCGCCTAATTCCTCAGGCGTTGGTTCGCGTCCCATTTCTTGTAGCAACTGACGTGAGACACGGTTTATTTTATTGATTGTCTCAATCATATGGACAGGGATACGAATGGTACGCGCTTGGTCAGCGATAGAACGGGTAATCGCCTGACGAATCCACCATGTTGCATAGGTTGAAAACTTATAACCACGGCGATATTCAAACTTATCAACCGCTTTCATTAGACCGATGTTACCTTCTTGGATTAGATCCAAGAACTGTAGGCCACGGTTGGTATATTTTTTGGCGATAGAGATAACCAGACGTAGGTTAGCTTCAACCATTTCTTTTTTCGCGCGGCGAGCTTTTGCTTCACCAACAGCCATACGGCGTGCCACGTCTTTCATATCGTGGATTTTCATGTCGAGCTGCTGCTCATAATCACGGATACGACGCTGTAATAAGATAACGTCATCAGTAACTTTTTCTAGCGTACCAGCAAATGCAGGCTTACCTTTGATGCGTTCAATCAACCAATCCACGTTGGTTTCATTGCTTGGGAAGGTCTTACGGAACTCTTCACGCGGCATACGACCACGGCGAATCACCAAACGCATGATTTGGCGCTCTTGCTTACGTACGTCGTCATAGACATCATGCATGATGGCCATAACTTGGTCTGACAAGCGGTTGTTCAATTTTAGCATCATAAAGCGTTCAGCAAGTAAGGCATACGCTGTATCCGCTTGTACACTACCACGACCATAGTCTAGCAAGGCTTGCTTAGCTTTAATAAATAGATGTTCGATTTCTTCTAAACGTAAACGAACTTCTTCTGGATCGAGACCGCTGGTTTCTTCTTCAGCTTCTTCTTCAACATCGTCTGCGTCGTCATCTTCGTCGTCATCTTCAAGCGCTGCTTTAGCATTGACTTTTGCTTTGACAACCGGAGGGTTTTCTTTTTCTTCTTTAAGACGTTCACGTTCTTCTCTTGCTGCCTCTTTTGCTTCTTGGGCAGCAATTTTGTCTTCTTCGGTTTCAGGGTCTAAGAAACCAGTGATGACATCAGACAGCTTTTTTTCGCCATCTTGTACTTTTTGATATTCATCAAGAACGAACTGTACAGTACCAGGCCAGTAAGACATAGCATGCTGCACATCACGAATACCTTCTTCGATACGTTTAGCAATGTAAATCTCACCTTCGCGGGTCAATAGATCAACTGTACCCATTTCACGCATATACATACGTACAGGGTCAGTAGTACGACCAGGCTCAGTTTCAACAGAGGCAAGTACTGCCGCTGCTTCGTCTGCTGCCATGTCGTCATCATTTGAGTCATCGTTCATCAAGATGTCGTCGGCATCAGGAGCTGCCTCAAAGATTTTGATACCAACATCGGTCAGCATTTGCACAATGTCTTCGATCTGATCGCTTTCGGTAATAGAGTCGGGCAGCTGGTCATTCACCTCAGCATAGGTAAGATACCCTTGCTCTTTACCCATTTGGATTAAGGTGGCCAGTTGAGATGTGGACTTAGAAACTGACTTATCGTTCATAAATACTCGCTTACTTGCATCGGACATTTTTATATTGTGACTCGCTATCGCTGGCTGGGTGCGTTGATCTTATCAGTCGATTGATCAAAATATGGCGTAGAGGTTGTCAATAATATCAAAAATGAGTGGATATGAATAAAGGCTCAAAACACTACAATAACAATGCTGAAAAACAGCTAAAAAATTAGAAAAGCTAAAAAACTTCAATTTCAATATAGTACTTAAAAGAATTTAATACTTAAAATAGTATCTAAAAATTGATACGTAAAAATAATACCTAAAATTTGTGCTTAACGATGCATGCTCACAATCATTCACCAAGCAGTGCTGTTAATATACAGCGGCACAGTTTAACACAGACCACAGTCGTCAAGCACGAGCTAGTGATAGCTATCAACCATTTTTTACTGATTATCTGCCATCAGTCAAATGGTTTGAGAGCGACTCATGCTACTGGGCATAATCATTAATAGTGGGGGCAGCTGCTAGACTTTTAAAGGGTCAACATTTGAAATTAAAAATTAAGATTGCACAGTGACCATTTGTGCAGACTGCTCTGCCTGCTGCGCGCGCAGCCAATCATTTAATAATTGAGTTTGTTTACGAACAATCGCAAGTTTAATATGATCAGGGTTCTGTACCAGCTCTTGTATTTTTTTCTTCATATTACGCTCAAGTAACTGACTAACTAACTCTTCGATCAAGCCATCAAGTCCCAAAATATTGCGTGCGGTTAACGCTTTATAAAATCCGCCCCAATTACGGCTGAGCATATCTTGGGTCGCAGGTTTCACATTCGATAAGATGAAATGTGCCGCTGCGTTAACATCTTTTGGTAGGTAATTAAGACAGCGCTTGATGGTACTTACGATGTCTAGCAGCGCAGCATCTTGCAAGTCTTCCCAGGCAAGAGGGCGAAGAGTATCAGGCGATGCTTTTTGTTTAATATGAGCAGGCAGGTGTAAGCCATTAATCCCTGACTGTTGCCAAATCGACTCAATAGGGTCATCGATTAACGTTCGAGGCTGAAACAAAAAGCAAAGCTGCAATTGCTGACTGATGGTCATATCACCATCAAAATCTAGCAGCGCGTCTTTAGCCTCGACATTTTGACTGCGCCTGCCACCCAGCTTTTGATAAACGTCATTGTTGAGCAAATAACGAAAGCTACTGCCTTTGGGTAAGGCCGTCGTCAACGAGCGTACTTGGGACATGAGCTTGGCTTTGCCTTCAGCCAGACTCAAGTCATAACGTTCACTCAGATACGCAAAGATATACTGCGATAGCGGCATGGCATTAGCGATTTGCTCACGCATGGCATCGCTGCCCTGACTCTTAATAAAAGTATCAGGATCATGATTGTTAGGCAGCGTTAAAAACCGCAGCTCTTTGTCATCGGCCAATACAGGCAGAGCCACTTCGAGCGTACGCCAAGCGGCTTTTTGTCCCGCACTATCCCCATCAAAGCTCAAAGTAAGTGTCGGGTTAAGTGTCAGTAACCGTGATATTTGGCTTTCATTAATCGCTGTACCCATCGAGGCGATTGCTCCATAGATACCTGCTTGATAAAGAGCGATCACATCCATATAGCCTTCGACCACCAGCCAGCTGTCGGCGCGCTGCTGACGCGATTCATAATAGCCATACAGTACATGCTGCTTATGAAAGACAGGTGAGTCTGAGGAGTTGATATATTTAGGCTTTACTTCGTCATCAAGGGCTCGACCGCCAAAACCAATAGTGCGGCCTTGGTTATCACGAATTGGAAAGATGACTCGGTCTCGCAATAGATCGTAATCGCGTCCAGATTCTGATTGGCGCACCAGTCCTAATGCTTTTAGTCCCTCAATATCCTGTGGGAATTGATGCTCAAGATGTTGCCAGCCAAATGGTGCGTAGCCAAGACCAAAAGTCTCAAAAATATCTTCAGTGATACCGCGTGATAAAAAGTAATGTTTGGCATGAGGATGCGTGGTCAAGTTATGCTGATAAAACTGCTGAATTTGCTCTAGTAGCTCATATAGATTGCCATCTTTATCATCGCTTTGCTCAATACCATGAGCATCATGCATACCAGCGTTGGTATCCGTATCGGCTAGCCATGCTGGCGGGTAGCCGCTGTCATCTGCGTGGATCGCTGAATGGTCTGATGAATAGGCTTCTGAAGGGTAAGCGTCCATCGCGTAGGCCGCTGAATCATATGCCTCTAATGGCGGAAAATTCTCGTAGCCCTGATTATCATCATAACTTGGCTGGTCTATGTAATTTTGGGCACTTTGAGCGCCATTGTCTTGATGGTTGCCTTTATGTATGTTGCCTTGATTGACTCTACTATGTTCTAGCGTTGGGCTAGGCACATTTTGTACAGGTGGAGTAATAGGTTTGGGTGCACGACGTTGATAACTAACGTTGTGTTGTTCTTCTTTTGGTACTTCGATGCCCGTTTGTTTTGATAGTTCATTGACCGCCTCAATGAACGTTAAATTCTCATAGTCACGCAGAAAACTGATGGCATTGCCACCCACGCTACAACCAAAGCAGTGGTAAATATTTTTTTGTGGATTGACATAAAAAGAAGGCGATTTTTCACCGTGAAAAGGGCAGCAGCCTTTATATTCGCTACCAGCGCGTTTGAGCGTCGTATGTTTGCCAATGATGCTGATCAGGTCAGCTTGGCTATTTAATTGGTCAAGAATATGGTTAGGAATGCTCATACAAAAAACAGTTTACCATAGGTCGATTATGTTGGGGCAAAGCTAATAATATACTGCTAGAAAAATAAGGCCAACATAATGTTGACCTTATTATTGATAGAGCAGACTGTGTAGTTTTACTGAGTTAGTACTGTCTAATTATTCACTATCTACATCATCGTTAGGAAGGGTAGTACGTCTGACTGGATTGGTGTTTTGTGGATCGACGTTGGCTTCTCTTGCAGTTGAGCCAGTGCTTGATTGACTAGTCACACGCTCAGCTGAAGCTTCAGGTAGACCTAAGCCTAAGCTAACACCATTCCCTGTAGCAGCATTATTTGCTACTGGGGCGTTGGCGACTGGAGTATTGGCAGGTGCAGTGTTTGTCCCTGCTAGTCTTAACTGGGCCGCATTACGAATCATCTGTGTCTTGGTTGCACCATTATACTCGCCAGATGCTACTGATTTGTCAGTCGTGTTCGAACGACCAAGTTTGCCAAAGGTGATTTTGTTAAGCCAAGTACGGTCACGTTTGGTGCTTAATTTCACACTACCATTGCTGGTCAGCATTTCTGGGTAGTTGATCTGCAATAGCGTTTTGTACTCATTTGCCAAGTCGGTTAGACCAAGTTTTTCGTGGCTATAAGCCAATACTGCAAGCGCATCTGGCGTTGATTCACTAAGCGGGTAGTACTGGAATACCCATTTGGCACGGTTAACCGCTGCTACATACGCTTCACGTTCAATATACCAATTGGCAGCAGCCATCTCACTTTCAGCAAACTGATTGTAGATGAACGTCATACGCTGAGCAGCATCTGGTGCATAAGGGCTATTCGGATATTTATTGATAAGCTCTTGGAAATTGGCAAAGGCAATACGCAAATATGCAGTATCACGCTCAGCTTGGTTAAGCTTAAATAGTTTTAGGCTCTCAGATGAACCTTCCATATTGGCGACGCCGCGCACATAGTAGGCGTAACTGACTTGTGGATTAGACGGGTAGAGACGGATGAACTGCTCAGCACTTGACGCCGCCATCTCATATTTGCCGCCTTCGTACTGCGCATACATCATGTCAAGCAAGGCTTGCTCAGCGTATTGTCCTGTCGGGTAGAATGTACGTAGATTGGTCAGCTCTTCAATACCTTGGATATAATGACCTTTGTCAATCTGATCGACAGCCTCGTTATAATATCCTTGCTCTGACTTTTCAGCTGTTTCTATTGCCTCACCATCTTTGGCGCCAGTTAGGTTTTTGAAAGTCTGGCAACCCACTAGATTGACGCTAAGCGCTAGTAGAGTTATTGAGGACAGTTTGATAAACGTATTGCCAACAGCTTGCATACTTCTTCTCCGACACAAGGCGCATAATAGCAGCAGCGCTATCATGCTATATAAAAGGTTAGTGATAAAAAACGACGCTAAATAGTCAGCGATCCACAAGCAAAAATTTTTTATCGAATGCAGTTTTTGTTATGACGTATTGTACTGATAGATTGGGTTTGATACATCGCGCCTTTATAATAAGCCAGTCATAGACCACATGCATTTAACCATAGTCAAACGGTTTGAATGTAAACACGGCCAACAAACCCCAGTGCTATTTTCATGCTGTATCTAAATACGGCATTCGTATACAGTGCCATAGCATACAGCAAAACATGGCTATACTTTATAGAATAACATTTGCTACGTCTATTTTTTCGCCATCTATATTGTATAGGCAGTTTAACATGAGCGGCTGTTACGAGCGATATCGAATGTCGCTAGCATGAGTAAATATACAGTAAATTACAGCAATGTTATGTTCTAGAGAGTTAATTGATGCACCTTACTGCCCAAAGTTATGCTCAAATATCAACAGATACCACGCACTTCTATAGGGCTTATGCGCGCGGCATGATACACTAGAGCGGTATTGTCTTCGCTTTTTTGTAACGTGAAGGTTGTTATTTGCCATTTGTAGGCAAAAAACTATAATCAAAAAACGAAAATTTTTTATACTGCTATTTATCATACTATTTTCGAAGTCACCTCACAGAATACTGTCAGGGACTTTGCCATGTATCAATATACCAATCCGCTATGAATAATGATGCCATGACTACCCATTTATCACCGAATCAATCGCTAGATACTGATTCATCAGCACAAGAGTCACCAATGCCAAATGATGTTTTGAACAATAATGAGCTACCTGATAGTCAAACAATAATAAATGAGCCAGTGCATAATGATGCTCTTGATAATGAAGAGATACTCATCGATGATGGTAATGATCTGAACGATAGCGACATTGATGATAATGATATTGATGACAGCGACATGGACGGTGACGACGATGAAGCTCCAGTAGCGGGTCAAGCTGTACCAGTGATTGTAGAAATGACGCATGTGGTCACAGAAGATCAGGCTGGTCTGCGTATTGATAAGGTCGCCTCACAAGCGTTTTCAGACTTTTCGCGTGTACAACTTCAGAACTGGATTACTGACGGCAGTTTGCTATATAACGGTAGTGTCCAAAAACCAAAAGTCCGTGTCAAAGCAGATGACGTATTGCATCTATCAACGACGTTACAGCAACATGGCGAAGACCAACCAGAAAACATAGATATTGATGTCGTCTATGAAGATGATGATGTATTGGTAATCAATAAACCTGTCGGTATGGTGGTTCATCCTGGCGCTGGTAATCAAAACGGTACTTTGGTCAATGCATTGCTATATCATTATCCTCAGCAGCATCATTTACCGCGTGCAGGTCTGGTGCACCGTATTGATAAAGACACCTCTGGATTGCTACTGATTGGTAAAACCAAACCTGCTCAGATGGCACTGATGGAACAGCTAAAAGACAAGTCTGTTTATCGTCATTATAAGTGTGTGGTTGCAGGGGATCAGGCGAGCTTATCTCGTCATCGTCGTATTGACGCACCGATTGGCCGCCATCGTAACCAGCGTACTAAGATGACGGTGATGACTGCCGGTCGCGAAGCAGTAACGCATCTGCTAAATGTCACACCATTAAACGAAAATTACTGTCTACTAGATGTTGGGCTTGAGACTGGACGTACGCATCAAATTCGCGTGCATTTAAGTCACGTTACTTATCCACTAGTCGGTGACCGCGTCTATGGCGGCCGTCGTCAGTTGCGCTCCGGATTGACAGAAGCCCAGCGCCAAGCTATTAATAATTTCCCGCGCCAAGCATTGCATGCCTATACGTTAGGATTCGTGCATCCGACGACAGGTGAGGACATTGAAGTCACGACGCCACTACCTGAAGATATGCAAAAACTCATGGAAGTGCTAAGCGACGGTTATTATGAAGAGTAAACGCTAACGTTTACTAGATGAGAGGTTAGATCGAGCAGCCATGACGAATACGTTTCCGATGACAATGATTGCGCAAATTGATGATGTGGCTGTTTTTCAGACGGCTGCTTTTGTGTATGATGATATTGATGATTCTGCTGCTAAAAACCAGCGTACAGGGTATGAGGGTCAGTCAAATTATGGCGAGCTAAATCTAGGTCTGCATGTCAATGATAATGCACTACAAGTATTAGATAACCGCATGAGTCTATTGGCTGCTATCAATGAGCAACTGACAGATAAGTCTGCACAAAATGAGCAGCATGAGGCTATTAATCGCTTACATTGGGTCAGTCAGGTTCATGGTAAACATATTCATGATGTCGATGCTACTACACTGAATATGGCGCCACTGTCTGCTGATGCGATGGTCAGTCAACAAAATGGTCGCGGTCTGGCAATCATGACGGCAGATTGTGTGCCTATCGTGTTATATCAACCTACCAGTGGCAAAATCGCAGCGATTCATGCAGGCTGGCAAGGATTGGCCTGCGGTGTGATACAAGAAACTGTTAATCGCTTTACCGATTCAGGCCCTATTCAAGCTTGGATAGGCGTTTGTATCAGTCAGGAAAACTATGAAGTAAATACAGACGTTCGCGATAAACTATTATCTGGGTGTATAGCTAACCAGACGTTATCACAGGCACATATCGATAACTTTGTGTCGCTATTTTCTATATCGTCTTATGATGACAAGATAAAGTTGGATTTACCGAAGCTTGCTGCCATGCAGTTAGAAGCTACTGGGGTTACAGTGATGAATAGTTTACCTGTCGACTGTAGCTATGCAGATACTCACTATTACTCGTATCGCCGTCAGACTCATATGCAGCAACCTGCAACGGGTCGGATGGCACTGGTCATCGTTCGTCGTTAGCAGCTTTATAGTCAGCGAACTACTAAACCGCTACGGTGTTACCCTCCCTATATGTACTATATGTACAATCTACGGTCGGCTGCCTTGTAGCTGTTTTAGATTTCTTTGACTATATAATAATGAATAGTAGAAACAAAGTGATAAACAATAAAAAAACAGCAGATTATTCTGCTGTTTTTTTATTTAAGTACTACATTTTTATTAACCTAAGGTCTGCATTATTACAACATATGTATTAGCAAACGGAGTCGCTAGATTTTGGTACTGATAAGCCAAATAAAGGACGTAAATATAGTGCCAAGAACGTACCTGCCATTGCCAGTATGCCCCAGATATAGCCATGTAAGCTAAAAGAAGCGATACCACCGAAGTAAGCGCCGATATTACAACCAAATGCTAGACGTGCACCGTACCCCATCATCAAGCCGCCAATGACCGATGCTGCAAAGTTACCAGTAGTAATCTTAGTAAACTTAAACAAACCACCCGCAGCAGAAGCGATAAACGCGCCAATGATGATGCCGATATTCAATACAGTGGTCGAATCTGCAAATATAGAAGCTTCAAGCGCTGCTGCATTGGCGCCTTGCCAATAGCCCCAGCTAGCCACATCCATGCCAAAGCCGCTTGCAATTTTAGAGCCCCACAATGTAAATGCTGACGTAATGCCCCACGGTTGACCACGTGTAAGTAATGTCAGACCGTTAAGTAAAGCCAGAACGATTGCGGCAGCAAAAAGCGGCCAAGAACCACGAAAGATTCGTTTCCAACCAGACTCAGAAGGTACGGGCGCCATCTTTGGTGCGTTTCTTTTTTTCTCAACGACTAACGTCACCCATGCGATAATGCCGAATATGGCCAGCGACACCAGCCATGCCCCTGTATAACCAAGACCTGTAGAGGTTGCCAAAGAGAAAGGCGCATAAGCGGGCATCTCTTCTGTCCAGAATGGCAAGTGATAAGCACCAATCGTGGCGCCCACTATGAAGAAAATAAAGGTGATGAACATAACAGAGCGTCCACCGCCTACCGCATAGAGCGTACCAGAGGCACAGCCGCCACCAAGTTGCATGCCGATACCGAATACAAATGCACCTACAACTAGACTGACCCCTAATGGCGCGACATAACCTGCGACAGGACCGCCAAATAGCGTCGTGCCATAAGCAAGTATTGGCGCAAACAGCGTGACAGCAACCGCCAACATTAGCATGTGAGAGCGCATCGCTTGACCGTTGCCCACTGCCATCATACGTCTAAAAGCAGAGGTAAAGCCAAAGCGGGCATGAAAAAGGGTATAGCCTAACAATAGACCTATGCCAAGTAATAGTGATTGAGAGATATGTTGAGTGGCTAATAGATACGCGAGCACTATTACTCCTACGATGACGCCTCCCATAATCAAGGGTTTTTGAGGCGCATCTAATGCCAGATCATCTCTGATGATAGGATCTTTTGTATCGTTTACAGGTTGAACGAGAGTAGTAGTCAAGGTAATAGCTTCCTTATCCGATGATGTTACCAGATATCATTTTTATAAGAATTTATATGGGTATGGTCACACAGGTTTGCAGAGGTAAAAACTATACTTCTGCTAATTCGACTAATATGGTTAAGCAGTAAGAAACGCTACATCATAATCCTATTGTCATTAATGTAAACATAGGGGGGTTAGAAAAAATAGAATTAGTATATGATGATATGGAATAAATAAGCTACTGTGTATGTCACCTGATACTAACAGCTACTTATAATTCTGATAATTATAGATTTATAAATCATTTAAGAATAATTTTTGCTACTTGAGTGTTTAATAGGAAACACCTATTTATACAAAATAATTTAATAGTATATATGCTTTTGTTAGATAGACTTTAATTAATAACTTAAAAAGAAAAATACGTCTGATACAATAGACTTGAATTCAATGAAGGTCATCGCATATATACTGGTATGTATACGCTGTTCTACAGAGATTATATTTTTGGTCCCTCATCATTGATACTTCGCCAATTAGATTGACTTAGAAATACTTTGCTCGGTTCTAGTATAGTTCCTGACAGTTCGAGAATTTAAGCTATCGATAAGTACTTATCAACGGAAATAGCGTCACTAGCTGTAGACTGTGGCTAAGTATCCAATATTTTGTAAGTTTATATTCAACCAATTATTTATTATTAGAGTACGTATGAATACACCTGCTAAATCGTCTGACACCTCTATATCTACTGACAATACGCCTAATGTTTCAATCGCTGTTATCTTCCATAGTAATTATGGGCATACCAAGCGTGTCGCTGAGGCGATAGTACAAGGTGCGCATCAGCAATTGCCAGAAGCGCAAGCCAAAGCTGTCGATGTTTATGATGTTGATTGGGATTATTTAGATCAGGCAGATTTGCTGGTTTTTGGCAGCGCAGTGTATATGGGTAGCGTGACGGCTGAGTTTAAGACCTTTATGGATGAGACATCCAAGCGTTGGTATCATCGTAAATGGGAAGGTAAATGGGCAGCAGCGTTTGCCAATTCGGGTGGACTGAGCGGTGATAAACTTGCTGTATTGCAGCAGATTTCTCTATATGCGATGCAGCATGGTATGAACTGGATTGGTCTGCCATTGATGCCGACAGGTCATGAGGCTCATGATTTGAACCGTCTCTCTAGCTTTTTAGGTCTAATGACTCAGTCACTTGATGGCCCACCTGAAGAGACACCAGGTTCTGGTGACATTGATACTGCTATTTGGTTTGGAGATCATCTGGCCAAAACGATTATTAAGCATCAACCAGCTGATACTAAGCGCTAAAAACAGCTAGAGCCAACAGAGTAATGAAACGAAAAAGCAGACATTATCGATGTCTGCTTTTTTTGTGGCAATTTTTATTGAGCGATCAGTCAGTTAAGCCCCCAGCTCTTTTTATTGAGCAACAATCTTGGTAGGAGCAGGGTTCACGGGGATAGGGTTGTCAACAAATTGAAACGATTGACAGCCTCCTAATAGCATCGTTGCTACTAGCAAATAGGTAAGCGCTAATGACTTCATAGTAATATCTCAAAAACGATTTTGGCCCAGCGACCTGTCACAACTAGCCATCATCAGAAGCATAGCGGTGAAAAGTTAGGCTTATTTTTAGACATTATATATAAAATCATCTGACTATAGCAGTTTAAAGACGATATATGTATTTGATGCTGTTTTTACGCACGTTATCTCGTTGTTTGTCGTATAAATTATCTAATACATAATTTTATTTACCATATATTAAATTTAAAGTATTTATAAAAACAGCATCTGATATTGAGTAGCCTGACTATGAATAAGGTCTACAAAACGTATAGCTATTTTCTTATGTTTGAGTTATCCACCAATTATTCGCCAACGGTGAGATAGTATCTATAGGCATTTTAACGGGTTGTGTTATAAATAAGAATAGTGATAATATGTTGAAAGCTGACCAAATAGTCAAGTATCCTAACGTACGAGTTTTCTAACAAAATTGTTCGATGAACGCTAATGTTTGCAGCCAATTATATCTGGTATAGAGAGTGAGCTTTACCCGATCCAATCCTCTCGTATGATAAAAATGTGCTAGTAAGCAAAGCCGCACATACCTTAGAAATTATAAAACAGTAGAGCCGTATTTAAACGGTTGCAATATGATACTAACCAAGCGCTTACGTTCAGCATTTAAGCCACCAAATTCCTTAAGCCTTATGCTTATCTTCATTATTTTATTTTAGCCGAGTCTTGCTATGATTAGTTTTTACTTAAATGGGAAACGCCACGAGCTAACCCAGATTAACCCTAATACGACGGTGCTTGAGTATCTACGATTGCATGAAGGCCAAACGGATACGAAGGAAGGCTGTGGTAGTGGTGATTGCGGTGCCTGTACCGTGATGGTTCAGCGCCTGCCTAATACTAGCCAGCAAGTGCTTAATACTGAAAATGGTGATGAAAAAAATACGACGCCACCGTTCTATACAGTCAACTCCTGCATTACGCTAGTGTCGCTCATGGATGGTCACCATCTGATGACAGCCTCTTACTTGGCAGATAACCCTGAAAATCATCCAGACCGTGCACTACTTCATCCAGCGCAGCAAGCGATGGTTGACTGTCATGGGTCGCAGTGCGGTTTTTGCACGCCTGGATTTGTGATGTCACTTGCCTGCGTTTACGAAAATAACCGTATACAGACAAGTAAAAATGCAGCGAGTCGGAGCGATGCCAAGCAATTAAGCTATGATGAAGTGGTTTCGTCAATATCCGGCAACCTATGTCGCTGTACAGGTTATCGTCCGATTATTGAGGCGGGCCTACTGATGAGTGATATCGGTCAGCAGAGAGAAGCAGAGCAGTCAGCGGTGAAAGACCTAACTATCAGTTTAGCGACAGATGCAATGGGCAGTACAGGGAAGTCAGTAGTTTCTAACAACGAGCCAACCGAATTACAAAATCAAAAGCCGAAAGCTATTGCACCTGCACTCAATGATGCTGGGCGACAGTTATATATGCCTAAAACATTAGATGAGCTGAATCAAGTCTTAGCAGCCAATCCACAAGCAACGATTTGGGCAGGCGGTACGGATTTGGGATTGAGCGTAACCCAGCATTTGGTTGATCATGAGGTTATTATCCAGCTTTCAGGTGTTGAGGCACTAAAGTCATGGTCGCTATTTGACACAAAGTCTGACTCGAGCAATACAGAGGCGGATAACAATCAGGTCTCTAGCCAGTCACTGATACTGGGCGCTGGCATGAGCTATCAGCAGATGTTGCCTGTGCTTGAGCAGTATTTTCCAAGCTTTGCGCAAGTATTTGAGCGTATTGCTTCTCCGCAAATTCGTAATATGGGCACCATCGGCGGCAATATCGCTAACGCTTCGCCGATTGGTGACTTGCCACCGATTCTATTGGCATTAGATGCGTCAATTCATCTGCGTCATTGTGTACCTAATCGTGAAAAATCAAGTAGCGATTCAAATAATAGCGACGCTATTTATACAGATGAGATCATACCATTATCGGAATTTTTCTTAGATTATAAAAAGACCAAACTGCAAGCAGGCAGCTATATTGTCGCTATTCATATTCCTTTGATTCATGACAATCAGCACTTATTCATTCATAAAATTAGCAAGCGCTATGAGGATGATATTTCAGCGTGTCTATTGGCTGCGCGAATTGATGTGTCAGCAGATGGCATGACAATAGAGGATGCAAAACTTGGGCTTGGCGGCATGGCGGCCATACCATTATTAGCTGTAAGGTGTCAGCAAGCGCTCGTTGGGCAAGCGGCTGAAGTTGCAAGTTTTGAAAAGGCAGCACAAGTCTTGTCTGCAGACGTTACGCCTATGACCGATGTCAGAGCCAGCCGTGAATATCGCTCACATGTGGTACAACGTTTACTGGTGAAGTGCGGTAAACAGTTGGTAGCAGATAGTCAAATAGAGACTACTTAACCAATAGCGTTGTTTGCTGATACTGCCTAATTCTTATATTTGCCAAAAATAAAAAAGCATCAATTAAAGAGATCCATTATGAGCCATCATTCGTCCTTATTTGACAGTTATAGTATCCGCCGCGTGCGTCCGCCAAAAAACAAAATTGGTACCTCGGCTAAGCATGATAGTGCGATTAGCCATGTCATGGGGACGGCGACTTATGTGGATGATATTGCAAAACCGCAAGGCACGCTACATCTGGCAGTAGGTAAAAGTAGCCACGCCCATGCACGTGTATTGAACATGGATTTAAGCGCTGTTAGAGATGCGGATGGGGTGGTAGATGTTTTAAGTTTTAAAGACTTACCTGCGCAGACGGATATCGGTGCGGTGTTCGACGGTGAGCCACTGATGGTGGATGACATCACAGAGTATGTGGGTCAGACGCTATTTGTAGTAGTAGCGAGCAGTCATCGCGCTGCCAAAAAAGCGGCTACCAAGGCAGTGGTAGAGTATGAGCCATTGCCAGCAGTACTTAGTATTGATAAAGCGTTAGAGCAAGAGTTGTTTGTGCGTCCGAGTCATTTTATGAAGCGTGGTGACGCGGCGACTGCGCTTGAGAACGCACCGATTCGCATTGAAGGTCATATTCATATGCGCGGGCAGGAGCACTTTTATCTCGAAGGCCAAGTGTCTTATGTCGTGCCTTGTGACGATGGCGGGCTAGAAGTGTATACCTCTTCACAGCACCCAAGCGAAGTACAGCAACTGGTCGCTGAGGTGACCGACTTACCATTTCATGCGGTAAACACAGTCGTACGCCGTATGGGTGGCGGTTTTGGTGGTAAAGAGACACAAGCTGCTGCTTGGGCATGTCTGTGCGGTATTATCGCTAAAAAGTATAACGTCCCTGTCAGCATGCGCTTAGATCGGCAAGACGATATGGTCGTGACAGGTAAGCGTCATGAGTTTGCCAACCGCTATGAGGTTGGTTTAGACGAGTCTGGTCGTATATTAGGTGTTGATATGCAATTGGCTGGCTTGTGTGGTTACGCGCCAGATTTGTCTGACGCCATCGTCGATAGAGCGATGTTCCATTGTGATAATGCCTATTATTATCCAGCTGCTCATGTTGCGGGTCATCGCTGTAAGACACATACGGTATCTAATACTGCCTATCGAGGATTTGGTGGTCCGCAAGGTCTGATGACTGCTGAATATATGATGGACCATATTGCCTATACGCTGGGGCAAGATCCATTACAAGTGCGTTTGGCAAACTTGTATCAAGATGGTCAAAGCACCCATTACGGTCAGACGATTGAGCATTTCGATTTGGCGACCATCATGACCAAACTGGCAGACGATTGCGATTATGACAATCGCCGTCAGCAAATCCTAGAAGCCAATCAAAAAGCTGCCGCTGAAGGCAGTGATAAACGTTTGGGTCTTGCTCTAACGCCAGTAAAATTCGGTATTTCATTTACAGTGCAAACGCTCAATCAGGCAGGTGCATTGGTACATATTTATACTGATGGCAGTATCCATCTCAATCATGGTGGTACGGAGATGGGGCAGGGTTTATATATTAAAATCGCCCAAATTGTTGCCAATGAATTTGATGTGGATTTGGATACGGTGAAAGTATCAGCGACGCGCACAGATAAAGTGCCTAATACTTCACCAACTGCCGCGTCATCAGGGACAGATATTAATGGTAAGGCAGCACAGAACGCTTGTCTAAGCATTAAAGCTCGCATACTTGAATTTGCTGCTGAGCATTTCGAAGTGGCGCAAGAAGACATACTCTTTGAAAAGAACCATGTCTATATTGGCGATAAAGAAACACTGACTTTTGCTGAGATGATTCAACTGTCGTACCAGAACCGTATCAGCTTGTCGTCTACTGGCTACTATAAAACGCCTAAGATATTTTATGATCGCTCTAAAGCATGGGGACGTCCGTTCTTCTACTTTGCTTTGGGTGCAGCTTGTGCTGAGGTTGAGATTGATACGTTGACAGGTGAGTACCAAGTACTACGCTGTGATGTGCTGCATGATGCAGGACAATCGATCAACCCTGCCATTGATATCGGTCAGATTGAAGGGGGTTTTGTGCAAGGTATGGGCTGGCTCACGGCAGAAGAGCTGATCTGGAATGATAAAGGAAAGCTCGCATCTGATAGTCCTGCTAATTATAAAATTCCAACCGCGCATGACTTACCTAAGCAGTGGAATGTCAAATTGTACGATCGCAAAAACGAAGAACAAACGATTTATAACTCTAAAGCCGTTGGCGAGCCGCCGTTTATGTTGGCAGCCAGTGTTTGGTGTGCCCTTAATAATGCGGTCGCGAGCCTTGGCGATTACAGAAAGAATCCAGAGCTGACCATGCCTGCGACGCCAGAAGCTGTACTAAAAGCAGTGATGCGCATGCAAGGCACGTCGTGGGATTTAACAACTAAAGCAGATACAGACACGATTGATAGTTTAGTAAAAGGCGCAGAAGAGAACAGTGACCTTTACAACGAAAAAGCAATGCCGCAAGACGTACGTCATGCTAAAGACATCGATCCAAAAGAAGTCGAAGGTAAACAAACCGATGATCAGCCTAACGCGATAGAGCATCCAAATGTAGCAGGGGCAAGAGGTCCTGCGCACAGTGAATGAGTCGTTAGCACCGCCAGTCGTTTGGTATGAAGGTCTAGCGCAATATCAGCAGCAAGGCATTGCTCACGTGTTGGCGACGGTCGTGGCTGTGAATGGATCTGCTCCTCGAGCGCTACAGGCAAAAATGATTGTCACGCAAGATAGTATCGTGGATACGCTAGGCGGCGGCGGTCTAGAGCACGACGTTGTCAATACGGCACGGCAGCTATTGAATGGTGAAATAGCGGCAACGGTAACAAAAGAAGTAAAACCAAAAGTCGCTGAAACTGACGGTGAAAGCACGTTAATACCTTCTAAAGCAGTGCGCCGTGATGCTGTCTACACCAAGCACTACCCGCTAGGTGCAAAGTTGGCACAGTGTTGCGGCGGTAGCGTCACCGTTATGTTCGAATGCTTCAATGTAACGCCACCGATGTCAGTACTAGTGTTTGGAGCAGGGCATGTGGCATCATCGCTAATGACCATCCTATCTGAGCTACCTTGTCAGGTAGATTGGGTGGACAGTCGCCCAGAGATGTTTAAGCGTTACTTAGTGGATAAATCTACTACTAATCAATCACCACTGTATAACTTACCGGCACATATCCGACCGCATATCGATGATGAGCCTGTAGATTTTGTACGCCCATTTATCGAGCAGGGTGGTCAGCGTTTTATTCTGGTTATGACTCATGACCATAGTGTTGATTTCGAGTTAGTGCGGGCGGCATTAGATACTATTTCTGACATGAGCGCATCACGTGATAAATGCTCAGATACTTTGACACCTTACATAGGTTGCATTGCCTCGGCAACCAAAGCCAAGCGTTTTAGAGATCGTTTGATGCAGCGTGGCTACAGTGGGCAACTGGTCAATCAGTTGGTCATGCCAATTGGATTGCAAATTGGCGGAAAAGAGCCGATGGCGGTGGCGATTTCTATCGTGGCACAGCTCCTACAACAGTATCATCAGGCTACTTCTTGAACGGCTCACCTCATATAAATTTTATACTTTTCATTAAATCATTAAAGCGCTCAGTACTATCAAACCATTATGGAATCTACGAATGACCATACATATCTATCAAGCTCGATTGCTACATTATTTAACTGAGAGTGATCGTACTGAGCGCGCGACCTCCAACGTATCTGATACCAGTCATTATAATCATTCAAAAACGTCGACGATTGATCAAAATATAGGTTTGCTACCAGTGATTGAAGGTGTAGGGGTCTATCCTGAATATATCGCTGATGGTGCGCTTGTCGTAGATGACGTAACAGGGTGCGTCGTAGAGTATGGACATAACGAAACCATACTTGCAAAGTACGCTAAGACGGCTGAGCAAGTAGGCCAGCCAGCAGTCAAGATACATGACTATCGCGATAAGTTGATTATGCCAGGTTTCATTGACACTCACGTGCATTATCCACAGATAGATATGATCGCCGCTTACGGTGAGCAATTACTTGATTGGCTTAATAACTATACCTTTGTTACTGAAGCCAATTTTAGTGATCCAAAAGTGGCGCATGATACGGCACAGTTTTTTTTAAACCAACTGCTGGCTAATGGTACGACAAGTGCCATGGTGTTCTCTACCAGTCATCCGTTATCGGCAGACGCGTTTTTTACGGAAAGTCATAAGCTAAATACCCGTATGATCACGGGCAATGTGCTAATGGATCAAAATGCGCCTGCGCAGCTGTGCGTGCCTGCTGAACAAAGTATTCGGGATACCCAAAATATCATCGATAACTGGCATGAGCGAGGACGTCAACATGTCGCTATCACGCCGCGCTTTGCTATCACTTCAACACCTAAGCAATTACGGCTAGCAGGTGAGCTGTATGCCAGTTATGAGAGCGTTTATTTGCAGACGCATTTAGCAGAAAACCGTGATGAGATTGCCTTTGTAAAACAGCTTTATCCCAATCATAAAGGCTACTTGGATGTCTATGACGATATGGGACTGCTAGGTCGACGTACCACTTTGGCGCATGGAATCTATCTTGAGACATCAGAGTACGAGCGCCTACGTGCGACTGGTACACAGATATCACATTGTCCAACGTCTAATCTGTTTTTGGGTAGTGGATTGTTCGATTTACCCAAGACGTTGAGTTATACCGGTGTCAGTATCGCGACTGATGTCGGGGCAGGGACGAGTCTATCAATGCTGACGACTCTGTCAGAAGCCTACAAAATCCAACAACTGCAAAACAATCAGCTATCTGCTCATCAAGGGCTATACCAAATTACGTTGGGTAATGCACAGTCGCTATTATTGGACAATAAAATTGGTAACTTTATGCCAAATAAAGAAGCAGATTTTGTAGTCATCGATATGGAGGCAACTGAATTGCTTAAGCGACGCATGGCACAGACTAAGACGCTTGAAGAGCAGCTGTTTGTATTGATGATGTTGGGCGATGATAGAGTCATTAATCAAACAGTCATCGCAGGCGTGAGTCGATATTGCAAATCTACTTTATCAGCATAAATAGGAAAATCTATCAGCGCTGTAATCACATTAACTACCTCAATAGCAAATGACGCTTCTTTTAGATATAAATGAACCTCTGTTTCTATCCAATAGGAACGGAGGTTTTGATTGCTAGTTTCTGTTATATATTAAAAATGGAATTTTACCAATGCACTAGGAGAGTTTTGATTTACGCCATCAACACCGTATTTATTTTTCCAATAACTATACTCCATACCGACTTCTAATCGATTATCAATACCGAGAACTTCTTGTAAGTTGTATTTAATTTGTGGATTGATATGGATATTATCTTCAATGTCATCGTTATTAAATGAATAGTCAATAAAGCCATCTACTACGAAATTATTGCGCTCCCAACCATAGGTTAAGGTGATTTGTTGATCATCGTCAGTATTATCATTAAAGGCATGATATAAAGTAGCCGACGCAAACTTCGTTCCTGGAATAGGTACATTTAGATCTGCACCAATACCAACCAGATAGTTATCTTGGTCAAAGCCAGTACTATTTGAGCCAAATTCATAAGTAGCAGCTAAATTAACTTGCTTAATAAAACTGTTGTCAAAAGTTGCCATTTTGAGTGTAGGAGACAGCTCGCCGTAAGTTTCTCTAAATCTATTGTTTTCAATATCATTAGCACCTTGGTTACGATCGACGAAGAAGAACACACCGCCCCAGTCGTGCGCAGACACATGTTCTAATGTAGCGGTCGTCAGCTCTCCGTCTTCTACGAGTTCATAATCACTGCCATAAAGCACGGAAATACTTGTGTCAGTAAAAGACGTCTCAGCATGGATACTAGACATGCTACCGAAAGCGGCGATAGCAACTGTCATCACTGACAACGGTTTGAGGAAGGCTTGCTTTCGGCTAGATGAATTGGAGAGTAGGCTGGTTGGTAAATCAAAATGCAAAATGTGACTCCTTCATATACCATTGAATCTGAATTATCTTAAATGCCTCTTTGTAATAAGCATGCCATTAGTCAGTTCTATTTTTTGAGTAGACATTGACGAATAGCGTTTTTGTACTTACTACTAAATAGTATTCAATAATCGTGCCACGAACCTACAAAAGCTATGCTCTCTAGCATTTACTGGTTTTCACTATGATTGATGTATAAAATAGGCAAAATACTCCCTAAATCTGCTCAAATCTTACGCCTAATTTCCTTAACTCTAAGGGTATGCAAAAGACAGTGCTAACAAATGAGCGAATGAGTCGTAAAAGCACCAAAATAGACATCTGTATGCCCCAACTTGGGTTGTATAACAGTATCTTTTAATCAATATAAATCGGGCTTAGAAGTTCAGTCATTATAAAAAAGCCAGCTAATTCTTATTAGCTGGCTTTAAGTTCGTATAATAGACTTTAATGCAACGGGTTAGCTGCTTTCTTCTTCTAATTTAATAAACACATCCCAGGCTGTGATATCTATCTCATGGCAATTATTTCCTTCGCCATTGATACGATCAATCACCAAAAAGTCACTATCGCACCCAAGTGCTAACAGTGGATGGTGCCAAACGTTGGCATCATACTGTACGCCTTGATGAGACGTAGCATAAAATACGGCTAGATCTTCAGCAGACTGTGGGGGGGTACCAGCTTTCGCAACGACAACGATATAGTCCTGACCTTCCATCGACACAAACGCCTGTGTCCCAAGCGGATGGTACTCCATGACGGAGAGGGCGATAGGATTATTACGTTTTTTGGCTCGAAAAATACTCATACCGACTGAGCCACCATCAAGCTTGCTTTCGGCAAGTGCATGATGGCGAACCGCGTAGCCATTATTGATCTCATAAGTATTGTCAGCGGTTTGCTCAGAGGCATCATACCGCTCGATGACCGAGCCATATGGTGCAAAATTGGCCTTGGTCAAGGGCGTAGCCGTTAGGATGACACTCATTATTTTGCCTCTTCAGTGTCAGTATCAACCTCAGCTACTTTGCCATACACGCGTACACGGCTGATACCGCCATCTGGGAAGATATTGACTCGAATATGAGTAATGGGTTTATCAAGTTGAAGCTTGTCTTTACTAAAGTGATGAATGTCATCAGCATTGGTCTTTTGCGGCTCAAGTAAGGTATCCCAAAACATACTCTGAGTCACTAAAGTTTGCTCTGGCGTATTTGGTGAATAGACGGCTTGAATAGAGACTTTATCAGGATAATTGCCTTTGAAATGAGCAGTATCTATCTCGATAGAATCAACGATACCTGCTTGGCCTAGCGCAATAATGCTCCAATCGTTACCTGGCTCACGGCGACGACGAGTCTCCCAACCATCGCCCATATTAGGCGCTTTAGTCGGTAGCAGTAAATTACTAGCAGCACCGAAATGCGCATCGTTACTAGCAATCGCACGGCCACCGTTTAATGCGCCTGCTAAATCTAGCATCTCGCCCTGTTTGTTCAGACTAGCATCAAGTTGAATATCACCATAGACACGTAATCGGGCAACGCCGCCATCTGGATAAATATTCAAACGAATATGGGTTACCGTTTGCTCATTATCAATTTCGATCAGCTCATGATTGTGACCCTGTAGCGGAGTCATACCCACTAGCGCCTGCCAGTTTTTACCATCCCAGTCTTCTTTGTTTAGAGTAGAAAGCTCAGCTTCATTTTGCTGCAGCAGCTCGGGCGCGTATAATGCGTCGACACTGGCAGAAGAGGGGAAATTGCCCGTAAAGTGACTGGTATCAATATCGAGACCGGCTATTTTGGTTGGGCGTGCAAGTTGGATAACCAAGTAATCGTAACCCAAATGACGCTTACGACGTGTTTCCCAACCGTCCATCCATTTACCATTGTTGTCAAATTTACCCACGACAAAGATAGGCGCATCAGGATTTAGAATACGGCTTTTATCTGCAAAAAAATCATCGGTAGCGAATAGTGATTTTGCCCCCAAGCGACTGTCAGCGACGTTTGATTTTTTGGTAAATGCTGGCAGGGTATCAGGTAGATTATTTGCTGAGATAATTTGCCCAACTTCTGAAGTATTTTGACTCACAATGATTCCTTTTTTAGTGATAGTGTTTGTTAATAACGTATGGCTTATTTTATTTATGAATCCATACTAATTAGCATTCGCTCAGCTAAGTAGAATGAGTATAAAGACGATACATCATCTTACATCCAGTTAGCAGTGTTGTCTAACGTAGCAGGGTGGTTTTCGTACCAGTGCTTGGCGATATCGTCACGGCGGCATATCCATACATCAGGCTTACTGGTGATATATTGCAAAAATTGCTTTAGCGCTTTGATACGTCCTGCGCGCCCGATAATGCGGCAATGCAAGCCGATGGTCAGCATTTTAGGAGTATGCGCGCCTTCTTCGTATAAGGTGTCAAAACTGTCTTTGAGATATTGATAAAACGGTTCAGCATGGGTGAACCCCGGGCTAGAAGAAAAACGCATGTCATTGGTCTCTAAACTATAAGGTATGACTAAATGCGGTTTGCGCGTGATCATATTGCCATCTTGGACTTTTACATTGAGCCAATATGGTAATTCATCACCATACGAGTCAGAGTCATAAGCATATCCACCTTGTTCAGCGACCAGTTCACGAGTATTTGGACTATCACGTCCTGTATACCAACCAAGAGGTTGTCCGCCTAGCATACGTTTAAATATTTGAGTGGCACAGCGAATATGTTCGCGCTCCGTCTCACGGTACATATCCTGATAGGTGATCCAGCGTAGACCATGACTGGCAATCTCATGACCGTCTTCTAATACACGTTCGATGATATGCGGTGTTTTTTCAGCAGCGGCAGCACAAGTAAACGTGGTGATGGGAACACCGTACTCTTTAAAGATATCTAGTACACGCCACACGCCAACACGGCTACCGTACTCAAAAGCAGACTCAATAGATTGGTGACGGTTGTTAAATTCTGGTGTGCCTAAAATATCAGATAAGAAACGCTCTGATTGTCCATCACCATGAATGACGCTATTTTCTGCACCTTCTTCAATGTTCAATACAAACTGTACAGCGATTTTTGCGCCACCTGGCCAGTTCGCTTTTGGTGGGTTGCCAGCATAGCCTTTTAGGTCGCGCGGGTACGTACTGATATCAAAATCGCTGGTAATTTTTTTACTCATTATTTATGTTCCTATATCGCTTAGAGCCTTAAATATTCATATGAATATTACTCATAAATGACAGTTGTTTTCTAATCGCCAATTAAAGTGCTGATGCATAAGCTACCAGCTGTTGGCGTTCTGCGTCCGACAACTGAGTAATATTACCAAGCGGCATATAGCCAGTCTGTACGGCAGTGACGATTTTAGCTTTATGTATTTTTAGGTCTTCTGGCGTCTGTAAAATGATACCTGCTGGCGGCGCGGCAAAGCCTTGTTGTGTTGGCTGAACCGCATGGCAAGTGCTACAGCGCGTATGCACGACATCCATCATGGCGTCATCTGCTGACGCGCTCACAGGTAAGGCTTCGGTAGTAGCCGCATTATTACTAACACTGTTATTAGCACTATCATTAGAATTGCTATTAGCATTAGCAGTGGTGTCAGTACTTGAGTCGGTAGACGCGCTTGTAGCTGGTGGTGTGCTCTCAGTCGTGGTAGTTGCTACTGAAGCAGTAGCAGGCATTGCAGGCACTGGTTCAATTGGCTCAGGACGCATCCAAATAATCAATAATACAGTTAATACGGCTGGAATAACCAAGTAGCGTGGTTTTTTATGACCTAAGTGCTTTTGGTTAAAGTAATGACGTACAGTCGCAGTGATAATACCGACGAAGACCAATACCAACCAACCTTTCTCATGAGCATACATCATTGGGTAATGGTTGCTGATCATAGTAAAGATGAGCGGAAGAGTAAAATAGTTATTCATTAATGAGCGGTTCTTGGCTTGTAATGCCAATTCAGCCACTTCCTTGCCTGGTTTTTCGCCGCGCCGTACACAGTCAACGAGTGCGCGCTGAGCTGGCATAATACCGAAGAATACATTACCCACCATCACCGTGCCTAAGATAGCACCGATATGAATGAATGAAGCACGATCACTAAATAGCTGGTAAGAGCCCCAGCTCGCGATGACCAGTAAGATAAAAATCAGCGTACTAAAGATAAAAGCATTTTTACCCAAGTGACTGCGTACGATAACTTCATAAATAAAGTAACTGCCGAACAAGAAAAGCAAGCTAGTGGCAATGGCACCAATACTGGTAAAAGGCACTTTGCTTGGGTCTATCAGGTAGGCAGTTGCATTAGCATAATAGACGATCGACATCATCGCCGCACCCGTCAGCCAAGTAGTATAAGCTTCCCACTTAAACCAATGTAGCGTCTTTGGCATCTCCTCTGGTTCGAGTTTATATTTGGCAATTTCATAAAACCCACCACCATGTACGGCCCAAAGATCACCCGAGATACCTTTGTCTGTTTTCCACTGTGGCGGCTTGCGTAGACTTAGATCCAGCCACACAAAATAAAATGATGCACCAATCCATGCTACCCCAGCGATAACATGAAACCAGCGGAAAAATAAACTCAACCATTCGAGAAGATAGGCGCCCATGTAATATATGTCCTTTAATATGACAATGTCTTAATAAAATGTCTTGGTAATTTCTTTTGATAGCATTTCTTGAAAACTAATAACAAAGCAGATAGCTAAACAGCCCCAAACTTACGATCCGCGATAAGTGCTATAACCGTGTGCACTAAGCAGGAGCGGCACGTGATAATGACTGGCATCATTTACCACAAAGTCGATAACCACTTGCGGATAAAATGCTGTCAGCTGCTGCGCATCAAAATAAGATTGAGTATCGAACGTCACGGTATAGCGACCAACATTTAGCTGACGCTCTGTGCTATCGATGGCTGTATCAAACTGCCAAGCGTCTGGTGTGACGCGGCCATCACTATTGGTTGTCCCATGTGCCAATAGCTTGCTAACACCGTTGTCTTGTACTCGGTGTAAGGTAACGGCGATATCAGCGGCAGGTTTACCAAGATGAGTGTCTAAGATATGTGATGATAGGGTGGCAGACATAATGCTTCCTTTGAATTTGTGAAAAATATAAATCGAGTAAAAATACTAGTCTAACTCTGCGACTATTATTTAATCGTCTAAGCACTACCTAGCAGTTTGTTTAAACGCAAACGCGTGATTTTATTTTGCTCAGTAGCTGCATTTGCTAGTTCAGTGACACGATCATTAGGTAGGCGCGCTAATAGCAGGTCGAGCATTTGCTGTGCGCTTTTACCTGTCGCAAAGACAATAAAAATAAAACCAAATTTATCAAGATAATCTTGATTGCCTCTGGCAAGTGCTTCGAGAACCTCATCTGCTGCATCGTTAGCGCCTGATTGTTCATGTGCAGCGCTACTTTGTGTGTTGCGATACTTTTCTTTTAGTGATGCCACATTGCCGATTTGTGGATGCCCATCAAAGGCTTCTAATAAGTTAGCCTCGTCATTTTGTACTTTGTGCCAGATAGCGTCGCTACTTTTTAGTAGTGCATCCAAGTCTGCAAAGGGGCGGGCGTTAGCAAGATTTTGTGCCCATTGGGTACTGGTGCAGCAGGTCAACAGCTGGGTGATGGCTTCTTCTTGAGATAGAGTGTTGAATTGCGCTAAGGTTAAGCTCACAATGACATCCTTTTCTGATATGGCAGCCCATTATTTGCATTGGGCGATAAGTATTTGATAGAGGTTTATACCTTACGATTATTTGCATAAACCTCTAAGTATGGGCAGCAATCTTGATAAGTAAAGGTTGCTTCGGTGCTTTGGCTTATTTGATTAAGCTAACAGCTATTAATTTGCTTAAAACTAAGAGCTGATAGTCTATGTGTTCGTAGTCAGACCGAACTAGTATTTGTATACGCTTTGCATAACTCTAGATTATAGTGAACTGACAATATGAAACAGATTTGCTAAAGAAACACTGATATTTTAGCCGTCCAAAACGTCTGACAAGAAATGATTAATGACGGCGTGCTTGATTTGCAGTTCCCATTTTGCTAAAACCTGACTAATTGGTCAACTGTTTTGTGCGAAATATTTTTATTTAACAGGTTATGCTGATCAAACCTATGTATTTATATAAGAATACACAGCGAAATATAGTGACTATTTTGTCGAACCTACCCCTTAGAGTAAGATACCACTGCTATGACTCAAAACCATCAAAAGGAAGATACCCTAGTGACTGATACACCCTCGCACCGTAGCCAACAAGCCATTCGCGCACAGAATCAAGCGCTTATCTTAGCGGCAGCTGAAGAAGAGTTCG
The DNA here is from genome assembly GCF_052376195.1 of Psychrobacter sp. AOP7-B1-25. Lineage (NCBI taxonomy): Bacteria > Pseudomonadati > Pseudomonadota > Gammaproteobacteria > Moraxellales > Moraxellaceae > Psychrobacter > Psychrobacter sp. AOP7-B1-25. Next base: position 479,010 of record NZ_JBQSVK010000001.1, read on the forward strand.
TGCTCCAAAGCTATCGCGGTGCTACGATGCAGGGCATTGCCGACAGAGCAGGCTTACCTAAAGCCAATGTTCACTATTACTTTAAAAATAAAAAGAATCTCTACATGGCAGTGCTGCGCTCTATCATTCAAGAATGGAACGAAGGCTTGGTAACCATGACAGTAGATAGCGACCCAAAAACAGTTATCGAAAAATTTGTCCGTACCAAGCTGCATCAAGCCTTTGTCAATCCCAGTCGTCATAAACTGTTTGCCATTGAGGTCATCGGCGGTGCACCACATTTACATGAATTTATGTCCACAACGATGAAGGAGTGGGTACACGATAAAGCAAAGGTAATGAAAGAGTGGTATAAGCAAGGCAAAATTGGGATTACGGATCCTCTACAGCTACTGATTTTGATTTGGGCGACTACCCAGCGTTATGCTGAATTTGAGATTGAAATCGTTGGACTAATGGACAAGACCGCTTATGATGCAGAAGACGAAGCCCGTGCGGCAGACTTTCTAGTGCCTTTTATTCTAAAAGGTTGTGGCCTTGAATGATGACAAGGTACCTAGTTGGCAAGGCGCCTATTTAATAAGCGAGGTGCATAGACTGTTCCTACCTGCGCATCTATCGCACCTCATTTATGGCTAAATCCTTCGATATACTCAGCCTTAGCTTGCGTTTAGTCTTAAGCTACTTCTTGCGTTGATTCTAAGCCGTCTTCAGCATGTTTCGCTTTGGTATCGAACTCAGCGCCGTAATTTTTAGGTAAAATCATATCAAGCGTGATGGCCACAATCCCTGCCATCGTTACCGCTGAGCCAAAGATATTCTGAAAAAACTGCGGCGTTTGAGAGAGCACGTCAGGAACAAAGGCGATACCCGTTGCCAGACCTAGTGAGGTGGCGATGATTAAGACATTACGATGAGTAAACTGTACGGTAGACAAGATACGGATACCAGCAGTTGCTACAGTCGCAAACATCAATAGCGTTACGCCTCCAACGACAGGTTTAGGTAGTTGCGTAAAAACAGCACCAAGGACAGGGAACAGTCCCATTAGGCATAGAAGGCCACCAACATAAAACCCCACGTAGCGACTAGCAATCCCCGTCATTTGGATCACACCGTTGTTTTGGCTAAAAGTAGTCACAGGGAAGGTGTTAAATACTGCAGCAATCAGAGAGTTAACACCATCTCCTAGTACGCCGCCTTTGATCCGCTTTTCATAGACAGGGCCTTTGATCGGTTCACCCGATATCATTGAGGTAGCTGTCAAATCGCCTGAGGTTTCAATACTGGTAATGATGTACATAAAGGCAATAGGAATAAAAGCTTGCCAATCAAAACCAAAGCCATACTTAAAGGGGATCGGCACCGTAAAAAAAGCCGCTTCAGAAACCAGTGAAAAGTCGATACGTCCCATAAGTACGGCAACGACAAGACCAAACATCAAACCAATAAAGATAGCGCTTGAGCGGATAACTTTATTATTGATAATACTGATAAGTATGACGCTGACCAGCACACTACCGCCTAACAATAAGTTTGGAATACTACCAAAATCTTCAGCACCAAATCCGCCAGCTAAGTCAGTCAAACCTACCTTAGTTAATGACAAACCAATCGTGACAATCACGCAGCCTGTAACAATTGGGCTCATAAAAGATTTGAGTTTGGTAATAAACTGACTTAAAAATATCTCAACAAATGCTCCGAGAAATGAAACGCCAAAGATAACGGATAGGATCTCCTCAGGACTACCACCGCGGTTTTTTACTACAAAACCTGCCGTCAGTACTGCTGCCAAAAATCCAAAGCTGGTGCCTTGTAACGCCATGAGACCGGAGCCAACAGGGCCTACTTTACGAGTCTGAATAAAGGTTGCAACGCCAGATACTATCAATGACATACTGAGCAGGTAGGGAATATGCTCGCCTAAACCTAATGTGCCACCTATGATAAGAGAAGGAGTGATGATACCTACAAATGCTGCAAGTACGTGCTGTATAGCACCTAAAAATGCTTTAATGGGGGCGGGACGGTCGTGCAGTCTATACAGTAAATCGGTATTCTCTGGAACGTTTTCACTCATGGTGGTTTCCTCCTAAAATAACTGCTTAGCACCCGCTTAACTGTAGATATCAGACAATGTGGTAAATCACGAGATAAAGGTTTTAACTCCACCCTTGACTTGCTGTTTTATCGATGTAGACAATAGAGGGTAAGCATCCGTCTGTAAGATGAACAATAAAATAGCTAATATATGTTGGCTAATTTTTGTACAACCTGACCAATTAGTCAGGTCTATTTAGGGTATAGGTAAAATACAAGACATTGCAATGTTTTTTTTGGTACTAGTGAGTTTACAGGTTTGTTACGAAGTAGGAAGGGTTAAGTAACATTAAGTGGTCAAAAACGAAAGGAGCCGCATATTGAAAGTGAATCAGCGTCAAGCTGTACTATTGCTTTAATCGTTGTTTTTTGTCATAAAAAAGCCCCAATCATAATGAATATGATTGGGGCTTTCTAACGTTTGTTTAACAATTGATACCTGTTGCATGACACCCAAGATGGCTACGTTAATAGATGACAGATTATTTAGGGCTTGATGACCATACTGGTGAGCGAATAACGCCTTGTCCTGACTTACCAAACGCCTCGCCACCATTGAGAGACTTGATGGTCAGCACGCCTTTGCCGCCTTGGGTCGATGCGTAGACGACGCGTTTACCATTTGGCGAGAAGCTTGGTGCTTCGTCGATACCCGTATTACCAAGATTGGTAGTGACAGCGCCATTACTATTCATAATAGCCGCTGAGCGCCCACTCAAAAATGCAATTTGTGTACCGTCACTGCTAAATTGCGGACTGGTTGCATAACCCCCGTTTGATACTTTAGTGATGCGTCCTAAGCCGAACTCGTAGCGATAAACTTGCGGCTTGTTAAAGCCAGTTTTATCACTGACAAACACGAAAGATTTACCGTCTGGTGCATAGCTTGGCTGTACTTCACTGCTTGGTAAATTGGTGAGCCTTCTAGGTGTGCCGCCGCTAGCGCTCATCTCATAGATATCCGCACTGCCTTCAAAGCTGCTAGAGAATAGTATCTTGCTACCATCAGGAGAAAATGAAGGACTTAGGTTGCTACCTGAAAAAGGTGTCAGGGCAGTTGCGCCGCCGCCACTGACGTTTTGGACGTAGATAACAGGATATGATTTTTCACGTTGTACTGAGTAAGCGATACGGTTGCCATCAGGTGACCATGCTGGTGAAAAAATAGAACCCGCCACTTCGGTAATGGTTCTCGCATTTTCGCCATCAGCATCCATCACCTTAAGACGAGAGATTTTTTGCTTGCCAGTTCCTGTTTCCTCAATGTAAGCAATGCGCCCTGAGAAGTCCCCTGGAGTACCAGTAATCAGCTCGTATACTTTGTCAGCGATAACATGACCAGCATAACGCATACTTTCTCTATTGTTGTCAGCGGTTAGGCTTTGCTTACCTTGTATCACACGACCAGATTTGACATCGATGACTTCATAATCAGTGACTATTTTGCCACGATTGGTACGCGTACTGCCGACGACTAGATACGGTATACCCATGCTTTGCCAAACAGGTAAGGTACCTGTCAGCTCCTTACTACTATGTGGCTGCTGCGGCAGATCTTGATTGGTTACTTTAAGCTCTGTTTTACTCAAGTCATTTAATATAATCGGTGATAACACAGAGTCACCTGCAAACGATACAAATGCGACTTGGTTTTGTTGAACAGGAATCTCATAGTCCAACTCTAATACAACAGGTGCTGCAAGCACGCTTTGCGACGCTATTAATGCTGAAGTGCTGGCTAGTAATGAGACTAGTAACTTGTTATGGATACGCATGAGTAAATCGAGCTCCTAAAATTAGTATGATATTCATTTTTGTACTTAATGAGACAGGCATCTAGATGAGCAGTGACCTATGCGAGACAAGCCGCCTAATGTTACGTTACCAATCTTACAAAGACCTAGCAACTGATTAATTACTGCCTTTAAACTGTATGGTGAAAGTTGGGTATTTAGGGTCATCAGCATCAATCGGGAGACTACCAATATTGAGTACTGCTTGTTTTGCTGCTTCGTTGACCGTACTGTCAGGTCCGGAAACTGTCACATTGACTACATCGCCATTGGCATTGACAGTGATAATCAAGGTTGCGCGCTGGGTAGAGCCTCGCGCGGCGGTAGGCGGCGTATAGTTGCGTTTGATTAAATTGATAATTTCACTGTTGCTGGCACCGCGGCTACCACCTGAGGCAGAGCGACTACTACCTTTGGATATACTAGAGGTTGATGTGTCACCAGACACAGTAGACTGACCATCTGACAGGCTAAAGTTTTTTCCTGCATTGCCAGAGCCGTCGGTATCAATCTCTATGTTACGATCGCTAGCAGTGGGACGTTTTATTTTTGGTGGATTGTTTTGCTTTTGACGAAACTCTCCCAGCCTTTTTTGTTCTTCTATGAGCTGATCACGTTTGCTTTGATCGACTTGGTCAAGCTCTTCCATAGCTGACTCGTCTAATTGTGCTGCCCACTCAGCCATTTTGCGCTCATATTCTTGATTTTGCTCAAGCAGATGTTGTTGATGGTCTTCACTCATCAGTATGGGTTGACCAGCTGGCTCCTCAGATCGTGTAAATATAGGGACACGCTGAGAGGTTGTCTGGCTTGTAGTTTGCGTACTAACACTAGATACCTGTGGCTGGGCATTACTAGACGAGTCGCTAGTGCTACTATTCATTGGCATCGTATTGGCTGCTGCACGGTTGGCCAATATTTGTTCTTGCATTTCAGCAAGTTGTTCAGGAGATACCATGACCGTTTCAATACTACCAGCAGTCTTAACTTCAGTGGTTTGATAGTTGTAAACCAATATGCCGATGATAAGACCATGCGCCAGCAAGCTGAGCAACGTAGGTAATGTTAGCCCGTTGCTTTCTGGTTCGGTAGGCACATAGACGGCAGGAGCATTATGCATGGTAAGGATACTCATGAACGTGGTTTGTCGGATTGACTACTAGTATTAGCTATTATTATTTGAAGCGTGTATCAAGGGACACTCATCACTATAAAGAAGGCGTGGGTAGAGGCGCACCGGTCAGTAACCCAACTTTTTCAATACCTGCTTGTTGCAAGGTTGCCATGAGCGTCATAATGGCACCGTACTGATTGTTTTGATCCGCATTGATCATTACCTGTACTGGCTCAGCGTTATTATTGTCGTTTTGAGACTGTAGGTTAGATAATGTATTAATCAGCTCAGGCTCACTTACTGGCACATCGACATTGCTTTCATAGCTTATAAAGATATCACCCCTGTCAGTCAAAGAAACAATCACAGGTAATTGGCTTTGACCCATGGTATTGGTTTGCTCTTTTGGTAGATCGACATCGACACCTGTAATCAGCATCGGCGCTGTCACCATAAATATCACCAATAGTACAAGCATGACGTCAATATAAGGAACGACGTTCATTTCCGCATTGAGCGCTTTTTTTTCACGACCGTAGGGGTTTGGTTTCATAGCCCTGTCACCTGACCTGCAGTAACTTGGGTTTCTTTACTCATAGGCGCTTGTACGCTGGTTTCACGTTGTAGCATTCCTGTCATTTCATCACAAAATAAGGCACGTGAGTCATATAACTGGCTCGATTTTGCTGTGAAATGATTGTATGCCAATACCGCAGGGATAGCCGCAAACAAACCCATAGCCGTAGCAATCAGGGCTTCAGCGATACCGGGCGCTACCGAGGCGAGGGTAGCTTGCTCAGTTTGAGACAGTCCCAAAAAGGCATTCATGATGCCCCACACTGTACCGAACAGTCCAATATATGGTGCAACGGATCCGATACTGGCTAGCGTCGTCAGCCCTGATTCTAGCAATTGCTGCTGGCGTCCTAGACCGACGCGTAACTTGCGTTCAACACCATCGATAATGTCGTCCTTAGGTTGACGCTTTTTATGCATTCTCAGGTATTCTGAAAAGCCTACATAAAAAATTTGCTCAAGTCCCTGACGATCAGGAGAGCCTTGGATGCCTTGATATAGTTTAGCCAAGTCTTCGCCTGACCAAAACCAAGTCTCAAATTGTTGATCAAAGTTTTTGGCTGTACCAAGTCGCGCACTCATGCGAAAGATCATAACCCAGCTGAGCAAAGAAGCTAATAACAATAGTGCCATTACAATCTGCACCAGTAGACTGGCTTGGGTAATAAGATCGACAATATTTAATGATTCAGGCATGTAATGGACTCACGGATAATTGATAACAGCTGGCTGGAATAGTGTCGTCCAAACCAGACAACCTTTAAACAAACACTGTTTATTTTTTTATTGTTTAATACGTAGTAGCTTTCTTCACCAGAAATTTGTAACTGTGCTGAGAAAAAAGCTTCAACAATAAGTATCGTCATATAGGCATCGGTATAATAGCCCCCTAGTTTACTTCTAAATGAGAAAAAGGTCATTATTAATGTGTCAAATGACTATTTAGTTGGGTTGCTATTGGTTAAGTCAGTAGTTAGTTGAATAACATGAATAATGACAGAACAAGCAGTGATTGCCTAATATTTATGACTCAAACCGAATACCATCTCAATAATGAGTAGAAAGTAGTTTTTTGAATAGCCTAAAGCAATACGACTATATATGGCTTTATATCGTTTTTCTATGCTGTCGTTTCAAAGCTTCTCAAAATTCAGCTTTGTACGAGATAGACATTATCAACGATTGAGTTTGTAAGATAACTCGTCTAATATGTTACGCTTTGTTACTGCATTATTCTTATTGTGGCATCGTTATTTTTTGCTGAGGTCATGCTTAATTTTAGGTAATGATGACTTTTTATTAGCCAGTCGGGGGCGACACTTATGAATGCAATTGAACGCTATTTTGGGATTAATGGTGAAAATACCACGATCAAAACAGAAATCATCGCTGGTATAACCACGTTCTTGACGATGGCCTATATTATCTTTGTTAACCCTAACGTCTTAGCCGACGCAGGCATGGACAAAGGAGCTGTGTTTGTAGCGACTTGTCTAGCAGCGGCAATAGGGTGCTTTATCATGGGCCTCTATGCTCGTTTACCTGTTGCTCAGGCTCCTGGTATGGGTCTTAACGCTTTCTTTACTTATGGCGTTGTACTTGGTATGGGCTACACATGGCAAGTAGCGCTTGGTGCGGTATTTTTGTCTGGTTGTATCTTTGTGCTTTTAAGCCTATTCAAGATTCGAGAGTTGATCATCAACTCTATTCCCGTGTCACTCAAGCAAGGTGTGATTGCTGGTATTGGCGCATTTCTAGCGTTCATTGCACTACAAAGTTCAGGGGTTATCGTTAATAACGATGCCACTTTGGTTGGTCTAGGTGATATGACAACATTCTCTCCGGCGATGGCTGCGGTAGGGTTTATTGTTATTATGGCTTTGTCTTATAAGAAAATTCCAGGTGCTGTCACCATTGGCATCTTATTTGTGGCATTGGTCAGTTTATTAACGGGCAACACTCAGTTCACAGGTATTATCTCTGCGCCACCATCTATAGCCCCTACGCTTATGCAGCTTGATATTGCTGGCGCGTTTGATGTAAGTATGATCAGTATTATTTTCGCCTTCTTATTTGTCGATTTGTTCGATACGGCAGGTACGTTGATTGCAACTACTCAACAGGCAGGGTTGGTTGATAAAGACGGTAAAGTTAAAAATATGGGTAAAGCCATGCTTGCTGATTCTACGGCGACAGTAGCAGGTACTTTCTTTGGTACGTCATCGACGACCAGTTATATCGAAAGTGTTTCAGGGGTTGCTGCAGGTGGTCGTACTGGATTGGTCGCTGTGACTGTTGGCCTTTTATTTTTACTCAGTATTTTCTTTGCTCCTTTAGCCAGCATGATTCCTGCTTACGCCACAGCAGGGGCGATTTTCTACGTTGCGGTACTGATGTTGGGTACATTAAAAGAGGTAGAGTGGTCTGACTTGACTCAGGCAGGACCTGTTGCGGTTGTACTATTGTTTACGCCCCTGACATACTCTATCGCTGATGGTATTGCTTTAGGCTTCATTACTTATACTGCAACAAAGGCATTAACAGGTAAATTCTCTGACATTAGCATTCCAGTATGGTTATTGACCCTCGTACTATTGGCAAAAATTGTCTTAGTTTAATGGTGTCTAAAACTGATAATGACTGAGATGTTATTTTAAACAAGCACTAGTATATAAAAAACCCTCTTTATCATTCATTGATAAAGAGGGTTTTTTTGTTAGTGATGTAGCCCGATAGTTCTAATATTGGCGCTGGTATTTTTAGCAGTTGTGATAGGTATGGGTATTACAAACAATCGACAATAGTAAACAAAAAAACGTGACCAAAGTGTTATCGTGAATAAAATGGTTGTAAGTTATTGTTATTTAGATATATATTTATTTATGAAAATAATAAATTTCGTTAGTTGGAAAAAAACTTTCATGATATTATAGCCAAGTTAAGCGCATCACCTCAATCAACGCCGTAGAGGTTTTTCTTACAGTGAATTAGCATCATCAAAGATGACAAATTTGTGATTATTAGAGTGATTTTCGGTTCAATAATTCGATATTTGGTCATCACACTCCTTTCACTACTAACAAGAAGAAGGCACTAATGCCGCTTAGCTTTCAGTTGTTGCCTTTGTATTGTTAACGTAGCCCGTTTAACAGTCGAACGACCTACTTAACCGTCTCCAGCTTATGCTGGATTTTCTAGTTTTGTGATGGCGCCGTTTGGTCTTTTGATTATTGCTGTGAATCTCCGTCAATAACTACTATTTTTGATAGTGGTTATGATCAGTTATACAGGACGATCAGACTTCCTAAAGCACCATTTATTATGGTTTTTAAACGATAGTTATGGAGTTATTATGAACCCAGTAGACCAGTTTACCCCGCAAGAGCCGATCTTGTTTAATCCTGTTGACATGCTGTCGCCTGAGTATCTCGCCCAGTCAGCAGAAGAGTTACATAAGCGTGTTTCGCCATTATATAGCGTCGATGAAGAACGCTGGTTGTCTGAGTTGCTACCACTTGCCAAACCTAGTATAGAAGAACGCGATGCTGCTGCTGAGCAAACGCGCAAATTGGTTGAGCACGTGCGTAATGATGGTAAAGCCGTCAAGATGGTTGACTCATTATTGCTTGAATATAGCCTTGATACCCAAGAAGGTATCTTGCTGATGAGCTTAGCAGAAGCCCTGATTCGTGTACCAGACAATTATACTGCTGATGCGCTGATTCATGACAAAATGAGTGTAGCCGACTGGAAAAAGCACATTAAAAATGACAATGGCTTTATGGTTAATGCCTCTACTTGGGGCATGATGATGACTGGCCGTGTTGTCAGTATTGACAGTAGCACGACAGCATCAGGTTTCTTGGATCGTATGACGAAAAAGATGGGCGAGCCTGTCATTCGTAGCGCGATGCAAAAAGCCATGCGTATCATGGGCCATCAGTTCGTATTGGGTGAGACCATTGAGGAAGCTAATAAAAACAGCCAGCCATATCGTAATAGAGGCTATACCTATTCATTTGATATGCTAGGTGAGGCGGCTATTACGCACCAAGACGCTGAAAAATATTTCAACGACTATCTACATGCGATCAGAGCCACTGCCAACGTCAAAGTAAAAGAAGGCATGCCAAAGCCATCAGTATCTATCAAATTATCAGCACTGCATCCTCGCTACGAAGCGACGCAAGAAGCTCAGGTAATGGGACTATTGCGTCAGCGCTGCCTGCTGTTGATTGAGGCAGCACGTGAAGTCAATGTCGATATCAGTATTGATGCTGAAGAAGCAGATCGTCTTGAGGTTTCTTTGAAACTGTTTGAGTCTTTGTACCGTGATAATTTGACAGCGGGCTGGGATGGTTTAGGTATCGTCGTGCAAGGGTACTCTAAGCGCGCAATCGCTGTATTAGGATGGCTTGCTCGTTTGTCTACTGAAGTCGGTGACCGTATTCCACTTCGTCTAGTAAAAGGCGCTTATTGGGATACTGAGATCAAACTTGCTCAGCAAAAAGGTCTATCAGGCTATCCAGTTTGGACACGCAAAGAAGGTACGGATACGGCATATCTTGCTTGTGCGCGTTTCTTATTGTCAGACCATCTGCGCGGGCTAATCTGGCCACAGTTTGCGACGCATAATGCGCACACACTTGCGTCAATCATTACCATGAGTGCGCATAGAGACTTTGAGTTCCAACGTCTGCATGGTATGGGTGATGCACTTTATGATCATATTTTGCAAGCGTATCAGATTCCTGTACGTATCTATGCGCCGGTGGGTGCACATAAAGACTTGCTGCCGTACTTGGTACGTCGCTTATTAGAAAACGGTGCTAATAGCTCATTTGTTCATCAGTTGCTAGACAAGTCTTACCCAATTGAAAAGCTAACGGTGCATCCATATGACAAGCTGCTTGGTAATGAAACATTGCACAATACAGACATCCCGTTGCCGTTAGAGATTTACGGTGAGCGTCGTGCAAGTTTTGGCCCAAATATCTTTGTAGAGTCGCAGTGGTTACGTTTCAAAGCAGCTATCGACAGTCATTTAAACAAAACTTGGTCAGCAACCTCTATCATTAATGGTAAAGCTGTTGATACATATGAGGTAGATGGTCAAACGCATCAACTTGATAAGCAGACTGTACTTGCGCCTTGGAATCACGAAGTTAGTGCTGGTGAAGTAACTTATGCTAACGCTGAGGTCGCTCGCCAAGCGATTGACGTTGCAGTTGCTGGTCAAGATGTATGGCAAAATGTGCCAGCTGCTGAGCGTGCAGCAATCTTACGCAAGATTGGTGAACTATATGAGGAAAACTACGCTGAGCTAATGGCACTATGCCAAGTTGAAGCGGGTAAAACCATGCAGGACGGTATCGATGAAATCAAGGAAGCTGTTGATTTCTGTCGTTTTTATGCCGATGAGGCAGAGCGTCTAGATGATGTTGTACATGAGTTTACAGATTTGGCTGGCAAGCAGTCTCGCCAAGTATATAAACCACGTGGCACCTTCGTTTGTATCAGCCCATGGAACTTCCCATTGGCAATCTATACAGGACAGATTGTAGCTGCACTTGCTGCAGGTAATACCGTAGTAGCCAAACCTGCTGAACAAACCAGTTTGGTTGCACACTTTGGTGCGCAGTTAATGTATCAAGCGGGTATCCCAGCAGAAGCATTGCAGTTAGTGATTGGTGCAGGCGACGTAGGTGGGGCTTTGACGGCTGCTGACAATATTGCAGGTGTGATATTTACAGGCTCTACTCAAACTGCACAACGTATCAACCAAAGCTTGAATGATCATGCACAAACCAGTGGTGAGCTGCCTGTCTTTATCGCTGAGACTGGCGGTCAAAATGCGATGATCGTTGATTCAACGGCATTGCCAGAGCAAGTTGTTAAAGATGCAGTACTCTCAGCATTTGGTTCAGCAGGTCAGCGTTGTTCAGCTTGCCGCATATTGTGTGTGCAAGAAGAGATGGCTGATGGTTTAATCGAATTATTACAAGGTAACATGGCTGAGCTATCTGTCGGCAATCCGCTATACGCTGCTACAGATGTAGGCCCAGTCATCGATGCTGATGCCAAGCAGGGTTTAGAGGCGCATATTGAACGTATGAGTGCTGAGCCGACCGCTACTATTTTGGCACAGACGCCAATGAGCTCAAGCTCAGTCGTCAGTCAAGAGAAATCTACCTTTGTATTGCCTACAGCAATCGAAGTGAATAGCATTGATGTGATCGGTGGTGAGCATTTTGGCCCAATTCTACACGTACTGCGTTATCAAGCGCGTGATTTGAATAAGCTGATTGACGCCATCAACAACACAGGCTTTGGTTTGACGTTAGGTATTCATAGCCGTATCGAGAATACTGTTGAGCATATCGAACGCCGTGCCTTTGTCGGTAACACTTATATCAACCGTAACCAAATCGGTGCGGTTGTAAACGTACAGCCATTCGGTGGTTGTGGTCTATCTGGTACTGGCCCTAAAGCTGGTGGCCCGCACTATGTCGCGCGTTTAATGCAGCTTAGCTCAGAATCAGTAAACGCTGAACAGTCAGCGGCTCACATGACAGCGACCGAAACCCAAACTACCACTCAAACAGAACTCGCATAAGGAGTAGCAACATGGCGACTGAATTCAAAAAAAATCATGCCCAGGTTTGTGAATCTTGGCGACTACTTGGCGCAGTCAACCGCGCAACGTATTTACAAGCAGCCATTCCAAAACTGGCACTGCTTACTGGTGATGCCAATAAAGCAAAGCGTTTGTTCAACCATTTGTTGAGCGCTGCGCCTAGCTTGGATGAGATGCATCGTTTGACGGGTGCGACGGGCGAGTCTAATGACTTGTATGTCACTGGTCGTGGTAAGACGATGGTCATCGGTGGCGAATCTGCTAGAGCCATGGCAGTACTGGGTCAGCTTATCGCGGCATTGTTGACAGGTAATGAAGTTATATTGCATTGCCCGAGTCAAGATGAGATGTGCAATGAAGCTGCCAAGATATTGTACGATACAGGTATCAGCGAAGATGTATTGAGTGTGGCTAACGACTCGCAAACGGTCACGCTATTGTATATCGATCGTCTAGCGCAAGTGGCTGCTTCTGGTAGCCGCAGCGAAGTACAAGCTATCAGTCAAGAGCTTGCTAATACTGACGGTATTTTGACACAAGTTATTAGTGTCACTGATATGGAAGGCTTGTCAGAAATGCTAACGCCTGATTATCTACACCGTTTTGTCACTGAGCGTGTTAAGACTATCAATACCACAGCAATTGGTGGTAACGCGAGCTTGCTTGAGCTTGGTACAGAATAGAAGAGTTACATTAATTACGAATCTGCTTGGCTTTTATATCAACTTTTATAAAGGCTAAGTGGTGTTTGGTAATACTATAATTACCAATCTAGTAATTGCACAAAATGTATAAGAAAAAACCGCTATCTGAGTAATTATCAGATAGCGGTTTTTTTTATTTATGGCTCTAGCTGGAGTTTGATTGTAGAGTTTTATTCAGCAATATCCACCCATACCCAACCGTTCTCTATCCATTCGCTCAAATCGTCTACATCGACATCGGTGACGTCACTATGCTGTAATGTTTCACCATTTGCCAAGCATACTAATACTGATATAGCAGCTTCATCAAGCCCATCAATACGTTGGCCATTGGCATATAGCACGATGCTATTATCGGTCTGACTATAGAGTAGGCGGTTGCTATAGTCGGCTTGCAATGTAGCACCTTCTGATAGCGCCTGCATGAGTTCATCAGTATCTAATGTCTCTTCTGGCATTAGCGCATCATATTGGCGTTTACTCACCACTTCTGAGACGGCTTGACGAATCATATCGTCACCGCGATCAGATTGTAGCATCTCTAGCAATTGAGTTTTAATAGCCGTAATACTATCCGCTTGTAATTTACCTGATGCTTGTAGCGTTTGGGGTAGTAGCATCGGAATAAATAATTTGCTGTCATTGGTCGCAATATCGGCCACACTATCGATGATTTGCATGAGGTTTGGGCGACGGCAACCAAAAGAAAAAGTCAGACAGTCATCTTGCGCCACACCAAAATGTGATAATTTAGGCGGTACATAAAGGACGTCACCCGCTTCTAGTATCTCATCAAAGATAAGCTCACCCATATCGTCAAACAAGCGCAGAGGCTCATCAGCCACAAACTCTGTCTGCTCGTCACAGAATTTTCCTAACTGCCAACGTCTAGAACCATATCCCTGTGCCAAAAACACATCATAATCGTCATAATGCTTACCGACCGAACCACCTGCTGGCGCGTAAGATACCATAATGTCATCACGCTGCCATTGCGGAATAAAGTCAAACGCTTGCCACAACTGACCAAGCTCTGGAGACCATTGCTCAAGGTTTTGTACCAATACGGTCCATTGCTCTGGTAGATTTTCAAAATCCGTTTCAGTTAGCGGACTTTTTTTGAGTTGCCACTGCGCCTGACCTTCTTTTTTACTGGCTGCTTGAGTCAGTAGTCGTGCACTCGCATCTTCTTCAAGCGCAAGGCCAATCATGTCATCTGGCTCAAACATATCAACCAGCTGCGGCAACCCTTGCTTAATAAGCAATGGTTTTTTTTGCCAGTATTCAGTCAAAAATTGCTCAGGTGTCATAGAGTCGGGCAAACAAAGAGGTATAGAAGTCATTGATAAATCCATATTTTAGCTGCGTACAAGATTAATAATAAGGGATGCTTTATAGGAGGGTTTTAATAGTTTAAGATTGTCATCTATTTGATGTCTATTATTTTGGTGACGTTTATACGGTGCATCTAAGCAATAACGGTTATCAAGATAATAGCTGTCATCAGAGCATCCATTCAATCGTAGGAAAATTATGAAAAAGCTACATTTTGTTGTCATCATCGCTAGCGTGTTTTTACTACAAGCCTGTGTCCATAAAATCGTCACAGTACCTGCTAAAATCGCTTATAAAACCACTAAAGGCGTGGTCAAGGGAACCGTTGCTGTGGGTAAAGCAGTCATACCAGGCGACAGTGATGACGATGATGATAAAAAATAAAACCTTACTTATCAACTATGGGTTTTGAATCAAAAGCAATTGAATCAAAACCAGTCATAGTATTCAAAGTAAGGTTATTATTTATTGAGATAACACCTTAATAAGATAAAATTACTAGCAAGATAGGAGCGAGTAAATAATACTATGCGCTTCTATCTCTCTAGTCTGATCTTATTACAAGTATACTCTTATCAGTTATTAAAGCTTGGCAATCCATTCTTTAATAGCGCGTGCTTGCTCAGCGGCATTACCGATATAAGTAGCAGGCGTCAAAGCACGTAAGCGTTCTTTATCCGCATCACTAACCGCCGATAGCTCATCGCTTTCGACAAACGTTAGCATGGCTTCACGAGTCATGGCATTACCACGAGTTAATGCTTTTAGTTTCTCGTACGGATTTTCAACACGGTAGCGACGCATAACGGTTTGAATCGGTTCTGCCAATACTTCTTGCGCTTGATTCAAATCATCGTTCAAACGTTGTGCATTCAATTCAAGTTTACCAACACCTTTTAGACAGGCATCAAAAGCAATCATGCTCTGTGCTAGGCCGACACCGATATTACGTAATACAGTTGAGTCTGATAAATCGCGCTGCATACGTGAAATTGGTAGCTTTTCACCCAAATGTGCCAGCATAGCGTTGGCAACGCCTAAGTTGCCTTCAGAGTTTTCAAAATCAATGGGGTTAACTTTATGTGGCATGGTAGAAGAGCCAACTTCACCATCTTTTAGACGCTGCTTGAAATAGCCTAAGCTAATATATTGCCAAATATCACGGTTGAAATCGATCAAGATTGTATTGAAGCGTTTAACAGCATCAAACAACTCAGCGATATAATCGTGCGGCTCAATCTGAGTCGTATAAGGATTAAATGTTAGCTCTAAACGCTGATTGATGAATGATTCAGCGTGAGTCTGCCAGTCGACGTCAGGGTATGCTGAAAAATGGGCATTGTAGTTACCAACGGCGCCATTAATCTTACCTAACAACTCTACTTGACCGATTTGCTTGATTTGACGAGCTAGGCGATAGGCCACGTTTGCCATCTCTTTACCAAGCGTTGTTGGACTGGCTGTCTGACCATGCGTACGTGATAGCATTGATTGGTCAGCATGAGCAATAGCCAACTCAGCGATGCTGTCAGTCACTTGCTGCATCTTGGCAACGACGAGCTCACGGCTGTCTTTTAGCATCAATGCATATGATAGGTTATTGATGTCTTCACTGGTACAGGCAAAGTGAATGAATTCAAGTGAGTCAATCAAGGCATCCTGACCACGGAACTTGTCTTTGATAAAGTACTCAACCGCTTTTACATCATGATTGGTCGTCGCTTCGATGTCTTTGATAGCTTGAGCATCTACTTCGCTAAAGTTATCAACGATTGCATTCAAAAAAGCGTTGGTCTGGTCATCAAATGCTGCTAATTCACCAATTGCGCTGTTGTCAGCTAAAGACTGCAACCAGCGAATCTCTACCGTGACGCGGGCTTTGATTAGACCAAATTCAGATAAATAAGGACGTAAGCTGTCAGCCTTTGATGCGTAACGGCCATCAATTGGAGAGAGAGCGGTAAGTGGGGTCATGGTTATGCCTCAGTAGTTATGAAATAAAAAACTGCAAGAGTCGAGATAAAAAATTACCATATAATAAACGACGTCAAAATCGTTGCGCGTAATATAGCAGAAATATGATATTAAAAAAGCGGTCTATGCAAATAAAGCGATGTTAAAGCTCGTTAAAACTATATTACTCACTGCATTAACCTCTATGCTTTAGGTTGTAGTTTTAGGCAGTAATTAAAATCCACAAGGTGCGTCGATAGATTCAATCACGCCGCCGCCCAGACATACTTCATCGATATAAAATACCGCTGATTGTCCTGGGGTGACAGCGCGCTGTGGCTCATCAAATACCACGCGCACTTCGCTGCCATCAGCATTGGTCGCAAATACACGACATGCTTGATCTGGCTGGCGATAGCGCGACTTTGCCACACAGGCTAGACCTTCATCACTAAATACATCTGCAGGGGCGTGACCATTTGTCCAATCGAGCTTATAGGCTTTTAGCTCGTTGCTCATTAGCATGGGATGTTCATGACCTTGACCCACGATTAAACGATTTTTCTCTAAGTCTTTTGCCAATACAAACCATGGTTCTTCAGGACGGTCTTTGACACCGCCAATACCGATGCCGCCGCGTTGACCCAGTGTGTAATACATGAGGCCGTCATGAGTACCGATGACTTTATTATCATCAGTGAGTATCTCGCCTTTTTGAGCAGGCAGGTATTGCTGCAAGAAGTCTTTAAAGCGGCGCTCACCAATAAAGCAAATCCCCGTAGAGTCTTTCTTTTTAGCCGTCGCTAGGTCATGTTCTTCAGCAATCTGACGTACCACTGGCTTTTCAAGCTCACCGACTGGGAATAGCGTTTTAGCGATTTTATCGCCGCCAACCGCATGCAAGAAGTAACTTTGGTCTTTGTTATTATCGAGCCCGCGTAGTAGCTGGGCAACCTCAGTACCGTCGTCATTCTTGTAGTTCACACTGCGGCGCGTATAGTGACCAGTAGCGATATAATCAGCACCAAGGGTCAATGCATAGTCTAAAAACGCCTTAAACTTGATTTCTTTGTTGCACAAGATATCAGGGTTTGGGGTACGTCCTGCTTTATATTCTGCTAAAAAATGCTCGAATACACGATCCCAATATTCCATAGCAAAGTTGGCTGTGTGCAGCTTCATACCGATTTTGTCACATACGGCTTGTGCGTCTGCTAGATCATCCATCGCTGTACAATATTCGGTGCCGTCATCTTCTTCCCAGTTCTTCATAAACAAGCCTTCGACCTTAAAGCCTGCCTGCTGAAGTAATACGGCTGATACAGAAGAGTCGACCCCACCTGACATACCAACGATCACATGCTTGGTGCTAGGGTTTTCGACATCAGCAAGTGTTAAAGGGCGATGAGTATTAAAAGACTCAGAAACGGTTGTGCTTGAGGTATTTTGTATGGCTGACATAAAACGGCTCAACTATTTATACGTTGTCCAAAGTACATGTCGACGTCACAAGTTGTGTCATTACTACAATATGGTAGCATCGGCACCATAACGTCAGCTTGTCTTTTGGATCTGGTATTATGATAAAATAAACGTCATATTATACCAGTTAATTGAAACGGGTGGCGACCGATGCTGTCTGGCTACTAGGAAAACCACTTTGAAAATTCACATAATGGTTTTGAATTATTTTAATCATCCTTAACTCATCTTGGAATAATAATGATAAAAATTGGTCAAGGTATCGACGTTCACGCTTTTCATAACAATGGTCAGCAGCAGCAATATGTGGTGCTAGCAGGTGTGACCATTGAGCATACTCACAGTTTGCTCGCACACTCTGACGGGGATGTGGTGTTACATGCGCTCGCTGACGCGCTACTTGGTGCATTGGCGCTTGGTGATATCGGGCAGCATTTTCCTGATACCGATGCGGCACATGCTGGTTTGGATTCGCGAGTACTACTGCGTTATGTCTATAGCAAAGTGCAAGAGGCTGGTTATAGCCTAGGCAATGCTGATATCACGGTGATGTGTGAGCGTCCAAAGTTGGCACCGCATAATTCAGCAATGCGTACTAATATCGCAAGCGACTTACAAACAGATAGCAGCAATATCAGTGTGAAAGCCACTACGACTGAAAAATTGGGATTTACGGGTCGACAAGAGGGTATCATGGCCAACGCCGTGGTATTATTAGTCCCTAATGCTGTCGAACCGATATAGATCGAAATTTGTGCTTGTAATACAGTGGCAGTTGCCCCATGTATCAGCCACGTCTTTATACAATTATTTTATATAAATAATCATTTTAATGAACCACTTTATCAATAGGAGCTTTTATGAGTGAGCAAACCCCAAACACTGCTGCAAACGACGTTGAACAATTGATCCGTGATCAAATCCGTGACAATAAAGTTATTATTTACATGAAAGGTACGCCACAATTTCCACAGTGCGGCTTTTCAGCACGCTCTATCGAAGTGTTGACTCAGATTGGTCGTCCATTTGCGTTTGTAAACATTTTAGAAAACCCAGAAATCCGTGCAACGTTGCCAAAAGTTGCGAACTGGCCAACGTTCCCACAATTATGGATTGATGGCGAGTTGATGGGTGGATCAGACATCATCTTGCAAATGTATCAATCAGGTGAGCTAAAGCCGTTGGTTGAAGCAAACAGCCCTGCTGCTTAATACTTGAAAGTGCGAATTGGATGTCTTTAGTGTTCAACTAGCCTTTGCAAGACACGAGCACAGCAAACCCAGATAGTCATTTGATGGCTATTTGGGTTTTTTATTGTCGCTGATACTGTGTTCACTGGTGTCTTTATTGGCTCTATATTTGAGTGTCTTTAGACTTCATTGTTTTTATAGGATACACCCCCATATAATGTCCAAGATATCAGCTATATAAATAATAATTATCAGATGAGTAAGAGAGCTTTATGAGTAACAAAACCACAGACCAGTCAAGCGAGCAAAGAGAAACTGCTGAGCAAGCGGCGATTGAAAAACGCCGTGAGTGTTTAAAAAATGAGTCTACTCGCATTATTGAGATTGCTAATAATGAGTCATATTCAGCACTTAAATGTATCCATCAGCTTAGTGTGGCAGGTGGTGCAACTGAAGCGACTTATGTGGCCATCGAGCAGCGCGTCGTGGTAGACCAAGACCCTACAGGCGCTTATCATTTGGCATTATTAGCACAAAACACACCAGATTTGCCCATCGATGCTCGTCAGCTTATCGAATTGGTGGTCAACAAAGGTGATAACCATCAGCGTTTGGCATTGCTTAAAAACTTACCATTACCGCCAGTCGATCTCATCAAAAACCAGATATTGGCGAGTGACGATGGTGAGGCAATTGGTCAAATGAACGCCTATTTACAGATCAATCCAGAAGGGTATGGTAGCCATCATATGCTGTCTAGTGGTCAATCAGATCAGATCGTACCGCTTAGCCCTGGTAATAACAGCCAAAATGATAATCAAAATAGTGAATAATAAGATAACAACTACAGAGGCAGTAACCAAAGTAGTTAGTGGTTGATTAGATCTATAATTGCTAAGGTAGATATCTTTTCGCTTAATTATAATAGTTTTTGTTCCAACGTTTTTTAAGCATCAAAAAATTGTTATAATGACAGGTTATCTAATCAATTGTGAACGACTTAACTGAGTCGTTATCTTTTTTATAAATACGACTGACGTTTATTCGCTCACTGTCTGTTATCTTATCCAACAATAGGATACGACAATCAGCAACGTTATGAGTCAAGTGAGGCACACATGCAATACCCAAAACATTATGACGTGATAGTAATCGGCGGTGGTCACGCTGGTACAGAAGCTGCTCTAGCGGCTGCACGTATGGGCGCACAGACCTTATTGTTGACGCATAACATCGAAACACTCGGGCAGATGAGCTGTAATCCTGCGATTGGTGGTATTGGTAAGTCGCATCTGGTACGTGAAATTGATGCGCTAGGCGGTGCAATGGCATTGGCGACAGACAAAGCGGGTATCCAGTTCCGTGTACTAAATAGCCGTAAAGGCGCAGCAGTACGAGCCACACGTGCTCAAGCGGATCGTATTCTTTATAAAGCCGCTATTCGTCATACCTTAGAAAACCAGCCAAACCTTGATTTGTTTCAACAAGGGGCGGACGATATCTTGGTAGAGAACGGTCGCGCCACAGCAGTTGTTACCTCTACAGGTATTATTTTTAAGACGCAAACTGTAGTTCTGACTTCAGGGACTTTTTTAGGCGGTGTCATTCATATTGGACTGGAAAACTCTAAAGGTGGCCGTGCAGGGGATCAGCCTTCTATTAAGCTTGCTGACCGTCTGCGTGAGTTGAAACTACCAGTAGGGCGCTTAAAAACAGGGACGCCAGCACGTATCGATGCGCGTAGTGTTGACTTTAGTGTGATGACGGTGCAGCCGGGTGATACGCCATTGCCAGTGATGAGCTATATGGGTGACGTCTCTATGCATCCGGAACAGGTTAACTGCTATATCACGCATACCAATGCGCGTACTCATGACATCATTCGTGAAAATCTTGACCGTTCACCGATGTTTTCTGGCAAAATCGAAGGCGTAGGCCCACGTTATTGCCCGTCTATCGAAGATAAAATCCATCGTTTTGCGGATAAAGATAGCCATCAGATTTTCATCGAGCCAGAAGGTTTGACCACGCATGAACTCTATCCAAACGGCATCTCAACCAGTTTGCCATTTGATGTGCAGTTAGAGTTCATTCATAGTATGAAAGGCTTAGAGAATGCACATATTACTCGTCCAGGTTATGCGATTGAGTATGATTATTTTGATCCGCAAAACTTAAAGCCAACGCTTGAAACGAAGTCTATTGATGGTCTGTATTTTGCTGGTCAGATCAATGGTACGACGGGCTATGAAGAAGCCGGCGTACAAGGTTTGCTCGCAGGTACCAATGCTGCACTCGAAACGACCAATAATAGTGAGTTTGATACGTGGACACCGCGCCGTGATGAAGCGTATCTTGGTGTGTTGGTTGATGATTTGATTACCCATGGTACTACTGAGCCGTATCGTATGTTTACGAGCCGCGCAGAATATCGCTTGCTCTTACGTGAAGACAATGCAGATCAACGTTTGACAGAGACTGGCCGTAAGCTGGGTCTAGTGGACGATGTACGCTGGCAAGCTTATCAAGAAAAGATGGAGTCTATCGCCACAGAAACATCACGCTTAAAAGATATGTGGGCCACGCCTGCTAATGCTTTAGGTAAACAAGTGACTGAGCAAACAGGGGAGGTACTGTCTAAAGAGTCGACTGCTTTTGATTTGCTCAAACGTCCGCAAATACATTTTGCTGATATTGCTGCTATCACTAATTCAACCGTTGATGCGCAAGTAGGAGAACAGATAGAGATTTCTGTTAAATATGCAGGCTATATTGATCGTCAGCAAGAAGATATCGATCAAATGAAACGTCTAGAAAATACAGCGTTGCCACTAGATTTTGATTATAGCGTCGTGTCAGGTTTATCAAATGAGATTGTACAGAAACTTACGAAAGTTCGTCCTGCGACGCTAGCCCAAGCGGGACGTGTCAGTGGTGTCACCCCTGCAGCTATACAGCTGTTGGCAATGACGGTTAAAAAACACAAAAAAGCAAAAGCTGCATTAGAATCATAGCTACAATGTAGCAAAGCCTTTTATCATAAATTACTTATAGTATAGAAAGCCCGTAATGAAATTTTATTACGGGCTTTTGTTTGTCAAAATACAGTCAATTTTAAAAGAAAGTGGCATGTAGCCTTGTTCTACTTGCTACTTTATCTCTATACTAAGTCAGAAAATTTTCTTACTACCTGTTATTTTGTCTCGCTGATGCCTATTTAGTAATGGGCTTATCACCGAATTGAGTCTACTTATGATTGATGCTATTGTTTTTGCTATTACCATTGTCCTACCCAACCTTGCCTTAATGTGGTTGGGTTTTTTTATGCAACGACGCGGTGAAGCAAGTAAAACTTTTATCGATCAGGCTTCAAGTTTCGTCTTTAACTATTGTTTGCCCTGTTTATTGTTTTTTAGCGTAGTTGATAGTGATGTCGATTATGCTAAGCAAATCACGCTTATCCTTGTTGGTATCTTGGTGACGTTCATATTATTTATTGGCGCAGAGTTTTATGCCAAACGCTTTGTTGAGCGTCCTGAGGACCAAGGTGTTTTTGTACAAGGCGTATTCCGTAGCAACATGGCTATCATTGGCCTTGCAACGGTAGCTAATGCTTACGGTACACAAGGCCTAAGTATCGGTGCTGTTTATATGGGTGTGGTAACGATACTGTTTAATGTCTTAGCGGTCATTACCCTAAGCCGTGTATCCAAAAGTGTGGAGGATACATGGATTAGTCGTGGCACTATGATCTTGAAAAAATTATCAACCAATCCACTGATTTTGGCGTTGGTTGGGGCATTTGTCTATAAAGCGCTGCCATTGCCGCCTATCACTGGTGTCATTCACACGACCGGCGATTTATTAGCAGCAGTCGCTTTGCCATTAGCACTTATTTGTGCAGGTGCGAGCATTGATATGAAGTCAATGCTACATCCGTCAGGGCTATCTATGCAGGCCAGTATAGGGCGTATTATTGTTGCGCCGATTGTGGCTATCGTCATTGGCTTAGCATTTGGTCTATCTAGTGTGCATATGGGTGTACTGTTTCTGATGGTAGCATCACCAACCGCCGCCGCCAGTTATGTCATGGCAAAAGCGATGGGTGGTAATGACATACTCGCCGCTAATATTTTAGCGTTTACCACAGTCGTTGGTATGTTTGGCATGGCAATTGGCGCGGCAACCTTACGCGGGCTAGGTATGATGTAATCACTCTCGTGGTTCTTTAAAACGAAATACGATTTGAATAACAAACCCCTAAATAGGAGCGCTAATCGTGCAATTGTTAAATAAAGCAGTCGTGACAGAACATCTCAATATGCAAGCAGCCATTGATGTGATAGAGGCATTGTTGCATCAGCAAGCAGCACACCCTAGTTGGACTAAATCACCTGAACGGTTGGTAATAAACACCTTTACTGATTCTGATAGTCATCGTTCAGGCTCGCATCTATCTATGCCAGCCACAATGTATGATGGTGAGAACGAATATACAGTCGTAAAGCTAGTGACTATTTGTCCTGATAATCCTAGCCGCGATCTGCCAACGACCACGGCTATTATTACTGTTTCAAATAATGATAACGGCTCCATACTAGCGATGATGGATGGTATTTATATTACGCAGGTACGTACTGCCGCGCTTTCAGGTATTGCGACCAAGTATATGGCAAGGCCCGATTGTCAGAGTGTGGCGGTGGTTGGTTGTGGCGGTATGGCTTATGAGCAGTTACATGCGGTACTAACGGTACGTCCAGATATCAAGACGGTGTATTTATGGAATAGACATACTGAAGGCGCACAACAATTTAAAACACGTTTTACCCGTGATTATGCTCAATGGAACGTGGATATTAAGGTCTGTGAAGTATTAAACGATGCCATTTGTAATGTGGATATTATTAACGTAGCCACACGTGCAACTGACGGTTTATTTAGTGTTGATCAAATAAAATCTGAGGTACATATCAATGCAGTCGGCGCTTATCAGCCTTCTATGAAAGAGATAAGCAATGATGTTATTGCCAACAGTAAAATGGTCATTGTTGACGACTTAATTGGCAGTCATCACGAAGCAGGTGACTTGATTCAGGCGCATGAGAGCGAAGATTGTACGTGGGTATGGAATGACTTGAGTGGTGACTTGCAGGCATTAGTCACAGCGTCATTAGAGGAGGGCAGTACTAACGAAGAGAAAAATACTAAAGACGATAAAGCTATTACACTATTTAAATCGGTCGGTGCGGCTAGTTTTGATGCGGTAGTTTCATTACATGTAGCAAAACAAGCTCAAAAACAGAATCTTGGTTCTTTAGTTGATTGGTAGAGTTGCTTGTCGTTGAAAAGTAATAAATGATGTCGTTATAGTTGGTTAAAATTAAAAATTCCCCTTTTTGGATATGAGAAGGGGAATTTTTATATCAGTTTAAATTGTCTTTATTACGTTTGTCTTCACGGCGCTGCTTGCGCTTTGGACTGGTACGATAGGTTAGATAGCCACCAATAACCATTACAACGATAAATGCAACAATGTACAAAAATATTGACGAACCAATAAACGTAGAAGTTTCCATAGTTTTCTTCTTATTAGGGTGTATCAATAATTATGCAAATGTCCGTTATCATTGTAAAGTAAATAAGTTTAGCGCCGGTGTAAGTTCAAGTGAACGAATACGAGCGGCCTGGTCATAGATATTAGCCGTCACAATCAGCTCGTCTGGCTCATACGTTGCCAAAAATGCAGCGAGTTTTGGTTTGACCGTTTCAACAGAACCAATGAATGATACTGACAGTGCGTTGTCTACCATCATTTTTTCTGCTTGACTCCAGATACTGTTCATATCGTGAGTGGGCTTAGGCATCTGACCCGTTTCACCACGACGCAGACGTACGAAGCTCTGCTGCGCTGAGGTAAAATGATATTGAGCGGTCGCATCATCATCAGCCAGTAATAAGTTTGCAGCCAGCATTACATAGGGCTTATCTAGATAGACAGATGGTTTGAACTGTTCACGGTAAGCCTCAATTGCTTGCCTAAGCATCTGAGGGGCAAAGTGTGAGGCAAACACATAAGGTAGTCCCAAATGCGCGGCCAAGGTCGCCCCAAATAGAGAAGAGCCCAATATCCAAATAGGAATACCTGATTTTGCCCCAGGGAATGCCTGTACAGGGCTGCCATCTGTATCATTACCTAAAAAATACATCAGCTCTTGGACATCTTGTGGGAAACGCTCGGCATCTTTCATTTGTCGACGTAACGCTTGGAATGTCGCACCATCAGTACCAGGTGCACGGCCCAGACCTAAATCTACACGATCACCATACAACGCCTGCAAAGTACCAAACTGCTCGGCAATGACTAGAGGGGCATGATTTGGTAGCATCACGCCGCCAGCACCGATACGGATGCGATTGGTTTGACTACCGATATGCGATAGTAGTACTGACGTGGCTGCACTGGCAATGCCTGGCATATTGTGATGTTCTGCCATCCAGTAGCGGTTTAAGCCTGACTTTTCGGCCTGCTGTGCGGTTTTGACAGTTTGGGCAATACCTTCGGCGATAGTCTTACCTTGAGGGACAGGTGCGAGATCTAGAAAAGATAAAGGAATTTTTTTACTCATAAATGTTCCAGTAGCGTGTAAATTATTTTCTACTGATATGCTTATAGTCAGTGGTAGTTTCAAGTGTCGCTAGTCATTGTTAGTGAATCTTAACAAAGTCAGCTAACTCTGTTTTTAAGCGCACTTAATAATATTAGTATGTATTGACAAAGGTTATCTTTTGTCAGAATAAGCTATAAACAATATCGTAAAAGCATGTCTCAATATCATGTTATGGCATTAAAAAAAGCAGGCAACTTAAGTTACCTGCTTTTCTAATTGGTCAATTATAATGACATGGTAAATCAGATTACCCTTGTCCTAACAACCAAATACAGCACTATTTATCTTGGTCACTAAGCTTATAGGCTAAGACATAATCACCAATGGTTGTCCCAACTGAACCATGACCACCTGCGACCAATACGACCATTTGCTCACCTTTAGAGTTCAAGTAAGTCATTGGCGTGGCTTGTCCACCTGCTGGAATACGAACATTCCATAGTACGTCGCCATTTTTCAAGTCGTAAGCTCGGAAGTTGTTTTCCGTCGCTGCTGATAAGAAAGCGACGCCACCTTTGGTGATGATAGGTCCACCAATACCAGGTACACCCAGTTCTAGTTTGATCGGAACAGGAGATAAGTCTTGTACCGTACCATTTTTGCGCTGATAAGCGATATCACCTGTAGCGAGATCAGCACCAGCAATCGTGCCCCATGGTGGCTGCTGACAAGGTACGCCTAGCGGAGATAAGAAGGGTCCCAATTCCACTGCGTAATCCGCACCTGCATTGGCATTGACGCCTTGCTCTCCTTTGTTAGTTTCCGCATCGCCCAACGTGTCTCTAGGAATAAGTTTTGATTTGAACGCCAAGTATGTCGGCATACCGAACATCACGCCGTTTTCAGGGTCAACAGCGATTCCACCCCAATTAAAGGTACCGAAATTGCCAGGGTAGACCAAGCTACCATTGGTTGATGGCGGTGTATAGCGACCATCGTAATTAAGTTGATTGAACTCAATACGGCACATCATTTGATCAACGAGACTGGCGCCCCACATGTCTTTTTCGGTTAAGGGTTCAGGCTCAAAGCTCAAACCAGAGTAAGGTTGAGTCGGTGCTGCGTGTTCTCCTGCTACAAGATAGCCTTGCGGAGCAGGACGCTCATTAATCGGGACAATAGGCTCACCTGTTGCACGGTTCAAGACATATACATCGCCTTGTTTGGTTGGCACAACTAGCGCGGGCTGCACACCATCAGCGGTTTCTAAGTCTAGTAAGGTTGGCTGAGCAGGTGTGTCCATATCCCAAAGGTCATGGTGAATAAACTGCTGCACCCAGCGCGCTTCACCAGTTTCGATATCTAATGCGACAACAGACGTTGCATACTTCTCTTCAGCAGCATTACGGTAGCTACCTAGCTGATCGGGGGTGCGATTGCCCATAGGGAAGTATGCCAATCCAAGCTCTTCATCCGCGCTAGCAACTGACCATGAGTTCGGTGAGCTGGTTTTGTAAGTCTGGGTCGGGTCATTGACATCGAAAGGTGCTGTATTGTCAGGATCACCTGAATCCCAATTCCACATAAGCTCACCCGTATTGACGTCATACGCACGTATCACACCAGAAGGCGAGTTGACGTCATAATTGTCATTGACTGCACCAGCCACAATGATCACATCACCAGTAACTACCGGTGGCGACGTCGAATAGTAGTATCCTGCTTGATTGAATGGCATGTTATGCATCAAGTCTAACGCACCATCATCACCAAAGTCTTGGCAGCGTTGCCCAGTATTTGGATCGAGTGCATATAACTTCGCATCCGAGGATGGAATAAATATCTTGGCGTCACATTGCTTGGATGCGTTTTCGAAGGTATTGCCCGCAATTTTTTGTACTTGCACAGGGCTGACCGTGCTATTGCTATTCTCTGCTGAATTATTAGCAGCTGTAGAGACAGTGTCAGGATTAATCGCTTGACCAGCATAATAAGACACGCCGCGACACGTTTGATGTTGGCGTTGTAAGTTTTCCCCTACTTGAGGATCGAACTTCCACAGTGTCTCACCAGAGTCGGCATCTAGTGCCATTACCCAGTTATGAGGGGTACATAGATATAAGCCATTGCCAATTTTTAATGGCGTTGCCTGATAAGTGGTCTCGCCGACATCGTTAGGTCCTTTGACATCGCCTGTTTGAATTTGCCATGCAAGCTCTAGATCCTTCACGTTATCGGTATTTATTTTGTCTAGAGGCGAGTAGCGCTGGCCATAATCAGTGCGACCATATGCGCTCCATTCACCATCTGGCGTTTGTTGACCGTTTGATAATGGATCACCAAGGTTGGTTGATGCTTCATCTGAACTGATGTCTTGTTCGTCATCGTTTGCAGCAGTCAAGTCCAGCTCACCAAGTTTGTCAGTGGCATTATTGGCTAGACTACCAAAAGAGAGTAATGCACCTACGGCCACGCTTACGAGCAGTCCCCAATAGTATAGAGGACTTTTCTTGGTAGAGCCTGTGGTTGGTGTGCTAGTGGTAGCATTTGCAGCGGCTTGAGATTTAGGCCCACACATTTTGTTAGATACCCACGGCAATAGCATGAGCAGACCAAAGATGAGCGGGAAGCCAACTCGGGGTGCTAGCGCCCACCAATAAAAGCCAGACTCCCAAAGTGCCCACGCCATGGTTGCTACGATAAATAGCGCGTATAACCCGTAAGCACTCCAATGTTTTTTGAACAATAAAAAAGCTGTCGTTAGTATAATAACGCCAGCAATGAGGTAGTAAGTACTACCGCCTAAGGACAATAAATAGACGCCACCAATTAGTAGAGGGGCGGCAAAAATTGCCATAATGATCGCTACGAATTTTTCCATGAGCGGTATCACCTGTTTACAAAAGAGCAAATTGATATGTATTGATATCTATGATTAATAGTCAACTTAATTCTACTAAAAACCAATACAAGTATGAATAATATATAAAAGAAACATTGAATAACATTCTAGAATTTATTTTATCATTCACAACTTAGTCTAGTAAGGGTGAGCAAGTATGAGATACTTTATTTAACAAATGCTCATTAATTTGCAAATTGCTTTTGGCACAGCTCCATGAAAGCACGTCCATATTGACGAATTTCTGCATCATCACGTACTGCCATCCAACTGGTAAAGCGGCCAAAATGATCGACGGGGATAGCCGTCAAGTTTTGATAATGACTTGGCTCAAATGCCATTTCTGCGATAATACCGATACCTAAGCCTAAACCGACATAAGTACTGATTACATCGGCATCGAGCGCCGCTAGCACGATATCTGGCTCTAGTCCTGCTTCATCAAATGTCTTGTCAATTGCGCCGCGCCCTGTAAAGCCACCATGATAGGTCACAATCGGATAGCTAGCGAGCGTGGGCAGGTCAATAGACTCTTGGCTAGCAAGCTCATGATCACTCGGTACGATGACGCGGTGCGTCCAATCATAGTAACGATAACATCTAAGATAATTATTATGCAGTAAGGACTCAGTTGCGATACCGATATCTGCTTGA
Source organism: Psychrobacter sp. AOP7-B1-25 (assembly GCF_052376195.1). NCBI lineage: Bacteria > Pseudomonadati > Pseudomonadota > Gammaproteobacteria > Moraxellales > Moraxellaceae > Psychrobacter > Psychrobacter sp. AOP7-B1-25. Next base: position 508,061 of record NZ_JBQSVK010000001.1, read on the forward strand.
CCACGTATGACCATCTGAGCGATGGTCTCAGGGTCTGCCTGTTGCAAAATCAAGTTTACTTTAGGGAAGCGATCTTTGAATTCTTTAACCACTTGTGGCAGTACATAGCGTGCTTGTGTGTGAGTGGTGGCAATCGTCAATGTACCAATATTTGGATTATTGAAGTCTAGACTAAGGTTTTCAATAGTACGGATTTCAGCAAATATAGACTCGATATGTGGCATAAGCGCTGTGCCCATCGTGGTGAGTCCCGTCAAGCGTTTACCTTGGCGCACAAAAACTTCCGTCTTTAATTGGTTTTCTAGCGCAGCAATATGCTTTGATAGGCTGGATTGACTGGTATGTAGTACAGTTGCCGCTTGACTTAAGTTATAACCATTAATCACCGTATGCCATACTGTTTCTAGCTGTTTGAGCTGAATCTGCAAATGTCGCTGATTGACCACTACGTCGATTGCCATAACTTAATCCTATCGTATAAATATACAAACCTCGTCTGTATATGAAAGTGAAAATGTCTGAACATACAGTAATAAAGTAGTGTAAAACAAAGTTATTATTCTTGTATATAATAAATAGCTATCAATTTATGATAATTATGAATATAGAGTTTGTATTTTGCAATGCTAAAAAAATATTTGTTCAGCAAACGCTGTTTAGTCAGTGAAGCCATTTGACCTAATAGTTTATAAAGAACGATCATTATTGAGCATAAAAAAACAGCTACCTTTTAAAAGGTAGCTGTTAGTTATAAAGTTATTTATTACTGCTAATTAGCTGATACTGGCCAATTTCAAACTCAGTCTATTTAGCAATATCAAAACGATCTGCATTCATTACCTTGTTCCAAGTGCGGACGAAGTCACGAACAAATTTTTCTAAGTTGTCGTCCTGTGCATATAGTTCAGCATAAGCACGCAATATAGAGTTAGAGCCAAATACTAAGTCTACACGGCTTGCTTGCCATTTGACATTTCCTGTACTACGCTCACGTACTTCGTAGCTATTAGCAGTATTGTCAGCTGCTTTTATAGGATGCCAAGTGTAGTTCATGTCTGTTAAGTTGACAAAGAAGTCATTGGTAAGCATGCCAGCACGTTCAGTAAAGACACCATGTTGACTCTGACCATGGTTAGTATCAAGCACTCGCATACCACCAAGTAATACGACCATCTCAGGTGCTGTCAATCCCATCAACTGCGTGCGATCAAGTAGCATCTCTTCTGGTGATACCGCATAGTCGCCCTGAACCCAATTACGATAACCATCATGTAGCGGCTCTAAATCAGCGAAAGATTCAGCGTCAGTCATTTCAGCGTCAGCATCACCGCGACCTGGATTAAACGGTACCGTAATATCTACGCCTGCACCGTTTGCTGCCTGTTCGATAGCTGCGTTACCAGCCAATACAATAAGGTCTGCTAAGCTAACGTCTTTATCAAAGCCAGACTGAATACTTGTCAATGTCTCAAGCACGCGCTGTAATTGTTCTGGTTCATTGCCTGCCCAATCTTTTTGTGGAGCTAAACGGATACGTGCGCCATTTGCACCGCCGCGATAGTCCGAAGCACGAAATGTACGAGCGCTGTCCCATGCGGTGATGATAAACTCGCGAGGTTCGATGTCACTGTCTAATATTTGTGATTTTAGCGTGGCAATATCATCAGCAGTCAACTCTGCATTACCTTTAGGAATAGGGTCTTGCCATACAAAATCTTCGCTTGGTACATCGGCACCTAAGTAACGAGTTTTAGGTCCCAAATCGCGGTGAGTCAGTTTGAACCATGCTCTAGCAAACACTTCATCAAAGTACGCCGGGTTGTTATGAAACTTCTCTGAAATCTCACGATAGATAGGATCTTTGCTCAATGCCATATCTGCGTCAGTCATGATTGGATTACGGCGGACACTTGAATCATGAGCATCTAACGGACGATCTTCTTCTTTAATATCAGTCGGCTCCCATTGCCATGCGCCCGCTGGACTTTTGGTCAGTGCCCATTCATGGTTCAATAGAAGTTCAAAATACCCATGATCCCACTGGGTCGGATTGGTGGTCCATGCGCCTTCGATACCACTTGAAACGGTATCACCTGCATTACCAAGACCTTTAGGATTGCGCCAACCTAGACCTTGCTCTTTGACATCAGCAGCTTCTGGCTCGTCTTCTAATATTGTAGCATCACCATTGCCATGACACTTACCAACGGTGTGCCCGCCAGCTGTAAGGGCGACAGTCTCTTCATCGTTCATTGACATACGAGCAAAGGTAGTACGCATATCTTGAGCAGTCTTCAACGGGTCAGGGTTGCCGTCGACACCTTCAGGATTGACATAGATCAAGCCCATTTGCACAGCAGCCAAAGGGTTTTCTAATGATTCACGCTCCTCATCATTTTCATAACGGTTTTTGGTAGCGGCGAGCCACTCACGTTCAGAACCCCAGTAGATGTCTTTTTCTGGATGCCAAATATCAGCACGGCCACCAGCAAATCCTAGAGTTTTGAAGCCCATAGATTCATATGCCATGTTACCAGCTAAAATCATCAAATCTGCCCACGACAATTTGTTGCCGTATTTTTTCTTAACAGGCCATAATAGGCGACGAGCCTTATCAAGGTTGACGTTATCAGGCCAGCTGTTCAATGGTGCAAAGCGTTGGTTACCAGTATTAGAGCCGCCGCGACCATCAGCACCGCGATACGTACCTGCTGAATGCCATGCCATACGAATCATCAATCCACCATAGTGCCCCCAATCCGCTGGCCACCATTCTTGCGATTCAGTCATTAGGTTTTTTAGGTCAGTTTTGACCGCTTCTAGATCCAATTGTTTGAAAGCTTCAGCGTAGTCAAAATCCTCACCCATTGGGTCAGTCTTTTTATCTTGCTGATGCAATATGTCTAAGTTTAGCGCATTTGGCCACCAATCTGTCGCAGCAGAAGCAGTGGTAGTATGCGCCTGATGCATAACAGGGCAGCCACCCATACTAGGACGCTGCGATGCATGCGTATGATCGACGTTTTCACTATGGATAGTCGGTCCTTTATCATCACCTTGATCATAGGTTGTATTGGTAGGCGCAGTACTATTGCTGCTTTCGTGATCTACAGGACAGCGGGCAGTATCTGGGGTGGTGTTTTTGTCAGTGGTACTATTGGTTGATTCGGACATGGTGTAACTCCTAGGCTATGATAATAGAAATAACAAACTGTTAATCTTGGTAGTCGGTGTTTATGTATAAAGCATAACCAAGCTGAGTAGATTTATAAAACTAATATATAAGAATTATAAGTTTTAAATTACCAATCATAAAAATCTTGATGTTTTGTTTAACTAAATCTTTATCAACGCCTGTACTCGTCATTGTTAGTTAGGATTAAACCAATGAATTACACCCAACCAATCAAGTAAGCATCAATTTTACTACTACCTTTATATTACCTATAAACGATGCTATTGCCAGACATCTTTTAAAATAGAAGTAGCAATAAAAAAGAGAGCTAAGATAACTCTGGTAAAACACGATGTCTTCTTGCGTCACTATCAAGAAATATAAGCGACCGCCAAGGAGTTGCAATCGCTAAGTTAATGCAAAAACATCTAGTCAAGATAAAGGTTCTCAAGTACCATAACTGGATTTTGTTGTAATGATAATATTAGTGCAACGTAGAGCAATTTTTATCGATCCTTTTGTTGATAACTGATTCTAAAGATTGATAAAAATTGTGCGCGGTTGTGTTCTTTGTCTGAATTGTTGGTGAGTTATTATGTCTGCTGTCAAATCCGTACCGCCCAATCAACCAGTTGCCAAAAAGTCATGGGGCGAGGCTACAAAAGCTTATCTCGATCCTCGCGTCATTATTATGCTGTTTTTGGGGTTTTCAGCGGGTATACCTATTCTGCTGATTTTCTCAAGTCTGTCGCTATGGCTTAGAGAAGCAGGTATTGATCGTAGTGTCGTCACTATGTTCAGTTGGGCGGCGTTGGGATATTCGTTCAAGTTTATTTGGGCACCGTTGATTGATGCGCTTCCTGTACCGTTTTTGACCAAGTGGCTAGGGCGCCGTCGTAGTTGGATGGTTGTATCACAGCTACTCATTGTGCTGGCTATCTTTTTGATGGCAAGGGTGAATCCTGTCAGCGAAGACGTCTTGGTTTATATGGCATGCGCGGCCGTGTTGCTTGGGTTCTCTTCTGCGACGCAAGATATCGTGATTGATGCGTACCGTATTGAGCTTGCGCCGCCATCTATGCAGTCTATTTTATCCTCTATCTATGTATCAGGCTACCGTATCGGTATGATTGTCGCAGGGGCAGGCGCGTTATATTTGGCTGACTTTTTTGGCTCAAATGAGACGTTTTATAGTTATGAAGCGTGGCGCAACACCTATTACATCATGGCAGGGGTCATGACGTTAGGGGTATTAACGACCTTTGCCAGCTATGAGCCAACCGCTGAGACTTTGCAAAGTAAAAAACAGAAGGGCAATTTAAAAGTATTCCTGATTTATTCGGCGTTATTACTTATCCCAGGCCTACTGTTTGGTTTTGTTTATCTAATTAATATTTTGATTAATACCGTATTTGATAGCGCAGTGGTCTTAATACCATTAATGGCCATGCCAGCAATTAAGTTTTACTTTTTAGCATTGGTCGCGTGCGCGCCATTATTGTTGCTGTATTTCATTATTAACCAGCCAAAAATTATCAACAAAGCCCCGTCGGTCGCTGAAACTCGTGAAGACTACGTCAGACTGGTAGCGTTGTTTGTATTTTCAGTGATAGCTTTTATCGCCGCTTATATATTGATGGGGCAAGTTCTACCCGAGTTTGAAGGTGCTTTTTCTAGCTTCTTTGTAGAAACTTTGCATTTATTAGTAAGCTTAGGCGCGGCGATGGTGGCGGGTTATGCACTGGTACAAGTAGGACTGGTGAAAAAAGAAGTGGCCATGGCAACATGGATCGAGCCTGTCTTAGACTTTTTCCGACGTTATGGCAAAAAGGCACTACTGTTATTAGCCTTGATTGGTCTATACCGTATCTCAGATATCGTCGCAGGCGTGATTTCAAACGTCTTTTATCAAGACATGGGCTTTAGCAAAACAGACATCGCCAATGCCGTAAAACTGGTCGGTGTGATTATGGCAATTGCAGGTGGCTTCTTAGGCGGGATTTTGGCTCAGCGCTTCCGTATCATGCATGCCATGATGATTGGCGCGATTTTGGCGTGTGTGACCAACTTACTATTTGTAGTATTGACATACAACCCAGGTAGCCTGCCAATTATGTATATGGCAGTGATATTTGATAACTTGGCTGCGGGTCTTGCAAGCGCTGTATTTATTGCTTTTCTGTCGGCACTGACGTCGATTCGCTTTACCGCGGTACAGTATGCTATTTTTTCCTCACTGATGACGCTAATACCTAAAGTTATGGGTGGCTATTCTGGCGCCGTCGTCGATAATATGGGTTACCCGTTTTTCTTTATCTTTACCTTCGCTATCGGTATTCCGATTTTGGCGCTGATTTACTTCGTAGATAGACATATTGTCATTGGCGATAACGATAATATCTATGGCGATGATAATGATGATGGAAGCGGTGGCAATGGTACAGGTGACAAGCTGAGCAAAACCAATCCAAATATGACCGATACCAAAGAACCACCACGCGCGTCAGAGTAGGTTTGGTCGCATTTTTACTTTTATTCATTCATCATTTTTTATGAGCTATCTATGACCATATCGACCATTCGTCAAATCAAGCAGCAGATTCAACAACTGACGAATGGTGAGTCAAATAATCAGCTACCGTCATTTTGGCTAACTGATTGGTTGCTACATGTCATTGAGCAGCCTGCGATAGCGTTAATGACTGAGGAAGATTATCAGCTCACTGATAGTGAGGTCGCACGTTTCAATGACGGTGTGGTAAAAATGCAGCAGGGTATACCGCTTGCGTATCTGACTGGACAGCAGGAATTTTGGTCATTGACCTTTAGTGTGAATGAGCATACTTTGATTCCTAGGCCTGATACAGAGGTACTGGTTGAACAGGTGTTAAATTGGATAAATGACCGGTCAACATATTTTAGTAGTAAACGATTGCTTGACTTGGGTACAGGGTCAGGTTGTATCGCTATCAGTCTTGCCCATGAATTAAGACATGCTAACTGGCAAGTCGTGGCGGTTGATTTATCGTCAGAGGCGCTTAAAGTTGCTCAGTACAATGCTGCTAGCAATAGCATTGCCAATGTGGAGTTTGTTCAAAGTAGTTGGTATCAAGCGCTACCTGCTAGTGATGAGCAGCGGTTTGACGTGATTGTTTCTAACCCTCCTTATATTGACGAGACAGACGAGCATCTAGTAGGTCTAAAAGCTGAACCAATCAGCGCCCTAAGTGCGCCTAATCAGGGTTTGGCTGATATTGAGCATATCGTCCAGCAAGCAACGTCATACCTATGTACAGGTGGGTTGTTAGCCATTGAACATGGCTATGATCAAGGTGCTGCTGTTCGCAAGTTGTTTTTGGATAGTAATTTTGAGTCAGTACATACGGTAAAAGATTACGGTGGTAATGATCGGGTCACGCTTGGGCAAACTCAATAGATAGTTTTTGTTAGTAGATTTCTTTGATTACAGGTTGCAAATGAATATGGCAAAAGAGATGGTACAGCTATCGGATGATGAGCTGCTCCGTTATGCGCGGCAAGTATTATTAGACGGTTGGGATATGGACGCTCAGCTGCGACTCAAGTCAGCACGTGTGGCCATAATAGGCGCAGGCGGCCTTGGTTGTCCTGCTTCTGAGACATTAGTACGTGCTGGAGTGGGTCATGTCCATTTGATCGATGATGATAAAATTGAAGCAAGTAACTTACAACGGCAAACGCTGTTTTTGCCAAAAGATATCGGACAGCCGAAAGCACTGGCCGCAGCACACATGTTAGAGTACATCAATCCTTTGATAGAGGCTCGCGGCACAGTGGCACGGTTAGATGAAGACAATGCTTATGAATTGCTTGATATGGTAGCAGGCAAGCCTGACTTGCTTTTAGACTGTACGGATAATTTTGCTACTCGTGACATTATTAATCGTATCAGTGTGCGCCACCAGATTCCTCTATTATCTGCTTCAGCGATCGCGATGCAAGGACAGTTAGCATTGTTTGAGCCTCAGCTCGACACTGGTTGCTATCATTGCGTATTTGGCTCAGTAGTACCTGATGAAGTCGCTGACGAACGTACGTGTGCCAATTCAGGAGTACTGGCGAGTACCACTGCTGTCATGGGTAATCTACAAGCCAATGCTGCGTTGCAGTACTTGGGATTAACCAAAAATCCACTGACAAACAAACTGCTTATATGGGATGGTAGTCAGATGCAGCAGCGATTGATGGTCTATCGAAAAGACCCACAATGTCCTGTCTGTAGTATTACTGACTGAATAATAGGCTTTTAACTCATTTCTGCACTGTATTCTCTGTCTTTAAACCTTCCTCTTATTATCATAGTTGTTTTTTATGAAAATTCATCGTCCGCATTTATTAAAACATACTTTTAATGTTGTCAATCGTGTTCGCCAAACAGCGAGCGTGGCAGGCCTGTCTGCGCTAAGAGTGGCAAAAGGTGAGAAACCTGATGCGATGCTACTTAAGGAAACCTTTGAGCAGCTAGGCACGACTTATATCAAGATTGGTCAGTTTATCGCTAGTACGCCATCGCTGTTTCCACGTGATTATGTCAAGGCCTTCCAGAGCTGCTTGGATCAGACCACACCATTGTCTTATGCTTATATCGAGCAAGTGCTGAAAGAAGAGCTAGCGACAGATGGCACGACACTTGATGACACGTTTGCGCATATTGACCCAGAACCGTTGGCATCAGCTTCTATCGCTCAAGTGCATGCAGCACGTTTGCATAATGGTGATGAGGTGGTATTAAAAGTACAAAAGCCTGGCGTCGAAACCATCATGCAGACCGATTTGGGTGTATTACATGGCGTGACTAAGCTACTTGAGATAGTTATGCCATCGATGAAGTTTGCTAGCATTGCACCGATTATTGACGAGATTCGTCTGCGTATGCTCGCCGAGACTGATTTTATTGCTGAAGCACAAAATATCCGCGATTTTCAGCAGTTCTTAGCGGTATCAGGTAATACCCGCGTGGTTGCCCCAACAGTATATGAAGACTTGACGACTAAACGTGTTCTGACGATGAGCCGTCTATATGGCGTCTCTATGGTTGATGAATCGCTCATGCGTCAGTATTGCGCCGATCCTGCACAAGTAATGGCAGACACCTTAAACACATGGTTTGCTAGTCTGATGCTATGCAATAGCTTTCATGCTGACTTGCACGCGGGCAACTTGATGCTATTGACTGATGGCCGTATTGGATTTTTAGATTTTGGTATCGTCGGTAAACTAAAAGCTGAGAGCTGGCGGGCTTGCATGGGTATGATGCAAGCCATGCAAGACAGTGACTATCAAGCCATGGCTCGCCATATGATTGATATGGAAATGACGCATGGTGGCAATAAGGTCGATGTGGCTGCATTAGGAAATGACCTTCAGCGTATGATGATCACCATTATGGCAGAAGATAAAACCTTTACGAGCGGTGTACCTTTCAATAGCAAAGAGCAAGCCGATGAGCTCAATCAAATGATGCTCGAGATTGTTGAAGTTGGTAAACGTCATGGTATCCATTTTCCACGCGACTTTGCTTTGTTAACCAAACAGATGTTGTATTTTGATCGGTTTATGCGTACGCTAGCTCCAGATATGGACATGTTTAGCGATCAGCGTGTGCAAATGCTAGGACAAGATACGGTAGAGACGTCAACGTTAAACGTATCATAGTTTCTATAATATTTTAGTTTCTATAATATTTTAGTTTCTCAAATATTTTATACCGGCCTAATATACCTAATAACTTTTTTATTACTGCGTTTTTTTATTACTGCTTTTGACTGTCTAACACAAAGGATTGTGTGCTAATTGCCACAAAAATGGCTCTGTCATGATGACTGCTTTTAAAGGCCGTATGGTCCCGACGATTACCAACGAAGCTGCCATTGCCTGTATTGGTATGTACTGCATGGCAGTCGTTATGGGTTATGGACGCTTTCTCTTTACCGCCACCTTACCTGATATTATGGTGCAGTTGTCGCTATCAACGACGATTGCAGGCTGGCTGGCATCAATCAATTATATTGGCTACTTTATCGGCGCTCTCATCGCTATGTTTGTGCCTCAACGCTCGACATGGCAGGCGATGACACTTTGGGCGGTTATAAGTGTTGTCACTACGATATTGCTTGTTATACCAAATATGTCGCTCACGCTATGGTATATCATTCGCTTAATTGCCGGTATTGCAAGTGGTGTAGCGATGATTCTGAGCTCATCGTTTGTGATTCAAAACCTTAGCCCTAAGCGCCGTTCTGTATTATCAGCAGTCCATTATGCAGGTATTGGTGTTGGTATTAGTGCCTCTGCCATAGTGACATGGTGGCTATTAAAGTTGGGCTATCACTTCGATATAATTTGGCTGGTAGCAGGTGTCACCAGTTTACCGCTTGTATGGCTACTTTATACAGTAAAACCAAGACAAGTACATAGTCTGGGATCGCAACAGATTGATGACAAACAGCACGTGTCAGTACATCAGACTTACTTAAACTTCAAACGTTCTTTATATGAAGCAGTTTCTGGACATCATAAAGCGCTTACTTTGCTTTTTATTAGCTATGTATTGGCAGGGTTTGGTTATATTAGTTCAGCAACTTTTTTACCTGTCATGGCAGCGCAGCGTCTAACAACACAGATGTATGCTGGATTGATGATTTGGTTGGTCGTTGGTATTTTTGCGATGTTGTCAAACCCACTATGGGGCGCGCTTGCCAAACGTATCGGTGAGCTAAAAACCTTGATGGGGCTGACGGTATTGCAAGCGTTGGGTATGTGCTTGCCTATATGGTTTGATGGGGCGCTTGGCTTATATGGCAATGCTGCGATTTTAGGACTGACCTTTGTCGGTATGGTTTCGATGACACTTACGCTGTTTAAAAACATCAATCCTGCCTATTCTAATTTGCTGATTGCCTTGGCAACACTGGCTTATGCGTTAGGACAGTTTTTGGGGCCTTTGGTCACGGTGGCACTGGCAGGGAAAGAGGGTAATTTCAATGCTGGGTTGCTTGTCGCTGCTATCGGATTGTTGGCTGGATTGGTGCTATTGATATGGTTCCGTCGACAGTCGCTAACGACCGCCTAGATCGTCTAAACTACGCTACGGCTAAATACTTCTCGTAATTCAAAACTGGTATGAACTTGAGCCACACCTTCAATACGGTTGAGGCGGTGCAATAAAAACTCTTCATAATGTGCCATATCACGAACTCTTACCTTGATAAGATAGTCTTCTGTACGTCCTGTGACAATACTACAGCTAATGACCTCTTCAAAGCTCTGAACCTTGCGTTCAAACTGTTCAAAACGTTCTGCTGTATGTCGATCCATACTAATAGCAATAAACACAGCCAGCGGATAGCCGAGTTTTTGCGCATCAGTTTTGGTATGGTAGCCGGTGATAATATTCGCATCTTCCAAGCGTTTGATACGACGTGCGCAAGGGGTAGCAGATAGATTGACTCGCTCAGCAAGTTCAGTAATACTCATACGCGCTTGCGTTTGCAATAAGCGTAGCAACTGTCTATCTGTCTCGTCTATATCTGCTATCCCTGTACTATAAATATGATTATTTTGCATTTTTGAAGCTCTAATAGTGGATTTATTCGATTATAATATCTAAATTGTGTTTTTCCACTAAAATAATAGAAAATAAAGTAAAAGAAAGCAGGTTTCTCTCTATTAAACTTTGATATTATTAAGACATGACTAATAGTCATCTCGTATGATAAATACGGATCTAATTAACAGCTAATCGCCTAGCTAAATATACAAATAACCATATCATCTAAGGATTGATTATGTCTGACCAAGCCACGCATACTGCAGCAACAGGGACTGCAAAGATCACACCAAAAAGTGCCGATTTTGACTTCCGTAAATACCGTCCATTTGCATTTGCGCCATCGCTGCCAGATCGTACTTGGCCAAGCAAGACGATTGAGAAGTCACCAATATGGGCAAGTGTGGACCTGCGTGATGGTAATCAGGCGCTGATTGATCCGATGAATATCGAACAAAAAATGCGCTTCTTTAAGACCTTAGTAGATGTTGGTTTTAAAGAGATTGAAATTGGTTTTCCGTCAGCGGCGCAGGTAGAGTTTGACTTTGCACGTAAGCTTATCGAAGAAAACCACGTACCTGAAGATGTAACGCTTCAAGTATTGGTACAAGCGCGTGAGCATTTGATTGCTCGCACCTTTGAATCATTAAAAGGTGTCAAGCGTGCGGTTGTCCATGTCTATAACTCAACCAGCCGTGTACAACGCGAAAAAGTCTATGGTAAAGATAAAGCTGAAATCAAAGATATTGCTATTGCTGGTGCCAAGCTACTACAAGAGTATGCGGCAAAGTATCCTGAGACGGATTGGGTATTTCAGTACTCGCCAGAGAGTTTTAGTCAGACAGAGACTGAATATGCCGTCGAGGTTTGTGATGCAGTGTGTGACGTGTGGCAACCACAGCAGGGTCAGGAAGTTATTTTTAACTTGCCAGCGACGGTTGAGGCTTCTATGCCCAATGTCTTTGCTGATCAAGTAGAGTATTTTTGCCGCAATCTAAAACAGCGTGAGCATGTGATTGTGAGTTTGCATACTCATAATGACCGTGGCTGTGCCGTAGCAGCCGCTGAATTAGGTGTGCTTGCAGGTGCTGATCGTATCGAAGGCACATTGCTTGGTAATGGCGAGCGTACAGGCAACATGGATATCATGGTTATGGCCATGAACTTGTTTAGCCAAGGTATTGATCCTGAGCTTGATTTTAGTAACATGAGCGAAATTGTACAGGTTGTGAGCGAATGCAATAACTTACCATTGCACCCACGTCATCCTTACGTAGGCGAGTTGGTCTTCACAGCATTTAGTGGCTCACATCAAGATGCGATCAAGAAGTCTCTCGACTACAATGAGAGCAATCAGAGTGAAACAGACAATGTTTGGGACGTGGCGTATCTACCAATTGATCCTGCGCATATCGGTCGTAGCTATCAAGATGTGGTACGTATCAATAGTCAGTCGGGCAAAGGCGGCGTTGCATATATCTTGCAGCGTAACTATGGCTTTAACTTACCACGCTGGATGCAGATTGACTTTAGCCGTGTGGTACAAAAGCAAGCTGAAGCGGCTGCACGTGAGTTGCAGAACGATGAAATCTTGCAGACCTTTGAAGAGACTTACTTGCAGCAAGGTAAGTTTGAACTACTAGATTATAGTGTCAATAATAAAGGCGGTGAGGTTTACTTTAGTGGGCAAGTACAGATGAATAGCGATACCATTGATATTGATGGTACGGGTAATGGTCCATTATCATCATTTATCGATGGACTTGCGCAGCATACTGGCAAATCCTTGCATATCATTAACTATGCAGAGCATGCGATTAACCCGCATCATAACAGTGGCAATGGTATCGACGATGATACCAATAGCGATAACAAAACCAATGCCAATGCGGCAGCTTACATTCAACTAAATGTTGATGGTGAGGTCTATTCTGGTATCGGTACTTGTAGTAGCACGGTATCAGCCATGCTCAAAGGGGCGTTATCAGCCTTTGCTCAAGCACTAAATACAGAAGCTGCTTAGCATTAAGTAGCAACTGATATTACGCAAAATTCTGTATGCTAATAACGTCATCGCTTCTTGTTTCTAACAAGTCGAGCGCTGGCGTTATTTTTTTCGTAAAGACCTATGATATTTCGACTACATGTATATGAGCAATAGCATAATGTTACTTGTGTTTTTAGTGTCTAAGACTTACGCTAATGTATATATTAAAATATTATAAATAAAAGGTTAATTATGGAACCTATCTCATTTGCTTCATTCACCCTGGCATCTATTTTGGCCTCAATACCTGCAAATGGTGAGGCTATTACCAAGCCGACCATTACCACCCATATTAGTCCAGCTATTGCTGGACAGTGGGAAATAGACTTGGATAGCAGCGGTCCTTCTACTCGTGACACGATGGCTAAAGAAGCGGAAGCTAATCAGTCGTTAAGTAGTAAACAACAGACCAGCAGTGCAGAGCCTAAGGTGATGACAGGCATGGACGGCGGCGTACTGACTCAAAGTGAAGAGCGGGTTCTAAACACTAAACCAGTGATTAGCAAAGACTTACTGGCGTCAAATGGCAAGTCTAATCAATGCCGTGAGTTATATAATTTCAGTGCAGATAATGAGATGTGGTCCGTTAGTGGCGAAGAATGGACATACGGCCGCTATCTAGTCACTCACCGTGAAGAAGGGTTACCAGTTATTGCGATTAAGACCGTTTATGATAATAATGAAATAGATTGTTCAGGTAATCAGATTGACCAGACTGATGAAGCGTTGATTGCATTTATCAACCATGATGGCAATCAGATGCAATGGTGTGCTGACCCTGATGGTGACGAATGCTTTATGAACTTCCACAGAGTGTTGCCGTAATTAGGCATGCTCGTTGTATTTTACGTATAATCGACAGTTCATTGATGACATAAAAAAGCCGCTATATTGATAGCGGCTTTTTTTGTGTTTTTCAAATGAGGGTGGCAGTGAAACTTATTAAGCTTATCGGACTCTATAGGCGTTTCAGTCTACGACTCTTCTTTATCTTTGTTCGTATTCAACAGTTCTCTTTCAAGATAGTGAATGTTTTGCGCTTCACGGGTAAAGTTATCGTCGGCCAAAATCACATCGCGATGCAAAGGTATATTTGTTTTAATGCCTTCAATAACTAGCTCATCAAGGGCATGTACAGTCTTAGCAACGGCTTGCTGACGAGTTTGACCATGACAGATCAGTTTACCAATCAATGAATCATAATAGGTCGGTATCTCATAGCCAGGGTATAAATGAGAGTCAAAGCGAATGCCAGAACCACTTGGTGTGAACAGTTGGCTAATAGTACCTGGACAAGGCACGAAAGTCGCTGCATCTTCGGCATTGATACGACATTCAATTGCATGACCTTGGATCTCAATCTCACTTTGACGATAAGACAGGCCATAACCAGCAGCAATTTTGAGCTGTTCGACGACGACATCAATACCAGTGATCATCTCAGTCACTGGATGCTCAACCTGTACACGAGTGTTCATTTCAATAAAGAAAAACTCATTGTTTTCAAATAAAAACTCAAACGTGCCAGCACCGCGGTATTTAACAAGCTCACATGCTTTTACACAAGCTTTTAAAATTGGCTCACGTACATCATCTGGAATGTCTGGGGCAGGTGCCTCTTCTAGTACTTTTTGATGGCGACGCTGCAATGAGCAATCACGATCATATAAATGAATAGCATTACCGTTACCATCACCTAGCACCTGTATTTCTACGTGGCGCGGGTTTTGTAGATAGCGCTCCATATAGACAGTATCATCACCAAACCATAGCTCAGCTTCTTGTTTGGCAGCTTGCACTTGACCAATCAACTCGTCAAAGCGTTCAACCACACGCATACCGCGTCCACCGCCACCAGAAGCTGCTTTAATCAATAGTGGGAAGCCAATATTGCGTGCTTGCTCCTCAGCATTATGCAGGGTTACAGCGCCAACTGAACCAGGTACAGTTGGTACGCCAGCTTTTTTCATGGCGTTGATGGCAGAGACTTTGTTGCCCATGAGGCGAATATGATCAGCATTAGGACCAACGAAGGTCAATCCTGCTTCTTCTACTTGTTCAGCAAATTCAGCGTTCTCAGACAAAAATCCATAGCCAGGATGGATAGCATCTGCACCAGTGATTTCAGCAGCGGTTAAGATGGTGTTGATATCAAGGTAGCTTTGGTTAGCATTAGGCTTGCCAATACAAATTGCCTCATCAACAAAGCGCAAGTGCATCAGATTGGCATCAGCAGTAGAGTATACACCTACCGTTTGGATACCTAGCGCTTTACAGGCGCGGACGATGCGCAGAGCAATTTCACCTCTGTTGGCAATGAGCAATTTTTTTATCATGGGTTCATCCTTGTCGAAGCGTCAGTCATGGACTGAGTTTCGATACATGGCATCATGTTATTTGGCTTTGATGCGTTATATATCAAAAGTCAGCCATAATGAAATAAAGTATGGCAAATATCGTTACGCTTTGTAGCGTATGACAGGTTGACCGAACTGTACGACTTCAGAGTTATCTACCAAGATTTCGTCAACAATACCACTTTGAGTCGCTTCAAGCGGGTTCATGATTTTCATGGCTTCGATAATACCTAAAGTATCACCTGCCTGAACCTTTTGACCAACTTTCACAAATGGTGGATCATTAGGGCTTGGTGCTGAATAGAAAACACCAACCATTGGTGAAGACTCAACGCTACCTGCTTTTTCTGCAGGTTTGCCTTCAACAGCGGCAGCAGGAGCAGCGCTCGCAGCTGGAGCAGCCATCATAGTTGGCGCAGGTGCGTCATAGTGACGAGTTAAGCTAATATGCTCGTCGTCTGAACTGATTTCTAAATTAACCAGTTCACTTTCTTCCATAAGGGCGATGAGGGTGCGTATTTTTTCAATATCCATAGTTTTTATCTGGCCTTGTACTAAATTCGAGAAATAGTGTAACTAAATATTGTCTAATTAATTGCTAATGATACCTAGATTCAAGACAATGAGCAATCAATGTACAGTTGTTAACTGAAGATTTTTACATATTTTGACGTAAGCCATCTTTTTAGCAAGAAAATATCTACGATTTTTCATAGTCTGTATGATCAGATGACACTAATGATGGCTATAAAATACAATCCATGAATAGTTAGCCTAACCCCACAGCACAGTTAAACGTTTTTGCTGATAGCGTAGGCGCAAAGTAAGTAAGATAGATGATAAGAATAAACCTGTAATCAATGCCATCCAAAAGCCTTGAGCACCAACGTCAGTGAAACGCACTAGATAGACACCCAGCGGTAGAGCAACTAACCAATAGCAAAAAAGCGTTACCCACATCGGGATAGTTGTATCTTGCATACCGCGCAATATACCAGCGACATTGACTTGCCAGCCATCAAATAACTGATAGGCAAGTGCAAAGATAAGCAAATGCATGGACTGAGCCCTGACTTCTGGATTGTCAGTGAATGCTGCTGCTAATTCTGGTCTAAATAACCATATTCCAAGCATACAAGTCAAAGCAATTAATACCGTCCAAATAAGCCCAGTAGCTTGCACTTGACGGAGTGCTAGTAGATTTTTTTGACCAAATCGATTGGATATCATGATAGTGAGCGCCATGGCGACAGATATCGGTATCATAAATAGCTGAGAGGTGACTGACAGTGCCACCTGATGCGACGCTGTTGCCAGCTCACCTAATGGACTAATAACAAGTGCACCTAAGCTAAATAAACTGGCTTCAAAAAAGATAGAGACACCAATAGGAATACCAAGTTTTAATAGCTTTTTAATCTGTGTGCGATTGGGGCTTGAAAAACCATAAAAGAATCGCGTACTCATAAATTCGCGGCGCTTGGTAAAGCTAGTATAGGCAGCAAGCAATAGGACATTTATCCATAATACCAATGCTGTCGCTACACCGCAGCCTGCTCCGCCCATTTCGGGCATACCAAAGAGCCCGTGAATAAAAATATAATTCAAAGGAATGTCTGCGAGTAGACCAATAACACTGATGACAGTGACAGGCTCAGGACGGCCTAATGCCTCACAATAACTGCGTAGCACGGCATACACAGCAAGCGCTGGGAAACCAAATGAGACGCCATGTAAATATTGCGTTGCTATCGGTTGAATATTCTCAGGTACACCCATGATGCCAAGAAGATTGGGAGCCAAATTGACGATGATAAAACCGATGATACCAATGACACCAGCAGTCCATAAAGACTGCTGCGTAATGTGTGGCACTTGACCGTGCTGGTCTTGGCCAATCGCTTCACCAATGAGAGGCGTGGTTGCGATAAGCACACCTGTGGCCAATAAAAACAGCGGTAGCCAAATACCAGACCCAACGGCTACCGCAGCCAAATCAAGCGCCGAGACTTGACCTGCCATGATAGCATCGACTACCCCAAGTGCTGCTTGGCAAAACTGAGTGATTAAAATAGGGAATGCAAGTACGCCTAAACGCAAGCTGTAGCTTTTAAAATCTTTGAAAGACAATGGAAAAACCATGGTAAGCAACTTTTTATTCTTTGCAGTAAGTGTTATTAAAGTAGTTGTTATTAATAAACAAACACTGATATCAATCGATTAATATTGATGCAGTAAGGAGAGGTTAGTGCCGACGATAATACTCCGATAAACAAGATGAGCAAGCTTATATAGGTAGAGTATGAAAATAAAAGTAAAGACACTAAAATAAAAATAACCCGCCGATCCAAATAATGGATTGACAGGTCATATACATAGTAAGATGGTAAAGAAGCCACACTATGATGTCAACGTTTTAGCGCCGCTATAAAGGTATTAATCTTAGGTTTTTTGTACTCTATTTCATAGCCGATAAGCAATAGCCAATAGGTGACTTAACAAGTTTACTCCGGCAACAACTCAAGTGTCTCTGCCATATTCATAATCGCTCGCCAATGTTTGGGTTCTAATGGAATCACTGTTAATTGCTGACAACCTTTTCTTAGCAGTAATGAGTCTTCCAAAGCGGGTAAAAACTTTAGCTCTGATAATGGTAATACTTCTGTAAAAGCTTGTTCAAACGTAAGATCTACCATATACCAGCGAGGTTCCTCTTCCGTCGCAATAGGATCATAATGACGATGCTCAGGGTGAAACTGAGTAGGATCAGGATACCCTGCTGTAGTGACTGTCATGATACCAGCGACTCCAGATGGCTTGGCGCTAGAGTGATAAAAGAATACCTTATCACCAACTTTCATATCGTCGCGCATAAAATTACGCGCACGATAGTTACGAACGCCGTCCCAACCATCGGTGCCCAAACGCTGCAAATCTTCAATACCAAAAAATTTAGGGTTGGATTTCATTAACCAATACGCCATATATCTGTCCTTTGATTCTTTATTTATTCTTCAATTCGTTCTTAAATTTACTAGGGTTAGTTCCTATTAATTTACTCTCAAACATATTTTTAATAGTGTCTGTTTTAAGAAGGCCTCTATATACTGCTCCTAAGTTGCCATGGTGAATAGGGCATTTATACGTGTTTTTGTTAATAGATTTATGATAGATAGGCTTTTCTTTATCTCATCTAATCGCTATCCTAGCGTTATTTTTGATACCGACCATTATTGCTTACTATAAAATAAGTTTATTTATGCCCAAAGTGAATACAGACAGTATGCCAAATGACCTTGAGACGTTAAGTCTTACTGAACCACAGACAGATACTATCGCGATAGATGTAACCGACATTCCATTGTCTCTTTACATTCACATTCCGTGGTGTGTAAAGAAGTGTCCTTATTGCGATTTTAATTCGCATGAGCTACCGATGGATAGCGAGCTATCTATGTATGAGGAATACGTCGATGCATTACTGTTAGACGCCGCGATGCAGCAACCTTTAACTCAGGGCCGAAAGATAGGTTCGATATTTATCGGTGGTGGCACGCCGTCGTTGCTGCCTATTGCTCAGTATCAGCGATTGTTTACTGGTTTACGTACATGTTTTGAATTTGCAGCAGACATCGAAGTCACGATGGAGGCGAACCCCGGCACGCTTGAGCATGCGCCATTCGCTCAATATTTAGAGGTTGGTATCAATCGTCTGTCTATTGGCGTACAGAGCTTTGCCGCTGATAAGCTTAAAGTACTTGGACGTATCCATGATCCTGTGCAAGCGTTATCAGCGATTCGAGCTGCCAAAGCGGCTGGTTTTCAGCGGATTAACGTTGATTTGATGCATGGTCTACCGCAGCAAACCATGAATGAAGCGCTAACAGATATTCAAATGGCACATGATGCAGGCGCAACGCATATTTCTTGGTATCAACTGACCATTGAGCCAAATACCGTATTTTACCGCAGTCAGCCAATTTTACCCGATGAAGACAATTTGGCGGATATTGAAAAAGCAGGTCAAGCGTTATTGCAGCAACTAGGTTATAGCAACTATGAGGTATCTGCTTGGGCTGGTGCGTTGGACAAACCATGCCGTCATAATATCAACTATTGGCAATTTGGCGACTATCTAGCAATCGGCGCAGGAGCTCATGGTAAAGTAACGATTGGTCGTAACAACGGTATCGATAGTGATTTTTTAGCATCAAAAGGTAGAAATGAAGATGACCTATTAGTAGCATCAGGTATCTATCGTTTCAGCAAATCGCGTTTGCCAAAAGATTATGTAGTGGTGAGAACAGACACCATAGAGAAGTCTGATATACACCAAGCTACGCCAAAAATGGTTGGCTGGCAAGCGATTAATCAAGAAGAGTTGGTGAGCGAGTTTATGCTAAACGCGCTGCGTTTACATGGCGGCGTCGCTTGGTCGATGTTTGAAAAGAGAACTGGATTAGCGCTCGATAGTGTTATTGAACAAGTAAATAGTTTAGTCAAACAAGGATTGTTGGTAGATAGTGATACGCAGTTGCAACCGACTGTATTAGGGCAGCGTTATCTCAATCAAATATTACGCGCATTTTTATAAAACGGCACTTGGATGATAGGTGAATAGCAGCGAATTGAGAATATAAAAAAGGCTTATCAAACAAATGATAAGCCCTTTTCAAAATCTAAAAAAATCAAACCTTAGATTTTATCTTGTACGTCTTGTGCGCCGCCAGTTACAGCGTTTCCAGCGCTTGATACGTCTTGACCAAGGCCTTTAAACGTGTTGCAACCAGTTAAAACAAACATAGCGGTTAAAGATGCGATGATTACTTTTTTCATAATAGTATCCTCAAAAATAAGTGAATGGTTATAAGTAACAACAGTGATGCCAAGCATCGTGCTCAAGCGTCACTGAAGGGGTATTGGATAAGACAGTCACACGTAAGTGCTATCGCGTTATCCGTTACAGACATCATAGTGAAAGTTAAAAACGCTGCACAGTATCAAAATGTAATTATTGGCAGTAAACTGTAACTTTCGATTACCTACCGCTCATAAATTTAAATAATAGAGCGTTGAATATTTGTGGAGTAAGTATGACCATTCATATCGTGCTAGTAGCACCAAAGATGCCAAGTAATACTGGTAATATTATTCGACTGTGTGCCAATAGCGGCGCACAGCTGCATTTGGTCAGGCCATTGGGGTTTGAGCTTGATGATAAAAAGCTACGCCGTGCAGGTCTCGATTATCATGAATATGCTCATTTACAAGTGCATGAAGATTGGACGGCCGCAAGGCAAGCATTACAAGCCGCTGACTGCAATGTCGTAACGGCATTGACGACCAAGCTGAGTAAACCGTTTTACGATTATGACTTTGGTAAACACTTAGACTCTGAAGCATCTGATAAGGCCGCTATGCCCAATATTGCGCTAGTATTCGGTTCTGAGACAGCAGGTTTGGCAGATGATATACGTGAAGATATTGGTGCTGACAATTGGCTCAGACTACCCATGTTAGCTGACTCACGTAGTTTGAATTTATCAAATAGCGTTGCTATCTGTTTGTACGAGATATGGAGACAGCAAGGATTTTCAGGCGATGAAGGTCGTAGTGTCGGATACGAGACATTGACAGTCTATGACCCAAAATAGACGTTTAATAAGACAGTAGCGATGGACTTAAAAGTATTTGCGTACTCAATGAGCAGTGAAGTATTAGATACTGCTCATTCACTTATACTGATTATTTAGCATGATATCTAGTGTGTCTTATTGCTTATAAATCACTTATAAACAGTTTGGGGGCTTGGGTAAGCCTGCCAAACGGTTGACATGACGTGCAACCAAACCTGTATTAAACAGCTGCTGCAGTTTTTGATTGCTAATATCTAATTCTGGCAAAGTCTTTTGTAGCCATTTGATTAATGGACGGGTTGCTGGCGCGTGATTGAATTTATCAAAAAACGCGCGCACTTGTAGCAAGATTTCTAAATGCTCATCGCTCAGATTGACCTCTAGTGTGTCTGCCAATTGCTGCGCGATAACAGGCGTCCAAATCGTATGGTCACATAGATGGCCGTCTTGATCTAATTCGATATCAGCCGCCGATAATGCAGCGTTGTGAGTGGTCATGTCATTACTCATAAGGCAATTGTCACCACTTTGTTAAACTGACTGCTCTGAGTCAGATTAACCCATTCTGCGTCTGTTAAGATAGCAGTCAACTTAGTCTCTAAATCAAGTTTACCAGTTGTATTTGGTGTGAGCTGTGCGATGTCATCGGCTAATGCGTAAATACCAGCAATACCATCCATATCGCTATCATTTAAGTAAGCACTGAACCAATCAAGAAAAGCAGGAGTGCTGCCAAGCAAGAGTATACTGTCGCCTGTGCGCCAAGTGCGAGACATCTCTTCAGTGCTACGTCTAAGGGAATCCATCGTGCTATGCAATTGATATAAAGTTGCCATAAAGGTGTCCGATTACGTGCTTTATTATTTTATAAGTCTAAGCTATGTAGTAATTTAAAAGGTGAGTATCTGTTCGAACTCTTGTGAGTTAATGACTTCTGGTATGAATGTGAGCTGTGATGCCAGATCTGTCGGCAACATACCAGTGACCCAGCCGCTAAAGACGTCATCGGGTAGCCAAGCTGCGGGCATATCGTAAAGCTCAAGTGATTGAATCATACCATGCAGCCGCGAGTCAGATTGCATCAATAATCCAAAGACTGGCGCATCTAAGAACAGTTGCACCTCATGACCAAATGTCGCTAACGTTAGCGCCAGCGCACAGCCTTCGTAGCTTGCTGCTTCAGTGGGCGTGTGCAGCTGAATTAATAATCTCATAATTTTTTCCTAAAAATATTTACTACTACTAGTGATCTCAATAGACAAACTATCAAACGACACGCTATCAAAACTGTATCAAACGACAGTTATCCTGCATCATCATTGCAAGCTCACTGAGTCCCACTAACGTAAACCCTGTCGCAAGATTGGCACCGTCGAGCTGATGGCGTGTGCTGTTGTCTACATCACTCACACCGCGGCTAAGTGCTGTGCTGACACAGACAGGTAGTGATAATTGATACTGTTCAGCCAAAGACTGCCACTCTTTGGTCAGGTCTAGTTGATCGGCTGACTGCCAACGCAATCGATTGGCTATATGAGCCGAATCGCCATAAAAAAAGATATTGAGTAGGGGCTGTTCAGTGGTAGCGTTATCACTGCTGCCTGTACTATTAGTGTCAGTGTCATTAATATTATGACTATTCGCTGCGTTCTCTAAGTAAGCGCGTGCGTAGCGTAACGCTAAATGTGCCAATGGATGACTAGGATCAGCAGTAATCAGTAGTAACGGGGTAGTGGTTGTCATAAGGCGCAGTATCACATATTGTAAATAAGAATTTAAAAATTATGGCCAAATTGCTATAAATACTTTTTATAAAGTAATTTGGTCGTTATTATTATAGCGCTTGTGTGTAGATTTTCGTGGCAGAAAACAGAATTTATACTGATAACACGACGTACAGCGGATCATACTGTCACATCAAATATGGTTATGTCATAAAAGAGAGGTGAGTCGTTTCTATCAAAGATGTTTATGCTAACATAAAGCGCCGCAAACCAAATAGAATCACTGTTATTTAACGTGGTTTTATCTCAAGTGTAGGCACACTGAGTATTATTGCTTGATGCTGTGACTGCCTCGTAAGAAAAAACAATAAACTTATGAGCTAGGTTCACGTAATCTTACCATTCTATGTAAGGAGTTTTTGTCAATATGTTACCTGCTATGCCCTCACGTGTTAACAATGGTACAGATTATCAGCCTACCGTAGAACAACTGCAAGTCCTAGAAATAGCGAGTGAGTTCGCTTATCAAATTTGGGAAAGTCGGACCGTTTCATGTCAGACATTTTTGCGTAGTTACCCATTGAACAGTACGTTAACCCGCCAGCAAATCGATGATCTAATACAAGATTATACACTAGATGAAAACTATCAACTCGCTGATGAGGCCAAGGTCATGAGTGGTCTGCGTCACTTGCGGACGCTACTGATGATGCGTTGGATTTGGCAAGATGCCTTGCAGACGATCAGTCTTGAACAACTGACGGATGAGTTGTCTGAGTTTGCAGATGGCTGTATCTCCTTTGCTAAAGACTATACCTATCAACACTTGGCTGCTAAGTATGGTGAGCCAACCTTTATCAATGCGCAAGGCAATGTACAGATTGATGATATGGCGATTATGGCCATGGGTAAGCTCGGTGCACAAGAGCTGAACTTATCAAGTGATATTGATCTTATTTTCGTGCATCAAGCACGCGGCGAAACCAATGGAAACAAAGCAAAAGGCACACGCAGCGTAGACAACAAACGTTTTATGAATAGGTTGGGTCAAGGCATCATTAAGCTACTTGATAATAAGACCGCTGATGGTTTTGTTTTTCGAGTAGATATGCGACTGCGACCCTGGGGTGATGGCAGTGATTTGGCCATTCATCTGTCCGCATTACAAAAATACTTTACGATGCATGGGCGTGCATGGGAGCGTTTTGCATGGTTAAAAGCGCGCGTGGTCGGACAAATAGACCAACCATTTTATGATGAGATACAAGCGTTGATTAAGCCGTTTGTTTTTCGTTATTACGTGGACTATAGTGCATTTTCGGCATTGAGAGAGATGAAGTCTCTTATTCAAAACCAAGTTGCACAACGTGAAGATTTAGATAATATCAAGCTTGGTGCTGGCGGCATCAGAGATATTGAGTTTATCGTACAAGCCTTTCAGCTGATCTATGGCGGGCGGCATCCACAGCTACAAATCAAACCTTGCCTGCAAGCGATGCAAGTATTGTGCGAACTCGGCTACCTAGAGCATTCAACTTATGAGCAGCTGCAGGCCGCATATCGGTTCTTACGCCGGCTTGAACATGCTATTCAAGCAATTAACGATCAGCAGACCCAGCGCTTACCACATGATGAGCAGTGGCAAGACAATTTGGCAGTGACGCTGAATTTTGAAAGTTGGAGTGCCTTATTAGACCAACTTAATCGTCATCGTGAGAGTGTCAATGTACCGTTTGAGCGTATGGTCACTGAGCGTCAAGTACCCGACAACGAAGATACTGATTTGGAGCCAGAGCATTTAGAGGAGCAAATTGCCCGTTTAAATGAGGTATTAACAGAAGAAAATCGCGAGTTACTACAGAACTTCTGGCAATCAAAAATGGTGGCAAACTTAAGTGAGGAGGCGAGAGAGCGTTTAGATGACGCATATCCTGTTATCGTTCATGCATTGTTAGCGCATCAAGAACAACAGCAACTTGCCAACGCTGCTTTACCGCGATTGGTTTCACTGCTTGAAGCGATATGTCGTCGTTCTATCTACTTGGTTATGATTGCTGAAAACCCAAACGCAACGATTGAGCTGATTCCAATGCTATCTGCTAGTCCGTGGATTGCAAAAGAGTTGGCTCAGTATCCTGTGTTATTGGATACTTTCTTACAGCAGCGTTATCGCCATCTGCCAGAAAAACCTGAGCTGCGTGATATCCTGCGCCAACAGCTATTGCGCGTTGAACCAAATGATGAAGAAGAGCTGTTGACCGTCCTGCGACTATTCAAAAAGAACCAAGTTTTGGCTGTCGCTGCTAGTGATGTATTGGCTGAACGCCCAATCATGAAGGTATCAGACTCATTAACTTACATCGCTGAGGTAGTGCTAGAAGCAGCATTAGAGCGCGCTTTTGCAGAGATTGTTAACCGTTATGGATATCCTATTGGTCAAGATGGCGATCCGGTAACTGAAGCGGACTGCGGCTTTGCGATTATCGGTTATGGCAAGCTTGGTGGCTTAGAACTGTCGTATTCTTCAGATTTGGACTTGGTATTCTTACACAAAATAAAAGAGCAGGGCATGACCACTGGTGAGAAGTCAGTCAGTGGTATGAAGTTTGCCGCGCGTCTGGTACAAAAGCTGATGAACTATCTCAATACTCAAACACGTGATGGACGTGCCTATGAGATTGACATGCGTCTGCGGCCTTCAGGCAATGCTGGCATGATGGTGGTGTCTTGTCATGCTTTTGAAACCTATCAAATTGACAAAGCATGGTCATGGGAGCATCAAGCGCTGGTACGTGCTCGCGCAATCTGCGGAGATAAGCGTGTCACCGCCCGCTTCTGTGATATTCGCCGCGACGTACTGTCACTACCTCGGACACTGGATCAAGTGCGTAGTGAAGTCACTAGTATGCGTATCAAAATGCAAAAGCATCTTGGTACGAAGCAGTGGCAAAGGGAGGCCGCCAAATTTCATCTCAAGCAAGATGCAGGCGGTATTGTAGATATTGAGTTTTTAGCACAGTTTGCTGTATTGGCTTACTCGCACGAATATCCGAGTTTGGCCAAATGGAGCGATAATGTGCGAATTTTTGAAGAAGTGGCTTTGCTTGGTATTTGGGATAATCAGGTTTGTCAAGATTTGACCGATGCCTATCTAAGGATACGTGCTGCTACGCATCAGTTGGCACTATCAGAGCAGTCTTTACTCGTTAATGAGTCGCTATGGCAGGAGACGCGAGCTTTGGTACAGTCACAGTGGCAGCATCTCATGGGCGTGGAGACAGACGACGAGTAATATCGAAACTCGTATGATTAAGGTCTTGCCGATAGTTCAAGAGACGCTTAAACTGTAATGCGCTACTATGCATAAAAGCGATGAATAAAAACTATGGACAGAAACGGTAGCTAGGCACGATATAATGAAAAACCATATAATGCCAAACCAAAAGATTTCATTTGCTAATGCGGCCAGTGATATAATCGATCAAACATCATCATGATACTGTCAGTCGTTCGTTATAATGAAGCTGTTGTTTAGGCAATAAAAATTGACGCTGCGGTGTTATCATACGATGTTGATCAATACTGTTAAATAAAACCTACCTAAAAAAGTTAGACATCAGTGCTAGCATAAGGACAATAAAATGAATATGGCAACACAAGATGGTAAGCTTTGGATGAATGGCACGATGATCGAACAGCCAGATGCTAAAGTTCATGTGCTTACACATAGCTTGCATTACGGTATGGCTGTTTTTGAGGGTGTACGCGCTTACCAAACAGCTGATAATCGTACTGCTATTTTCCGCTTAAAAGAACATACTGAGCGTCTCCTTGGCTCAGCCAAAATTTTTCAAATGGACGTACCTTTTGATGCTGCCACTCTAGAGCAAGCACATAAGGATGTGGTCAAGCAAAACAATTTGGAAGAAGCCTATATTCGTCCGCTCATTTGGGTAGGTGCAGAAAAACTTGGCTTGTCTTCACGTGACAACAGTATCAATGCAATGGTTGCTGCTTGGCATTGGGGTGCTTATCTTGGCGAAGAGGGCATCAAAAATGGTATTCGTGTAAAGACTTCATCTTATACGCATCACATGCCAAACGTGACTATGTGTAAGGCTAAAGCGTCTAGTAATTATCCTGTGTCTATCATGGCCAACCAAGAAGTAACGCGTAATGGCTACGATGAAGCTATCTTGATGGACCCACAAGGGTTTGTATGTCAGGGCGCAGGCGAGAACTTATTCTTGGTAAAAAATGGTGAGTTACATACGCCTGACCTATCAGGTGGCGCGTTAGATGGTATCACTCGTCGTACTATCTTGCAGTTCGCGGCTGATCTAGGTATCAATGTCATCGAACGTCGTATCACTCGTGACGAGTTCTACTTAGCTGACGAGATATTTATGACAGGTACTGCTGCTGAAGTTACACCTATCCGTGAATATGATGATCGTATCATCGGTAATGGTGGCCGCGGGGAAATCACTGAAAAGTTGCAGACCTTATACTTTGATGTGGTACACGGTCGCAATGAGAAATATATGGACTGGTTAAGCTTTATTGATTAACAATGCCGTTACTTTAAAGATCAAAAAGGCTGAACATAATTGTTCAGTCTTTTTTTTATGCTAATATAGCCATCATATTTAT
Organism: Psychrobacter sp. AOP7-B1-25; assembly: GCF_052376195.1. Taxonomy (NCBI): domain Bacteria; kingdom Pseudomonadati; phylum Pseudomonadota; class Gammaproteobacteria; order Moraxellales; family Moraxellaceae; genus Psychrobacter; species Psychrobacter sp. AOP7-B1-25. The sequence goes on from NZ_JBQSVK010000001.1 coordinate 535,241, forward strand.
TCATACGATCAAAGTGAGCAGTCAATGCCAATAGATTCTAGTGCAGCCGATAATAAAAATATCAAACAAATTATTTGTATCAAATGGGGTACGAAATACGGTGCTGATTACGCCAATAAACTATATGGTATGGTATCTCGTAATATTACGCCACCGTTTCGCTTCGTATGTTTTACCGATGATACGACTGACGTACGTCCAGAAATTGAATGTCAAGAGTTACCACCGTTAGATGTCACTATGCCAACCAATACATTGGGAAAATGGCCAAAATCTCGCTTGTGGGGTGAAAAGCTTGGTGATTTGACAGGGACCGTATTATTTGTAGATTTGGATGTGATTATAGTTGATAGTCTGGATCCTTTTTTCGAATATGGCGAGCCAGATGACGTCATCTTGTCTTACAATCCAAGTAATCCACTAGAGCGCTTAGGGCAGACCTCTTGCTTTAGATTTCAGATAGGGTCACTTGTTTCACTCCAAGAGAAATTCAAAGCTGATCCACAAGGTATCGCTGATGAATATCGTTTTGAGCAGCGTTTTGTCACTCGCAATGCACCAGGCGGTGTAAAACTATTTCCAAAAGCTTGGGTGGCACACTTTAGACGTAAATGTCGCCAACCATTTCCGCTTAACTACATTAAAGAACCGAAGATTCCTAAAGGCGCTCGTATTGTCATTTTTCCAGGTGATTTGTATCCTACGCATGCTATTGAAGGCAAATACAATAAAAACGCTGCCAACAATGCTAAAGACCATCTAAGAAAACTCACTGAGCCTAAAAACTTGAAACGCCCATTGCGCCATTTGCGCCATTTTATCTTGCCAGTAGGTTGGATTGAGAAATACTGGAAAGAGTAAGTTTAACTTTGTAGTTATTATTGTCTTAGCAGATATTAGTATTGATGTTTTCTATCCTTATATTTATAAGGATAGAGACATTACCCAGTGAATGGATAGAATTATGAAAACAACTGATACCATCAGAGTCTTTGTTGGCTGCGATCCAAATAACTGTGATTTAGAGCAGATGATGGTTCTAGATTATAGTATTCATAAACACACCAGCATACCAGTGGAAATAGTGTGGATGCAGTTATCGCGCGACCCTAATAGCTACTGGTATTCAAATCCTGAGACAGGTAAAGGCTGGGATACTACCAAATGGTCAACACCTTTCTCTGGTTTTAGATGGGCAATTCCGGAGTATTGCAATTACTCTGGTCGCGCGATCTATATGGATGCTGATGTTGTTATTCTAGATGATTTAGTGAAGCTGTGGGAACATCCTATCGAAGGGCAGTCTATAGTAGCGGCTAAGACAAATGCTGACATGACACGATTATGCACGTGCGTATGGGACTGTGACGCTGCAAAGAACATTGTTCTGCCAGTACAAAAGCTTAGGAAAGATCCCAAAAGCCATAAAGAGATGATGGCTGTATTCAAAAAAAATAAACAGCTCATTGAGCCTTATCAAAACAGTTATAACTGTATAGATGGTGAAAGCTTAGCAGTCGAAGAAATGAAAATATTGCACTATTCAGATATGGGTACGCAATTCAGTCATAAATATGCATTGCCTAGAGTAAGCGAGGAGGGGATCGAGCATTGGTTTGATGGCGAAGTGATGCCACATCCAAGACAAGACTTGGTCGACCTTTTTGATGAGTATTATAATGAGGCACTTGCTGCTGGATATGATCTAGAAAACTATCGAATTGAGCCTTTTGGAAGTTTTCCAAAGAAGTCGCAACAAGGATATATTGGCAATAAAGTGACTCGTCCAAAGGCTTCCAAATCGTTTTTTTCGAAGCTGTTCAAACGCTAGTTTTTTAGTGAAACAGTGATAATTTCTTTTAAGAATACAAAGATCTACTCCATAGGTTATCATTTATGAAGCAGCATAAAAAAATAGCGTTACTCGTTATTAATTGTTTACAAGGCGGCGGTGCTGAACGTGTTGTATTGACATTGGGGCAAGGGTTTTATGAATTAGGGTATGAAGTGCATATTCTGAGATTCAAGCCACTAGTACAGTACGATTTGAGCCAAAACCTTAATTATCATGTACTAAAGTTTAAGCCCTACAAACTGATACCGGGCGCACAAAGGCGTGATAGCATTTTTGCACGCGCTGTTGATAAATACGTTTTGCAACATATCGGCCAGCCTGACATCATACTGTCCAATCTAGATCGTGCGGATAGTATCTTAAGTAGCAGCAAACTGCCTAATATCACCTATATTATTCATAACACAGTATCACTACTCTACAAGTTTAATAAAAATCATGATGCTGAGCAACTGAAGCAAAGAATGGTGGAGATATATGCTCAGCATCCGTGTGTTTGTGTAAGTGAGGGCGCTCAAAAAGATTTTATCAAGAGCTTTGGTCACATCACGCCAACCACTGCCATTCATAATCCAATTGATAAAGACAGTATTCAACAACAGGCTGATGCTTTTGTCCCTGAATATCAAAACTATATCATTCATGTCGGTAGCTTTAAGGATGCCAAGCGCCATGATGTATTGGTAAAGGCCTACGCAAAAACAGATCAATCTATGCCGTTATTACTCTTAGGTCAAGGCAAGCACAAAAGTGAGATAGAGGAGCTAGTGACAGAGTTGAATCTAACAGACAAAGTCATATTTTTAGGTTTTCGAGATAACCCTTTCCCTTATATCAAGCATGCGCAGTTCAAAATATTGACCTCTGATTGGGAAGGGTTTGCCTTGGTTATTGCTGAAGCTCTTGTACTAGGTACGCCTGTTATCAGTACCAAATGTCCATCAGGTCCAAGTGAGTTATTGCCTGAACATAATTTAATGCCAATGGACGATGTTGATGCCATTGCCAAAAAAATGCGTCAGGCTATGAATAATCCGCAAGCGTTTCATGCGCCATTCGATGAATCGTTACTACCAGTTAAAATAGCAGCAAAATATGTAGAGTTCACTGAACAAGTCGGTATGACTACTCAATAGTCTCAGCTATTTTTATAACCAAAATATTCGTTGCTAAGAAAATTTAAAATGATTAATAGTGTGATTAAAACAAGAAAAAAAGCAGCTAAAGAAGATAAAAAGATAGTACTTTTGGTCATTAATTGTCTGCAAGGTGGTGGTGCTGAACGTGTTGTATTGACATTGGGTCAGGGTTTTCATGAGTTAGGTTATGATGTACATATTCTAAGGTTTAAGCCTAGAATATAGTACGAGATTAATCCAAAGTTGAACTATCATTTTCTTAATTTCAAGCGTTATAAGTTAATACCAAAACTAGAGCGTCGTGATAAATTCTTTTCAATCATGGTGGATAGATACGTCTCAAAATACATTGGTAAGCCTGATCTTGTTTTGTCCAATCTAGATCGCGCAGATAGTGTGTTAAGTCATAGCCGTATGGATAACATTGTTCATATTATCCATACTACGCTATCACTACTACATAAAAATAAGAGTGTAAGTGCCTATCAAAAAAAATCGGCACTGGCTCGTATTTATTCGAAAAATCGTTGTGTATGTGTGAGTAACGGTGTGAAAGAAGATTTTATAGGGATTTTTGGCAGCACAATGCCCACAACTACCATTCATAATCCGATAGACAGAGATAGCATTCAAAAACTAGCTAACGCATTTGTTCCAGAATTTCAAAACTATATTATCCATGTTGGTAGCTTTAAAGAAGCAAAACGACATGATGTGCTCATAAGAGCTTATGCGAAGACAGATCAGTCTTTACCCTTACTTCTTTTGGGCAAAGGTAAATTAAAAGATAGTATGAAGGAGCTAGTGACAGAACTGGGCTTGAAAGAAAAGGTCACCTTTTTAGGTTTTCATGACAATCCTTTCCCCTATATAAAACATGCGAAATTTAAAGTATTGACTTCTGATAGAGAAGGATTTGCTTTAGTGATTGCAGAGTCATTAGCACTTGGTACACCCGTCATTAGCACTGATTGTCAGTCTGGCCCGAGTGAGCTTTTACCAAAAAATAACTTGATGCCTATAAGAGATATAGATGCTATTGCTGAAAAACTTAGTTTAGCAATGAACAATCCAGAGCGGTTCTCTTCTAAATTTGATAAAGCACTACTCCCTACTACAGTTGCCAAAAAGTATATCGATTTTGTACACGAATAAAGGAAAGCTAAATAACTTTTAGTCACTCCACCATTTAGACCAGTCATCTCTATGTAGCTGTCGTATCAATGCAAAAGCACTTTGATTGTTTTGAAGCTTTTCAAATACAGCTAGTAGAATAGTAGTAGCTAATTTATCGACTTTAATGAATTTTTTGTAGCGTTTACGCATATTCCTTAAGCTATCGTCTGTACCTATACGAAAATAGGTAAGCCCCTCATATAGTGGCAGATCCCCAGCATAAAGTTTTTCAGTTTTTTCTTTTATTAGCGGCAATGACTCAGAATCTGTATTCAACTGTAAAAAACGTCTAGTTTCATGCACTCTCAACGTATTCATTAGAGTAATGACATTCATGAGAATTGCAGCTCTACTAGGGTCATTTGAATGGTCGATAAAAGTATCACAAGCTGAAACAATCCAGCGTAGCGATAAATGCTCTAATAAATAGTTGCTTTCTGTCTCCCAAAGTTTTTCAAATTCAGCAAACGTTTTGTCTATTTTGTATTTACGCCGCATCAATATAATAAGCGTATTGTGATAAAAGCAGAGCTCAGACTCTCCTAATGATTGATACTTTAAGTTGTTTAAGTGAGTTTCTAAGTCTGTACTTTTACGCTCATTTGTCAGTGCTTCAGTATCACATAATGACTCGGTTATTATGGTCGTTTTCATCTCATCAAAGCTTTTACCATAATAATTTTTGACAACCTTACCCGCATTCAATCTTTTTTCACTTAGAAATATCAATAGCAGTTTTCTTTGCCAGTTTGAAGGTGTAGCCATGTCACTAAAATCCTTTGAACAAGTACGATGCAATTAGGGCTTAAACGTCTGTCTAAAAAATTGATACCAAAATAGTTTATGAGATATTTTCGCTTAAACTGAATAGTATTGCTTGTACCATTCAACAAATTTTTTGATACCCTTTTCGATACTGGTTTCAGGTTTGAAGCCAATATCCTCTACCAACTCATCTATATCTGCGTAGGTAATAGGTACATCACCTGCTTGCATAGGTAATAAGTTTTCCTGTGCTTTTTTGCCACATGCGTCTTCGATAGCAGTAATGAAGCGGCGCAGTGTGACTGGCTGATTGTTACCAATATTATAAATCTTGTAGGGGGCGGTTGCTGTCGTGATAGTAGAGTATTGAGGAGAGGGCGCTTTGTTGATTATACGAATAATGCCGTTGACGATATCATCAATATACGTAAAGTCACGTTGCATAACACCATTATTGAAGACGTTGATGCGTTCGCCCGCCAAAATTTTCTTAGTAAAAGAAAAATAAGCCATATCTGGTCGACCATAAGGACCGTAAACCGTAAAAAAGCGCAGACCTGTGGTAGGGATATTGTATAAATGGCTATAGCTATGTGCCATGAGCTCATTTGATTTCTTGGTAGCTGCATATAAACTGATAGGAAAATCAACACAATCCGCAGTGGTAAATGGTTGCTTAATATTCATACCATATACGGAGCTCGAACTAGCGTAGATCAAGTGCTTGATATCGTGGTGACGACACCCTTCTAAGATATTAACAAATCCAACCACGTTTGAATCAATATAAGCATTTGGGTTTTCGATAGAGTAGCGTACGCCCGCTTGAGCGCCCAAATTAACAACGGTATCGAATTGATGGGTGGCAAAAAGCTCAGACATGGCTTCGCGATCAGCAAGGTCTAACTTGATGAACGTAAATTTGTCTGGCAATGCTATCTCACCTAATATTCTTAAACGCTCTTTTTTTAAATCCACATCATAATAGTCATTGATATTATCGATACCAACAATAGAATATTCGCTATCAGATACGCCCGTTTCCAATAATGCTTTGATTAAGTGGAAACCAATAAAGCCTGCCGCACCAGTGACTAAAATTTTCATTAATCGTTCCCAAATAAATCGCGAGTAAATACTTTGTCCGCCATATCTTTTATCTCATCAGATAAGCGGTTGGCGACAATCACATCACTCATTGATTTGAAAGTGTCTAAATCCTGAATAACCCGCGAGTTAAAGAAATTGTCTTCTTTCAACACAGGTTCATAGACAATGACTTCAATCCCCTTTGCCTTGATGCGCTTCATGATGCCTTGTATCGCAGATGCTCTAAAGTTGTCTGATCCGCTTTTCATAACCAATCGGTGTATACCTACAATTTTTGGTTTTCGTTCAATAATCTTATCAGCGATAAAGTCTTTACGAGTTCTATTAGAGTCGACAATGGCTTTTATTAGATTACTTGGCACCTCATCATAATTTGCCAATAGCTGTTTGGTATCTTTAGGCAAGCAGTAGCCACCATAGCCAAATGAGGGGTTGTTATAATGATCACCAATACGCGGGTCTAACCCAATACCTTCTATGATCTGTTTGGTTTCGAGCCCAAATGTTTGAGCGTAAGTATCAAGCTCATTAAAATAGGCCACGCGCATCGCTAAATAAGTATTAGAAAACAACTTAATCGCCTCAGCTTCAGTAGGCTTTACAAACAGGAGCGGCACGTCCTTTTTGATGGCACCTTCAAGTAGTAAGTTAGCGAACAATTGAGCTCTTTCTGACTGTTCACCTACAATGATTCGAGAAGGGTAAAGGTTATCATGCAGCGCCTTGCCTTCTCTCAAGAATTCGGGTGAAAAGATGATACGGTCAGTTGTATAGCGTTCTCTAATACTTGCCGTATATCCCACTGGTACGGTAGACTTTATGATAATGGTTGCTTGATGATTGACCAAAAGTACTTGCTCAATTACTGCCTCTACCGTTGATGTATTGAAGTAATTGGTCTTGGCATCATAATCAGTTGGTGTCGCCACAATAATAAAATCAGCGCCTTCATAGGCTGTCGCTGCATCAAGTGTCGCAGAAAAATTGAGATTTTTGTTTGAGAAAAAATCTTCAATATCTTCATCTTCAATAGGCGACTGCTTAGCATTCAATAAGTTAATTTTTTCAGGAACAATGTCGACAGCGACGACTTCGTTGTGCTGTGCTAATAGCATTGCATTTGATAGGCCTACGTAGCCTGTACCTACTACTGCTATTTTCATAATATATCCAAGTAATGTTTACGCTTTGATGGATCGAATCCAAAATTGGTTTATGCTAAATAAGGTTCAAAATTACGATACTGTGTCAGCTCAGATAGCTGGCGTTCTCCGTCACAGAAGTGGGGAGATACGCGAAAAATTTATGCTTCATAGCTTGGCTGATTTTCTTGTGTGAGTCTGGTTCAAGAAGATCTAGGCTTTGGATACAACCGTACTTAATAGATTTATCTTCTAAAGCAGTAATAAAATCATCGACACTACTTTCATTTTTTAGATAGTTGACAGAGGTATCGGGTTTTAGATTTGCTTCACTATTTTGAATTTTTAGATGATTCATCAGGGTTATTGGATTCACCTGAGCCACGTCTCTAAATTTATATCTAATTTGTTCTGTTAGCAGCTGAGGATGATTAAGCAAATAATCTTTCAATATGTTCCGATCAACGATATGAGGATAGTGATGAATTTCAAAGAATTTATCCATACCGAGTATTTTGGCGCTTAGCATTTGGGCAAGAGTATGCCTTGGTTGAATCGGTGTTCCAAATAATTTAAAGCGAGATTTTCGTAAATTAAGCTTAGCGCTTAATGCCGCACTTTTACGCCAGTGGCCGTGAATGTTCAGCTTTCTACCATCCAAAAAGTCATCTACTCTGACTGGTTGGTTAAAAAAGAAATCATCGTTCATATAAACGAAGTAATCAGATAGCTCATCAATATTCCATATCATCGATTCAATCGATCGGGTATTGAACGTAGGTAAAAACTGCTCATAACCGGAAAATATGTCCTTATGATCAACGATGCGTATTTTATCTGCTGAGCAAATACCTTGCTTAACAAACTCATCAATGAACGCTGGCTTTTGTTGATCTGTGACAATATATATATGGCGACAAAAAGGCATATATTTGATGATAGAAGCAATATTATAGTATATCTCATCGTCACTGGCGAAACGCGTGTCAGTTATGGCGTCAGATGCCACTTCTTTACTTGGCTTATACTGTTCTCGCTTTTGTTTGAGTATAGGGTCTGCGCCATCTACCCAAGCAATGACGATGTCTAATGTTTTCTCATCAGGCTGCTTCATAACTGATCCTGCTCTTTTCGGATATACATCTATTGTAGTAGCTATACTAGACTAGCTATGATATTTGCTGATGCAATTATTAACAAGGTTTAATCGATTTAGATAGTTAGACTAATTATTGTTTTTTATAGAGATACCGTTAAGTCGTGCTAGTATTTTACTGAGTAAATGTCGAACACCAGCGGTAGGTGAGACTAGCATATAAAGTCAGAATGCTGCAATAAGTATGACTATAGTTAACTCATTTGGCCAACTTATCATGCCTATACTGTCAAAAAATCAAGCTGAGACACTAATGCCACCTATTATTTTGTTTATTTTAAAGGCGCTTGAGGGTCGTGGTGCTGAGCGTATGGTTACGACATTGGCAAGTACTTATGTAGATATGGGCTACCGTGTCCATATCTTATGCTTGGAAGCGACGCAAGAGATGCTACTAGACGCTCGCGTGCGATATCACATAGTGCCGTATAATGAGGTGTTTTCTGAGCAGAATCTCGACCCAGAGTCTACTCAAGCACAAGCCTACGAATCAGTTGCTAACCGTATTGATAATTACGTACGTAGCCAAATAGGAGTGCCAGATTTGGTATTGGCCAATATCTATAAGATAAACTGGATCATGGCATATAGCCAGTTACCAAATATCGTAAATATATTGCATACGGCGCTATCAAAACAGTTCCAAAACCAATTATTAGAGGCACCAGTACAGACTATAAATCACTTAAAAATGGTCTATGGTGCTCATACTTGTAGCTGTGTGAGTAAGGGTGCACGCCAAGATTTGATTGATCTTATAGGAAATATTACCAGAACCACAACAATCTATAATCCTTGTGATGCTACCACTATAAATACCAAAGCAGCAGAGTCTAGCCATCTTGAGCATTTCGGCTTAGTAGATAAAGAATACATTATACATGTAGCTTCATTTGATAGCATGAAAGGTCATCGAGACTTACTACAAGCGTATGCCAACACAGAACGAAAGCTACCATTAGTATTAGTAGGTAAAGGTAGGCTTGAAGCAGAGATTAAACAGTTGGCTGTCCAACTAAATATTAGCAATTGTATTAAGTTTTTAGGCTTCCAAACCAACCCTTATCCATTAATTAGATCAGCTGCACTGATGGTGCTTACTTCTAAGTTTGAAGGCTTTGGCTATGTCATTGTAGAGGCGCAAGCGCTGAGTGTACCAGTAATTAGTACGGATTGTCCTTTCGGGCCAAGAGAACTATTACCTGAGCAAAACTTGATTGCGGTAGGTGATATTGATGGCTTGGCTTTGCTCATCGACCAAGCCATAGACAATCTTTCAGATTACATCGTGCCGTTAAATCAAAAGTTATTACCTGAACACATTGCACAACAGTATTTATCTTTTGGTTCTGTTCTAGATTCAGATAAAAATGAGAGTTTATAAGTCTTGATGGTTTCCAAGTAAATACAATCAAGTAGAAGTTATCAATTGCGAGTCATTAACTATAAAGTGTCAAATAGCGATTTAGAAATAGGAGAATGATTGATGACAGGGACACCATGCGATTGATAGATTTTGCCGAGTAAGTTAAACGAGGGCACAATGCGTTCTTTCATGACTTTGCTAAGCATACTTGGTGCACTATTGTTTTTGCTTTCATAAAACCGTGGTTGCTCACTGTTGAGCAGATCAATACCGTAAAGATGAATACTCGCTGCCTGACGCGAAAAAGCTAACTGCGCTGCTACATAGGCGACAGTGCCTGCTTCCACAAACCCATGAGTAATGTTAAGAGAGACGCCAATATCAGCCGCTTTATGATCGCCATCAATAATAAAGTTTGGATTATTGATAAAGTACGAAAGCGGCATTTTTTTATTGAGTCGTTTCTTCTTAAAGATAAGTTTACTAAAAGATAGCTTGTTTGACTTGACTCCCCACGGCCTGTCTACTGGATACAACACTTGCATGGCATGATGGTACGTTCGCATAATATCAGGGTGCGTAGTGGCCATTGCTTCGAAGACAGCTAATGTTGCATATAGAGGTTGCCCCGTATAATACTGCTGTAAAATCTCAGGCTGATGATTGATGAAGCGTGCATCACTGATAACGTAACCAACAATATCGGTAAAGCGATGCTGCCCAGTCAGGCTGATACTACCATTGACAAAAATAGTAGGTGTATCTAGTAGCTCTGATAATGACAGCTGCTGTATAGATGGCCCTGAGGCGATAATATTGACGTCTTTTCCATGCAAGCTTTGTGTTGGTTCATTGGCATTGAAAGCCTTGATAATGATGAGCTCATTATCAATATTGAACCCAGCGGTCGCAGGTAATCTCAAATATAGCGCCATACTATTTTCCAGTCGTTTATGTCACCTATTTTATATCTTAATACACTGCCTTTACGCTAATGATAAATTGTCTACATATGGTTAATTGCTAAGCCTCTATTGCCAATGGTCTTTTAACCATGGGCTTGGCTTCACATGACGATACCATTTACCGCCACTACCAGCAATTGCATCAGGCGGGTTAATCTCACCGTGGAAGATAACGATTTTTGCATCATCCGGCAGAGTAGGTGTGCGTACAAAGTTAAAAGGAATAGGCGCAATACATTGGTACTTAAAGCTGACACACCATGTCTTATCCCAATATTCTAAGTGGTGATGTTCACGCAAATAGTTAGAGAGGTAAGCCTGCTCATGACGTACTTGGGTGCGAATGGTCTCAAAGTTTCGCTCAAAATTGGACAGCAAGTCAGGATAGGTGTTCATACCAATATTGAAGCGATAGACGGAGCTGTTACCAATCATGCGCCAAGGTTTTTTCCAGTCGCGGATAATGACGACACTGTCTTCATGCTCTGCCTGATACGTAAAAAACGCATCAATATTATCGACAATGACGATATCAATATCTAAAAATAGGGCCACACCTTGTAGATCATACAGCTTAGGCTTGAAGGTAGTCAGTTTTTTCCAACCACGTTCAGGTCCTGCTGGTAAATCCATGTCAGGTATCGGATAACAAGCAATTGCAGGGTCAATACCTGCGCTGTCATCAGTTAAGCAGACCATTTGAAAATCTAAGGTTAGATGTCGGCTAACCATATTGTAGAGACGATTGACGTATTCAGGACCATATTTGTCACCCCATTTCATACAGATGATATAGCGCTGTTCAGCCGCATTTGTGCTGATGTTATTAGAGTCTATAGATGAGGTCTTAGTTACGTCAGATGTCATAATGCACTCGTATTGAGATAATAGTCAGATAAATGAAGGACTAATAAAAGTAAAAGGATATAGAGCCCAGCCAATATTAGCATAGCTGTAACTGATGGTACGTCTAAACTGTCGGTACGTTCAAATAGTGCAACGCTAGGTTAGTGATGTCTAACGATTATCGAGCTTAGTATTATTATTTCTAACAGCGCTATCATTTTTCACATTGTCACTTTTAATGTTGTCATTTTTAACGCTATCGTTGGCATTACTATCAGGCTGATTAGAACCGTTAGAATGATGAGACCGAATAAAGGCTGCTAACGTTTCTTTATCTTTTTTATAAGGATTGCCCAAGTTTGGGATACGCTTGAAACGTCGGTAGCCCCACATGTAGTGACTGTAATTGTCTGTAATCATACGCTCCATGGCCTGATTGAGAGCATGAGTCGCCACTTCAGCATTACGGTCGTATAAAGCAGGATTATCGAGTTTGTAGCAGTAGATATCAAAACCGCGTCCATCGGTACGGCGGATACAAGATAAGCCAACCAAAGCACATTTGGTTTTACTGGCTAATTTTGAGGCAAGTGTACTGGTTAATGTTTCAATACCAAAGAATGGAACGACAACACCGCCTGAGGGTTCTGGTACGTGATCTGGCAGTACAATACTAAACCCACCTTGCTTGAGGGTTTTGAATACGGCTTTGACCCCGCTACCATCCGTAGGTACCAACGTTGCGTTGAGACGTGATCGACCTTGTAAGACAAACTCATTAGTGAGCTTACCCTTCACAGGTTTGTACATGATGGTTGGCGCACCAAATTGATTGAGCCAAGCATTCATCATCTCCCAAGTACCGAGATGAGGAACGATAGCCAGCATGCCGTTAGGATTGGTAAGACCTTCTATTAGAATGTCTTTATTATGGACATCACAAATTTGAGCGATGCTCCATTCAGGTGACATCGCCCAGCTTTTCATAGATTCAATACTGGTCAAACATTGATGATAGATAATGTCTTTAGTCAGTGCTTGTTTTTGTGCTTTAGGGAGTGTCGGCGCAATCAATGAAATATTTATATCGATGGTACGCATGATGCTCAAACGAGGTAGCTGAATAATTACCCACGCAACAATACGTGCCAGCATCTGCAATACAGATAATGGCACGTATTTGAAAATATGATACGGATTCATGACCACTCACATGGTAATGAATCACGTAACAAGCACTGTAGACAGTAACCGCGCATCATTAAGCGATTTATTCAGCAGGCTTGTTGGTATCAGCCTGTGCTTTTTCACGCACACGGATACCAAGCTCACGTAGTTGTCTGCTATCAACGCCAGCAGGTGCTTGGGTCAATGGACAATCAGCAGTTTTGGTTTTTGGGAAGGCGATAACGTCACGGATAGAGCTTGCGCCTACCATGAGCATAATCAAACGGTCCAAACCAAATGCTAGGCCGCCATGCGGTGGCGCACCAAATTTTAGTGCATCAAGTAAGAAACCAAATTTGTCTTCAGCTTCTTGCTCACCGATACCCAAAGCTTCAAGGACAGCTTGCTGCATATCATAAGTATTGATACGTAAGCTACCACCACCAATCTCAGTACCGTTCAATACCATGTCATAAGCGATAGAGAGGGCAGATTCTGGGTTGTTTTTCAATTCTTCAACTGAGCCTTTAGGCTTAGTGAACGGATGATGCATGGACGTCCAACGACCATCTTCAGTTTCTTCAAACATTGGGAAGTCAGTGACCCAAAGTGGTGCCCACTCGCAAGTCGTCATTTCAAGGTCTAGACCGATTTTTTGACGTAATGCGCCGATCGCGTCGTTCACGACACTGGCTTTGTCCGCACCAAAGAAGATAATGTCGCCATCTTCTGCAGCAGTACGCTCGATCAAGCTAACAAGTACATCGTTAGTCATGTTTTTGATGATTGGAGACTGTAGGCCAGACTCTTTGTCCACACCGTTATTAATGCTGCTAGCGTCATTGACTTTGATATAAGCCAAACCACGTGCGCCATAAATACCAACGAACTTGGTATAAGCATCGATCTGCTTACGGCTTAATGACGCACCACCAGGGATACGTAGAGCAGCCACGCGGCCTTTAGGATCGTTAGCAGGACCAGCAAACACCTTAAAGTCAACGTCTTTCATCAAATCTGCAACGTCAACTAACTTTAGAGGAATACGTAGGTCAGGCTTGTCTGATGCATAGTCGCGCATTGCTTCTGCGTAAGTCATGCGTGGGAACTGCTCGAACTCAACGTCCATCATGGTCTTGAATAAATGCTTGATCAGACCTTCGTTGATGTTCATGATTTCTTCTTCGTTCAAGAAAGACGTCTCGATATCCACCTGAGTAAATTCAGGCTGACGATCGGCACGTAAATCTTCATCACGGAAGCATTTAGCAATTTGATAATAACGGTCAAAACCTGAAACCATCAATAATTGCTTAAATAGCTGTGGTGACTGCGGCAGGGCAAAGAAGTTACCTGGACGAGTACGTGATGGTACAAGATAATCACGCGCACCTTCAGGCGTTGCACGAGTTAGAATCGGTGTCTCAACGTCTAAGAAACCATGATCGTCTAAATAACGACGAATCGCTGAGGTTGCCTTAGCACGGAACACCATACGCTCTTGCATTTGCGGACGACGCATATCAAGATAACGATATTTTAGGCGCAAGTCTTCTGATACTGTGCTTTTTTCGTCATTCAATGGGAATGGCGGTGTTTCAGATTTGGCTAATACTTCAATCTCTTTGCCCAATAGCTCAATTTGACCACTGGTCATATTAGCGTTTTCAGTACCCTCATAACGACGACGTACACGACCAGTAATTTTTAGCACGTATTCTGGACGTACTGCATCAGCAGTCGCAAAAGCTTCTGGAGTATCAGGATCAACGACGACCTGTAAGATACCAGCACGGTCACGCATGTCTAAAAAAATCACGCCACCGTGATCTCGACGACGATGTACCCAGCCTACGACACTAATGGTTTGATCAATTAAGCTTTCGGTTACAGCTCCGCAATATTCGTCTCGGTATTCGCTATGCGTCATAATATGGTTATCCAGTTATCAGCCCAATTCAAAGTACAATAATGCAGCCATTGCGGTGCGTTTCAAGCTATTTGCAAAAAAAACACACAAACAACGCGATTAAGACATATGGTCATCACGTTGGCTGCAGAAAATTTGATATAAACGCATATTATGCCTAATCTCCCTTTGTTATACAACCAGCTGAGTTCAATCAAATAATGGGAATATACAAGTATTAGACGTATTTATTCAGGGATATTTGTATTGGGTTAAATATTGTCATCATGCTTGAAAACACTGCCTAGTGTGCACATATCAATCGCACGCTAATAAAAACAGCAATATTAATATATTTAATGACTTGAGGATTTATAAACATGCTATCTCATCCCCCTAAAAACCCTGTTGAGCTTAAAATACGTCACCTAAACGATGCTCAAAAGCAGCGCCGCGAAGATTTGATGGAGGCGACTCAAGGCAAAGCTGCCCTCAAACAGTTCAAAAAATCCATGGCCAAAAAAGCCAAGCAAGCACTGAAAGCAAAAACTAAGAATAAGAAAAAACATACCGATGAAAAGGCACAAGTTTTTGTGCTCGATTTCGACGGTGACATCAAAGCAACTGCGGTCAAACATTTGCGTGAAGAAATCAGCAGTCTAATTAGCACAGCAAACAAAGGTGACGAGGTTATCGTACGTCTTGAATCAGGCGGTGGTTTGGTACATGGCTATGGTCTGGCGGCAGCACAGCTGGTTCGCTTAAAAGATGCTGGCCTAAAATTGACTGTTTGTGTCGATAAAGTGGCGGCGAGCGGCGGCTATATGATGGCTTGTGTTGCAGATAATATAATAGCAGCGCCATTCGCTATCATTGGTTCAATTGGTGTGGTATCGCAACTACCAAATTTTCATAAATGGCTAAAAAACCATGACGTCGATTATGAGATGTTTACTGCTGGTGACTATAAGCGCACAGTAACTGTATTTGGTGAAAATGATACCGAAGACCGCGCCAAATACCAAGAAGAGCTAGAGCAGACGCATGAGCTATTCAAGCATTTCGTTAATACCTATCGTCCAGAACTCGATGTTGCCAAAGTAGCCACGGGTGAGCATTGGTATGGTGAAGATGCGTTGAAGCTTAACTTAATTGATAGCCTGCAGACATCAGACAGCTATATTTTGGAGCGTATGGAAGATAATGAAGTATATGCATTGTATTCGCGTCAGAAGCCGACGTTAGCAGAAAAGTTAGGTTTGGCTCAAGCAGCAGAAGCAACATTGAGCATCGCTGTAGATAAATTACCTGATGCACTGGCACGTTTCGACCTAAACAGCCGCTTAAATATTTTGAAATAGTGTTAGTTATCATTATGATAGTTAAATAGCAGTAATTTACGGCTCAATATTTTTTAGATACATTGTTTATATTTTGTAAAAGGCGTGGCCTAGCTGGTCGCGCCTTTTTACTGTTTATTGACAATTGCTGTGTTATAAATGAAGCACACGGAAAACAGTATACGTGCGTGCACTAAAGTTCTCATGGAACTTTTATTAACACATGATTTAGACAATCAATTAATAAAGAAAAGGAAGTCATTTATGTCTAACGACAATTTAATGTTTACCGCAACAGAACATGGTCAAGCCATGCATGCCAAAGTCAAAGCATTCATCGAAACGCACATTGAACCCATCGAAGCGCAGTTTTGGGAAGAATGTCACAAAAAAAATCCTGATGGCAACTGGGAAAACTGGGAATGGCCAGAAGCCTACGAAAATCTACGTAAGCAAGCTCGTGAAGAGGGCCTGTGGAATTTATTCTTACCTGATGACACGTTAGGTGCAGGACTGTCAGTTACTGATTATGCGCCTATCGCAGAGTTGACTGGTCGCAGTTTACTTGCACCACATGTATTCAACTGCAATGCACCTGATAGTGGCAATATGGAACTGCTATGGCGTTATGGCTCTCAAGAACAGCAAGAAAAATGGCTGACTCCGCTATTGTCAGGCGAAACACGCTCTGTGTTTTGTATGACTGAGCCTGATGTGGCCTCTAGTGATGCGACCAACATGCAAGCAACCGCTGTCGTCGAGGGTGATGAGATTGTAATCAATGGTAGCAAGTGGTGGTCATCTGGTCTTGGTGATCCAGCAGTTGATGTTTTGATTGTGATGGCATATACCGCAGATGAAAGTGCAGACCGTCATCATCAGCACTCTATGGTACTTGTGCCAGTTAAAACCGCAGGGGTGAAAATCAAGCGCATGCTCAAAGTCTTTGGTGATTATGATGCACCGCATGGACATGGTGAAATTAGCTTTGAGAATGTCCGTGTGCCAGTTAGTCACTTTATTGGTGGACCTGGTATGGGCTTTGAGATCGCGCAAGGTCGCTTAGGGCCAGGACGTATTCATCATTGCATGCGTTGTATTGGTGCTGCCGAAAAATCCATGGAGCTGGCAGTAAATCGCGGGATGTCACGTACCGCATTTGGCAAGCCGCTACTGCAATTGGGTGGTAACTTTGAGCGTATCAGCGAGGCCCGTATCAAAATTGATCAAGCCCGCTTGCTAACACTGTATGCAGCACAAAAAATGGATGCTCAAGGCACCAAAAAAGCACTAACTGAAATCTCAGCCATTAAAGTAGTGGCGCCAACTGTATTGCAAGAAGTAGTAGATATGGCTATCCAAATCCATGGTGGAATGGGTGTATGTCAAGACACGATGTTGCCAGGGTTTTACGCCCAAGCACGTGTGTTACGTTTAGCAGATGGTCCTGATGAAGTACATAAAACAATGATTGCCAAGCTAGAGTTAAAGCGTCAAGGTTTTAGTCGTCCTACTAAATCTGATAAAGCTTAATTCTGATAAACAGTTGTGTGAGTCGATTTTGATTTGCTCACACAACTGTTATTAAGAATATGCCAATTGTAATACCAATTGAAAATTCACTATTATCAATTTAGTAGTGAATTTTTATCACTCATATCTGTTATAAAAATAAATAATCACATGATAAGGAATGTCTCATGGCAACTGATAATAAAGTACTAGACAAAGGCGGTGCCGTACGAGAGGGCGAAGAGCTTGATGCCAAAGCAATTAGTGAATGGCTTCGCGCTCAAGGTGTCGACGTAGTAGGCGAGCCTACTGTTACTCAGTTTTCGGGCGGTGCATCAAACTGGACGTATCGATTACAGTATGAAGGTGAAGACAAAAACCAAGATCTCATATTACGTCGTCCACCAAAGGGCACGAAAGCAAAATCTGCACATGACATGGTACGCGAATACACTGTCCAAAAGGCGTTGAAAGATGCCTATCCTTATGTGCCTGAAATGATTGCACTATGTACGGATGAAACTGTTATCGGCGCTGATTTTTATGTGATGGAGCGGATGGAAGGTATTATCCCTCGTGCAGAATTGCCGGAAGGTATCGATCTAAATCCTAAGCAAACGCGTCTGCTTTGTACCAACGTACTAGACGCTTTGGTAGAGTTACATCAGATAGATTATACCGAGCATCCTGATTTGGTTAGTTTGGGTCGCGGTGAAGGCTACTGCGAACGTCAAATTAGTGGCTGGGACAGACGTTATGTTAAGGCTAAGACGCCTAACGTACCAAGCTTTGCACTAGTTAGACAATGGCTTGCTAAACACACGCCTGCGGATAGCAAAACTTGTATCATTCATAATGATTGGCGCTTTGACAATGTCATACTCGATGCAGACGAGCCGACTAAAGTTATTGGTGTGCTTGACTGGGAGATGGCAACGCTTGGCGATCCGTTGATGGACTTGGGTAGTGCATTGGCCTATTGGATCGAAGAAGATGACAATATCATCATGCAGCAGTTCCGTCGCCAGCCAACACATTTAGAAGGCATGATGACACGTGATGAAGTGGTTGATTACTATCTAAAAAAGTCTGGTTTAGAGATAGATAACTGGACCTTTTATGAGGTATTCGGCTTGTTCCGCCTATCAGGTATCATTCAGCAAATCTACTATCGCTATTATCATAAGCAAACCACCAATCCAACATTCAAAAACGCATGGCTTGCTATCCATGTCATGCATGCCAAGTGTCTAAAACTTATTGCTCAATACGAAGGTGAGACGCTATTCAATGCGCATGTTCAGCCGCATTTAGCAGACATAGGCGTAGATGCTGCTGCTATTGAGCAGTTGCCAAACCCTGTTCAAACAGTTGTCAAAAGTATTTTACCAAAAGGCTATTTTGCAAAAGCACCTGACTCTCCTGAAGTGTAAGCACTCAGCAAATCGTACTTTAGCAAATATGATAAAAGGTAATAATTTATGACAACCATACTTTTAGCACGTCATGGCCAAGCGTCTTTTGGACAAGAAAACTATGACCAGCTCTCAGAGCTAGGCACTATACAGGCGAAAATGCTGGGTCAGCACTATGCAGCCACGCAGCGGCGTATTGATGCCATATTTACTGGTAGGTTGGTACGGCAGCAAGATTCAGCTCGTCATTTTTGGGAGAGCTATCAGTCGTCTGTACATAGCCATGATAGTGATGGCACGCTTAAGGCGTCCGCAATCAATTTTGATCAACCTGATAGCTATATTTTACCGCAGTTTGATGAGTTTAATCACAAAGACGTGTTTATTAAGTCAGCAGAGGCATCGGGTAGTCGATCTGATATTTCAGCTGAAATCGCCAAAGCAGAATCGCCCGCCACGCGATTGGCTGAGCTATTTGATAAAGCGATGCAACGCTGGCATGGTGGTGACAATGATCAAGACTATCTTGAAAGTTGGCCGCAGTTTAATAATCGTGCACAGCAAGCACTTGAACAAGTACGTACAAAAGTAGCAAGCATGAGCGTGGATCAGAACAGTACCGTGCTTGTATTTACGTCAGGCGGCGTCATTGCAGCAATTACTGCACAGTTACTGCGACAAGGTAGTCAGACAGCTTATCAACTGAATAAAAGTTTGGTCAATACTGGTGTGACTTCTATTACTTTAAAGAACCAAAGTTCTCGCTTGTTATCTTTGAATGAGTACAGTCATTTGTTCTCTGATGGAAAACCGTTCGTCACATGGCGATAAATCTGCGCATTATTTTGTGAATAGTATAGTGTTGTATAAACTCCATACACGTTTATACTAAAGAAATACCAATTCGTTTCTGTGCAATATCGACATACAAAGGACCGTGCATGCAAAACAAACTAGTAAAGTTGGTCGCTAACAATGCTCGCCATCGTAAAAATCAGATAGTAAGCGCCGTTCGGCCTTCAAGTTATCTAAAAGATTTGAACAAGCAGCAAATAGGCAAAGGTAAAACGGTGCTTATTACAGGTGCTAGTTCAGGTCTAGGCGAGGGGATGGCGAAGCTTTTCGCCAAACTAGGATATAACTTAGCGATATGTGCGCGTCGTATTGATCGTTTGGAACATCTAAAGTCAGAACTGATGGACAAATATCCTGATATCCGAGTCGAATGCCGAACATTAGATGTCAGTGACTATGATGCGATCTTTGAAGTGTTTGATGCATTTACTACTGACTTTGGTCATATCGATAGAGTGATTGTAAATGCTGGTGTTGGCGAAAGTCGTCGAATCGGCAAAGGTCGCTTTGAGACTAACCGACGTACTGTTGAAATTAACTTCATCTCAGCATTAGCACAGTGTGAAGCCGCCATGAATATTTTTCGGACGCAAAATAGTGGTCATCTAGTGGTGATATCAAGCATGTCAGCCGTTCGTGGTATGCCCAAACATCTAACAGCTTATGGTGCTAGTAAAGCTGGCTTGGCGCATTTGGCAGAAGGTATTCGGGCTGATATGCTATTAACCAAGTTACCGATTAAAGTATCCACCATTTATCCAGGCTATATTCGTACTGAAATCAATGAAAATGCCAAACCATTACCGTTCGAAGTAGATACTGATACAGGAACTAAGGCTATCGTTACGGCGATTGAAGTGGGTGTAGATGAGGCCTATGTACCTAGTCTACCATGGTCTATTGTAGGTAAGGCAATGAAGTATATGCCATTGCAAGTGATCAACAAAGCAAATAAGTAGCTATGTAGAAGTCAAAAAAAGCCCTCTACCTACTAAGTAGAGGGCTTTTTTATATTTTGATTTTTTAATTATGTAGTGCCTAGTTATGTAGTGCTTAAGATCAGAGCGTTTGAGGGTTATCAGACATATGCTGTTCACGTAATTTTTGGCGCAGCACTTTACCAACATTACTTTTCGGCAATTCACTGACAAATTCAATATGGCGTGGGCATTTGTAACCCGTTAAGTTGTCTAGTGCGAAATCTTTAATAACTTCTTTAGTGACATTGTTATCAGCAGGCACAATGTAAATTTTGACGGCTTCACCTTGATGTGCATCAGGAATGCCAATCACTGCGCAATCGACGATACCATTACAGTCGAGCATGACTGATTCAATTTCATTCGGGAATACATTAAAACCTGATACTAAGATCATGTCTTTTTTACGGTCTAGTAAGGTAATATAACCTTTTTCGTCCATGCTAATAATATCACCTGTACGGAAATAACCATCGCTGGTGAAATCATTAGTATTATCTTTATTAAAGTACCCAGATGTAATGTTAGGGCCTTTAATGCACATCTCGCCCGCTTGGTTTAGACCCACACGTTCGCCGTTATCATCTACTACAATAATATCAACACTAGGAACAGGTATACCAATCGTGCCGTTAAACTTGCGGTCAGTGATAACGTTAGCAGTACCTGCTGCGACACCCTCGGTCATACCCCAACCTTCAACCATAGGGCAACCAGTTACTTCTAACCAACGTGCTGCTGTTTGTTCGGTTGCAGCCATACCACCAGCTTGAGTGATACGCAATGAACTAAAGTCTAAGTTTTTAAAGTTTGGCTGATCAAGTAATCCCTTGAATAGTGTGTTGACCGCAGGGAAGATGTGGAACGGTTGCTTTGATAAAGTTTTGACAAACCCTGGCATATCACGCGGATTGGGTACCAGTATAAAGGTATAACCTGAACGCATACCGAGCAAGCTAAGCATAAAGGCAAAAATATGGTAGAGCGGTAAGGCCATTACCATGTTGATGTACACCTCATTGATACCTGAGGTCACAGGTCGATACCATGCTTCTGATTGCATAGCAGCAGCGACGACATTACGCTGAGACAAAACGGCACCTTTAGACAGTCCTGTAGTACCACCGGTATACTGTAAAATAGCTTTTTGTTGTAGGGTGGTTTTTGGTGCTTGAATGGGTAGGTTTTTCCCTTTTTTCAATACTTCAGGGAATTTAGTGACATTATATTTAGGATCGTTCAAGTTGTATTTCGGAACTAAGCGTTTGACCTGACGGATGACCGTATTGACCAAAATACCCTTTAGCCCCATCATATCGCCCATTTTTGACAGCACGATGCGTTTGATATTGGTCTCTTCAATGACTTGCTCTAGGGCTTGGGCAAAGTTATCAACAACAAAGATAACCTGAGCACCTGAGTCATTTAACTGGTGACGCAGCTCACGGCCTGTGTATAGTGGGTTCACAGGGGTGCATACGTAACCTGCTCGTAGGATACCAATCATAGTCGGCAGGTACTGGGGTACATTTGGCATCATTAGAGCAACGACACTACCTTTAGGCAAACCTTGAGCCTGCAACCATGCTGCTACTGCAAGTGAAGCATTATCAACATCACCATAAGTATGCGTAACACCCATACAGATAGTCATTGGATGCATACGGAAGCGGTTGAAACACTCTTCATATAATTCTATAAGGCTTTCGTACTGATCAGGATTAATTGTCTTAGGCACGTTTTCCGGGTATTGAGCGAGCCAAGGTTTATCTATTGTCATGATTAGCGTCCTTAAATATTCGTCATTTAAGGCTCTATAAAAAAGTAGTCACATCCATGTCAACAATTTAAATTACTGTTCCGTTAGCGATAAATTGTCGAGTGCTATCCTATATATTCACATACTGCTAAGATACGGGGCCTCTATAAAATTTTATTTAACCATAGAGCACAAATAGCTCAATAAATTAAACAGATCAATCAATGTTTTTGGTGATGAAAATAGCTACTAACAAATACTGCTAATCAATCGATATTAGCCATGATTATATAGGATTAAAATAGCAGAAAGTATAGTGACACATTTTGACGACACATTAACATAACTACAACTATTCTAGTTATTTTTATACAAGAACTTGATAGTTTACAGTTAAATTTGATAAATAAAATAATATATGTTGGATGATTAGACAATGACTCTAAAAGTAATCTACTTTACTATCAAATAATTAGTATAGGTTTTATTCAGAAAATCCCATATAAATATTCGTTGTAATAAGACAGCTCTAAAAATAAATAACAAAATATGAGTATAGGGAAAGAGTATCTTATAATTATTGTAAGATACTCTTAAATGAAAATATATTTATGCTTCCTAAGCAGTAGATGAGTATTTACATTTGAGGGTAGTCTGCTTTGTGTTTTTCACGCAATTTTTGACGTAGTACTTTACCAACATTACTTTTCGGCAGGTCGCTCACAAACTCAATGTGACGTGGGCATTTATAGCCAGTTAAATTATCTAATGCAAAATCTGTAACCACTTCTTTAGTAACATTATTATCTTTAGGGATCACATATATTTTAACGGTTTCACCTTGATGGCTATCAGGAATACCAATTACTGCACAGTCAAGAATGCCGTCACAGTCAAGCATCACAGATTCAATTTCGTTCGGGAAAACATTAAAACCTGATACTAGAATCATGTCTTTTTTACGGTCTAGCAGTTTAATGTATCCCTTGTCATCCATGCTGACGATGTCACCCGTACGGAAATAACCATCGCTAGTAAAATCAGCACTACTGTCTCTATTCAGGTATCCAGAAGTGACGTTAGGGCCTTTTATACACAGCTCGCCACCCTCGTTCAGTTCTACATGCCTGCCGTCTTCATCAATAATGATGACATCTACACCAGGTGCTGGCACTCCGATAGTACCGTTAAACTCACGATTTGTAATAACGTTGGCAGTACCGACGGCGACGCCTTCTGTCATGCCCCAACCTTCGATCATCGCACAGCCAGTCACCTCTAACCAGCGTTTCGCAGTCTGCTCAGTTGCAGCCATCCCACCAGCCTGTGAGATACGTAGAGAGCTGAAGTCTAAATTTTCAAAGTTTGGATTATCAAGCAATCCTTTGAAGAGCGTATTGACTGCAGGGAAGATATGGAATGGTTGCTTGGATAAAGTTTTGACAAATCCAGGAATATCGCGTGGATTGGGTACCAAAATAAAAGTATAGCCTGAGCGCATACCAAGTAGGCTGAGCATAAATGCGAAAATATGATAGAGCGGTAAGGCCATCACCATGTTGATATACACTTCATTAATTTCAGACGTGATAGGGCGGGTCCAAGCTTCTGATTGCATCGCTGCGGCCACAATATTACGTTGTGATAAAATGGCGCCTTTTGAGAGTCCTGTAGTACCACCTGTATATTGCAAAAATGCTTTGTGATCCAAAGACATGGTTGGCTGCTGAAAAGGTAAGTTTTTTCCTTTTTTCAGTACTTCAGGGAATTTGGTGACATTGTATTTAGGATCGTTCAGGTTATATTTCGGAACCAGACGTTTGACCTGACGAATAATCGTATTAACCAAAATACCTTTCAAACCCATCATATCACCCATCTTTGATAGGATGACGCGTTTGATAGCCGTTTCTTCAATGACTTGCTCAAGTGCTTGAGCAAAGTTATCGACTACAAAAATCGCTTGAGCACCAGAGTCATTGAGCTGATGACGTAGTTCTCGGCCAGTATATAGTGGGTTTACAGGGGTGCATACATAGCCTGCACGCAATATCCCAATCATAATAGGTAGGTACTGAGGTACATTTGGCATCATTAGAGCGACGACACTACCTCTTGGCAAGCCTTGAGCTTGTAACCATGCTGCTACTGCAAGTGAAGCATTATCAACGTCACCATAAGTATGGGTTACTCCCATACAAATGCTCATTGGATGCCCACGGAAGCGATCGAAACACTCTTCGTACAGCTCCATAATACTGCTATATCTATCAGGATTGATGGTTTTTGGCACGCCGGCTGGATATTGAGAGAGCCAAGGTTTGTTCGATATCATAGTTAGCATCCTTGCGATTTGATATAGGCTAAAGTAATTTAAGAGGGTAGTTGTCAGCTTATCAGTAGTACAAACCACTACTTGTTTTAAGCGGTATGTATCATAGTCAATAGCATCCTTGTCTATTGATTAACCGCGATTTTTTATCGCTGATATGTGCTTTATTCAATAATTATTTGGACAAAGCATCAAACAGAACAGAAGTTTTAGTAACAGCAGTAGTGTTTGTTCTAAAACTATTCATTTGTTTGTGACAACTCAGGTACCAAAAAAAACGATACATTTGAGCAATACATTAGCATGAATCAAGCTTAAAAAAATATTAGGAAGCAGTACTGAGCAGTACATATATTCTTATTAAAGAATTTAATATCTATAAAGCTCCAAAAACAAAGTAATATTCAAACGATGTAAGTAGGTTAATAGAGAACGAATATCAAAATTATTGCGGAAGAGAAAACTGCTCACGATTATTAAAAAACCGTCGATAGATAAGTAACGCACTAATAGTGCAGCCCAGTGTGCTGCTGGCACATATCAGGAACATAGTGACTATTTGGTAGCGTACGGCTTGAGTAGGATCAGCACCTGCTAGTATTTGACCAGTCATCATACCTGGTAAGCTAACGATACCGACGACTAGCATAGAGTTTAAAGTTGGAGTCATGCCATTAGTGATTGCTGCTTTTATTTGCTCATGGACGGCTTCGAATGGCTGAGCGGATAGACTGAGCATCATCTCTATACGTCCAGCTTGCTCATGAAAGGATTCGATCAATTGATTGCTCGTTAATGAGATGGCAGTCAGAGAGTTCCCTAGTATTAGACCCAATATAGGAATAATAAATTGCGGTGTATACCAAGGCTGAACATTCAAAATCGTGATAATTGCAATCGTCGTTACCAGTATTGCTGAGATACCGACTGCCAATAGCGTATCTGTCAGTAATCCTTTATAACTGCGCTTAACGCGATTTTTGGCGGCACTTCCTGCAATTAAAGTCATGACTGTCAAAATAAGCAATACTTCATACCATTGTTCACGTGCAAAAATCCACGCCAATATCAGTCCGATAAAGCTAAGCTGTATGATGGTACGAAGTGCCGCTATCAGAAGTGTTTTGCTTAGCTTTAAGCGTAATCGCCGAGAGATGAGGAGTACGATGATAATCAGACTGCTGGCAAGAGCGATATCACTATAAGTGAGAAATATTTGCATATCATTCGTACCACTCATATGAGCTTATTGTGGAAGTAGTTATAGTAATAATATAAGGGGAGGCATGAGGTTGCTAATGTGCCAAATTTTTTAGCAACTATACGAAGACTTAATCATTTGATTAAATATTCTTGTATAAAAGTTCTTCAAGAATCTGCGGTGAGTACACCTGCTTGCATATGCCAGTGTCTATCGGCCAAAGGCATAATGTCTTTTGTATCGTGAGTCACCCATAGTAGTGTGCGCTGTGCATCTGTATGCAACCAGTTGATGAGTAAGTTGACTAGTTGTGCTGAGGTGTCAATGTCCAAAGCAGCCGTTGGTTCATCTAGCAACAGAACCTGCGGGTTTAGTTGCAATAGACGTAGTGTATTGACCAGTTGGCGCTCGCCACCAGATAAATGCTTGGCGTCTTGTTGCAAAAAATCTGTGCTTCTATCCAAATGTTCAAGCTGAGCAACATGCCAGTCTCTATCAAAAGTTTGCGACTGATGAGCATGCAATTGATAAGGCATTTTTAAGTTTTCAAGGACACTACCGTCCAACAACTGCGGATGCTGAGCGAGTAGGGCAACGTGCTTGCGCCACAGTACAGGTGCAGTCTCATGAATATCGCGATAAGTATTACTCGGCTTATCATCACCGTGCAAACGAACAGTGCCGCTGTTCAATGGTAGTAATCCTGCTAATGCTCGCAGCAATACTGATTTACCGCTACCAGATGCTCCAGTCAAAACAGTGACTTGTCCTGACAATAGTGTGCCACTTGCCCCTCTTATTAGCGCTCGATCATGAGTTGGTAGTTCTTTATCCAGTGATGTGTTTGTGGCTAGTTTATTTGTCCACTTTTGATAAATGCTAGACGGTATAGAAGTTTTATTCGAGGCTTCTTTGCTATTCTTGATGCTATGAGTACTTATCGTTCGTCTGCTATGTACCCATAGATGATCAAATTTAAATAACACTCTATCCGTATCCATACTCATAGCGTTTCACTGTTAACCATTTACTTGCTCATCGATGGCCTGTTTGATCTTATCGTGCAGTTTTTTCGGTACACGAATAGGACGCATTGGTATAGTAGTCATTGCATTGTCTGATTCACCGTCTATTTTGTCATCAGCCATTGGCTCTGGTTTGACAAGGTTTTGCACGCAAGCAATAACGATTTTGGTGTTGCTTAGTAGCTGACTGTTGTCTGTTTCGGTAGATCCATGATTTGGTAAGTGGCGATGAATGCTTTGATAAAATATAATGCTGGCAGGTTTTAGCTCAACTTTATCAATACGTACACTAATCACCTCATCTAACAGAATCGCTCTTTTGTATTGTAAGTCTGCCTGACTCACGACAAAATGCTGCACGTCACCGCTGTCAGTTTGCAAAAAATACCCATTTAAACCTAGTTCAGTAAACCAGTCGCGTCGACAGTTTTCAAAAAATACCAAATGATTGGCGTGATAGACTATACCGCCAGCATCAGTATGGTTAATATAGACGTTGTAGTCTTTAGCAAATAACGGTTTGATATCATTATTTAGGGCTGATGTTTTATTTTTTTGCTCAGTTGTTGTCATAGCGATGCTCGATATTTTTGATAAATTTTGTTGAATAAAAGTGTTTCAGATAGACCAATAATAGATAGTGCTTATAATAAGAGTTACTCTAGCTCAAGATATCAGGCCGCGCAACCGCTAGAGCCGCTTACATTTGTTATCATAGTCGTTTATATTTCACCTTCTTATATGAGCGCTATATTCTAACCAATCAGTATAGGACAGTTTATGACCCGTTTTGTCAGTTTTAACATCAATGGTATCCGTGCACGTCAGCATCAGCTTGAGGCGGTGCGCGAGGTAATCGATCCTGATGTCATGGGCCTACAAGAAACCAAGGTTCATGATGATCAGTTTCCGCTTGGCAATATCGAAAGCCTAGGCTACCACGTAGAGTATTTTGGACAAAAAGGGCATTACGGCGTTGCACTATTATCAAAAGCTGCACCTGTGTTTGTACAAAAAGGTTTCCCTGGCGAAGATGAAGAAGCCCAAAAGCGCTTTATTCATGCACGCTATGAGTTTGAAGGTCGTGAAGTGGATGTACTCAATGGTTATTTCCCGCAAGGAGAGAGCCAAGATCACCCGACCAAATTTCCGATGAAGCGCGCTTATTATGCCAATTTGATGGCTTATATTGATACGTTAAAAGCGGAAGGCCGTTCGATTATTGTCATGGGTGATATGAATATTGCACCAGAAGATATCGATATTGGTATTGGAGAAGTTAATGCCAAACGCTGGTTAAAAAATAGAAAAACCTCATTTTTGCCAGAAGAGCGCGAATGGTACTCAGCATTGATGTCACGTGAGCTGACAGATACTTACCGACTTCACTATCCAGAGAGCGCCGAGTTATACAGTTGGTTTGATTATCGCAGTCGCGGCTTCAATGATGAACCTAAGCGCGGTTTGCGTATTGACCATATTCTATGTACATCAGACCTAATCGGTAAATGTATCGATGCTGGTATCAGTTATGAGCTTCGTGCTATGGAAAAACCGTCTGATCATGCACCGATTTGGTCAGCATTTGACTTAAATAAAGCGTAATACTCATATACCGTGATACCTATATGGTCAATCTTATGTAAACTAGGTACGACAATCAGCTTGCTCAGTTTACTAGTTATAGAGCTGAAGCCAGTTCTTTTGGTATCTGAATAGTTTTGAAATGGACTGTACTATTTATCACTTCGTATTCCGTTAATAACGATAAAAATTGAGAAATAAGGATTTTATTATGGCTGTTGGAAATGTATCAGTACCTGATGTTATCTATCCTATCGAGGGCATTAAGCTCAGTGCTACAGCGGCAGGTGTTCGTTATAAAGACCGCGATGATCTAGTCGTCATCGAAATATCTGATAAAGCCACTACTGCGGTTGTCACCACTAAAAACACCTTTTGCGCCGCACCAGTTCGAGTATTGCGTGAGCACTTTGCTAAGGTCAGTCCGCGCTATTTAATTACTAATACAGGTAATGCAAATGCAGGTACGGGTGCTGATGGCAAACGCCGTGCTATTGATATCTGTACAGCATTGGCTGAAAAGGCTGATGTAGATACCAATACGATATTGCCTTTTTCCACTGGCGTGATTGGTGAACCATTAAATAGTGATGCGGTCATTGCAGGTCTAGATGATGCATTGGCTAATCTAGCGACTGATAGCTGGCTGGCTGCTGCTAATGGCATTCGTACGACGGATACTATTCCCAAATTATCCAGCCAAAAAATTGATGTAGCAGGTACTAACTATCACATCACTGGTATGTCTAAAGGTTCAGGAATGATACGCCCAAATATGGCGACGATGCTGGGCTATGTGGCGACAGATGCTAATATCGCTGCTGATCTACTGCAAGAGATGCTAAGCGCTATCAACGAGCAGTCTTTCAACCGTATTACTGTTGATGGTGACACCTCAACCAATGATTGTTGTGTGTTGATTGCAACAGGTGCAGCTAGCTCAGATATGATCGACAGCCCAGAGCATCCACATTATCAGCCAGTATTTGATGCATTAGCCGACGTGTTTGTTCGTTTAGCACAATTGATTGTACGTGATGGCGAAGGCGCGACCAAATTCATGTCGGTCAAGGTGACTGGCGGTCAAATCACGCAAGAATGCTGCGATGTGGCTTATGCAGTCGCACATTCGCCCTTAGTAAAAACGGCATTTTTTGCCAGTGATGCTAACTGGGGACGTATATTAGCAGCAGTGGGTTATGCTGGTATCGAAGACCTAGACACAGAGCGAGTCGATGTGTACTTGGATGAAGTGATGATTTGCCAAAATGGCGGTGTCGCACCTGATTATACAGAAGAGGCGGGCAAGACCGTTATGAGTCGACCTGAAATTACCATACATATCGACCTTGCACGTGGTGATGCGAGCGATACTGTCTATACCTGCGATTTATCATATGATTACGTTAAAATAAACGCTGATTATCGTAGCTAGTAATTTTTAATAATACAAATTTTACGTAGTTATAGAAAAGCCAGAACAAATATTGTTCTGGCTTTTTAATGTCAAACATCTGCTCAGTAGCAAATCACTCTGTTATTTAATACGCTTTATTAACATCAGTTGCAAAAGCTGACGTTACTTTACAAAGCAGTCATAGAGAGCAAGACAAATTACGACCTATACTGGTTTCAGTAAATAGCAAACAGCCTTATTAGCTTTAACCAAAGTGAGATAAGGTGTTCAAAATAATAAGCTTGTTTAGACAACAGCGAACTAGTAATAAATAAGCAATAACAATTATCTGAGGATTGAATAATGAAAAAATTAGCACTTGCAGCACTGATGACGACTTTTGCACTTTCTGGTTGCTCTACTATGGGTATGGATAACGAGCGCACTATGGTTGTTGAAGGACAACCTATGAACGTCAAAGTAGTTAATATCCCAAGTTTCGAAGTAGAAGTTGCACCACGCAAAGCAGTATGTGACTTGACTGCCACTGATGGCAGCATGGTTGAATCACAGTGCCTACAATACCGTCAGACCTATCAGAAAAACTTCTCTACGTTAAATGGTAATATTCAAGGTTTCACCTATGAGCCGAACTACCGCTATGTTCTAGATGTACGCCAAGAAGCAATGACAGCAGAAGGCTCTGACGTAGTACAGCCAGTATGGATTCTAAACGAGGTGGTATCAAAAACTGCTGAATAATATTGACATTAATATGTAGCAAAATTAGTTATATATTACAAAAAGGCCTCTAATTCGTTAGAGGCCTTTTTGTTGTTACTAAGCTATTTTTTAAAAATGCAATTAACACTGACTGTAATTGACACTAACACCGCGCGTTGCCGTAGGGATTCTATTATCAGCATAGACAGCCAGACCGCCTCGTGCTGTTTCTTTATATTTATCAGACATATCTGCACCTGTCTGCTTCATGGTCTCTATCGCTTTGTCTAGAGATACGAAATGCTGACCATTACCTCTGCAGGCTAAGCGTGCTGCATTAATGGCTTTGACCGCGCCCATCGCATTACGTTCGATACACGGTACTTGAACCAAACCGCCAATAGGATCACAAGTAAGACCTAAGTTATGTTCGATGCTAATCTCTGCCGCGTTTAGGCATTTAGCTGGTGTACCATTCATAATTTCTGCTAGTGCAGAGCCTGCCATCGCGCATGCAGAACCCACCTCACCTTGGCAACCAACTTCAGCACCAGAAATTGAGGCATTTTGCTTGATAAGGCTACCGATAGCAGTAGCGTTTAGCAAAAATTTACGAACACCATCTTGGCTGTAGTTAGGCAAAAAGTCACGATAGTAATGAAGTACTGCCGGAATGATACCTGCTGCGCCGTTGGTTGGAGCCGTGACTACTTTACCACCATTGGCGTTTTCTTCATTGACAGCAAGCGCGTATAAATCGACCCAGTCCATAGCGGCTAATTTGTCATCCTTGGTGATAGGCTGATCTTTTTCAGCACACAGCTGCGTATGCAAATCTTGAGCACGGCGCTTTACATCTAAACCGCCTGGCAATATACCACCGTTTTCACAGCCTTGTTTGACGCAATCTTGCATTACTTCCCAAATGCTATCTAGGTAAGCAAACACTTCTTCTTTTGTATGAAAATGACATTCGTTTGCTAATACCAATTCGCTGATGCTCAAGTCATGTTCACGACACTGCTCTAGTAGCTCTGCTGCGTTATTGAACGGGTAGGGAACTCTATCGATGGTTGGACTAGCATGATCTTCGTCAGGGTTAGTCGCATCTTCTTCATTAATGACAAAGCCGCCACCGACTGAATAATAAGTCTGCTGATAGCGAGCACCTTCGGCCGAGATAGCGCGTAACGTCAATGCATTAGGGTGATAAGGCAGCACCGTATCGTCATACCAGTAGATATCTTGCTCTGTATCAAAATCAATCGTATGCGTACCTGATACATTGAGAATTTTGTCAGAAAAAATAGGGGACAGGTAGCTACTGGTCAAGCGTGTGTCTATCGTGCTAGGCGTATGTCCAAGCAGTCCTAATAGTATAGCTGTGTCTGTTGCATGACCTTTTCCGGTCGCTGCCAACGAGCCATACAACTCAATTTCAATGGTCTTAACGGCAGTTAGTTCTATCTGCTCAGTTAGTGAGGTCAAAAACAAGTTTGCAGCTACCATCGGTCCGACTGTATGCGAACTGGATGGGCCGACTCCGATTTTAAATAAGTCAAAAACACTAATCATAATAAGTCACCAAAAATTTAAGCGCTTTAGCATATTTTATTTATTGCATTGGGCACTTGTGTGAAAAATATAATAAACAGCCATCACGCCTAGTCACCGTTAGCAGGTGGGCGCGAGACACTATTTATAAAGGTAGTAAGGTAAATGAGCACAGAGAGCAGTTGAATAATAACTTTTATTTATTTTGAAACTCCGTTATCATGCTCGCAGTCAACAACTATGTAACATCCTGTAAGTTGGTTATCATCGTAAAATAAGACGAATTAAGAAAGACTGAGTTTTTTAGTCAGACGTATTCGGGTTCATACATTTAGCGAGATATGGTTATCATACCAAATAATACTTTTGGTTTGTCATATTAAAACATAAATGAATGAATTGGGATGACATATTATAGATAGAAAGACTTAAGGCTCTGCTATTTATTGATGTACTTATTTTATCAGTTATTCTAGCCTATTACTTTAGCTTAGCTCACATAGGACAAGCGCGCATGGCATCTCAAAAAGACCCTTCATCAGCTTCAGACAATAGCGCTCAAGATCTATCGACTCAAAATGCCTTGGAATCTGCAGGCATTGATTCAGCCGCTATCAATTATCCGCACAATCCAGACTTTGAAAATGGCCGTTGGTTTCCGACATGGCGTCCTTATAAGGGCGACTTAGACCGTGACCCAGTCGGTATCAATGACTACTTACCTCCGTCAAAGAGTGTATTGCTTGGTATACAGCATACATTTGCGATGTTTGGCGCAACCGTTCTTGCGCCTCTATTGATGGGGTTCGATCCTAACTTAGCCATCTTGATGTCTGGTATCTGTACAGTAATGTTCTTTATGATTACCGGTGGGCGCATGCCGAGCTACTTGGGATCAAGCTTTGCTTTTATTGGTCCAGTCATCGCGGTGACCGCTTATGCAGGTGCAGGTTTCAATGACAATCTAAATGTTGCGCTAGGCGGTATTATGGCCTGCGGAATTATTTATGCATTGATTGGTCTGCTAGTGATGAAGACGGGTACAGGTTGGATTGAGCGTTTGATGCCGCCGATCGTGACAGGTGCGATTGTCATGATTATCGGTCTTAACTTGGCGCCAGTAACCATTCAAGGTGTGTCTACCAATCAGTTTGATGCTTGGATGGCGACTTTGACTGTACTGCTCATTAGTGGAGTGGCGGTATTTACTCGTGGTATGTTGCGTCGTTTATTGTTACTCGTTGGTCTAGTGCTGTCGTACGTTGCTTATTTTGTCATGACCAATGTTTTAGGTTTTGGTACAGCGATTGACTTTAGCACGGTAGCCGCCGCTTCATGGTTTGGACTACCGAGCATCCATACTCCGCGCTTTGAGATGAGCGCCATTATCCTAATTGCGCCTGTAGCCTTTATTTTGGTCGCTGAGAACCTAGGGCATTTTAAAGCAGTAGAGGGTATGACCAAGTCTCGTGTGACGCCTTATATGGGTCGAGCATTTTTGGCCGATGGCTTAGCCACGACTTTTTCAGCAGGGTTTGGTGGTACAGGTGTTACCACTTATGCCGAAAATATTGGCGTCATGGCGGTTACCAAAGTCTATAGCACGACGATATTTGTCGTAGCAGGTTTGGTGGCTATCATATTGGGACTTTCACCAAAGTTTGGTGCTATCATTCAGACCATACCAGCAGCTCTACTAGGCGGTGCTTCTATCGTCGTCTTCGGTCTTATCACTGTTGCTGGAATAAAAATCTGGATCGATAGCCATATTGATTTTAGTAAAAACAGCAACCTAATCATCGCGGCAGTTACTGTCATTATGGGTACTGGTAACTTTAGCTTGCACTTAGGCGGTTTTGATTTAGGCGGTATTGGTACAGCTACTTTAGCAGCTATCGTGTTGAACGCGTTATTCAATAAAAGTTCTGAGGCTAAATAAATTTCATTAGATTGGAGCTTGAGTCTATCGAGTAAAAACAGCCAAAATATATCTCCTCTAATAAAAAGCGTCCATACTATCAATAGTATGGGCGCTTTTTATTAGCAGTTTGGAACAGCAATAGTAACGGATAACAGTGCCGGAATTATTTGTAGTCTCGCTTATAGAATCTGGAAAAAAACCGATAGCGGCGAAGCGCACGTGGTTTTGGTTTTAAAGAGCCTAAGTAAATAGCAAACATCGTTAATAGTGCGCCACTCCACTGTAAAGTGTTGATTGGCTTGTCCAGCCAGCTATAATCAATGACAAGGGCTGCAATAGGTTCAGTCAACAATAGCAATCCAGTCAGTGCTAGAGATAGCTTAGGAATAGAGTAGGCAATCAACCCCCATGCTAAGCACTGCATTACCGTACCATAGATAAGTACCCAGCCAATCTCAGACCACGTGTTTGGTAGGATATTGCCTGTATCAAATACAAACATCGGTATAATCATAGCTAAGACGCCGCCAACACTGATCAGCTGCATTAGCATAAATATAGGCGTCGGTTCAGTGTCATGCGTTTTACGGATAAATGTCATGGATGCAGCCAACATCCCTCCTGATACAATACCAGTGACAAATCCCAAAGTCGCAGCGGTGTTGTGTGCAAATTCAGGGCTGCCTATCATCGCCACGCCTATCATGGCTAAAAACAAACTAATAAGCTGCACGATAGACTGACGCTCATTGAAATACAAAAATCCAATCGCGGCCAAGAAGAATATTTGCAGACTGTTAAGCAGCGTCGAAATACCAGGCCCAACCGCATAAATACTCTCATGCCACAACGCCAAATCTAATCCTAAAAACGCCCCCGATAGTAGCGCATAACAAATGGCGCGTCTTGATTTGGGCATACGTTGGCCCATTATCTTAGCCAATATAGCAAATACAATACCAGAAACCGCCAATCGCCAAAATGACATGGCCCATCCGCCAATATCGACGTGAGCGACAATCAAACTACCCAATCCAAAAATGATACAACCAATGACTAAGCCAATAGGTGCAGATCGCGTTGAAGCAATAGCCATAATTTGTCCTTATAGTATTATTTTGAATAACAGCATTCTTATTATCATTGCCTTATGTCAGAACTTATGTTGACATAAAGCTATATTGTCGTGGTTTTGAGCGTGAAATGAAATGGCAAAATCATAATTTATTATGGTGAATGAAGAAACTATCGCTGTGAAAGAAATTGCTGAGAATGTTAGAAGGGATGTGGTAGCCAATGTGATTGATATAGCTAACTTTTTTAATTAACTTATAGTCGTTAAATAAAGGCGGTTATATCAAAGTATTTGTATCAGAGCATCAGTGTATGAGCGCTTAAAAAAGAAAAAAGTATGCAAATGACTTCTTTATAGAGATGGTATGCGTATAGCATTCTAAGCGATATTAACGTTGCAACACATGTATAGTGAATTGACGATATAATGCAACGTTTATTCAATGTACTTAACGTCTCATTTGTTATACCAAACAATCTACATATTATTTGTCTAGGTTTATTTATGCTTCAACGATTGCTATCAAAAAAACAGCCACATATATTGTCTGGTTTACTACCAAAAATAACGCGATACAGTTTTATTATGACGGTTCTATCCAGTGCATTGTTTCTGATGCCCAATGCACAAGCTGCTAGTTGTAAAATCCCAAAAAGTTATTACAAAAACGTGTCCTGCACATCCAGTAGTAGTTACTTTTTGGCGATCAAAGACTATGGTGCGCCAGTGGCGTTAATTGATAAAAAAGGGAAACGAGCTGTTGATTTATTACGTTATCAAAAGGTCGATGCCGATAAACTATCGGGCGGCCTGTTACCTGTAACGCGTAATAATCGAGTCGGTTATCTTAATATGCAAGGGCGTGAAGTCGTACCAGCCATATACGATATATTGACAGAGAGTCAAGGATGGGCAAGGCCTGTATCGAATGGGCGTATCGTGGTAAAAAAAGATGGTAACTATGGTGTGATCAACACAGCCAACAGTACTGTTGTCTCTTTTTCGGCAGCGATTGATGACATCGATAATTATCGTAATGGGGTGGCGCGTGTGCGCAAAGGCCGTGCAACCAGTTGGGTGGATAAAAATGGCAATGCAGTGAGTGATCCAAATGCACAGAATGACACTCAAGTGAATAAACCTAGCTCTTCTAACGATAAATCTAGCGCAGCATCACAGTCTACACCAGCACGTTTTACGACGCTTCAATCACGTCAGCAGGATGGTAAATGGGGTTTCGTCGATGATAATGATGTCATTATGATTACGTACTCATTTGATGAAGTACGTCCGTTCTCTGAGGGATATGCTGGCGTGCGTATCGGTGAAGAGTGGGGTTTTATCAATTTAGGCGGTGAGCTGGTGATTCCTTTTCGCTTTGCTAATAGCGGTGTAAATACAAAGGATAGCTATCAAGGTAAGCCATCCTTTGTATTTACAGATGGTAAGGCGTGGATTGGTAACCTGAAGAATGGAAATAAAATGTGTATTGATAAGGAAGGGGCTGGCGTGGCTTGTGATTGATGCAATTCCCCAGATTGAAGAAATAATCAAAAAGAGTGTAGAACCTATAAGTTAGCAATAGGTTTTACACTCTTTTTTACAACGCTAAGATTTTACGGACCTAATTTTTAAAGCTATTTGCCTGATAAATGATTACTAATCAAATCGACCATATAGGGCTGATAATATTCTGGAATATCATGCGCCATACCTTCGATGAGATGGAAGGTAGCATTGGGAATAGTTTTGGCAACGACTCGGCCTTGCGAGGCAGGTATTAATCCATCAGCGCTACCATGTAATACAATCGTTGGTGCTTTGACTTGTTTACTAAATCGGCTGATAGAGCCTGATGCCAAGATAGCATTGAGCTGCTGTACTGTACCAAGCGGGTGGAAATTGCGCTGATAGCGAATCTTAGCAATTTCACGCACCATACGCACATTGACATGACCTGGTGTGCCGACCGTTTTCATGAACCAAACACTGTGCCGCACGATATCACGTTCAGAATGACTCTCTGGACGGTTGATAAGGGTGTATAGCTGTTTGGGTTTAGGTGGCTTTAGAAACGCACGATTGGTCGTGGTAAACATAAGTGCCATTCGCTGCACTAGACTTGGATAACGTGCTGCTACGATTTGAGCAATCATACCGCCCATAGAGGCACCAAGCAGATGTGTCTTACCGAGTTTGAGCGCTTTAATTAAACGTACGGTGTCTTCAGCCATGTCAGTCAAGTTATAAGCGACCTGTGTGCTTTTATTAGATAATCCAGTCTGCAGACGTAACATCATCTTGAGCTGGCTAATACGCGGCAGCCCTTCTATCTGTACTTTAGAGGACAAGCCAATATCACGATTATCAAAACGAATCACAAAAAAACCAGCATCGATAAAGCGCTTAATAAAATTGTCTGGCCAAAATACCATCTGTGAGCCTAGACCCATAATCATCAGCAGTGGCGGGTTATTAGGGTTGCCACCAGCTTCGACGCACAATTCAATACCATCGCCGATGTCAATCATCGCTTGGTAGAGATGCTTACTCAAGTCAGAGTCGCGCCATTGATGCTCCCCAAGTTTGCGCCACTCAGGAGTAGGGTAGTTATTCAGATGCTCTTCTAGATTGCTATCTAGCGTTTCAGGCAATTTGGCACTATTGATGTCATTTGATTTTGTCATGAAGTGTCCTAATTAGAGAGTCATCTACTACAGCTCAAGCATCTCAAAATCAAGCTTACCGACGCCGCACTCAGGGCAAGTCCAGTCATCAGGGATGTCTTCCCACTTAGTACCAGGTGCGATGCCTTCTTCTGGGCAGCCAAGCGCTTCATCATATATCCAGCCGCAGACAATACATTCATAACGTTTCATAAATAGTCCTATCGATCATTACAGTTGTAGCGTGCTACAAACGCTCATTTTTAATCTTACAGCTATTATATTAGACTGCAAAAACGCACGTAGTTTAGCATATAACCGCAGTTTTCATAGTTAAGTTTACACTTGTATATTGAGATGACTTTTCTTTTATCAAGTCAATCACATACGTTCCATCATTAGCGCCTAATAACAAGCCCGGACACCAGCCCATCATACGAAAACCAATTATGCTATAATAATTGCCGCTAAATTCACCGTAATGCTCAGCATTTGTCGCTGATACATCATTCAGTTGTTGTCTTATCTAAACCATCTAAATACATAAGCTAAGGGTAATCATGAGTACCAATGCCGCCGCCACTTCCGCCACCAACCATGAGACGTCTCATGTGCTCAATACTGACCATCCGTTTTGGCAGATTATTCGCACAGTACCAGACTTTCCGAAAGCTGGCATTGATTTTTATGACATTACCCCGTTACTGCGCAGTCATGTCGATGCTGTTATCGATGCGCTGCTTGCTGCCTTGCCAGAAGGTCTTATGGATGAGGTGGATTGTCTGGGTGCGGTAGAAGCGCGCGGCTTTGTATCTGCCAGTATGCTAGCAGGTCGCTTGGGCAAAGGTATGATCTTGCTACGTAAACCAGGCAAGCTGCCACCACCTGTTGCCAATAAGGCTTATGCATTGGAGTATGGTAAAGACACGCTTGAGATGCAAAACAACCTACCGCCTGAACGTGTATTATTAGTTGATGATATTTTGGCGACTGGTGGTACGTTGACCACTGCTTATGAGCTGTGTCAATCAGCTGATCATACTGTGGTTGGTGCGCTAGTGCTATTGGACTTGGTCGATTTGCATGGCGAGTTCCCAGTACCTGTCTATACGGTATTAAAAGCTTAGAGTGAACCACTGTATTTTTTGGCTACTTTAAATATTTCTTACGATAAAAAAGCGCCCTGATACATAATCAGGACGCTTTTTTTAATGTGTGTTGAGTAGGCTATATTTATTGCTCTTCACTCTGCTCATAGGCTGTACAAGACTGTTCTATCACTGTGCGACCGACTGTCTTTGGTGTGGTGGTTTTAAAGTCTTTTGTGGTCAATATTGGCTTTTCTGACTGCCATGATTTGGTTACTTTGCCTTCAGCATCGTAGTTAACAAAGGCTCGTTTGTAGTAACTGGCGTCTTTACAAGAAATTAGTAGTTGTTGCTCACTATGGTCAATACTGCTTTTTTCTTTCTTCGAGTCATCGGTTTTAGTATCTTTGTCTTTAGGATAGGTTCTAAGAACAGATACTGTGATATTTTCGACGTCTTTTTCATCTATGATACGGATGTCAGAGCTTTCAATAGAATCCAAATCTATACTAAAAATTGATCCAGAGCTGCTCTCGGACACCTCTGCCCAGTTGACCGCCTGGGCGCTGATCGCTAAAGCACTGCCTGCCAATAATATTGATAGCCGTTTCATACTTAAGCCTTGCTTCTTGTCATTTGAAGTAGGTAATGATAGCCAACTTACTATTAGCAGGCAAATATCTTTTGTGCCAGCCCAGTATCCGTTGTGTGTGAATTATTACCCGCGGATGGCTGCTAATGTCTTAGCCAGCTCGTCACGCGCTCCGATAAAGCCATCGATGCCTTTAGGTAATAAGTCCTGCGTAACCTTATCTTGCTGATACGCAGCGCTAAACTCTTCGTGCGTTAAGCTCACTTGAGTCATCGCCCTCATATCCATTGACATGCTTGGAGACAGTTGGCGAGTTACCTCAGTGTCCATAGCCGCTAGCTCGTCAATGAGATTAGGAGCTATGGTCAATAAATCACAACCTGCCAATGCCAGAATTTGCTCGGTAGAGCGGAAACTAGCGCCCATTACTTGCGTCTGGTAACCGTGCTGCTTGTAGTACTGATAAATGAGCTTGACTGACTGCACGCCCATGTCGTCAGAGGCTGGCACGTGTTGACGGCTTTGTTGGCGTTTTTGCCAATCTAAAATACGTCCAACAAAAGGTGATATTAGGGTTACGCCAGCATCTGCACAGGCAATCGCTTGATGTTGTCCGAACAGTAGGGTTAGATTACAGTGAATGTTTTGGGTCTCAAGATAGCGCGCCGCCTCGATACCTTGCCAAGTCGCCGCCATTTTGATCAATACTCTTTCTGAGTCGACGCCAGCTTTTTGGTAAGCATCCATAAAGGTCAGTGCCTTATCTATCGTCGCTTGAGTATCGTAAGATAGACGAGCGTCGACTTCGGTAGAAACTCGGCCTTCGATCAGCGCCAAAATATCACAGCCGACTTGAACGGTCAGCGCATCGATCACGGCATCGACGTCACCATTGTGACGACTCATCGCTTCTGACAGCATGCCCTGATTATCAGGATGAGTCATGGCCTTAGTGATAAGGCTTGGGTTGGTGGTCGCATCGATAGGTTTTAAACGGGCAATAGCGGCAAGGTCACCAGTGTCAGCAACAATGGTAGTCATAGTGCGTAGCTGTTGTAATGCGCTCATCAGGTATCCTTTTTCTTATTAATCACATGATGCTCCTCTTATATATAACGGGTAGGGAGCTGAACTGAGACTGTAACACAGTTTTGAGCCAGTGTTGCTTCATAGTTGTGCTATACGTCGCTGTTATTTGGCTTAACTTTGCTAATATTAATAACAATTAGTATATTTATACGTATTTACGAATGGGCACTGACCTTAGTTTTTGCTATAGTAGAGCCGACTATGTATCAAGCTGCTGTATTTAGCAGTAAATATAGCATTAACGCCAAATAGCGTTAGCAGTATAAGGTGTTTTGGATAGACTATTTTAAGCTCAATTTTGGATAGGGTTTCTATCATCACTCTTTAACTGAAAAACAGTCAGATTTGGTAATGATGCTACTTAAGTAACAACAATATTTGAATAACAGTAATATCTAACAGCGATCAGCGATAAAATCTAAAAAGGATGGGCGGTAATGAGCGAGCAGTCACCAGAGCAAACAATGGATAATCTAAATAAAACCACTACAGGCGCTAGCGATATCGCAACTGAAAAAGAGTTTTTAGACAATATTCGCCAAAATATTGACGCAGTAGACTGTGAAATCCAAACGTTAATCAATAACCGTGCAAAGCTGGCTCAGCAAGTGGCAATGGTCAAAAAAAATCATATTGCCGCTGATGACAGTAGCAATCCTATCTTTTATCGTCCTGAGCGTGAGGCGCAGGTACTAAAAGCAGTCATGGAACGCAATGCAGGTCCAATCGCTGATGAAAAAATGGCGCGCCTATTCCGTGAAATCATGTCAGTATGCTTGGATTTAGAAGCGCCCCAGCGTATTGCCTTTTTGGGACCTATTGGTACCTTTACGCATGCCGCTGCGCTAAAGCACTTTGGTAAAGCAGCTGATACTGTACCAATGACTACCATTACAGATGTGTTCCGCGAAGTTGAAGCCGGTACAGCGATGTATGGCGTGGTCCCTGTTGAAAACTCTTCAGAAGGTGTCGTCAACCATACTCTAGATGGCTTCTTATCCTCTACCTTAAAGATCATTGGTGAAGTTGAGCTGCCAATCCATCAAAACTTCTTGGTTGCTGAACATACCAAAATTGACGGCTTAAGCCGTATTTATTCGCATCAGCAGTCGCTTGCTCAGTGCCGCCATTGGCTAGATGTAAACTTCCCTAATGTTGAACGTGTTGCCGTATCGAGCAATGGTGAAGCTGCTCGCCGTCTCAAAAACGAATGGCACTCAGCCGCGATTGCAGGTGACGTTGCTGCTGCAGAATACGATCTACACAAGCTTTACTCAAATATCGAAGACAATCCAAGTAATACCACGCGTTTCCTTATTATCGGTCATGAGGCGATTGCGCCATCTGGTCAAGACAAAACCTCAATCGTCGTTTCAGCTCATGATAAGGCAGGCGCACTGATCGAAATCTTGAAACCTTTGTCATATCACGGCGTCTCAATGACCAGCATTGAAACGCGTCCTGAGCGTCCTAATAAATGGGCCTACGTATTCTTTATCGACATGAATGGTCATGTTAATGATCCAAACGTTAGCGCCGCCATCAATGATATTCGTCCATTAGTCAAAGATTTACGCATATTGGGCTCATATCCAAAAGCTGTCCTATAGACGACTATAGGCTTACTCACAGGTATTCATACATAATAGATGGGTCTTAGCTTTTGGAGAAAGCACTCAAAAAAAGCATTTACAGATAGCATCTAAGGATAAACCATGCAGACTACTCAATTGACCGCGTCAGATCTATCGCCGTTAACACCAGCGTACGACAGTATTTTGGCATTGGCACCTTATCAAACAGGTAAGCCAATTGAGGAGCTGACCCGTGAGTATGGTGTCTCAGATGTGGTGAAGCTGGCTAGTAATGAAAATCCAATGGGATGCTCACCACGAGTGACATTAGCAGTGACTGAGCAGCTAGGGCAGTTGTCGCGTTATCCTGATGGCAATGGTTACTATCTAAAGCAAGCGCTGGCTGACTTTAACGATGTC
This sequence comes from Psychrobacter sp. AOP7-B1-25, assembly GCF_052376195.1. NCBI lineage: Bacteria > Pseudomonadati > Pseudomonadota > Gammaproteobacteria > Moraxellales > Moraxellaceae > Psychrobacter > Psychrobacter sp. AOP7-B1-25. The sequence goes on from NZ_JBQSVK010000001.1 coordinate 577,938, forward strand.
AGTGCTAATCAAATTACCTTGGGTAATGGCTCTGATGATTTGCTTGACATTCTAGCGCGTAGTTTTGTGGGTAAGGGCGATGCTATCGTCTATAGTCAGTATGCCTTTGTGGTATATTCGATGCTAGCGAAAATGCAAGGTGCGATAGATATTGAAGTGCCTGCTCAGCGCTTTGGTCACAATCTAAAAGCCATGAGCCAAGCGGTGCAAGACAATCCGAACACCAAAATTGTCTTCATCGCCAATCCAAACAATCCAACGGGTACACAGCTAGAGCAAAAAGAGCTGCGACAGTTCGTTGCCAGTGTACCAAGCTCAGTTTTGGTAGTATTAGATGAAGCCTATATCGAGTATAGTCCTGAAAGTAATAATCGTGCGCTATTAGACGAGTTTGACAATGTCATTATTGTGCGCACTTTTTCTAAAGCCTATGGTCTGGCAGGTTTGCGCGTAGGTTATGCTTTAAGCTCGGTGGCAGTGGCGGATTTACTAAACCGCATCCGTCAGCCATTTAACGTTAGCCGTGTTGGTTTAGCCGCCGCTGCCGCTGCACTGGCTGATCAAGACTTTATCGAAAAAACTCGCCTAATAAATAACGAGCAAATGCGCTGGCTAGAAAAGCAGTTTGACGCGCTAGGACTGGGCTTTGTGAAGTCGCATGCCAATTTTATTATGGTCGAGGTACAGGTTGAGATGGAAGACATCACCGCTACTTCTATCCATCAAGCGCTACTCGAACAAGGCGTGATCGTCCGTCCACTGGATGCTTATGGACTACCTAACTGGCTGCGTATCACAGTAGGTGTGGCTGAAGACAATCTGCGTTTGATTGATACCTTGCGCTCTATTTTGACTGAAGACTAAACGCATCTATAAGTGATTTTTGATTTAAAAACTGTTCTTAATTAGCCATTAAAATTTATAACACTAAGACTGACTCTATCCATGTTTTAGTGTGTCCAACGAGAAAAGCCGTGAGTAGTCAGAAAAATAATAAACTTCAATCGTCTCTAAATACTACGCCGCCTATATTTAAACAAGTTTGTGTGATTGGACTTGGGCTGATTGGTGCCAGTTTTGCTCAAGCCATTAAAGATAATGGCTTAAGTGAGCGACTAGTAGCAGTCGATAGACATGCGCCAAGTATTACAGAAGCTATTGAGCATGGTCTACTAGATGCAGGTAGTGCAAATTTAAAGGACGTCATCGACGGTAGTGATTTAATTATCATAGCAGTGCCAGTACAAGCGGTCCAAGCGGTGTTTGTAGATATCAAACAGGCGATGGATAACGGACAGCTTGCCAGTGACTGCATCATGACGGATGTCTGTAGTACTAAGGTCAATATCATTGATGCTGCTAAAGCGGTATTCGGTTCGCTGCCGACAGGATTAGTGCCAGCACATCCAATTGCTGGGGCTGAAAATTCAGGGTATCATGCTCGCCGCGCCAGTTTATTTGTTAATCATAGCGTTATTATCTGTGAATTACCGACAACCAGTCCAACTTCTATTGCGAAGTTGCGATTGTTATGGGAATCAGTAGGTGCAAATGTCATGTCAATGGATGCTGAGCACCATGATCGTATATTGGCGCATACCAGTCACTTGCCACATCTGCTGGCCTTTAATTTGGTTGAGCAATTGGCAAGCCATGATGACAATTTAGATATGTTTCGTTATGCCGCTGGTGGGTTTCGTGATTTTACGCGTATCGCGGCCAGTGATCCTAAAATGTGGCATGATATATTTTTTGCCAACCAAAGCGCGATTGTCAGCGCCCTTGATGAGTATGGTGTCTATTTACAAACGATGCGCCAGCTTATCATTGATAAAGATTCAACTGCCCTGATGGGACTTTTGGGCCGCGCGCAAGCCGCACGGCGACATTTCGGCCATATGTTAGCCAGCACCCCTTATACGGATACTTCTGCCATGTCAGCTTCTTATAATATTACCCCTAGCAATACTGTTTCTGGCACCATCGCGATTCCTGGTGACAAATCTATCTCGCATCGTAGCATTATGCTGGGCAGTCTTGCCACAGGCGTGACAAACGTGACCGGGTTTTTGGAAGGCGAGGATGCGCTAGCGACGCTACAAGCATTTCGTGATATGGGTGTGACTATCGAAGGTCCTGATAATGGTAAGTTAACCATTCATGGTGTCGGAATGAATGGTTTAAAACCTAGCAAAACACCTTTATATATGGGCAATTCTGGCACCAGTATGCGTCTGCTATCTGGAATCTTGGCGGCACAATCATTTGATAGCGTATTGACAGGTGATACGAGCTTAAATAAGCGCCCGATGGAGCGTGTTGCTGCACCGCTACGGTCGATGGGTGCGGTTATACAGAGTACTGGTCATAGTGGTACGGCACCGCTTAGCATCACTGGTCGTGATACAGCTGGCAAGCCATTACAAGGTAATGAATATGATATGCCAGTTGCTTCAGCTCAGGTAAAATCTTGCTTGTTACTAGCAGGACTGTGGAGCGAGGGTACAACAACCGTCACACAGCCTGAGGTCAGCCGTGACCACACCGAGCGTATGTTATCGGCCTTTGGTTATCCAGTAACCGTAGAAGGCAACCGTATCAGTGTCACTGGTGGTGGTACATTGACAGGCGGCGATATCGCTGTTCCTGCTGATATTTCATCTGCAGCGTTTTTTATGGTGGCAGCAGCCATCAGTCAAAATAGTGAGCTGACCTTGACGCAAGTAGGTATCAATCCTACGCGTACTGGTGTTATTGACATTTTAAAGCTTATGCAGGCGGATATTAGCCTAAGCAATGAGACGCATGTGGGCGGCGAACCAGTTGCTGATATTACGATTCGCAGCTCAAACCTAGTCGGTATTGAGATACCAGAGCATCTCGTACCACTGGCCATTGATGAGTTTCCTGTGCTATTCATCGCGGCTAGTTGTGCGCAAGGCCGTACAGTGCTGACTGGCGCCAAGGAGTTGCGTGTTAAAGAATCAGACCGTATTGCTGTGATGGCGGAAGGGTTGCATACGCTTGGTATTGATTGTACTGTTACTGATGATGGTTTGATTATTGAAGGCAAAGGCACTGCTACTGAAAATGGCGACATAAATAATAGTCAGCCTGTGTTTGGTGGCGGTCATATTATCTCGCATCATGATCATCGTATTGCGATGAGCTTCTCTGTAGCCAGTCTGCGTGCATCTAAGCAAATCACTATCGAAGGGGTTGAAACGGTTAATACTAGCTTCCCAGGATTCGCTGAACTTGCCAATCAAATCGGTATGTCTATCCAAGTGGATACTGGTGCTGAGTAAGTCACTAAACCACCATTAACGCTTAATTAAAGATTTAATCTAACATTGTTAGCAATGTACTCGTGTCATTATTGGCATAAGTACATTGCTTTTTACCTTATAATCTCACTGTAGTAACCCTGCGCTTTCACTATTCAATCGACAATAATAATCAGAATTAGGTGAGAGTGCGCTTTGCTCTAACACGTTGTATTGTATTATGACCACCCAAAATGTTGTCAAAAAACCCGTAGTTCCCATCAAAACGACGAGAAGCGGTATTATTACTGCACTCATCGCTTTCTGTATTTGGGGCGCTTTTCCTCTTTATTTCAAGCAATTGGCTGCTTATAACGCGACAGAAGTTATTGGTCATCGTATTATTTGGACGTTTGCGTGTTTGCTAATTGTAGTAGTCGCGACCAAACGCTGGCAATGGATAAATACGCTGAAGCAGAATCCAAGATGGATCGCATTAACTTTTATATCAGGTATTATCATTGCAACTAACTGGCTTACTTACGTATGGGCGGTCAATCATGACCGTATCCTTGAAGCCAGTTTGGGCTACTTTATTGGCCCGCTCGTTGGTGTTGCACTATCGATGATTTTGTTCAAAGAGCGCTTGCGACGCTTGCAGTGGGTCGCAATCGGGTTTGCACTGTTATCTGTGGTCATTCAAGTGGTGATGATAGGTAGTCTACCATGGTTATCGCTTGTGCTAGCCTTTAGTTTCAGTACCTATGGTACGATTCAGCGTCAAACGCCGCTCACGCCTGTTGATGCGATGTTTGTCGAAACTACCATGCTCGTTCCTATCTTCCTTTGGTGGTTTTGGCAATCGGATGTGGTCAGTAGCCAGTTGAGCTTTTGGTTTAGCTCAAATATTTGGCTGCTTATGATTGCAGGCCCAATTACGCTAATACCGCTTTTGTTATTTAATAAGTCTACTAAGCTCGTTGCTTATAGTATCCTTAGCTTTATGAACTATCTGACGCCGACATTTATTTTCTTCTTGGCAGTATTTTATTATAAAGAACCATTTGATTTAAGTCGTTTGGCAGTCTTTGGTCTGATTTGGCTAGGTCTGCTATTATTCAGTATTGACTTATGGCGACATCGTCCGAGTAAAGTGTTGAAGGCAGCGCGCCAACGTGAAGAAGCTCTATAGTCGGTTAAATAAACATTAGAAATGTGAATAAAAAATTAGCAAACAAGGAAGAAGGCATGCTCCATACTCAGTCTGACGTGGTTTTTATAAAAGGTCTAAAAGTTGAGGCCGTGATAGGGGTGTTTGATTGGGAGCGAGCCATTACTCAGCCGTTACTCATAGACATCGCGCTGGAGACGGACATCAGCGCTGCTGCTATATCAGATGATGTCAGCGATGCACTGAGCTATAAAGAAGTCTGCGATGATGTGAGCAAGTGGTGCAAAGAAATACAAGCAAAGCTGCTTGAGCATTTAGCTGGTCAGATATCTGATAAGATATTTGCAAAATATGCCTGTCAAAAAATAACACTGAGCGTTGCTAAGCCCACTGCCATTACGCAGGCCGATGCAGTAGGAGTGCAAATAACGCGCTATACGCCAGCATCAACCAAAGAGCTAGCTGCCAAAGAAGTTGATGATAGCCAAGCTAATGATGCATAAAATATCAGTTGAGTCAGATTTGGGAACACTGACACAATGCGTACCTGAGACTGTGCAAACGCAGCCTGTGGTAGAAGTTGTATTAGCGCTAGGTAGCAACTATCAAGCTGAAAAATATTTACCGCTTGCTCGCAAGAGCTTGGCAGCGTTAGGTAAGATGCGATTGTCTACAGCGTTTCAAAATCCTGACTTTACGGCAACCTTGGTACAGCCAAAGCCCGACTATAGCAATCAGTGTGTCCATTTAACATTGAACACTCCAATGAGCCTGCAGCAGCTACAGCAAACCTTTAAAACCCTTGAAGGGGACTGTAATAGATGTCGACAGACTGAGCCGAATCAGGTGAGACGAGTGACGATGGATATTGATATCTTGATGATTAGATTGGCCAACACAGAAAATAGCCTAAGCGATAATATTATATCTAAACCAATGTCTGATTGGGTAGTAATGGCAGATCGTTATCCATTTAAAGAACATGAGAAAGCAGGAATCGAAGAACTGACTGAAACTAATTATTAACCATTTGAATAATATTTAAGCGAAAGTTAAGTAATAGATAGATAGTTAATAAAGTTGTTTATTTTAACCGATGTTTTTGTGGTAGATAAAACTAAGGGAAGTACAATATATTGTACTTCCCTTAGTTTTGTTTTTTTTACTAAAATTCTAGTACTCACTTTTGCTCGCTATCTGCTTCATTCATATCAGCACGACCAATCACATCCAAATCTTCTAGACAAAGTTTATCGTATTCCTTTTTGCAAAAATTAGGATCAATATCGCACATCGCTGACTGCAATTGATCGAGGCGATTCTCTGATTGCTGAATATGCTCAAGCATCTTAGAAAAGGCTTCTGCGACAGGATCTTGTGAATGAGGGTCGATCCCATAAGCACGGAAAGTATTGGTGCGTTTTGTAGTAGCGCTAGTGTCCTTGGTCTGATCTTTACTCTCGCCAGCGTGGTCAACTTTCTCTTGTTGCTTAGTATCTTGTACTTTTGTCGCGATTGGATTGCCTTTTTCATCGTGATAATCTGAGATCATGCGTGCCGCATTACCGACCATCGTAGCACCGGCTGGTACAGGTTTGACCACTACAGCATTTGAGCCGATTTTAGCATTTTTACCGACGGTGAATGGCCCTAATACTTTTGCACCAGCACCAACTGTCACACCGTCTTCTAGCGTTGGATGACGTTTGCCATTATTCCAAGACACACCGCCTAAAGTGACACCGTGATATAAGGTCACATCGTTACCAATTTCAGCGGTCTCACCGATGACGACACCGACACCATGATCGATAAAAAAGCGCTTACCAATCTTAGCCGCAGGATGAATCTCGATACCTGTCATAATACGTGAGCCGTAAGAGACTACGCGAGCGGCTAGTTTTTGTTCATTGTTCCAAAGAAAGTGCGCACCGCGATGCAAAACAAGCGCATGAATGCCTGGATAAGTTAGGACAACTTCTAGACTATTACGTGCCGCAGGATCTCGGGTAAATACTGCATCAATATCTTCTTTCAAATCGTTCTTAATAGTAATAAGTGATTTGAAAAATTTGGATGGCAATGACATAAAGCGTCCTATTTATTCGTCGGTAGAGTGTCGTTTGTGAAAACAGCGATACCTATAATCTGTGGTCGTAAAGTTCAGAGAATCAGGAGTATATATTTTCGCTAAGCTTCTGCAAGTTATAACAGCTTTATACGGCAAAATATAGTAAAAAGCTGTCAAACAAACTATTACTTATTTTAGTCTTTTGATAGTTTTGCAATCAAAGCGCTTAATAGCTGATATTCTTTTTGATCAAGCTGTAGGCGTGACCCAAGTCTAGACAAGCGTGATGGCAGTGACTTTAGATGTTCACTATTTGCTAAACCTCGCTGTACCATAAGGTCAGTAGTACGCTGAGTCAGCTGTTGTAGCTGCTGTTGATTAATAGCAGGTTCATCCCATTGCTGACGTAAATTCACATTGATTGTCGATTGGGCGTCTGTGCTTGTATCCGAGTCTAAACTATCCACTGTCTGAGTATGCGTTTGAACGTAAGCGAAGATAAAGCTAGCGATGACTTGCACGGCTGATGCAACATTTAATACAGGGTAAGCAGGATTGGCATCGATTTGAATATGATAATCGGCATAAGCCAATTCTTCATTGGTCAATCCACGATCTTCACGTCCAAATAAGATAGCGATATTTGGTTTGCTAGAAGTAACGGCAGATGAGCTATCAACATTACCATCGCCTGTACTTAAAGCCGTCTGTGCATCGATAAAGTCAAACATAATCTTAGCGGCTTGCGTAGGTGTCACAACAGGACGAGGTAAGTGACGGCTTCGACTGCTAGCGGCAAATACCAATTGACAGTCTGAGATAGCAGCCTCTAAAGTAGGTGTAATTGAAGCGGACGACAAAAGATCATTGCCACCTGCTGCATGAGACACGCTGGTTTCATCAATCGGTAGTTTGGGGTCGACAACTGTCAAACGAGATAAACCCATCGTATGCATCGCACGGGCAGCTGAACCAATATTGGCGGGCAAAGTCGTATTGACCATGACCACTTGCAGGCAATCAAGGTAGTCGCTTACGGTGTGGGCATGTGATGATACTGCTAATGAAGCGTCGTTACTCATTATTGTCCCAGTCTTTGATTGATTTCTTGTTCAGCACGGTGTAATGCAATGGCAATCTCTTCGATAAGAACGGCTTGCTCATCGATACGGCGCTCACGGCAATACTCTTGTAACTGGCTGCTAAGGCGGACTAATTGAGTCGCACCCAAGTTGGCGCTAGCACCTTTTAAAGCATGAGCAGTTTCAAAGCCATTGGCATTATCGTCTTTTTGATGGGCAACTCGTAGCGCTGCAACTCTTTGCTTACTATCAGTAAAATACACTTGTATCAAATCAACAAAGTCTTCTTCAAGAAGGTCACGCATGTCCTCGAACTGTTCATGATTGATAATTTCTTCATCAGTTTGTCCGAGCGTATTATTATTTGTCGTGTTATCCATGGTGGTTGTCCAATTTATAAAAGTTAAAGCAATAAGATTACTATAATGAATTTTTAAAACGTAATGTACGTCTTAGCTGTAATGGAAATGTAAGTTATCTTCACTGACCAAAGTTTTTAATGCCTGCAAGTTATCGTCATTTGGGTAAACGCGCCAGTGCTCAGATAGTCCGACATTTGCGATGCCGTAGACCTCATAAATGCTTATGCCAAGTGGCAAACAATTATCATTGATAGAAGCGTCAGTATTACTTAGAGCATTATTAGCATAACTGGCTGACATGCCATTTTGATTGGCTGCGTCATGGCCCATGTCGCTCTCTAATGCTAGTAAATCATTGCCGTTTTCATCATATAAGCTACCACCCATTGCAGGATCGTAGGTATTGTTACCGTTGCTACCTTGCTCGTCTTGCTCTTGGTTATAGGCCAGACGCGGCTCGGGAATGATGTCAGCTTGGGCCGATTTGAGTAGGGGCTGTAGACGTGTGAGCAAATTAATATCACTACCGTGAACTTTGATACTGATTTTTTTGAGCCAACGTAATCTGGCATCTACCATACTCATAGCACTATCAAGACGTGCGAACAAACGGCCATCACGCTCTCGTATACTGCCTTTGATGATGACGACTTCATCGATTTTTAACTGCTCTTTGACACGATTAAAACGCTCAGCATAGCAGCTAACCTCAAGCCTCGATGTGCCATCATCCAAGGTAATCACGTTGCGATTACCAAAGTTGGCAATATCTATGATAAGCCCTGAGAAATAGCAGCTGCCGTTATAGCCAGTATCAGTTAACTTGTCGAGACGCGCGCCAGAGGTATAACGTTTCAATTCATCCAAATACTCATTGATTGGATGTCCCGTTAAGTAAAGCCCTAATGTGTTTTTTTCAGCTTTTAGGCGGTGTTTATCACCCCAAATGAGCTCTGGTGTCATAACCAACGGCGGTGCTGCGACCACACCATCCATTTCACCAAACAAATCCATCATACCGATTTCGCGATTTTGACGGTCTTGTTCAGCGGCCTGTACCGCGCTTGGCAGCTGACTCATTAACGCGCCGCGAATCTCGTAAGCCTCATCGGCTGGCAAGTCAGGGCGTAGGGTGGCGGCAAAGTCGTCAAAACAGCCCGCGCTAACCAACGCTTCAAGCGTGCGCTTATTGACTTTTTTGATATCGACGCGGCGGCAGAAGTCATATAAGTCTTTAAACGGCCCTTCGCGTCGGCGTGCATCGACGATAGACTCTACCGCGCCTTCACCCACGCCCTTGATAGCGCCAAGACCATAGATGATATTGGTCGGAGTATCGGCAACGAAATGCCATTCACTGCGATTGACCGAAGGATTGACGACGGTTAGCCCAAAGTTTTCACGGCAGTCATTGATAAAAAATACAACGTTGTCGGTGTTGTTCATATCTGAGGTTAAGACCGCTGCCATAAATTCAGCAGGGTAGTACTGTTTTAGATAAGCCGTTTGATAAGCTAATACGCCATAAGCTGCAGAATGCGATCGGTTAAAACCATAACCTGCAAATTTTTCCATCAAGTCAAACACGCCGCCTGACGTGACTTCATCGATGCCTTGTGAGGTCGCGCCAGTGACAAAAATATCGCGCTGCTTTGCCATCTCTTCAGGTTTCTTTTTACCCATAGCGCGGCGTAGCATGTCAGCACCGCCCAAACTATAACCTGCCATCACCTGTGATATCTGCATCACCTGTTCTTGATAGACAATAACGCCATTGGTGTTTTCTAAAATCGGCTCAAGGTTGGGATGGTCATAGATGACTTCCTCGCGACCATGCTTACGGTCAATATACATCTCTACCATGCCTGCATCGAGCGGGCCAGGACGATATAGCGCACACATGGCGATGACGTCCTCGATATTGGTCGGTTGCAGTTTGGCAAGATACTTTTTCATACCCATACTTTCTAGCTGAAAAACGGCAGTGGTTTTGGCGTCTTGTAGTAGCTTATAGGCTTTGCTGTCATCTAATGGCAAGTCTTCTAAAACTAAGGCAGGTACGTTTTCTTTTGCACGGCGTAAATTGATGTTTTCAACAGCAGCATCAATGACGGTTAAGTTACGTAGACCCAAAAAGTCAAACTTTACCAAACCGACAGCTTCGACATCATCTTTGTCAAACTGGCTGACACGGTGACCTTCATCATCACAATAAATGGCGCTAAAGTCCGTGATTTTGTGCGGCGCAATCAATACGCCGCCCGCATGTTTGCCGACATTTCGGCAAACGCCTTCAAGTTTAATTGCCATCTCCCAAATCTCAATGGCATCTTCATAATCCATATTATCAGGATTAGAGATCAAGTCTTTGAGCTGAGGTTCCTGCTCAAGCGCTTGGCTCAAGGTAATACCAGGGGTTTTTGGAATTAACTTGGATATTTTATTGGCCAAAAAATATGATTTGCTTTGTACGCGCGCTACATCTCGCACGACCGCTTTCGCTGCCATGGTACCAAAGGTGATAATCTGTGATACAGCATCACGACCATAGGTTTGCGCGACATAATCAATGACACGATCACGACCTTCAATACAAAAGTCGATATCGAAATCGGGCATGGATACCCGCTCTGGGTTCAAGAATCGCTCGAATAACAGGTCGTAATGAATCGGATCAAGATCGGTAATGTTTAGCGCGTATGCAACCAATGAACCCGCACCAGAACCACGTCCAGGTCCAACAGGCACGCCGTTGGCTTTTGCCCAGCGGATGAAGTCCATGACGATCAGGAAGTAACCCGGAAAGCCCATTGATAAAATAATATCCAACTCATACTCTAGGCGCTCATCGTATCTTTGGCGAAAATCGCTCCAGTTATCAGTACGTGATTCCACTGGAAAGAGCTTATCTAAGCGATGTTCAAGACCGCGCTGCGACTCTGCGCGAAAGAACGTCTCAATCGTTTCGCCTTCAGGCACAGGAAAATCAGGTAGAACATTAATACCGAGCGTCAAAGTCACATTGCAGCGGGTTGCCAAGCGCAAGGTATTGTCAATGACTTGCGGGATATCAGAAAATAGCTGTGCCATTTGTTCTTGAGTTTTTAGATATTGCTCATCTGAGTAAGTCTGCGGACGGCTCGGGTCAGCAAGGACATAAGAGCCTGCAATACAAACACGGGCTTCATGGGCATCAAAGTCATCTTGCTCTAAGAAACGCACATCGTTATGCGCAATGATAGGAATGTTATGTTTGGCACCTGAATGAATAGCTGCTCTAATAAAAGCATCTTCGCCTGAACGATTGGTACGCTTAATCGCAAAGTACAAGCGGTCGTCAAACTTTGCTTGCCATTCTGTGAGTAGTTCATCGGCTTTTTCTGGCATCGAGCCGACCAATGCTTGACCCACGTCTGACTTCTCCATGAGTAGCACAATCACACCTGCCGCATGCTCTAAGATATGATGACGCTTGATAACTGGCGTACCATGATTGGCAGGATCAGCGCGACCTTCGGTAAAACCAAGCGATACGATACGGGTAATGTTTTGATACCCTTCGTTATTCATTGCAAGTAGGGTGAGGCGTGTGTCCTCACCATCCATGATGACGTCACTACCAATAATAGGTTTGATGCCAGCACCTAAGCAGGCACGATAAAACTTCACCGTGGCATATAAGTTGGACAAATCGGTCAATGCCAACGCGCGCTGATTATCAGCTGCAGCCGCTTTTACCAGCGGCTTGATACGTACGATAGAATCGGTGATGGAATATTCGCTGTGAATGCCAAGGTGTACAAATGCCATAGAAGACTCTTACTGGTACGATCAAAAGAACAAGCTACCGATAAAATAATTGATTATTATCAATCAATTATACTGATATCTAGCGGCGGATAAGACCTCGATAGCCATATTGATACGTTTTAAATGGGGTCGTCAATAATAGCATTATTTGCTGCAGACAGCCACTGGTTCAAAGGGTTTAATCTAAGTGAGTTGAGTCATTACGTCATACGAGTTAGGTGATAAATAACATCAAAAAGCCCTCAATACAACAAAGTATAGAGGGCTATGTTATTGATAATTAAAGTCAGTTTATTTAGTAACCAACCACCGCTGCATCGACAATACGTGGATCAGACGATCCGTAAACACCGTTTGGTGTAAGCATGATCGACTGTGTGGATCCCATCGCGGATTTTGGACTGACAGTATGACCCATCGATTCGAGCTTTTTAACAGTATCAATGTTCAGTGCTTTTTCCACTCGAATTTCATCAGGTAGCCATTGATCGTGGATACGCGGCGCATGTGTTGCCTCAGCGATATTCATATCATGGTCGATGACGTTAGAGATAATCTGGGTAACGGTTGTGATGATTCGACTACCACCTGGGCTGCCTGTGACGATGTAAGGTTTACTGTCTTTGAATACCAGTGTCGGACTCATAGAGGATAGTGGGCGCTTATTGGCTTCCACTGCATTGGCGTCGCCACCGAGCAAACCATAGCCATTGGGTACGCCGGGTTTGGCAGAGAAATCATCCATTTCGTTATTAAGCAAAATGCCTGTACCATCCGCAATGAGGCCTGTGCCATAAGAGAAGTTCAACGTATAGGTGTTGGCTATCGCATTACCATCTTTATCGACGATAGAGAAATGCGTGGTCTGATCACTCTCGTACGGCAGAGGATTGTTTGCTTTGATAGTGGCTGCTGGCGTAGCTTTATTGGGATCAATCAACGTACGCAGTTTATCCGCATAGGCTTGTGAGGTTAAGCCGCTGGCAGGCACATCGATAAAGTCGGCATCTCCCAGATACTCAGCTCGATCTGCATACGCTAACTGCATTGCTTCCGCCATTAAGTGAATAGTCTGTGCGCTGTTTTGTCCATAGTCACCCAGTGGATAGCCTTCTAAGATATTCAATATTTCAATAATGTGAATACCACCGGAGGAGGGCGGCGGCATAGAGACAATCTCATAGCCACGGTAGTCGCCTTTGACAGGTTCGCGAGCAATGGCTTGATAATTGGCCAAATCTTGCAGGCTCATACTACCGCCCGCTTCGTTGACTGCTTTGACCAGTTTTTGAGCGGTCTCACCCTTATAGAACCCATCGGTACCCTGTACTGCAATCCGCTTTAGCGAACGCGCAAGCTCAGGCTGCTTTAAACGTTCACCTGGCTGATAAGCACTGCCATCAGTCTTAAAAAACACTTTTTTGGTACTTGGCCATTTCTGCAAGCGATCGCTCAACGCAGTGAGCGACTCGGACAAGCCAGCGGTGACTTCTATACCGTCTTCAGCCAGTGCTATCGCTGGTGCCATGACTTGCTCGCGGCTCATCGTGCCATGCTCTTCTAGTGCTTTTAACAGTCCTGCTACTGTACCTGGCACGCCAACGGCTAAGCCATGATAACGAGATAAATCGCTAACAGCATTGCCTTCTTCATCAAGATACATATCGCGTGAGGCGCTACTCGGCGCTTTTTCACGGTAATCAAGCGCCACCGTTTTTCCTTGCTTGGCATCATAAATCATCATAAAACCGCCACCACCGATATTACCTGCACGCGGCAAAGTTACAGCTAAGGCAAAACCCACTGCAACGCCAGCATCCACTGCATTACCGCCATCCTTTAAAACCTGTAGACCGATATCAGAGGCAAGCGCTTCTTGGGTAGCGACCATGCCGTTCTTTGCCCACACTGGATGATGAATAGCATCTTCAGAGTAAATAGCTTGGTCGCTATTAGCAGTATTGGCGGTATTAGCATTGTTCGAGGTGATATTGAGTGTGTTGGTCTTCGCTCGCGTGATGCGTTTGGTTTCAGACAGTACCGTTGGACTATCCGCCATGATGGCCAAATTTATCGCACTGGTATTGATGCCTGTGTTATTGACCATCGCGTTACTTGTTGAGCCTGATGGCTCTACAGCGTGTGCGGATATAGATAGCAACAGCGTACTGGTAATGAGTAAGACACTAGATTTGAATAGAGTGTTAATTTTTAGTTTACGTTGCTGAGCGGTTCGATGATGGCGGGATAATAACTGTGACATCGCAAAGTCCTTTTTACGCGAGTGGAAAGAATAGAGCTAAGAAGTAGATAAGCCTAAATAGTAACGAAAATATGAAATAGTAGAAAGTTGTTTATCAAATTTCATAGCGTGCGCTTTGATACAGTTTAGCTGTATCAGCTATATTTCAAATACACAAAGCGAATCATAAGATAGCTTTTGTATAGATAGCATTATCTATGAATAAAGAGAGTCTTTAAAAATATTCGCTAATATTACTAAATAGTAACGTCTTGTGATATAAATAACGGTACTAATGTACACTCATTGCCGACAGTCTATTTATACAAAGAGATTCCTATGTCATCACACCATATTAATAACTGCAATCGACAGCGCCACTCTGAGACTACGCTTGCTGATTTTTCTGATCATAACCATAAAAACAATAATATTAAAAACAACAATGGTTACCTATGTCAAACTGGTAAATTGACGTCTATTGCTTTGCTGGTTGGTAGTGCGTCGCTTGTACTTGCAGGTTGCCAATCGACTCCAGCTAGCTCGTCCTCAAACTCTAGTACCATGATAGACTTTAGTGTTGCAGATGACGCACAGGGTCAAGCCTTTACCGCCAGTCAAAACGCACAGGCCGCGCGTTATGAGAAATTGTTTGATCAAGAAAAATACCCAAATACCGAAAACCAAGCCAAATCACACCTGCTTGCCGCCGTTCGTCAGCACTTAGCCACCGAGCATGTCGCAGTTGCCACAGCTAATTATCGATCAGCACCATTTATCGATACCGATAGTATCGATGCAGGCTCGAGTAGTTTGCTTAGAACGATTATAGAGACCTATGCATATCAGCCTGAAAGTGCATATAGTAGAAGTGATGATGAGCCATACAATGATGACTATAACGATTATGACGAGGACTCGATAGAGTCTGACTATCCTAGTGACTATGATAAGTCTAGAGCAGAATCTGAAGCAGAAAGAAGAGCTATTGCTGCTATATTGGCTGAAGCAGGAGAGAATCAGCCTACGAGCAGTGATGCCACCAGTGATAACGAGTACGCTTACGATATAGCAGACTATGATAGTGATGACTATAGTAGTGATGATTACAGTAGTGATGACTATGATGAGTACAGCAGAAATACTGAAGGTATGCTCTCAGGGATGTCGGATTTAAGTCCAAAGACAATGGTCGAAAAATATGAAGCCATGCAAATGGCAAAACAGCAAGCTAAGACAGAGCCAGTAAATCGTGGCAGCCTACCAATGTCACCTAAAGGTATGGTTAGCAATATACTGGATATGTTCCACCGTACGCCTGAGCAGATAGCCGCAAAAAATGCTTATCAGTATGAGCATTTAACATTTAATAGTGTCAGTCAATACCGTCCGAAGCAGCGCCAAATACAAAGTGTCTATAGCTACGACTATGCCACACCAACGATTAGCTCATCGATACAGATACCGTTAGCATTTGATTTCAATAACAGCAATGTCGTCGTTGATCCATCGGCCATCATGCCGATCGTTGCGTTCGTTTATCCTGAGAATACGCCATTACCATCACAGATGGCTTCACATACGGTGAGCTTTGGTTTGCCTGACAGCATCACAGCACAGTTGCCACCAGCTGTACTCTACGATGCGGTGATCAACGCGATACAGAGCAGCATGGCTGAGCTCGCGCCTGAGCATTTTAGCGCAGTCGATATCAGTGGTGATGCATTTGCTAAAGAAGTCGGTGCGACCCGAGCAGTGAAAGTTTATTTTGGTAGTCAACAAAGCGGTGAAATGATCGGCAAGACGCTCAAGTATGTCACGAAATCACTGCAAGAATATGTAGATGCCAATCCAGAAAAATATCCGGATGGTGCTGCATTGAAGAAGGCACTTGCTAAAGTACAGTTATACAATAAAGGCTATCAAAGTGCGGATGTCGGTTCGCTATTACAGCTTATCGAAGCTATCGGTCCTATCTCATTTAATCAAATTAACTACTATTACTTAGACAGCTCAGATCGACTGCTTGCCAAGCAGCAACGTGCCAATATCGGTGGTGATTTGATGGGGTCGACCACAACTGTGCTAAACCAAGTACGTTACGACAAAGCCAGCTTCAATCATAATACCTTGACACCATTGCTTACAGAATCCTTTGGTCCAGACGCTACGCCTCCTATTGATGGCAATGCATGGATAGCAACGCAGCGCGCACAAAAAGACAGGTTACAGACGGCTCGTTATGCACGCTACGACTATCAAGATAGCGGTGTCGAGGACGCTTATGGCAGTGATGAGTATGGCAACGATAATGACAATAGCGCAGATGCTGTCGATGAGAGCCAAGTTGACGATGCTCAAAATGATATGACTGAAAAATAGAAATCGAAAGACATCATCTCATTGCATTTACGCTCATACCTATTAAGGATAAAAAATGAAAACAGTACATCATGCCATTGCACAACGTCTGCCGTTGAAGAATAAAAGCAATCTGCTCATAACCAGCGGATTTTTGACAGGGGCGCTGTTGTTAACAGGTTGCCAGTCTACCAACTTAGTCCAATCTAACGCAGTAGCTGTCAAACAAGCACCTAGCGTTGCTAAAAAAACATTAGAGACAGCACTACAAAAACAGCGTCGTCAATCCCTTAGCTACCATGGCAATCTTGAAATTGTTAATAATCAACAATTTCAAGATGCTGATGCTGGTACTGAGAAAATGGCGGCTGCAGACTATGTAGGCGAACACTGCGAAGAAGCACATGACCAAGCGTATGCTGCTTTAGTTCTGCAAGCCGAACAGCAAAACAAAGATATTCTAGCGGCAGATTACGATACTAAGCGTGACAGTATAAAGCAGTCGTATCTTGAATGCGCAGATGCCTATCAAGCATGGGATGACCATCAATACGATAGCGATGTAAAAGTCGCACCAGATTATCAGGCGCTATTCGATAATTATGAGGATACGCAGAGACCGCTAGATAAAAAGAAAGCACAGTTATTAGATGAGTATCTATTAAAGCCGCTCTCTATCGATTCTCAAGGTATCTACCAACCGATGGCAGGTAAGGCTACGATGCTCGCTAGTGCGCAGTATCAAGCACGCAACCATCACAGCAGTATCAATCAGCCTATTTATATAGATTTTAAAAACGGCGATATTTATCTCTGGGCAGATAATTTTGCGATTCTAAACTCAGAATTATTAGACGATAAGCTCGGTACAAAATGGCAAAACAAGTGGTTAAAAATAGCCATCGACGATGGTACGTTGCCTAAAGGGTTTGGTGGTGAGGTGATAAAAAGTCACTTTGCAGCGTTAGATGCAACTTATGACGCGGCCCCTGTTAGCCAGTTTAATTATGTTGCCCCAAGCGCACTTGCGTCATTGTCTCCAAAACTGCCCGCGCACCAGTTATCGGCTATGCTACCAAGCGCTCAAATCATCCGCCGAGTACAAAGCTTTGAGGATCATCAAGCGTCGCAACAAAAATATATGCAGATTTTCTACAGTCGGATCAGTGCACAATATCCAGAGCTGGTACAAGAACCCGAACCGATGACAGCGTTTGAGTCGATTCAAAATACAGAAGCATTCACCAGTAAGTCTGTTGTACAAAAAATACTGGCTATGATAAAAGGTCAAATGAACGAGGAAGCAACGACAGGCGAGCCCATTGCCAGTACAGAAGTACAGGAAATGTACGGGTTTAATAAACGCGGTCAACTTAAATGGGAGCACTTACGTCGTCAGCTAGATAATACTAGCGAAGCGAACAACAAAGAAGGTATGAGGATAGATGTGTTACAGCAGTATTCCGCTATTAGCACTAAAGATTTGGCATTTCCTAATTTGCCAAGTAATGTGCAGACGCCGAACGCTAGCAATAGTATTGATTTACGAAAGTATGCACCAGAGCTGCTGCAATATTACCAAAATGGAAATGGCACGGGAGTAGGTAAAATGGTGTTTAACATGTTACCGATGGTTAGAGAGAGTTTTGGTTCGGTTGAATAACCGACCAATCTATTGAGTCACATACTTATTAAATCACATAGGTTTAAGTCAAAAAAAAAGCGCACCGTTTACACGATGCGCTTTTTCTATAATTAAAGTGATAGGTAGTAAAGCGATAGGCTTGATGAATAAAGGTTACGACCAATCAGCCTATGGATGACAATCTACATACCTTGATGTTGTTTGCCATGGCCTTTACGATCTTTTGAATGCTTGCGACCTTTTTCTTGTTTCTCTGATTTCATCTGTTCCATCTTCGCACGTTGCTCAGCGGTCAACACTTGAGCGATGGCATGTTGTGTCTGTACACGCTCGATAAAGCGCTGTTTTTCTTTTGCTGCTTGTTGATCAGCTAAACGGTTCAAAGCAGCAGTATTCAAAGTGCTGGCATTGGTTAGCGCTTTTATCTGCTGACCCATTTGCGCGCGTTCTGCTTGATGCTTTGCACGATTAGCAGTGCGATTGCTACGTTTGTCTTGCATGATGGCTTTGATTTGCGCTTGCTGTGTCGCTGTTAGATCTAGCTTGGACATTGGGCCTTTCATCGCGCCATCTTTGTGATTCTTTTGCATTTGCGCTGTTGGCGTTGTATCAGTGGTCGCATTCACACTAGTGCAAGCAGTCACTGTAAATATGCTAGAAGCTGCTAATACTGAGCCTAATAGTAATTTTTTCATCATAATATCCTTGATTGTGTTGAGTTTGATTTAATAAACACTGAATTTTTATCTCACAAGTATCATCTGCTAAACGTTATCGCTCGTTATGGTCAATATCTTAGAGATGCACTACTTGCAGTTGATAGAAGTATATTACGACAGTTGAAGGTTACGAACATTTATGAAGTATTAAGAAAAGTAACGTTTTCGGTAAATTGGCAAGTGCTTGCCTGATAATATGGTTAACTACAGTCTACTGATAATAAAATACTGCTACGTCGATCTGCTGACCACATCACAGCGTCACTTGTATACGGTTTTCTTATATTATAATTGCTATAAATCAATTGGACTAAATAGAGATAAATAAAAATTAAAGGAGCAAAGCATGCCAAACATTCTGATAGGTGATGACGATGAAGAACTAACCCAGTTATTGCAAGAGTATTTGGACAATCATGGCATTCGTTGCGACTGCGTGCATGATGGCGCAGCAGTTATACAACGACTCAAAGCGGTGGCACACGAAGATACGGTCTATGATTTGCTTGTGCTCGATATTATGATGCCGAAACTAGATGGGCTGAGTGTCTTGCGTCAATTACCAAACATCATCGATATCCCCGTCATTATGCTGACGGCAAAAGGGGAAGAAATTGACCGTATTATTGGTCTAGAGCTTGGTGCTGATGACTATATCACCAAACCTTGTAACCCTAGAGAGCTGCTGGCGCGTATCAATGCAGTGATCAAACGGACTAATACGACCGCATCAGAGCATACCCCATTGCCTGAGAGTCGCTTGTATCTCGATCAAAACCAACGTGCTTGTCAGATAGACGGGGTGCCGTTACAAGTCACTGGTACTGAGTTTGATCTGCTTGTGGCCTTGCTCAAACAAAAAGGGGAGGTGGTAAGCAAGGCGTGGCTGTCAGAAAATGTCTTGCAGCGCGAATTGCAGCCATTTGATCGTAGCCTTGATGTACACGTATCTCGCTTACGCAAAAAACTTCAACCTTTCCACGATGAGCCGATAAAAGCGGTACGCGGAAAAGGTTATCAACTGGTGCTGTAATGACGGACATATCGATGAAAGATTCTGAGCAGACCTTCAAAAAAGCACCTAAGTTTAAGGTGAGAATTACTCTATTTTGGCGTCTGTTTTTGAGCCTACTATTGACGATTTTAATTACCTCTGTATTGTCTATTGTGGTAGAGCGCTGGTTAGTTGAAAAAGATCTGATTTCTCGTATGGATATACAGGTCGATAGCCTATTGATCAAGCGTGAAGAGATGGTCGTGTTGTTACGGGCTGGTGATATAGAGTCTGTAAGGCAGATGTATCGTCAAGACCGCCAGTTGATGAATCAAATCAGAGTTTATGATGAGCGAGGCGCTATCATATTCCCGCGTTATCGTGACAAAGACGATCGTGCGCAAAGACCGTTGCAAACTGGTCGACAAATAATGGATCATGCGATACAACCGATGCGACCAGTGTCGCCTAGATCGCTTAGCGTTGATGATCATTCTTATGGGGCGGAAAGCCTCAACGCTGACAATAGACTACATGAACACGACAATGAGAGACCAAGAAATGAGCCGTCTTTTTGGCGAGAGTTCCTAAAGCCAAAAACAGCAAGTAGTGCAGCAGAAGTTGATATCAATACTCGTCCTGAACTGGCCGATATGTCTGTTGAGTTACCTGATGGTCAGTCAATCATCATACAGTTGCGTCCGCAATTGCGTTTTTCAGACGTGGTAGAGCTACATCAAGGTAATTTTCCGATACGTTTGCTACTAATCGTTATCTTTAGCGTATTGGTTTGTATATGGCTCAGTCGTACGCTGACTAAGCGAATTGGCCATGTACAAAATACAGTACATCGTATGATTGATGGTAATTACCAAGCCAACCCAGAACTGTCTAAGATGGGGGGGGATGAGCTAGGACTACTGGCAAAGGACGTTGCCCATCTATCGACGAGGCTGGTTGATAGCGAGCTGGCACGCAAGCAAATGCTTAGTGATATCTCACATGAGCTGCGTTCGCCACTTGCTCGTTTGGATGTAGCGACTGAACTGACTCGGGATTTTGCGCCCAATGCCAATCGTTATTTAGACCGTATTGACAAAGAGTCTACAAGGATGAGTGAGTTGATTGAGCAGATTATCCATATTCAGTCTCTACAAATGCAGCGATATACCGTTGATAATTTGGAGAGTGAGGTAGTCGATATATCGGAGATTATTAGTAATATCGGAGAGGATGTCTGCTTCGAGTTTCAACATAAAGATGTGTATTGGCAATGGAAACCGCCTGTAGATTCAGCGCTAGATGGTTCGGAAGGATTTTGGACAGTTCAAGGAAATGCAGAGCAGTTATATAGCGCGCTTGAAAACGTCATTCGCAATGCCTTTATGCACACGGCAGCGGGTTCGACAGTGATTGCTGAAATAAAGGCAATACAGATGGACAATAAGGCACCAGCCGTTCAAATTAATATAACAGACGAAGGTGGCGGTGTTGCAAACAAAGACTTAGAACGTATTTTTCATCCTTTTGTGCGGCTCGATACTGCTCGGCACCGTGATACTGGCGGCTATGGTCTTGGATTGGCTATTGTCCATGCGGTAGTTATGGCGCACAAAGGGTATATCATTGCTCATAACCGTAAAGACAGTACTCAAGGGTTAGTAGTCCAGATAGTGCTACCTAGCAGATAAAAAGATAAGTAATGAAGAAGTAATTTATATAACTATAAATGCGTGTTTCGGTACAAAATAAAGCTCAGCCAAATATTAAATATCAATTTTGAGTATTGATTCTAAGTCACTTAATATTTGACCGAGAAGATAAGTATTCTATCAAAATGATCTCAAACTAGGCATCACGTTTTGGTGCGTCAGGCTGCACCATAGGATCGGCATCTGCAAATGCTGTTAGCGTACGGCAGTGAGTGTCAATAGCGACAATATTGGGGTACGCACTCAAATCTACTTTGAAGCGGCGAGCAGAAGAGACTTGTGGAATCAAATAACAATCTGCGAGAGTCGGGCTGTCCCCATAGCAGAATTGTCCGCGATTTTTATCCGCTGCCAAACGTGTATCTAATGCGGCAAAACCTTCACTGATCCAGCGATTGCACCATTCAATCACATCTTCCTCGTCTACTGACAGCTCATTACGCAGGTACTGTAGGATGCGGCGGTTATTAATGGGGTGAATGTCACACCCAATCATGGCGCTCAGCGCACGTACGTGCATACGGCCAGCAGTATCGTTAGGCAACAGTGCATGCTCAGGGTAGACCTCTTCTAACCACTCCAAGATAGCTGGACTTTGATATAATAATAAATCATCAGCTTGTAGGACAGGCACCAATCCTTGCGGATTAATCGCTTTAAAGGCAGATTCTAACTGTTCATCCTGTGCTAAATTGACTGTGATATCGTCGTAATCTAAGCCTTTTAGATTCATAGCGATACGAGTACGGTAAGACGTGCTACTACGAAAGTAGCCATAAAGTGTCATCATGATTCATGTCCTTATGTTGATGTGTTTTTATAAAGATAAATATTACTGAAGTAGTGTCTGTGTCTCATTGATATTTGATCGAGCAAGCCGCTATCGAAAAACTATTAACAAGTAAACCATCATTAAAAAATAACCAAGTACATCAGAATCGAGCAAATCATGCCAGCAGATAAAACCCTTGTAGACAGTTCTATTACCAATAAAAACCAAAGTGGGGTTCAGTCGCTTGAGATTGGGCTGTCGATACTCGATGTGCTGATCGACCGCAATGAGCCTATGATGTTAAAAGATATCGCTGAAGCCATGCAAATGCATCCAGCAAAATCCCATCGTTACTTGGTCAGTCTCATCCGTAAGAGCTACGCACGTAAGCTCGATGATGGTCGCTATGGGCTTGGCGATAGAGTCAATGCATTGGCATCACTAGGACATACTGAACTCAACCAAAACAATCTGTTGGCACGTCTCACGCAGGTGGCTAATGAAATCAAAGATACCTTAAACTGCGGTGTGCAAATAGCCAAATGGTTTAGCGAAGGCCCCATTATTATTCAGTCCGTTGAGCCAGACAGCCCGATTAGTATTATTACTCGCATTGGCTCGCGTATGCCTCTGACGACGTCGGCTACAGGACAGTTATTTGCCAGTTATCAACCTGATGCTGTCATTCAGCCACTGGTCACAGCGGAATGGCATACGAACAATGCAGCAGATGTGACCGAGAAGTGGCAAGACTTTGCTCAATTACAAGCAAAAATTCGTACTCAGGGTTATGCAGTAGTGACTGGCGATATGCTCATGGGTATTAATGCCATTACGATACCTGTGATATTGCCACAGCTTGCCAGTAGCGCTGTTAACCCACCCATGAGTAGTGATAAAACTACTAGCGAAAATTTATCGTTAGAATACGCTATCACTATCATTGGAACGACAGAGCAATTGCCTATGAGTGAGCAACATAACGTGGTTGAGAACATACTGGCGATAGCGCAGCGTTATCAAATTGCTTAGCCAGTATTAAGCTAGTGCGTGGCTTCAATTCACGCACTAGTCATCTGATATCTATTCTTTAGACCATACAGTTGCTACTGGCCGCTTTTGCTTTTTCGTATACGTTATCAGCATCTAGACCAGTTGCATTCACTTCATCAAGGTAATGCTGAGAGCCTTCCATTAATGGGCCTTTCCAATCTGGGTCATTGAGTGGATCAGGAATATCAATCATAATATCGCCTTTCTCTTTGGCAGCCGCCATTGCTTTGGCATTGCTGACGTCAAATACTTTAGAGATATGTGCTGCCAGCTCTGCGCCAGAATTGTCATCGATTACTTTTTTAAGGTCATCAGGCAAACTATTATACTTCTCTTTGTTCATACTGATCACAAAGGTGGAGTTATAAAAAGGGATGTCGGTGTGCGTATTAATCAGCTCATCAAGGCGAAAGGCTTGAATGGGCTGCCAAGTAAAGCTGAGCCCGTCAATGACACCGCGCTGCAGAGAGGTATAGGTATCGCTGGCAGGCATGCCGACAGGCGCAGCACCAGTTGCTTCGATAATGTGGCTAGCAACAGCAGAAGGCTGGCGAATACGTAAACCTTTCATGTCGGCTGGCGTACGAATAGGCTTATCAACGGTATGAAGTGCGCCTTGGCCAGTGCCTATTAGTGCAAGCAAATGAGTGTCTTCGTACTCATCTGTAATAACACCCTCATCATATAGTTTATGAAGTATACAGCTCTGCTGTTGTGCAGTATTCGTAATGCCGGGCAACTCTACAATCTGAGTCAAAGGAAACCTTCCTGCTGTATAACCTTGCGCTTGCATACCAATATCCACGCTACCTTTCGCCGTAGCGTCATAGGTCGCCCCTGGCTTGCTGAGCGTTGCAGAGGGGTAAATCTCAACCTTTAAGCGACCGTTTGAATCTGTTTCAATTTTCTTTGCCCAAGGCTCTAGTGCTTCGATATTTATATTATCAGTAGCAGTCATGAAATGAGAAAATCGTAAAGTAGTCACGTCGTCAGCACCGGTAGAGGCGCCTGCTGCTTGATCATTATTGGAACAGCCAGTTATCGCAATCGAGGCGGCTAAGAGTATTCCTAAAGGGGTTCTTATTTTCATCATAGAGTCCTTTCATGATGGGGAGATATTGTTTACTACTTATTGATACCTAAGGCATAGGTCGAGTCGTCAATCAGTACACTTAGGTACAAAGCGTTGGTTGACTTATTAGGTAAAAAGATAGTAAACGAAGTGAAAAATTAGTTATTCACCGACAGGAGCAACTTCGCGTGCTTCGGCTAACTCATCACTATGCAAAAACTGAGTATGTGCTGGGGCGCGTTTGGTACGAGACCATTCGTCTAGCATGTCTTGTTTGATGGTATCCGTAATCATCGAGACTTTATCTTCTGAGGTTGGATCGTCATAGGTTAACTCTAGACGATGACCATTGGGATCAAAGAAGTAAATAGAGTGGAATATACCGTGATTGGTCACGCCAATGACATCGATGCCTGCATTTTCTAGGTGCTCTTTGGCAACGATTAGCTCGTCACGATCTTTAACCTTTAGTGCTAAATGCTGTACCCAGCTCGGAGTATTAGGATCAAAGCCCATCTCAGGTTGGTTAGGTACTTCAAAAAATGCTAAGACATTGCCATTACCAGCGTCCAAAAAGACGTGCATATAAGGGTCAAAGGCTTTGGTCGAAGGTACATGATCTTCTGCGAAAGCCAAAATAAAATCCATGTTTAGATTTTTTTTGTACCATTCGACGGTTTCTTTGGCATCTTTGCAGCGATAAGCCACATGATGGATTTTCTCAATTTGAAAGCTCATATCAATATCCTTTTGATAAGGCGTGTCACTCATTTGGCTTTATTCACATAACGATGAGTAGGTGAATGTGTTTGTCTTCCTACCAGCCTGCATGAGAATTTTCACGCCTATTTTACTATTTCTCTGTATGTGTTATTTCTGAAATACTATTTATCAAAATCAAAGCTAAGCGCTGGTAGTACTTTGCCACGCACTTCGCCAAAGCCAACACGTATGCCATTTTTTTCGCTATAGCCTTTCATAATGACCGTATCACCATCTTCGATAAAGCTGCGCGTCTCGCCGCCTTCTAGTGTGACTGGTTTGGTAGCGTTCCAAGCGATTTCTAGCATCGAACCATAAGAGTCAGGCGTTGGTCCTGAAATCGTGCCTGAGCCCATCATGTCACCAACGTCTACTTTACAGCCAGTGATAGTGTGGTGGGTAAGCTGCTGTGCCATTGACCAGTACATATATTTAAAATTGGTCTCGCAAATGACCGTCGCTGTTTCCGCATTTTTGGGTAGTAGTTCGACTGATAGGTTGATATCAAAGCTGTTGTCGCTCGATTTTTCATTTAGATAGGCCAGTGGCTTTGGCTCTTGCGTTGGGCAAGCCGTGCTAAATGGTGCCAATGCATCCATAGTGACAATCCAAGGAGAAACCTCAGAAGCAAAAGTCTTGGCATTAAATGGACCTAAAGGTACATATTCCCACTTTTGAATATCTCGGGCTGACCAGTCATTAAGTAGCACCATGCCAAAGATATGATCAGTGGCCTCATCTACGGCAATTGGTTGACCAATATGATTGCCTTTACCAACGACAAAAGCTGTCTCTAACTCAAAATCTAAGCGCTTACAGGCAGAAAAAATAGGACGCTCATCAGGGCTAGGCTTTAGCTGACCCGATGGACGTACGATATCAGTCCCACTGACGACGACGGTGCTGGCGCGTCCATTGTAGCCAACTGGCATTTCGGTCCAGTTAGGTAGCAGAGCATTATTTGGGTCACGGAACATGGTACCAACGTTGGTTGCATGCTCTTTTGAGGAGTAAAAATCGGTAAATCCCGGTACCTGAACTGGCAAATGCATGGTGACGTCAGCTTGCTTAATCAACGCCTTTTTTTGCAAGTCTGCATTATCACGTAAGGTGTCATTATCGCTAGATAATAGTGTCTGAATGGTAGTGCGTGCCTTGGTCCAATTGTCTCGACCAGAGTCAATAAAAGCATTTAGAGTAGGCTGGTCGAAGTAAGGACCACCATCCAAATTTAATAACCCTTCTGTCTCTAATACAGACAAATCGAGTACATACTCACCGATGGCAACGCCTGCACGGCACTGGTTATCATTAGCAGCGTCTTTGGTCTCGCTGAAAATACCATAAGGAAGATTGTGAATAGAAAAGTCAGAGTCAGTGGCGATATCAATAAAAGAGGTGAGGGTGCTGTCAATCGTTGACATGATTTGCTCCTTGCTAATGTAATTATTAATTACGTTATAGTTAATTACTTACGTATAATGTAATTTATTGATATGTAGATTGCAAGTTTTTTGTGCAATGTCTTCCGCAAAAATTTTCTTTAAAAATTTATTGCTAGCGTTGTGATTGAATGGTTATAACTAAATGGTGTTGACGAAATGCTAGGCACAAAAAAAGGCCGAGCAATCGCTCAGCCTTTCTTATCCGCGTTCATTTTTTATAAAATTACATATTGAGCAACATATTAAGCAAATTAGCTTAATCAGTCTTTTAAGACATCTGCCATTGCATTGGCCACATAATCGATGTTGCTGGTGTTTAGCCCAGCCACACACATGCGTGAGTTAGAAACCATATAGATACCAAACTCAGTCTGTAGACGCTCGACTTGCTCAGGCGTCAAGCCAGTAAAGCTAAACATACCGTTTTGACGAGTGATGTAGTCAAAGTTACGGTGAGGGATTTTAGCTTCTAGTACTGATTTTAGCTTTAAGCGCATGGCTTTGATACGGTCACGCATGGCGTAAACCTCACTGACCCATTGCTCATGTAGTTGGCCGTCGTTCATGACGATATCAACCACGCGACCACCGTGCGACGGCGGGCTTGAGTAGATACGGCGTACCATTGCATTGAGCTGACCGAATACGCGCTCGGTTTCGTCTACGGTTGGGCAGACAACTGATAGACCACCGACACGCTCGCCGTATAACGACAAGTTTTTAGAGAATGAGTTGCTGACAAACAATGGCAAGCCCATCTCAACCGCTTTACGAATAGCGTAAGCATCGCTGTCCATGTCTTCGCCAAACCCTTGATAAGCGATGTCCATGAATGGAATCAGCTCACGAGCCTTAACGACATCGAGTACGGTATCCCATTGCGCTTGGGTTAAATCCATACCAGTTGGGTTATGGCAGCATGGGTGTAGCAAGATGACGTCGTTTTTGTTCAATGTCTCAAAAAACGCAATCATTTCATCAAATTTGATGCTGCTGTTGGCTTTGTCGTAGTACGGGTATTTACCCACTTCTACATCAGAGCCTTCAAAGATAGCAATATGGTTGCCCCACGTAGGATCGCTCACATAGCACTTAGCTTGTGGAAACCATGTATGGATAAATTCAGCACCAACTTTCAAAGCGCCAGAACCGCCGATTGTGGCGATAGTGGCTACTAAGCCATCTTTTAAAACTTGTGCGTCTTTACCGAATAATAATTCCTGACAGCCTTTACGGTGACCTGGTAGACCTGCCATTGGCAAGTACGGACGTGGTGCGACTGGATCCGCAATACGCTCTTCGGCTGTTTTTACACAGTCAAGTACAGGCAATACGCCATTCTCATCGTAATAAATACCAATGCCTAAATTGACCTTGTTAGGATTGCTATCTGCTGAGTATTTTTCCATAAGACCTAAGATTGGATCACCAGCGTAATAATCGATACGTTCAAACATGCCATTTCCTTATAAAAATATAAATCGAGCAGCAGAAAATC
Source organism: Psychrobacter sp. AOP7-B1-25 (assembly GCF_052376195.1). Classification (NCBI taxonomy): domain Bacteria; kingdom Pseudomonadati; phylum Pseudomonadota; class Gammaproteobacteria; order Moraxellales; family Moraxellaceae; genus Psychrobacter; species Psychrobacter sp. AOP7-B1-25. The sequence goes on from NZ_JBQSVK010000001.1 coordinate 605,975, forward strand.
ATAGAGCAAATTGCGGCCGAACTCAATACGAGAGTGGGTTATATGACGCAATTAATAAAATAAATAGCCAAATAGATTGTTTATCTGTCTATTAGACACATTTTAAATGCTATATGTCATTCGGTAGACGATGATTCAGAGTGATGCAGGTCGTTATAATGGGTCGCAAAATACGTTTGCAAAAACTGCTTAAAAGCAATCGTCGCCGGAGAAAGCGCTCTTGAAGCACGCTGATAGATAAAAAATTGACGCATTTTGACCGGTTGTGTGAGCGGGCGCATCAACAGGCCGTTGGCACTAACCCAATCAATAACTTCAGGCATATAGGGCAGGCACAGTGTGATACCAAAGCCTTGTCGCGTCATCTCAAGCGCGGTGGACATAAAATTCACCTTGTAGCGGGCCTGCTGGACATGATCGGATATAGCGTCATCAAGCTCTGCGGTTACTTGATCAAGGAATGGACCTTGTAAGGTAATTAGTGGCGTCTCTAGTAAATCTTGCCAAGTAATTTCGTCTCTTTGTGTCAGTGCATGATTGTCTGGCATAACCACGCAAAATGGTAGCTGATACAACAAGTCAGCACCGATATCATCTTCTGCCTCGAAGATACCAAGCTCGGTACCAACGCCTAAATCAACTTCGATATCTTGGACATGCTTGAGCAAATTCTCTGCTGAGCAGTCCAATAGTGAGACGCCGATATTTGGATATTCTTTAGAAAATTGGGCGATGACAGCAGGTAGGGAAGACGCCGCGAACTGTGACACAGCCAAGCGCACCTGACCTTGCGCCAAACTGGTCAAGCTACTTGCTTCATTTTCAAACAGCTGCATCTCATTTAAGATGCGGCGCGCTTGTGGTAGCAGGTGCCGTCCCACTGCGGATAATGACAATTGGCGAGTGGTGCGATCAAACAACACGATACCTAGGCCAGTCTCTAATTCCTTAATCAATCCACTGACAGCAGATTGGGTCAAATACATCTGTTCGCTGGCACGAGTAAAGCTGCCGTTGTCAGCGACTTTGATAAATGCGGTCAATTGGCGAATGCTGATATTCATAAGTAAACCTGATAAATAAATCATAAAAAACAATTAGTCTTATAAATAAAGCTAATCTAATATAAATACAACGTCAACAATAAAGATTGATTACCAATCGTTTTATCGACTTTTACTACTCATCGACTTTCTATTACCAATTGAAATTAAGGATAATTACAATGGCAGATTTATTTGACAACCCAATGGGACTAAATGGATTTGATTTTGTCGAGTTCGCCTCTCCACAACCTGATGCGGTCGACGCATTGTTTAAGCAGCTTGGTTTTGCTCATGTCGCCAATCATCGCTCAAAAGATGTTGCTCTATATCGCCAAGGTGATATCAACCTTATTCTAAACCGTGAGCCAAAAAGCCAAGCCAGTTACTTCGTTGAAGAGCATGGTGCTGGTGCTTGTAGCATGGGCTTTCGGGTAAAAGATGCCAAAAAAGCGTACGAGCGTGCCGTGGAAATGGGTGCGCAGCCAGTAGATGTACCAACTGGTGTAATGGAGCTTAGATTGCCCGCTATCAAAGGTATCGGTGGCTCATTGATCTATTTGATTGACCGTTATAAAGATGGCGAATCTATCTATGATGTCGATTTCGAGTTCTTTGCAGATATCGACAGAAACCCTGTCGGCTATGGTTTCAAAGTGATCGACCATTTAACCCACAACGTCTATCGTGGACGCATGGCGTACTGGGCAAAATTCTATGAGCGTATCTTTAATTTCCGCGAGATTCGTTACTTTGATATCAAAGGTGAGTACACAGGATTGACCAGTAAAGCCATGACCGCACCTGATGGCAAAATCCGCATTCCGTTAAATGAAGAAGCCAAGCAGGGTGGTGGTCAAATCGAAGAGTATCTAATGCACTTCAATGGTGAAGGTATTCAGCATATTGCTCTAGCCAGTGATGATTTGTTTGCCAGTATCGATAAGCTAAAAGCGGCTGGCATTCCGCTAATGACTGCACCAAATGCTGCCTATTATGAAATGCTCAGCGAGCGTTTGCCAAATCATGGTGAAAATGTCGCCGACTTGCAAACGCGCGGTATTTTGTTAGATGGTACGACAGAAGGCGGTGCACCGCGTCTGCTACTACAGATTTTCTCTGAAACTATTTTGGGTAGCCCAGTGTTCTTTGAGTTCATTCAGCGTAAAGGCGATTATGCGGATGGCTTTGGTGAAGGCAACTTTAAGGCATTATTTGAGTCGATAGAACGTGACCAAGTACGTCGCGGTACAGTCGGGCAGTCAGAGACTGAAACCCTATAATATTGTCTAACGCTTAGACCACGTTTCATCAATGGACAAGACAAAAGGAGTTTGTGTTGTCCTTAATAAGTGCATTACCTACAAGCACGAATACAAGGTAATGCCCTCATTGCGATAAAAGGAATACAGGCATGGAACGCCTATCACAGATAGATTCTCTCAATACCGCCATCGGTGCCAATAGCGTTACTACTAATAAACAAAGCGATGATGCGTCCAGTCATTCTAACGCGACAAATAAAAAACAGCCCTATATCTCGCACCAGCCAGATAGTCATGGTCATATTCACTATAGTGAGGATCAGCATGCGATGTGGCAAGCGCTGCTGGCACGCCAAGCGGCACAAACGCCCAATCGCGCTTGCCCAGCATATCTAGAAGGGTTGACCAAGTTAAACCTACCGACGACGCATATTCCACAGTTGTATGATATCGATGAGATATTACAAGCGACCACAGGTTGGCAGACCGCAGCTGTACCTGCACTCATCAGTTTTGGTAAGTTTTTTAAATTGCTTGCCAATAAATCCTTTCCTGTGGCGACCTTTATTCGTCGATTCGATGACATGGACTATATCGAAGAGCCCGATATTTTTCATGAAATCGTTGGGCATTGTCCACTATTGACTCATCCAGCGTTTGCAGCTTTCAATGAAACGTATGGCAAGCTTGGTCTTAGCGCAACCAAAGAGGAGCGCTGGTTTTTAGCAAGGCTTTATTGGTTTACCATCGAGTTTGGATTGGTCGGCAGTCGCGTGGAAGATCGTAGAATCTATGGCGGCGGTATATTAAGCTCACCTTCTGAAACGGTCTACGCGCTTAAAGAGCATTCTGATCAGCAAGGTGAAAGCCCACATCAAGTAGAGCGCCAACCAGAACATCGAGTGTTTGATTTGCTCGATGTATTGCGTACGCCTTATCGTATCGATCAGATACAACCAATTTACTATGTTATAGATGAACTAGATACCTTATTTGATATCGTCAATAGTGACATCATGGGGACGGTCAAGCAGGCTATGTCGCTTGGACTGTTTGAGCCAACCTATCCAGAAAAAACCCGTTAAAATTTAAATGTAAACGTAAATACAATCACTTCAGTACGGAGTATTAAAATAGCGGTACAGATATTTCAACATGGATGTACGAGTATTAAAAAAACAGCTATCAAAAACAAACAACTTAAAAGGAACTTATTATGACAGCACTATCACAAAACAGCTGTGAAGCCTGCCGCATTGGCGCACCGAAAGTTGATGAAGCCGAGGCACAAGAACTCTTATCGCAAATTCCTGATTGGTCATTGATTGAGGTAGATGGCATTCAACAATTGCAGCGTCAGTATAAATTTAAAAACTTCGTCTCAGCGATGGCATTTGCTAATCAATTGGCAGACATCGCTGAAGCAGAAGGGCATCATCCGGGTATATTAGTAGAGTGGGGCAAGGCTACGGTCACTTGGTGGTCGCATAGTATCAAAGGTTTGCATCGCAATGATTTTATCATGGCAGCTAAGACCGATGACTTACTGGGTAAGTAGTCGGTTTTTGGTTAGCAAACCAATTTATTCATACTTTCAACATGAAAATTAAACCCAATATAGTGCCAGTGTCTACTGGCATTTTAAGGATGTGTCATGCCACCAACCCCCCTTACCATAATCAGCGCCAAGCTCGCCTTTATCATATCCACCATCGTCATCGGTATCATGGGTATCACCATGATCGGCTTTGGCTGGGTACCGCATCTGTCTCTTATTCTTGCTATCTGTGTGCTACTCGCTATAGGTATGGTTAAAGGACTTAGCTTTGATGACATGCAATCGCAAATGGCATCAGGTGTCATGCGCGGTATTGGTGCTATCTATTTGTTCTTCTTTATTGGTCTTATGGTAGCCGCTCTCATGATGTCTGGCGCTATCCCTACGCTTATGTATGTAGGCTTCCAGCTGATCTCACCTGAGTACTACTATATCTCCGCCTTTATCTTGACCTCTATTATTGGTATTGCCCTAGGCAGTAGTCTGACCACTGCTGCAACGCTTGGTGTGGCCTTTATTGGGATGAGTAATGCCTTTGATGCCAATGTGGCAATCGCAGCTGGGGCAGTAGTATCAGGCGCGTTCTTCGGCGATAAGATGTCTCCCTTGTCTGATACTTGTACCATTGCTTCCTCTGTAGTCGGTATTGATCTGTTTGAACACATTCGCAATATGATGTATACGACAGTACCTGCATGGATACTGACGGTGATATTGTTTTGGATGTTCTCAGGACAGACGTCAGGCTCTGATCTTGGTCAAGTAACCATACTACAAGGTCAGCTGATAGACAGTGGGTTGGTACATGGGTATTCGGTATTACCCTTTGTCGTGTTGGTAGGGTTGGCACTGTTTCGAATTAATGCGATTTATACGATTATCTGTACGATTGCCGCGGCACTTGTCATTACTTATATACATAGCTCACCAAGCTTTGGACAATTGGGCGGCTATCTGTTTGCAGGCTATTCTCCTGCTGAGTCATTAGAGCTGGGTGAGGTAGGTGGTATGCTGTCACGCGGCGGTGTACAGAGTATGTTCTTTACCCAGGCGATTGTGATACTGGCATTAAGCTTAGGTGGTCTATTAACGGCACTAGGGATTCTACCAGCACTGCTGTCTGGTATTAAGGATGCACTCACGACATCAGGAAGAGCGATATTTGCCGCAGCGATGTCGGCACTAAGCATTAACGTGCTGATTGGTGAACAGTACTTGAGTATTCTATTATCAGGTACGGCATTTCGTTCAACGTTTGAGCGTTTACACTTACATCCAAAGAATTTGTCACGGACGATTGAGGATGCAGGGACGGTGATTAATCCATTAGTACCGTGGAGTGTGTGCGGGGTGTTTATCAGTCAGGCATTAGGGGTGCCAGTATTAGATTACTTGCCTTATGCGTTCTTCTGTTATTTGTCATTATTGCTGACGCTGCTATTCGGGTTTACGGGACTGACAATTAGTCGGGTTAAAGAGGGGAAGGTCAACGAAGCATGATAGATGATGGTTGATAAAAAAGGTGGGGCTAAGATTCGCTCCACCTTTTTTTGTTGCGAAATACGTATTTACTGTTCTTCCGTTTGCGCATCCTGACTTTTGACGACTTTATGTTGATCCTCTGTGCTATCGACTTTCCAGTAGCTAGACACATATAAATGCGTCTTTGGTATTGCGCGCTCAACTTTGAAGTACTGACGCAGTGCACGCATACTATGAAATTCGCACGCCGCCCAAACGGCAGGTTGCCCTTCAAGCCAGCTCAATGATTTGACGCAATTCAGTAAAGGACTATCGTCTGCATTTGGGTGAGCATTAATCACCCAATGTACCTTGACGTTCTCTGGTTTTTTGAGCGTTTGACGATCTGCCTCAGTCGTCACTTCAAGTACTGCATAACCGCGAGCATCCATAGGCAACTGAGCTAAGTTGACGGTGATTGCCGGTAGCGCGGTCATATCGCCGACTAACAAAAACCAATCTGCTTCATTGTTGATGAGTTTCTTTGGTCCTGGGCCACCTATCAGAATCTGATCACCGACTTGCGCATTTCGTGCCCATACCGATGCAGGTCCTTCTGTCTCATGTAAAGCAAAATCAACATCAATCTCAGTATCACGTTGGGCAATGATGGTATAAGTACGCATCAATGGCTTGATATCGTCACCTTGAGGAAATATCAGTTTGATATAAGCGCTTTCTTGATCAGTCGGAAAATCAACCATACCAGCACCACCAAATGTGATACGGCACATATTTGGCGTAATGTATTTAGTGTCGATAACCTCTAGTACTCTTGGAGTAGGTTTTGCCATATTGTGCTTTCCTTCGAACAGCGGATTGGCCTGCTAATACTATAACCAACCCACTGTTTGTAAAATTTATTAGAAGCTTGCTTTTAGACTGACTGACATTTGGCGCTCAGGTCCCATCCAGCAGTTATTGATGTCGTAACACGCACCGACATAGGTTTTGTCAAACAGGTTGTTGACACTAGCTCCTACCGCCAGCATAGGGTTGATTTGATAACTGCCGCCGATATCGACCAAGGTCACACTTGGTAGCTCACCTGTATTTTGTTTATCAATCTGCATACCGTCTTCATAGCGAACACCAGCGTTGAGCGTGAGTTTGTCTGTCGCATAGTAGTCTGCCCATAGCGTGGCTTTGTGCTTGGCGGTTTGAGCAGGAGTATTGCCGACCACATCAGGATTGAATTCATCTTCTGTAATTTCAGCATCGGTGTAGCTATAGCTTGCGGCCACGTCTACCCAGTCATTGAGCATGCGACTACCTGATATCTCAAAGCCTTTCGATTCAATTTCACCAGTTTGGGTCTGATCTCTATAGTTGACGTAATCTGATACCACAACATTTTTCTGTGTGATATCAAATATCGCAAGCGTTCCTTGAGTGGCACGATCTGGAGACAAATATTTAACACCAGCTTCTAATTGATCGGCTGTGGTTGGCTCAAACGGCTCATCAGTAATAAAGTTACTACCGACCACTGGCTGGAACGACTGAGAATAGCTTGCAAACGGCGATAGACCATTATCAAAATCATAAATGGCAGCGAAGCGACCACTGGTTTCTGACGCATCATTGTCAATCGTTTTGTCGCTATAGATGACGCCTTCAGTAGCTTTGGTTTGATCAGTATTACTGTCAAAATTGTCATGACGTAGACCTGCTACGACTGTTAGATCTTTCCACTTCATCTCATCTTGCACATAAAATCCAAGCTGGCTTTGCTCGATATCTTCCTCTTGACGATAAGCATCTAATGGCAGAGTATTAGCGTTGATTTGTGAGAAATCTGGATTAGATAGATCAAGATTTGGTGTGCCATCTGCACCAGCATCATAGTAATCAGCAGTGCTATCTGTCTCTTGATACTCAACACCGAACAATAAGTTATGCGAAGTGTTAGCGGTATCAAATTTATAGGCAAGCTGGTTATCAGTAGTCCAGTTATTCATGCTCTCATCCGTGGTATATGCCACGCGATTGAGAATCGTATCACTACCCTCTACAAAACCTTCACTGTTATACATATTACGCTGCTCTGCTTCAGAATCGGTATAGCGCGTGATATGTTTAAAAGTTAATTGGTCATTGATATCCCAGTTTACGGTGACGCTTGGCATAAATACTTCTTTGCTAAATTTATTCCATTCATCGCCTGCATAGGCATCGCTATCGAGCTTGCCATAGCTTGCATTGTAGACAGTGCCGACAGCAGGTAAGGGGGTAGAGGGAACCATATCAGGATCGTCTTGATAATAAAGATTAGCAAGCACGGACACATCATCTGTCGCTTGCCATTTGAGCGATGGGTTTACCAATAAACGCTCTTCTTCCGTGGTTTCCATCTGACCATCTTTTTGGCGCGTTAGCGCAACAAATCGATAATCTAAATTATCTGTGATTGGGCCTGTACTATCGACAGCCACTTCTTTTAGGTTTTGATTACCGAGTCGTAGCTGTACTTCATTCTCTTGAGTGCTTTTAGGCGCTTTGGCTATTTGGTTGACCATACCACCTGGTGCGGCATAGCCATACAGGGAAGAGGCAGAGCCTTTCACGACTTCTACTGCTTCAGTCGCATAGATATCTACTTGAGGCATTAGATTCCATGCACCATCATAAGGTAGTCTTAGCCCGTCATAGAAGTTTGAATAAGTTTTAAACCCGCGGATATTGTACTCATCAAAGACAGATACTGTGCCACGGCTCTCAGAGCTTACGCCCGGCTCATAACGTAGTGCAGCATCGACGCTGTCTGCCTGACGCTTTTGTAATAGCTCTTGATCGATTCTGGTATAACTCATTGGTGCATCGTTTGGATCCAATGCAGTCTTGGTGCCAGTACTACGATAGCCATCTGAGTAGACGGTAATAGCGTCTAAGGTCGCTGACGGTGTAGCAACCTCATCGTTTTCAATATTGTTTGTTGTCTCTGCAGCGTAAACGGCATGACTCATACCCATGATTAAGCCAATTTGTACTGCGGTGGTGAGATATTTTTTGCGAATGACGTTGGTAGTTAGCTGAGACCGCATCAGATTTCCTTTTGGACTAAAATAATTAAATATTATGTGTAACAGTTGAAGTATATTATAACGTCGCTAATGATAACACTAACGATAATTACTATCATTAAAAAATTACAACGGGACAGTTTTTAGAAGTATTTGTAGGGCTCAAAAAAGGCTAGAGATAAAGTGTTGCGAATGGTGTCACGCAGACTTACTGTTTTAAACAATGCGTTTTAAACGATGGTTTTTGTCAGATTTTTCTCGTATTATGCAGCAGGATTCCAAACACAGTTATTTACAGTAGCATTTTATATCACTGTATCGATGTCATTGTATGGCTTCATTCTAGCTCGCTTTAAGACTACTTAAGACTGGTCTGGCAAGCAGATATATCACTATTATCGATAGGTTTACGTTGCTCATTGAGCAACCAAAGATTGTTTAAGGTCACATTTATGGACACACCATCCAACCAATCCACCAGCAACCAGCGCTATTTCACAGTATGGCGTTGGCATTTTTATTCAGGTATGTTTGTAGCGCCCTTTTTAATTGTTTTAGCTGTCACAGCCCTCGGTATGCTGTTTATGTCTAACACAGCAGGACGTGACAATGACCGATTAACGATTGCTGTGCTAGAGTCTACGGTTCAGGCACCTGTCTCTACTCAAGCAAAGAACGCGCTGAGCACCTTGCCTGATAGCACACTGGTTAAATATATCGCTCCTCGTGATACCGATACAGTGGCTTTGTTTCAGATAAAATCAGACGTCCAAAGCAATATGGTGGCAGTTAATCCTTACACAGCTGACATCGTCCAAAGTGAGCCTACTAGTAGCGGTCTTTATAATACGTTTAATAATATTCATAGTGATTTGTTAATTGGTAAAATCGGTGATTATTTGTTGGAGACGGCCGCATCATTGACTATTTTGATGATTTTGTCTGGTTGGTATCTGTGGTGGCAAAAACGTCAGTCAGTTAAAGCCATGTTGATACCTAACGAGCGGGTAACCAACAAGAAAAAACGCTCTTTTATGCGTACTATTCATGCGACATTGGGCAGCTGGATCTCTGTGCTGCTACTGTTTTTCTGCATATCAGGCATGGCATGGGCAGGTATATGGGGCGAAAGAGTGGTGCAATCATGGAGCCAGTTTCCTGCGGGTAAGTGGGGCGTTGCACCTGTTCCAGTATCCATTGATCACAGTCAACATGCTGCTATGCAAGAGTCCACACCAGAGCCGCATGTGCATGGCGCGGCAGCGTCTGAAGCGCATACTGAAGCACCCACGCATGGCAGCGTCCTAAACTCGGGCGACACTAAGGAAGTTCCTTGGGTACTTGAGTCGACGCCGATGCCTGTGTCAGGCACAACGATGGGTAAAGATGGTATCGCCGCCAACATACCTATTATGATTGATACGGTGGATCGCTACGCTCGTGAAATCGGTTTTGTAGGGCGTTATCAGCTTAACCTACCACAAGGTAATACAGGCGTCTGGACCATTAGCCAAGATTCAATGAGCTATGATATGAGCAGTCCGACAGCAGATCGTACGGTACATATCGACCGCTATTCGGGTAACGTTTTGGCTGATATTCATTTCGATGATTACAACGCGTTTGGTAAATTCATGGCGGCTGGTATCGCGCTGCATATGGGGACGCTCGGATGGTGGAGTGTGTTGGCCAACGTCTTGTTTTGTCTGTCAGTCATCGCTATCTGTATCAGTGGTTATATTATGTGGTGGCAGCGTCGCCCTCGTCATGCAAGCGATAGCGTAGGATTAAACCCGCCAGCTCGCAGCTCAGATGTTTCCGTTTGGTGGCCGCTTGCCATTCCTTTATTAGTTGTGGCTGTCATATTCCCGACTGCTATTATCGCGATTGTGGCTATCGCGTTACTAGAATTTTTAGTAATTTCTCGAGTTGGGTTTTTACAGAAATGGCTAAAATAAGCGAATGGTAAGATATCGTTGTTCTCGATATAGTAAAAGAGCGCCTTATAGTAAGGCGCTTTTTTTTTGCTTAAAAACTGCTGATTTTAAGAACGGATTATTTCAAAAAGTGCTCAGATTAACTGCTATTTAGCTCAAAGTTGATCAAACGTTTTATGGGCTTAAAGCTGAGCGGTCAGTAATACATACAGTTATAGCTTTATTTACTTGAGCATAGCAATGGCATCTTTACTAGCACGCTGTCGCTCTTCAGCATTTAGCTCAATGAGACGGCCTTCTTTCATCAGTAATAATCGATCGGCATGCTCAAAGTAACCATCATCATGACTGATGATAAACAGTGTCTTACCCATGGCTTTTAACTCAGGAATGAGCGTCTGGTAAAACACGCGGCGAAAGGCAGGGTCCTGGTCAGCTGCCCACTCATCGAGTAGTAATATGTCCTTCTGTTCAGCGACGGCGATTAGCATTGCCAAGCGTTTTCGCTGACCTTGTGACAACTTATCTGTAGAGAGCTTATGGTCAGCCACACTAACTTTTTCTTGTAGATTGAGCTTATGTAGCCAGTCAGAGACTAGGGCCGCATCAGGCTCATTGCCTTGATCTCCAATCAATTGCTTAAATAAATGCTGGTCGCTAAAAATTGCAGAAAACAGCTGTCTAAAGTCGGTATTGTTTTCTGAATTGACGACTTGTCCATCGACTTGTACCGTCCCTATGGTAGGGGTGAAGATACCAGTTATTATTTTGGCAAGAGTGGATTTGCCGCTACCATTCGCACCGATTAAGAAAACCACGTCGCCTCGTTGTAGGGTTAAATTGACAGACTTTAAGATATTATTGACAGGATTCTGATTGTTATCACTATTTTGATCATTATCATTAATCGCTGTGTCCGATGCATTACTACTGCCTACATAGCGATAACTGATATCATTTAATGAGATGGATTGCCAGTTCTTAGCAACCGCATCGGTCGCGAAATTCGGCTGATGCTCGGACAATTCTAAAGACTGTATCTTTTCTAGTGCAACTTGAGCAGTCTGCAATGTTGGATATGCACCTACAGCATGTAAAAGCGGTGACTGCATAAACAAAATGGTCAAAGAAAAAGTAGTAGCAACTCCCATCGATATATCAAGATAATTGGCCACAGCAAACACGATACCAATTGATGCGAACATCATAATATTGGACCAGTTCACCGCTGATAAATGAAAGGTATCAGACTTGGTTACGGTCTTTTCATACGATTTGGCATGGGTTAAAAAATCATCTGTATACAGTTTTTTTGCTCGATGCTGGTTAAGAGCCAGCTCTTTACGACCCTCTATAATCGATTGATAGTCTTGATATAAATCGTCATTAATCTCTCTCAATTCTGTTAAATGCGTATAGACATGCTTGACTAAGATAGTGCTTATCCAAATAGTCATTACAATCCAAAACATAACAATAAACAGTAATGGCAATGACAGCCAGCCCAAATATAATCCCACGCCAACAGACAATATAATGCCCTGTACCAGTTCTGGCATACGAACGAAGGCTACGGTAATAGATTGGATATCAGATGATAGGCTGGCCAGTAATCGCGCACTACCTAAATGGTCTATCTGTGGCACGGTGGTATCGATAATTTGTTTGACCAGTTTTGTTCTGAGCTCATAAACAAACCGATGTCCCAGTCGTGTCAATGCATACTGCGATAAAAAAGTCGTCACTAGTAACAATATCACTAGCAGCGAGAACTGCGCCAAACTTAGCCAAGACAAGGTATCAAACACAGGCTGACTAATAAAAGTGTGATTGATGTAAGCGATAATACCGACGCTGACAGCGGCATTGACCAAGTTCAGCAGAATGACTTTTAGAAAAGGTAGGCGATAATGTGCCCAGATCATATGGTACAAAGAAGTGGTCGTGCGAGAGGACGCTGTAGTACGAGAAGACATAATAACTCAGTAGTAAAATAAATTTTTGATGGTATAAAAGGGAGTAGGTCGCGCCCAATCCCTTTTATTAAATCCAATACTGTCTAAAAATCGAACGTTGCTGATACCTTTAATGCAGTTGGCTCACCCGCATTTAAATAACCATAGCCTGGTAGTCCACCTACAGATTGCCAGTAATCCTCACCAGTCACATTGGTTACGACCCCTTTTAAAGTTACATCTTGACCAGCCAATAGCGTGCGATAGCGTGCACCAAGGTCTAAGGTAGTATAACCATCTACTTTTAAGGTATTAGCGGCATCGGCATAGCGCGCGCCTGTATGGATAATATCACCCGTCAACGTCAGTCCTTGGACTGCTGCTAAATCATATTCTAGGTTGACGTTGCTCTGGAGCGTCGGGACGCCAATGACACGATTACCATCTAACGCGGCATCGCCTGTGTCTTTTTGCTTGGCACTTAAATAGCTTACGCCGGCATTTAGACGCATGTTTTCACTTGGACTACCAAAGACAGTCAGCTCAGCGCCTTGATGGCGGTTTTCACCAGCAGTAGTAAAGGTTTTGTCATCATTGATATAAGCACGTGGCTCATCAGTATAGAATATAGCAAAACTACTACCGATAAAGCCATTGTCGTACTTTACACCCAGCTCAGTTTGCTTACTTACATAAGGGTCTAGGTTTTGTCCTGCATTAGTTAGTGCATTGCCAGAGTTATCAACCAGTGGCGCAGTATCACCTTTAGCGAGACTCTCGATATAGTTGCCATAAACAGACCAGTCCAGCGTTGGCTGGTAGACGACACCTATACTTGGCGTCCACGCGCTTTCATCATATTCAGCTGTTTTTTCTTGAGTGTTGTAATCATAGCTGGTTGTTTCGATGTTTTGATGACGTACGCCTAGTGTGGTTTTTAGCTTGTCATCAAACAGTGATATGGTGTCTGCAAGTGCAAAGCTTTGTAGCTGAGTCTCGCTCGTCAGCTTAGGGTCATCAAGACGACCACCAAAGAAAGCAGTATCTGACCACTCATTACTATAATCTGTCGGGCTATACAGATTGGTCGCAAGCTGGTTGCCAAAATCAAAACCGTAAGCGCCTTTTTCTTCTTGATCATAAAGATCTGTTGCTAGTACCCAGTCATGATTGATCTTGCCAGTTTGCCATTGTCCACGTAGTCCAAGCTGGGCACTTTGTACCAAATCTTCGCGAGTATTATCAAAGCGGTAGGTCGAGCCAGTACCATCTGCGTCAGAGACGGTAAGGTTGGCTAAAGAGTTTTCTTCGTCACCACGTCTAACGCCGTAGGCACCATAGCCAGTAATGCTGTCATTAAAATCATATTCTCCTCGAATGGTACCAAACACATCTTCTTCGTTTGAATACGTCCAAGGTTGTGCCCAGTTTTTTGAGCCGTCAGGTGCTTTTGGTACATGAGAAACACCGGCAAGCGTCACACTAGGGCGCGTCTCTGTCAGCTTGTTATCTTGCCAGCCCAGATCTGCTGATAAGCGGTACTGATCACCTCTATAATCCAAACCAAGGGCGGCCAAACCCAAGGTTGATGACTCATCATCGATAGCGCTGTCACCGTCTTGATAAGCTGCATTGAAACGTACACCAATCGCATCATCAGTACCGAAACGATCACTAACATCTACCGCAACCTTACCTTGATCGCCTTGACCATAGCCAACTGTTAGCTGACGTAATGGATCATTATCAGCCCGTTTAGATAATAGGTTGATTGTACCGCCTGAGTTTCCGCCACTAGGTGCTGCACCATTTAGCATGGCTGACGCACCACGCTGTACTTCGACACGTTCGAACAATTCTGTTGCGATATATTGTCTAGGGAGTATGCCGTATAGACCGTTGAACATGGTGTCATCTGAGGTAGTCACAAAGCCGCGCATAAAATACGCTTCTTGGAAGTTACCGAAACCTCTAGCCACACGTACTGTGGGATCTTTTGTGAGTAGGTCGCCGACACTTTGTGCTTGCTGATTGGCAATGTATTCGTTGGTATATGACGTAGTAGAGAACGGCGTATCCATAATATCTTGATTGCCTAAGAGACCAACGCGGCTACCGGTTGCTACTTGGCCACCTTCATAGGCGCTAGGTAAGCCATCCGCTGATGCATCAGCACTACTGGTCACGACGATAGTGTCGAGTACCACATTAGGTGTCTCTGACTGTGCCTCTACATTGTTATCTACTTGCGCCCATGCTACTTGACTGGTCGTTAGCATAATGACTGAGGTGGACAAACAAGTTGAATATAATGTTTTTAAAGGTAGCGATTTTCTTAGTCTAGAACGTGAGAGTATGGATGTTAATTGCGAAGAGGAGCCAGATACATTCAAAGAATTAAGGCGAAACAAAGCAGCAGAGAGGCGGGACAGTTGCATGAATATTTCCAGCGTGTAAGTTAAATCGTTATTATAATGATAATCGTTTCTATTACAATGCTTTAGTGATGCAATTTTGAAGATATATCAGAGAAGGCGCTTTAAAACTAATCTACAAATAAGCTGAAAAATAACCAGTATTTTTATTTACTTGAGCTGGCTCCTCTATCGATATATGCTATTGTTTTATCATGGGCACAGAGGACGCTGGTCTCGCCTACCAGAGGTGCAGTCAAATGGAATTGACTGATTTATACAATTGAAATGGATTTTACGGTGACGCTTATGTATGCAGTGATCGGAGCAGGTCCTATGGGGCTAGCTACAGCACGAAATTTACAAAAACTGGATATTTCTTTTATAGGTTTTGAGCTACATACAGATGTAGGCGGTCTATGGGATATCGACAATCCGCACAGCACGATGTATGAGAGTGCACATCTGATTTCATCTAAGCGCATGACAGAGTTCGAGGAGTTTCCTATGAAGGACTCAGTCGCGGCTTATCCTCATCATACCCAGCTTCGTCAATACTTCCGAGACTTTTCAGATACTTTCAACCTCAAATCACACTATGAGTTCTCTACGCGCGTGATCAGCATGATGCCCGAAGGAGATGGCTGGTGCTTGATCAGCGAGTGCAATGGACAGAAACAATCACGGCTATTCGATGGTGTCCTCATTGCAAATGGAACATTACACACACCAAATATGCCAAGCTTACCAGGGAGGTTTTCGGGCACGTTGATGCATTCTTCTGAATACCGCAGTCCTTCTGTGTTTAATGACAAGCGTGTATTAATCGTCGGATGTGGTAACTCTGGGGCCGATATTGCCGTTGATGCAGTGCATCATGCAAAGTCGGTAGATATCAGCCTACGACGTGGTTATTACTTCCTACCCAAATTTATCAAAGGTAAGCCAGTTGATACGCTAGGCGGCAAACTAAAACTCCCGCGTCCAGTCAAACAGCGTATGGATGCTGCGATGATTCGTATGGTAATAGGCAAACCTTCTGATTACGGATTGCCAAATCCAAACTATCGTATGTATGAGTCGCATCCGGTGGTTAATTCATTGGTACTGCACCATTTAGGTCATGGCGATATCAAGGCTCGTCGTAACATACGCAGTGTTGACGGTCATACAGTAACCTTCAGTGATGGCAACAGTCACGAGTATGATCTGATTTTGATGGCGACAGGTTATTTGCTTGACTATCCATTCATTGATCGCGAGCAGCTCAACTGGCCTACCAGTCATGACGCGCCGCAGCTATATATGAATGTGTTTCATCCCAAACACGATAATTTATTTATGATGGGTATGGTGGAGGCTGCGGGTTTGGGCTGGGAGGGGCGCAATCAACAGGCTAGGCTTGTTGCTCTATATATTCAGCAGCGTCAGAAAAATACAGCAGCCGTCGAACAGTTCAACAAGGTGAAACGTAAGCGTGCTGGCAAGACGCTCGATGGTGGCTATAACTATATCAAGCTTGCACGCATGGCATATTATGTGAATAAAGATGATTACTTAGACACGCTATCCAAACATATCGCTGAGCTTGAAACAACAGAGTCTACACTGGTATCAGAAGTATGATGGCGGCTGTAGCGTTTGAGCCACGAAGCTTGATTCTGCTTAATCTTATCTTGGGATTCATGATGTTCGGCGTTTCGTTAAGCCTACGTCTCGAAGATTTTAAGCGTATCTTTTCATTTCCAATTGCACCGATAGCAGGTTTGTTCGCTCAGTTTTTATTATTGCCGCTCGCTACGTGTTTATTTACTTGGGTATTGAATATCGATCCGGAGTTGGCGCTAGGAATGATTTTAGTCGCATCCTGCCCAGGAGGGAGCTTCTCTAATATTATGACTTGGCTGGCACGCGGTAATGTCGCAGTGTCAGTCAGCATGACGGCTGTGTCAAGCCTCACTGCAGCAATATTAACACCAGTTAATTTTGCCTTTTATGGTTGGCTAAACCCATACACACGCGAGTATCTGACAAAAATAACCATTGAGCCTAGCAGTATCTTGATACTGGTGCTTCTGGTATTGGCGTTGCCTTTAGTGCTTGGTATGTTGACAGGACGACGATTGCCCGATCTTGTCGTACGTGTCCAAAAACCCCTACGTATTTTCTCATTACTGGTGCTAATGGCTTTTGTCGCAATCGCTTTTTCCAGTAACTTCGCACTTTTTTTAGAGCGTTTTCACAGCTTTTTTTGGCTGGTTGTTGGACATAACTTATTGGCACTCTCGCTAGGTTACGGCATGGGACTGATGCTCAAGTTACCAGTCGCAGATCGACGCGCAGTGACTTTAGAAGTCGGCATACAAAACTCAGGATTGGGATTGGTTATTTTGTTTACGTTCTTTCCAGAGGCGGGCAGCATGATGCTCATTACGGCATTTTGGGGTGTATGGCACCTAGTCTCAGGACTCACACTTTCACAAATTTGGGCACGGATTCCCTATGAACAATAAACGCATATTAATTACTGGTGCCGCGGGCTATATCGGTCATCAATTGGGCAATCGTCTGGCTGCTCATCACCATGTGGTTGGCACCGACGTTCGACAACGTAACGATCTAGACTTCCCAATCCATGTACTAGATGTGCGTGATAGGGGCTTGGCAACGCTACTAATAGAACAAAATATCACCCATGTTGTGCATCTTGCGTCTATTCTACAAGCATCAAAAGATCGTGCTCGTGATTATGATATCGATGTCAATGGTACGCATAATGTCCTTGATTGCTGCATCAAAGCAGATGTCACGCATATAACACTGACCAGCTCGGGCGCGGCCTACGGTTATCATGCTGACAACCCTGAATGGATTGATGAGCAAGATGAGCTACGCGGCAATAAGGAGTTTGCTTACTCAGATCATAAAAGGCAGGTAGAGGAGCTGCTGGCAGGCTTCCGCGAGCAGCACCCACAGCTACAGCAGCTCATCTTTCGACCAGGCACAGTATTAGGTGCTGATACGCGCAATCAAATCACTGGTCTGTTTATGGCGCCGCGTATTCTTGCACTCAAAGGTAGCGATTCACCTTTTGTGTTTATCTGGGATCAAGACGTGATCGGTGCTATGGAAATGGGTATTCGTGGAGACAAGGTAGGTATCTATAATATGGCAGGCGATGGTGCGCTGACCATGAAAGATATCGCGAACCGGCTGAACAAACCGCTATTGATCTTGCCAGTAGGTTTAGTCAAAGCTGGTTTGCAGGTTGCAAAATGGCGCGGTAAACCAACAGGTCCAGAGCAAGTTAATTTTTTGCGTTATCGCCCCGTGCTGAGTAACAGACGGCTAAAAGAAGAATTTGGTTATTCTTTGGCAAAAACCTCTGCCGAAACCTTTGAGTATTTCATCGAGTGCAATGGACTACGTAAGCCCTGATATGGAGAAAATCATCAATGTCACTATCTACTGCTGCCAAGTCAACTAACGTTAATACTCATTCAATGAATGTCACTTTAATCACTGGTGCTGCCTCAGGACTTGGTTGGGCAATGGCTCGGCACTGGTATGCCGCTGGTCATCATCTAGTACTCGCTGATATAGATGAGCAAGCGTTAAACGCGCGTGCCACTGAGTTAGGTGACATTGATAGAGTCATAACAGTCGTCACTGATATCGCTCAACGTGATGATATTGCCGTCCTTATCGAACAAGTACAAAGCCATTTTGGCCGTCTTGACTTATTGGTGAATAATGCAGGCATTACCCATCGATCACCCGCGTATCAAACTGATCCTAATGTATTCCGAAAGGTCATGGCGGTAGATTGGCAGGGTGCAGTGGAGCTGACCATGGCTGCGTTACCTATGCTACGTGAGTCCAAAGGACAAATTATTTGCATTGGCTCGATGGCTGGATGGATGCCCGTACCAGGGCGGGCAGCTTATTGTGCCGCCAAGGGGGCGCTCACACAATTCTTTGAAGTGTTACGCTTGGAGTTAGAGTCTGAAGATATTCATATCCTTATGGTTTATCCGAGTTTTCTTGACACGCCTATTGAAAACCACGCGTTAGGCCGTGATGGCAGTATCGCAAAGCACCCACGCTCGATGATAGGGAATATGCGCAGTGCGGAGTGGATGGCTGAACGAATCGATCAAGGTTTGCAGCGGCGTGAACGCTGGATATTGCCTGAACCTGTGTCACGTTTTGGCAGTATATTATGGCGCGTTGCTCCCGCTATATATTTGCGTCAAGTGCGTAAGCGTTTTATAGGGGAGTTACAGTAGCTTTCGCGAATGAGGACTTTAGAAGAGAGGCTAGTCATTAATTCAAATGATCGGATAGCGCTATGCTATAAGACGCTATATTGAAAGTTAGTATGTTAAAAGTTACTGTATTGAAAAACGCTAATTTTAAAAACATTATCTTAAAAGTAGCGCCTTTTCTAGGAAATAGCTATCTAACATAGTATGTCGAGTGCATTATTTTTTCAGTATTAACTGTTTCTGATTGGTTTACCAAGCTCTATGGACTCTTCAGTCTCGATGACGGTAGGATTTTTTGCTTCTTGACGCTTATCCCACCAAGCGAAGATATTGGCTAAGATAGAGCCAGAAACAGAGTGCCAAATACAAGCAACCGCGGCAGCGATGGCGGATTCTGCATTTCCAGGGAAAAACTTCGTGCTTAGGCCCGTCGCTAACCCTGCATTTTGTACACCAACCTCAATAGATATGGTGCGCTTTTTGGGCTTGCTCATACCAAATAAGGCACCTGAGTAGTAGCCCAATATATAGCCGACGATATTGTGTACCGCAATCGCTAAAATCACGACTAGTCCTGATTGTAAGAACTGATCGCCAAATACGGCGGCAACGCCACCGACGATAGCGGCAAACGCCAATACAGCAACGCCTGGCATTACTGCACGTACATCATTAAACCAGTGTTTATTTTGAAATACAATGTTGAGCATAGAGCCGATAGCGACTGGCAACAACGTCACTAAGAGCATGAAGCGGAACATTCCCCATCCATCCATCTCTACAGATTGACCAACCAAATAATTGAGCCAAAGTGGAGTCACTAACGGCGCAATGATGGTTGATACGGTGGTCATACCTACTGAAAATGCCACATCACCTTTGGCAAGATAGCTCATAATGTTTGAAGACACACCGCCAGGACAAGTACCAACCAATACTAGACCCAATGTCAATCCAGACGATAAATCAAACAGGCTAGCCACGCTAATCGCCAAAATCGGCATAATGGTATATTGGATAATTGAGCCAATAAAGATATCAAGCGGGCGCTGGGCCAATACTTTATAGTCTTCTTTACCTAGTGTCATACCCATTGCGAGCATAATGACACCCAGAACGATGACTTGGGTATCACCTGTTACCCAAGAAAAAGTAGCAGGCTCTATAAATGTCACTGCGGCCGCCAAAACAATAACCAATGCCGTAAATCGACTTAACTGCTGACTTATCATCCTTAAAAACTGCATTTCTCAAATCCTTCTAACTAAGCCTAAAAAATAGTCAAGTATAAGTTCAAAACTACTGTATTTCCAATGGGTTTGGGCAGTTTTTAGCCAACAATAAGTTGCTATTATGACAACTTTAACTATGATTATAGTTCCAAAGTTTTTTGAAATTTTTATTCACCAGTCAAACGAGGTACTAGGTGTTGCAAACCCCATCAAATTTGAACCGCTTTAAACACCTATGTCTTGCGTTATTGATATTTTATTTGCTTTATAATTTGACGACTTTTTATAGCGTATCTCTATATACACTCTATCCATCGCAAATTCACAATCTCGCCACGCCGTTTGATAATACCATTCCTTTTATTCCCGCTATGATTATTCCTTATAGCTGGTCGCTGATTTTATTTGTTGCTAGTTTTTTCTTAGTGAGGACCTCTACGCAGGTATTTCTATTAACCTGTCGCTTAATTTTGGCAACCGTTTTTGCCTGTTTGATTTTCTATCTTTATCCTGCTCGTTTCTCTTTTCATCGAGTTGTACCGGATGATTGGACACAGTTTGGTTATCAGTTTTTACAGTTGGTGGACAAGCCATTCAATCAGCTGCCATCACTGCATGTCAGTTACGCCATCTTGCTTGGGGTGTCATTATGGGATGTGGTAGCGTCTAAAAACAAATGGAGTTCAGTCACTTATCGATTGTTGCTGACAGGTATATGTACATTGATAGCCCTGTCGACGGTGCTGACGTATCAGCATCATTTGTTAGATATGTTGGGCGGAGCAGTGTTGGCTGTTGCAGTGCTTATACTGTCAAATCGGAGCCGAAATACACTAGTAATCAAGCATCTGACACTGGGGATGGTAGGGTTCTTATTGTTAGCGATAGGAGGGTTTTACCTTGATAATATTACTGTAATAGCGTTTGAATCTATAGAAACCTTAGCTATTATAATTGCGCTATATTGGTTGGTTAGTTTTACGATGTTGGCTTGTACCTATCAACAAGTCACACCAATACGGGATGCACGTTGGTTTCAAAAGTCCAATAGCGGTCGATTAACCTTATATACTTGGATGAAGTTTGCACCGATTATTATTGTTTACAATGGTATGTCATTTTTGGGTCAGTGGTATTTTAGAGTTTTCGCCAAAGAACAAAAATATCCACTCACACCCTATGCTATTAACGATAAGGTCAATGTTGTTGCTTCACCTAGATTGACCCAGGCAGATGTAAGTAGTCATTTAACATATTGGTTATTTGGCCATACTTCATTAGAATGGCCGAGTTCGTTAGAAAGCAATCGGCCCTCAGTTCGCTATCAGATAATTGTTGTTGATTTGGCCGCTGAGATATCTAGTCATACTCATTACCTTGAAATAGCTGCTAACAGTATCATGAGTACAACAGTTCATTATTTGTATTTGCCTTTATTGGATTTGCAGCCATTAAATGACGTATTGCTCCAAGACTATATCGATTTATTTAAGCGGATTGAGTTTTTGACGCAATCAGTGAAGCCGCGGGCGATAAACGCTGACAATGAGAACCAGCAAGAAGATAGTGTTATTACGCTTATTAACTTCCATTGCGTGATGGGGTTGTCGCGTAGCATTGGCGTGCAAGTTTTATATTTATTATATTGTGGTACGCTAACTGTCTATAACTATCAATTGTGGATTGAGCAGTATTATCCGCACGCGCATCTTAAAGACGCTTATCTGCCACAGTCATTGGTAGAAACTATGGCCAATTATAAGTCTGTCACGTATTCAACAGCGCCTGAATAAATGTCGATGTTAGTAGGTTTGCGTCTGCTGGTTTTTCTTTATTTGCTCTTTACCTATCATTTATCTATTGATTAATTCCTATTCAACTATGGAGGAATCTATGAACACTTCATTGCCTTGCTTATACTCTTTTCGTCGCTGTCCCTATGCTATGCGTGCTCGTCTCGGTTTATTGTTTGCTGAGCTATCAGTAGAGCTACGAGAAATCACGCTAAAGAATAAGCCAGAACAGATGCTAGCAATTAGTCCAAAAGGTACGGTGCCCGTGTTACAGCTTTTAGATGGTTCAGTGATTGAAGAAAGTGCCGAAATTATGTCGTGGGCGCTTAAACAAAACGATCCGAAAGGACTGTTTGATGAAAGCGTTTTATCTCAGGCTAATACTCTGATTGCCCGAAATGATAATGAGTTTAAGCAGTGGCTTGATCGCTACAAATACGCCGATCGTCACCCTGAGATGACACAGACAGAGTATCGGCAACAGGGTGAAGTGTTCTTACAAGATTTGGAAGCATTATTGAATAAGAATACGTACCTACTAGGCAATAGCGTGACTATTGCAGATATCGGTATCATGCCTTTCGTTCGCCAATTTGCTCATGTCGATCGTGATGTTTTTTATGGCCTGCCTTATCCAAAGCTACAGCTGTGGCTACAGCATTGGTTAGAGCATCCATTATTTGTACAAGCCATGACTAAGTTTCAGCCATGGCAGGAAGGCGATGAGGTAGTGGTTTTTCCTGCTTAATATAGTGGGCTCTATATCTATATAAGCTATATATGGTATCAGTCTATCTTGATTTCACGACGACCACCTTTTTCGCAGGAGACTTATCTTTTGCAACTACCACCTTCTTAGCTTGAGGTTTAGCTTTAACTACTACTTTTTTGGCTTGATGTTTATCTTTGACTACTACAACTTGTTGGGCAGCATTCGCTGGACCGATCATCGCAAAGCAAGTGGATACAGCCAATAGTGAGCTAATAGCAATTTTTTTCATGTTTAAGTTTTTCATAGTAAGGTCCTTTTAAGCTGATTATAAGTAAGAGCAGTCATTTAGTGGTTAGAGGTAGATGAGTAGTACGTTGCTCTATTGGATAACTAGATGATAGCGAGTTACAGCGTTACGTACTTTTATGAAAGTTAAAGAAAGGTGACTTTTTCTAATAGATATTTGACCATTGATACAATCGTAAGAGTTTTCTGCTAAGGGTAGGTAGATAAGCAACATTCTAGAGATGTTGCTTACTGACGGTTAACTTATTCTGCATTACTGGTCAATGGTGAGATTAATAGAAGATGTTGTTATGGCAATAAGCTGAGATAGCTAGCTGGTGATATATCATTTACTAAATACACAGATCGTTACCTAGAAGTTACTTAAGCAAATTATTAGCTAGTACTTGTCTACTATGAAATGTTGCGAATATCGCATTCTAGCAGGTCAGCAAATTGAAATAATGGCAAAATATGATTTTTGAGTTGAATAAGTAAGAAAGAGGAAGTAGCAGACTTTTATTAAAATAAGGCTTTATCTGCGCATAACAAAGGTAAAGCTTTATCTATAAAAATTGCTAATAATTATAAAGTAACAATCAAAGGCTTAAACTAACTAAGGTCGCTATGTCTAATACAGAAAAGCCAATACTTAAACAGAATGTCTCGCTATCGGAGAATAGCGAATACGTATTTGATAACATAAGCATAGCCACGTCTGCTTTTTTAATGTTACCAGCTGTTATACAGACTGCCTTAGAGCAAGCCAAACGGGTTGTTCTAATTGCTAATAATCCTGCTGTGACTACAACGCAGCTTGAGGTGCTATTACAGCCCGATGATGTATTAGTGTTATTTAATCACTTTATTCACGCTGATTTTTTTGCTGGACATCAGTTAGCTAGTTTGTTGCCTAAATTGCTGTTTTTTAGGCAGATTGGTGATAGTGATCTACATTTTGGCCTACCGCCCAGAAGCAACCATGTATCAGTGATGGAACAAATGGCAGAGAACGCACCATTAGGCATATTGACGAGCAATCAATCTTACCAGTTCCCGTCACTAGCAGATGATCCAAATCCTGATGACGATCCTATCACTGCTCAGCGCATCTTAAATGTTCCTTCAAGTATGCAAAAACTATTATCAAGCCCTATCTACCACATTGTGCTATCAGAGCGACACGAAGTTGTTGCTGATTATCCATATTTTAACGATATTCATTCGTCAGCACCCTCGTCAGGTTTTCTATTGTATCGGCTAATACTGGCAGCTCGAGCATACTTATACCATATTCAAAAAACGGAACGACCGTTAGAGATAGTAATGATCGGTTTCAATGACAATGATGAAACAGCTCATTTTTGGCATGGTCATAACTGGGCGTTTGAACGTCAGGAAATGAGTCGACCACCTAAAGGCGTGATTGTTCATCGGTACTAAAATATTGATTAACTAAGTTATCGTTAGCTAGAAATTGCTAGAAGTAGTTAAACATAAGGAGCATCTAGGCAATGAGCGAGTTTTATCTCATTGTCGCTAGGCTCTCGTCGTATGGCTATCAGTGATGACTGTTCTTCTGTCCAATCAATTAGCCCTATATCAGAAAATTGAGACAGCCACCCTGCCATGGGCCAACAGTGCCATTTTTGATAGAAGCGATTGGCATTGACAATGATACTGTCCAAATGATTAAGAGGTGGCCGGTAGACACTGTGCTGCTGATGATAAGCGATATCAGCAGTGAGGTAAAAATCGATATCTAATCGGCGTGCTGTAAAAGCAAAATCGGTATCCTCTGCACCATAACCTGTATATTGGGTGTCGAAACCGCCAATTTCATCAAAAGTCTGTCGCTTGATAGCGAAGCACAGACTCCAGAATGCACCGTAATCATCAGTCTGTTTGATGGCTGTTTGCTCTGTTCCAGCTTGGTTTGAATCAGCTTCATCAAAATTATAACGATAAGGGTTATAGACAGACAGCTCGTATAAAACAGAGAAAGGCAGATGATTAATTTTTAATTTCTCACTTTCTTCTACTGTTAAAGGTCGCGTCAGATAGCGGGGTTGACCCATCAAAAGCGCACTAGGGTATTGCAGAAGCTTCTCATACATTTGCTCAATAAACGTAGGTGCTACGATACAATCAACATCCAAAAAAACCAGCATATTGTGAGTTGCCTGCAGTGCCCCAAGATTACGGTTATGTCCGATATCAAACTCTGCAGTATTAGTATCACAACCATCATTCACAGTCGATTTAACCGTAGTCGGTAACTTCACGATATTTAATGAAAACTCAGCTAACCGATTGGGGTCAGCGTCGTCGTTGACGATAATGACTTCGGCTGGCTTCACACTGCTATTTTCTAGACTGCTGAGTAGGTTGTAGAGATGGCGATTACGACCATAGCAAGTCGTAATGACTGTCATTGATACAGTATTAGAAGTCGTGCTAGTGTTACTCGTCGGCTGAATGGTCATCGCTTGTCTTTACCTCGCTATCAGGTTGCCTTTTGTTTTTAATAAGTCAGAATTCAATTGTTGATTCGGGTGTTAAGTTGAGTCGAGGGAGTAACCAGTTTTCAAACCAACGCTTGGTAGTAGGGTAAGCAGTGGTGCTATGCATGAACGCTTGAGCGGCTATTGGCGTAACTGCGTTAGTTTCCTCGCTGTTATCTTCCTCAATATTATTTTTTTCAATGCTATCAACCGATATAGTGGGGTGCTGTGTGCTTCGAGCATTAACCCCTTGATCAAAAGATTCAGGTTGACCATTATTGACGCTCATTAAGGTTTTAAACTGCTGCCAATTTAGCGCTTTATTTTGAGCGACTAACGCTTCAGCCATGACGGCTTGTTCATTATGTGGCCTGTCATCAGGCACTACTATGAGCGGCGTATCATAATGATATGCTTGCGCGACAGCATTTAAGCCACAGGCCATGACCAAATAATCGCTATGACAAATAAATGGTGTGACGTCATCTACCTCAGCTGAGATATCGATATAACATCGCTTGTCTTGCTCTATAGGGCCGAGAGAGATGATTAATGCATTGGGTAGAAGTGAGTGCAACTCAGATAGTTTTTCATCAATTGCTTTGTGTCCACCGTAGCCTTTAATGACGGTGATAATAGGTGTTGTAGCTTCGGACTTATATGATAGTTGAGCCCTAATAGATTGAAGGCTTATAGATTTAAGATCAGAAGTTTCGTTATCAACTCTTAATTTTGCCAAGATATCTATAAAGCTCTTATAAGTACATGACTCAGTTTTTTGAGAGTAAATAAAATCGAGATAAAGCGTTTTATCACAGACCCACTTAAATGTCTGAGCAGCCTCCAACGCTTTAGAATAAGGCGCCAGTAAGGCAAGCGCGCCAGCAAATGCACCAAGATGTGGCTCGTCATCTCGAATACCTGGAAGCCTAACGTAAAGGTAAGGGATACTTGCCGCCCGGCAAAGCATTGCCACCTCAACACTGACATCGATAATCATTAGATCAATCTTACGTTGAAAGATAGTGTCTAGTATTTGGTGACTGCGTTTTTGAATGTCAGTATTGCCTACAGGCGAGTAGTGTAGGCTGGCTGGTTGCCAATATTCTCCTGCACGCCCTGCCAGTACGTCATTGGGTAGTTCGTCTTCTGCATTTAAACGTACGATTTGTTGTTCATCAATAGCGGTAAAACGATAATTATCTGCATCTAAGCTCGTAAATACCGTTAGTTGCGCTCTTGCATCATTAGGTAGCAATGCAGCCAGTTTTTCTGCCTGTCGGCAATGTCCTGAGCCGTGATGATGAGCATAGTAGCCGATACGCATTATTATGATTCCTCAGAAAAGCTAACAAAATCATTGTCGGTTTCAACTGGCGCTTGAATGGCCTGATTAAAAAACTGAAGGGAATCTTTTGTCAAATCAGACAGCTCATAACTGTTGATACTATTGACGTAACTTTCTGGATTGTCTTCTATCAACGCCGTTCTATTTTTTAACGCTGCTTTATATATTGCCAGATAGCCGTCTACCATAGCTGAAACTGAACAAAACTGTAAGGCGCGGTCACGGCAAGCTTGGCGTGATATATTTTTAATCGTATTAAAGCCACAGATAAAGGCTGCTTTGTCTTTCTTAGGTACGATGACCCCTGTCTCTGGAGTAATAATCTCAGCACTGGCTCCAGCATCGAAACCAATAACTGGCGTGCCACATGCCAAACTCTCAGCCAAGGTCAATCCATACGGCTCATCCCAAGTGCTGGTAAACAACATGGCAGTTGCTTGGCACAAGTAATTATTAATCTCGGTCTTGGTGACATGACCCACATAACTGAATAGTTTGTTACCGCCACTTTTACTGTCTTTAAATAATAAAGGGGCTACTTTTTGATTGAAGTAGTCTTCGTTGCTTTTAGGCCCTGCTATGATAAGTTTTTTCCCAGCTTCTATACAGTACTGCATGGCTAAGTGAGTGCCTTTTTCAGGGCAGATGCGCCCATACCAAAAATATACCTCATCATCGCTAGTATCAGTATCGCAAATGGATTCAGTATTGGCCGTAAAGGACTCGACATCGATACCATTGTATACCACTTGTGAGGGAACAAACTCAGCGAACAACTGCTGTTGATGCTTACTAATCGCCGTAAATTGAGTGGTTGTACCAGCGCGCAGTGTTAAAAGCGCCAAACGTAACTGCGGAAATATAGGCGTATGAAAAGTGGTGAAAAACCTTTCGCCTAACGCTTGGCCTGTCATCATTGGAATGTGATGCAAACTGTGGTTATGGACAATGTCGATCTCACCGCGCTCATCGCGTTCGATAATATCTCGTAGGGCTGTCTGATAAGTCAGATATTGGTACATCTCCTCGCGGCCCATGGATACCGTTTCATGCTCATTATCATAGACCATCTTGTTAAACTCATGACGAGTCAATAACGGAACCAACGTCGCGCTTGTCTCGCTATCTTTATGAGCGTAAAGCAATACCTTGTGACCTTGCGCCACTAATTCATCACAAATCAATTGGGTAATCATTTCCAAACCACCCGCGTAAGGCTGGGCAATGGGATACAGTGAGTGCGCGATAATGGCAATGCGTAGCGGTGAGTTCGAAGACCTGATCATGTTTTTAAGACCTTTGTAGTTATAAGCATCATGGCTACAAGCGTTATAGTTAGTAGGGCGGTGTATAGGGAACTTAGTATAGAAACGATAAAAGACAATAGAATGACCTTAGTTAAAAATTGGCTGGTGCAGATCGCAAATTTTTACGAATTATTAGCTTTATGAGTGCTAGTTTTATAGGTATCGGCTTTTACGAATCGATGGTTTTTTATTTTTCAATAAAGACGTCGCATAAGATGTTGTTATAGTTTTCTTCTTTTTATGGGCTACTTTTAAAGTTTGTTTTAGAGCCTTACTTATACTAGGTTTGTCTGCTCTAGCATCAGAGAAATTGTCCATTGCTACCTTGGCTGCGCTTAGTTTTAGAATACAAACGGTCGCTGCACACACAAATAATACTGGTGAATAGAGCGGTGAAAACGGCGCTACAACTAGAGCTGTAACGATATTTAGCACCAATAACAGCTTTGGGAGAGCCACTATATTCTTAAGGAATAACGAATGACGACTTTGGATATAGTTTTGTTTTGGTGTACAGACAAAAGGTTTCTTTCGTCCCCACAGCACTGGAAGCCATGACAATGCACCAATCTCCCAAAAGTTTAAGTGCATCAACCATGTTTGTATTTTTCTACTAAAACGTGGCTGATGGCTGTCATCTATTTGTTTGTTGAGAGGAGATTGATCACGGCAATATGCCCACAAACGTCTAAAGACAAAAAACGCATAGCTTGCATAAACCACATATAAAGGGGTAAGCATCGACACGTCAGAGTTGTTTACTAAGAGCATATCAACCATCACCAGTAAGGAGCAGATATGCAAAAGGATAAAGAACCCTGTGAAGTTTACCCAAGCACTCAGTTGAGACAGATGAGCACGTATGTATGCCAGACGTTCACCAATACCTTCGTATTGCGGGATATGTTGGACTGAAGCGTTGTACGGAGCTGATAGGTAATCCTTGAGTACCTGCATGTTGCCGTAGATCCAGCGCCGACGTTGACATATTAGGTCATCTAGCGTGCTAGGTAGTAAACCCGTGGCAATAACTTCTGGTATGAACTGACTGCGAAAACCTTGTCGATGCATAAGCACACCCATCTGAGCATCTTCAGTGATAGACGCACCTGACCAGCCACCTATGTTCAAAAGATCCGAGCGTCGAATAACAGCGTAAGTACCTGTAGATAAGGCGCGATTACGATTAAAAGGACGATGCAAATGATGATTAAAATAGTGATTCAGTTCATTATGCGCATCGAGCTGTCCTTCATTACGGTAAAACTGTGGAAACTGAAGTAAGGTATGCTCAGGGTACTGGGCGATAGCTTGCATAATAGAGGCTCTAGCATGTGGTAATGCTTGGTAATCACTATCGACAACCACAATGCGGCTACAGTCTGGACTCATTAGCCCAAGTGCCAAATTCAAAGCCCCAGCCTTAAATCCTTCGACATGATCAATATGATAAAAATGGACGTTCAAATTAGCGTCTAAGCTTTTGCAAAACGCAGCTAAAGGCTCATACAATGACGTCTCTTTATTGTTATTATCGATAATCAATATCTCATCACGCGCTTCTTTT
This sequence comes from Psychrobacter sp. AOP7-B1-25, assembly GCF_052376195.1. Lineage (NCBI taxonomy): Bacteria > Pseudomonadati > Pseudomonadota > Gammaproteobacteria > Moraxellales > Moraxellaceae > Psychrobacter > Psychrobacter sp. AOP7-B1-25. The sequence goes on from NZ_JBQSVK010000001.1 coordinate 635,707, forward strand.
ACTGCTAATAACGACTTGATTGTGGCAATAACCAACTCTGGAGGTTCAGCTCGCGTCATCAATTGAAAACTGAGTGCTTCGTCAGTCAAAGTTTCTGATGTATTAGCAGTCATGTCTAGTCCTTAGGCATGTACGACAAGTTAGAGTTATATAAAGGAGAGTATGTTTAGACATAATGTAAGTACTTGTATCTTCAGTTATTTGGGGAATACCAATGAATACTAATACAAAATTAAGTAATGGTTTAGTCGATAATTGTTTGTGATAAATTAACTATGTAAGTTGTACGTAATGTGACATAAAGTTTTATGGTTCACTTACAGACAAATAGGACGCTTTTGGATCATGAGTAAACATGTGGTTAGACATTGTCTTTGGGTAAGGGTAGTCAGCACAAGAAGAAGACGATGAGAAGAAAACATCAGGCGGGCAAGTTTGTATCAGTACGTTGACGCACGACTAAGACGGGGAAAAAGCACGGCTAGAATCATAGTTAGTCTCAGAAGCTAACTATATTAATAACGTCTGAAGCTAGATTATTTATCTTGATGCTTAGCTAGGGTTGATTAAGTCAAGTCAGCATTAAATGGTGACACACCAGTTCTAGATGGCATCTTTTGAAGGTAGTTGAGTATCGAATGATGTAATGAGCGGGAAGAAAGGAGCGTTAAGTATACCGCGAGACTATCTGATCAAGATTCAGTTTTACCATGGCTTTAGTGGTTGTGCTCCGTCTTAGTCTGAATTGTCTGCTTATACTAGATTTTTTGATACGCTACAGCACTAGCACTGTAACGACCAACAAGTGAATTTGATGGTCGTTAACATGATGAACTCAACGTTCTAACTGTTTTATATTTTTCTATATTCAAACTAGCCTATGTCTAGCCAGCGGAGAAGTGTTGGCTTAATTCCTGAATATGTTCAGGGCCAATACCGCAGCAGCCGCCGATCAATGAGGCCCCTTGTGCTTGCCACTTTTGTGCCCAGAGCAGATAGGCGGGCGGGGTCAAATCATCACGAACTTCATTCAATGTATCATTTGCCGCAGCATTTTTCGGTTGTGGCGGGAAAGCATTGGCATAAGCGCCAAGTTTGATATGCTGCGCTTGTTTTGCTTGCAAGACAGTCTGCGCAACATCTAATGCTTGCTCGATAACATCAGGTTGGCAGCAGTTAAAGAGTATTGCCTCGACATCGAGAGCAGCCATTGTCGACACGGCTTCCTCGACGGTTTCTCCTGAGCGCAGACGTGGTACATCGATATCCATACTGTCTTCTAAAGTAAAAGCTACCCATAGCGGTTTATTGTCCGTATCTAGCGTATTAAGTAGCTCACGGACAGCGATAGATTCGGCGATTAGACTCTGAGTCTCAGCGAGCCAAAAATCTACATACGGATTTAGACCTTTGATCAGTGGGGTAGCGATATCTTCTACGTGGTCAGCATCAAACAAGTCTGCACGGTAGGAGCCAAACAGTGGCGGTATAGAGCCTGCAATTTTGGTTGCTGCATCTTCTAGTGTCACTGCTGCACGTGCCATTTCACCTGAGGTTGCTGCCAAATCTTGTGCTTGTGCCACAAAAAGTTCCTCGCCAATATGAAAAGGTACTAGCGCGTAACTGTTGGTCGTAATAACTGCTGCGCCGCTCTTAATATACGCACGGTGTACATCACGAACGATTTCTGGCGCTTCTATCATTGCCAGTGCTGACCATTCAGGTTGACGAAACGGTGCACCGCGCTTCGCCAGTTCTCGTCCCATGCCACCATCAATAATTGTGGTTGTATTTATTGACATAACGAATCCTTCTTTATTGTGAGTAGACAAACCTGTTGAGGTGCTATTTTTAAAAATAGTGTTATGTAAAGGAGCGAAATACTAGGCGGAATAAGCGTGAGATGCAACCATAGGTTGAACAATGATAACAATTAATCGTGTGGCTGCTTGTCTGTTTAGAAGAGTTATGCCTCAGTTACTAAGGCTGGGTTCTTTTCTTTTCGATGACTTTTATCAGCTTGCTCTGCACTGATGACGCATCAGCAGGCGGCATAGCAACGGCTGTGTTTTTTATAAGCAAGGTATACTCATAATCAGGCTCATAATCAAAACCTTTTATACCACTATATCTATACTGCCAATCTGTTTGACTACCCACTTGGTCAGCTGGCTTGGTTAGGAGGCATGATTGTGGCGCGACGCCTACACAGTCTACTTGATGGTCAGCGACGATGATTTTGCGTAATACATATGGCATGGCATGTACAGTTAGCTGACGCTCACCATCTGGCTTTGACTGCTCGCCTGTTACTTCTATGTCACCTTTAACTTCTATATAGTCACCTATCGCCAATTTTTGCATTTGATAAGCATTCTGCTGACCAAAATTGGCTTTGCTAATAGATGCGGTATAGGACTTTCCATCTTGGTCTACGATAGTAACTTTTTGCTGATTTCTGTCTTGTGAAATAACACCCGTTACTTGACCGATTATCGCTTCAGTACTGCTTGGTTTTAGAGTGTTTATGAACGAGTTGTTGTCTTCAATCTGGCTAATACTTGTTTTATCATTCGAGTTGGTTTGGTTATGACTGCTACACGCAGTTAGAGAAGATGTGGCAATGAGTGCCAAAGTGCAAAATTTAATAAACGACATGATATATCCTTGTTATGATTGATTTAGATACTTGTTTTTAATGCTTCATGAAATGGCTTAAAGCAGTTTTTATTACTGATGTTGAGGCTAGCAGTTTGTTGATATAAATAATGCCTCGCTAATTTATAGTGAGGCATTTTTCATAATTTTAAGGTAGAGCTATATATGCAGTACTCAAGGTGTATTCGTTTTAGGGACTGCTTTAAAGTGAGCTGTTTGGTTGTCATTCGTGACGATTAACACAGGCATGTTATCGCTGTTTTCACCAAAGCTGTATTTGCCTTGTATTGTTGTAACGGCAGCACTATCAAACTTTGCTAAGTGTTCAGGGCAGGCCATTCGAGTACTTCTGATTGCGCTTAGTTCTACCTCGCCATTCGCCAAACTGTATCCCGCGCTCATGTTGTTGCAAGTATTCATAAGGCTCACCATATTGCGGCCTTCAACAGTCATAAAGTCCAGCGTTAATGGTCTTGATGGATCAAAAAATAACGCCTCAACCAAGTCTCCGTTATTAAGCTTGGCATCTATAAGACGCCAGTTATTCGCCTCTAATGTCTCTGTTGTGATTGGTTGTACGGCTGGCTTGGTAGTGTTAGTCGTCGTTTGGCAGCCAGTCGCAAGTGCGCTCATCACAAGCGTGGATGCCATCATTATTTTTGTTGTGTTTTTCATAGTAATCTCTCAAAAAGTAGATAGTTTAATTGTCTAATATTTTTATTTAAAAGTTAGGGTACATGAATGCTAATTATCACAAAGAAGCCATGTAACTACAAGAATGCTTTAATTTTCAAATAAGAAGTATTCAAAGAGGCTATATTAAAAGTATCAATATTCACAGAGTCAGTATTCAAAAAAGCTGAGCTACCGCCTTTTACTAACACGGCTTAATAATAATTAAGTACAAAAAAAGCAGATACCGTTAACAGTATCTGCTTTTCTATATCGAAAATCAGTCTATGAAGAAGTTGCTACATCCTAAATTACAACAACTTTCTAGGTGTTATTAAACCTGAGGCGTAATCAAATACTTCTCGCCAGTTGCTTGCTTACCATAAGCAGCGATTGACTGTAAATGTAGTACTTCAGCCAATGTCACTTCATGCGTATAGCTGCTTGCAAACGTGGTAGTGATTTCATCAGCCACACGTTGGCGCATCTTAACGACGGTTTTAGTGCCCAGTTTGCCTAGCGCATTGAACAGTAGGAAGCCATTTACGCCCCAAGCAAAACCAAAGTTACGGTTTAGGGTAATAGGGCCACGGTTTAGTGCGCCGTAGATGTAGGCTTGCTTAAATGTGTTAGAGCCATAGACGCTGTATTCTTCTACATCACGAGTGATAGCGGCTTCCATACAGTTAAGAATATCACTGCTTAGCTGACCACCACCGATAGGGTCAAACGAAATTGTCGCGCCTGTTTCAGCAATCGCTGTTGTTAAGTCAGCAAGGAACGTCTCGCTGCTTGAGTTGACCACATATTTTGCGCCCATATCACGCAATAGCGTCTCTTGCTCGTCTCTACGGACGATATTTACTAGGTCTACGCCATCAGCCATACAGATACGGTTTAGCATTTGACCAAGACTAGAAGCGGCTGCGGCATGTACGATGGCTTTGTGACCTTCAGCGCGCATAGTTTCGACCATAGCTAGAGCAGTCAGCGGGTTCACAAAAGAAGAGGCGCCTTCTTTGGCTGTGGTACCTTCTTTTAGTTCCAAGCAGCTCTGTACATTGACGCAATGATATTGACGATACGTACCACCACCGATGACCGCAACCGTTTTACCCATCAATGCTTGGGCAGCATCAGATGATCCTGCTGCGACGACTGTACCAGCGCCTTCGTTACCGACTGGTGTGTCTTTGCCAACGCGAGTCTTGACAGATGGCATGAACTTAGCTGGCACGTCAGCGGTGATAACTGGATTCTCGTCTGTACCAGATTGCGCCGCAGTCGACATGTCAGCGACACTAAACAGAACCGCTAAATCAGATGGGTTCAACGGTGCGGCTTCAATACGAACCACGACTTCGTCAGCACCTGGCTGCGGCATATCAATGTCTTGTAAAGCCAATGTTAGTTTGTTGTCTTCACTGATGGTTGAGGTCAGTTGGATATTTTTATCAGTCATAAGGTTTGCTCCTGCGAATAGTTAGATTTTTTAGACCAATTCCTTGACGGTATTGGTCGTTTTTTAGATTATTGAGTTTTGGTAGTTCTCTTAATGTGGCTAATTTTTATTAGCTCACATTTTATTTAGCGTTTGCGGCTTTAATTTGAGCAGTCACGTGTTGCATAAATTCAGGCATGTTTGCTTGGCTATCTGCCTGAACACTTTTTGCAATGTCGGTTTCACCCATGGCTTTGTTCCATTCTTTCATGCCGTCTACTTCTGCTAGTACATCCCACTCCAGCTGAGTTGATCCAAAAGCGTTGACAATAGTATTGACGTAATGCACATAGATGTCAGCCATGGTGAAGTGCTCGCCTGCAATCCAAGGAGAAAATTTACATAAGCGATTCATAGCAACAATACCGCGGCTTAATACTTGGCGTACTTCGTCTTTGATTGCGTCTGGTGCTTGAGTACCAGAAAATACATAAGGAATCAGGCGGCGGCTTGGTAGCTCAAAATACAGCTCTGCTATTTTCATAATTTGACGTACAGCCGCGCGTTCTGCTGCATTGTTCGGGTAGAGCGGCTTTTCTGGATATGTTTCCTCAAGGAAGTCACAAATCACGCTCGATTCTGACAGGTTAAATCCATCAGGCATTGTGATAGCAGGCACTTTACCGACTGGGCTGACGGTTAATAGGTCGTCACTACCGGCGTATAAAAGGTCTTCTTGAAACGGAATGCCTTTATATAAAAGAGCGTGTTTAACGATGTTGTAATAGTTGCTTGCTGCAAAACCGTGCAAAGTAATCATAAGTCATTCTTCCATTGTTGACATAAAAGTTATTTTTAATCGTATTTTAATTGCGACGTTCAAGTTAACCACATTATTACTGGTTTTAATGTGGTTATATATAAGGAATAACGTGAATCACTATTGCTTTTAAGACAATAATAAGGCGAAAATACTAAACTATTTACTTAATGGAGAGGTCAGTTGGATCAATTACGTGCCATACGGTATTTTAGCAAAGTTGCTGAAACAGGCAGTTTTACTAAGGCAGCAAGTGCGTTCAAAGTGCCACCATCATCATTATCTAGACGAGTATCTGATTTGGAAAAAAGTTTGGGCGCGACATTATTGAAGCGTTCGACCCGAGTCGTAAAGCTGACTGAAGTAGGGCAGGTTTATTACAATGATATGCAGCACATATTGAACCAGCTAGAGCAAAGCAAAGAAACGGTGCGCAGTTACCAGACTACGCCCATGGGTCGCTTGCGAATCAGCTCGATGGTGGGTTTTGGTGAAAAGATACTACTGCCATTGTTAGATGAGTTTGGTAAGTTGTACCCAGAGATTGTATTGGATGTCAGTCTCAGTGATGAGCTGTCTGCACTAGGGCGTGACGATGTCGATATTGCGATTCGCGGTGGTTACGCACCAAATGAGCGAGTGATTGCTATTAGGCTCATGGACAATGGGTTTATACCAGTCGCGTCGCCCAGTTACCTGAAAGTATATGGTGTACCCAGTCACGTGATGGAATTAAAAGAACATAAAGGACTGTATTTTAAAGCGCCAAACGGGCCAACGCCTTGGCTATGCCATGTGGATGACCAATGGCATGATATTTCGGGGCCAGCAGTTGCGATCTCAAACAACGGACCATGGCTGGCAAAAAAAGCCTGTAATGGTGAAGGTATCTTAATGTCTACCTACTGGGCATTGTCATCGTATCTTGAGTCAGGCGCATTACAGGAGATTAAATTTGAGCATCCGTTAGCGATTACGCAACATGCTGATATGGCCGTGTATCTGCTGTATCAAAAGCAGCGCTATCTCGTGCCAAAAGTAAAAGCAGCTATCGACTTTTTGGTTGAGAAAATAAAAGTAGGAAGTGAGCGTTGATGTAATGGAAGTGTGCTATCTACAATCGCATTACATTCATATTCACATCAAGGCCTAAGAGGCTTGAGATACAAGAGTCATAGCATATTATGACATGCTACTCATCATATTTATGATTGAAAACAACAGATAACTCGTTGGCCGCCTCTTGCATGACAGGCACATAACTCAGTAGCTCATCCAAAGATTTTCTGACGGTAGGACTATGAGTAAATACCGTGGCGAATGCGGGCTGGTCACCATTCGGAATTGGGACAGCACAGGCGACCATACCAGGAATAAACTCTTCATTATCTGTCCCTATCTGTGTATTACGTACTTCAGCAATGGACGTCATTAATTGTTTTTTGTCAGTCTGAGTACGAGTCGTGAGCGCCTGTATCGATAGTTTTTCTACAATACGCTCGCATTTATTATCAGCCAACTGCGTCAATAATAATTTACCACTGGCACAGGCCCAGATAGGTACATTGGTTCCAGTAGGTAATTGTATTTGGACAGGCCAGTCAAATATCACACGATCGATATATACCACTTCTAAATCTTGCAACACCGCAATCCCTACCGACTCACCAATTTTAACGGAAAGCTGTTGTAATATCGCCAATCTTTCCGCTTTAAAAGGACTGTTTTTCCATAAGTCTAAAGCTAGGTCATGTGTTCTTTTTCCGCAGGTTACTTTTCCATGCAAATCTAACTGGACAAATTGAAGCGGTTGTAGCTGATTTAACAATCGGTACATACTAGGTACAGGGATGTCCAATGTTTCTGCTAAATCAATAACTCCCATAGGCTTAGGAGATCTGGCCAATACTTCTACGATTTGTAAAACTCGCTCGACGCTTGAGCCCTTTTTTTTGACATTATTCATAGTTTAATTTGTATCCTTAACTGTGTGTTCAATAAGATCAATCATCATGTTCATCGCATTTTTCTGTATTCATATCTTGTCATATCGAAATTGTTCTGATAAGTTACATAACGATAATTATAGTTCTCGATATATGAAATAAAATCATAAATAACTATACTAATATAAAACAGATTATAAACTTTTATCTGCTAAAAATAATAAAACGTAAGAGGTTGTAATCATGTTAGATTTAGCAAATATGTCCCCGATGGAGGTCAGAGCGTTAATCAGTAACAATGAACTTAACAAGTCGACGTCTGGCATGTGTAAAGGTCATATACAAGCAAACCTAGTCATAGTGCCCAAAAATTTGGCCTATGATTTTTTATTGTTTGCACAAAGAAACCCAAAATCTTGTCCTGTTTTGGATGTTACTGATGTCGGTAGCGCAGAGCCACGTCTCATGGCAAAAGGCGCAGACTTGAGATCTGATGTCCCAAAGTATCGAGTATATAAATACGGCGAGTTAGTGGCTGAGGTATCAGATTTAAAAGACTATTGGCGAGAGGATTTGGTCTGCTTTCTTTTAGGATGCAGTTTTTCCTTTGAGTCTGCCATGCTAAATGCGTCTATTCCTATCAGGCACATCGAAGACAATCACAATGTGCCAATGTATATCACAAACATAGAAACCGAGCCTGCAGGACAGTTTCATGGAAAAATGGTGGTCAGCATGCGGCCGATACCTTATCCATTAATCACCCGAGCCGTTCAAGCCACTTCTCGATTCCCTCAAGTACATGGCGCGCCTGTCCATATCGGAGACCCTAGCGTCATTGGCATAACAGACGTTCATACGCCTGATTTTGGTGATGAATCACGCCTAGAGGAGGGTGAAGTACCTGTGTTTTGGGCTTGCGGCGTAACGCCTCAAAGTATTGCAATGACCAGTAGGCCAGAACTTATGATCACACATGCTCCAGGACATATGTTTATCTGTGACCCAAAGGATGAAGATTTGGCAGTTTTATAACTTTAATGCCCATACCGTTAAATAAAAAATGCTCAAAAGTAAGACTCTAGCTATATAAATTACATTGCAAGTATCTAAGTATCTATTTTTACATCGCACAAGTTCTTATAAAACATAATTATTCACTCTAATGGAACAGCCAATCATATGAATATTAATTTTACGGATTTAGAAAAGCTGATCAAGATCGCAGAAAATGCTGATATACAAACGCTAGAAGTGACTGATGGTGATGCTCGTATCTCTATCGTTTGTCAGGCCAATGGCAATGAAAGCAGTAATCATATTGGCAATACTTCCCACTCGAAAATTTCTCAATCAGATTCACAAACGGCAGAATCCCATAATAACATTGCTAATAATAGCAGTGCAGACAACCACTCTATTAATGAAACAATGACCACAGAGGTCGCCAATTCCTCTAGCGCTTCATTACAAGTATTGGCGCCTATGCTTGGTACTTTTTATCTTCGTCCTGAGCCGTCAGCTGAAGTGTTCTTTAAGGTAGGTGATCAGGTAACAGCAGGGCAGACGCTATGTATCATTGAAGCCATGAAGATGATGCATGAGGTAAAGGCAGAAGCTGATGGTACGATTCAAGAGATTCTGATCGATGAAGGTGATGTCGTAGAATATGCACAGCCCTTATTTATTATAGCGCCAGGCAGTTAAAGCTGCTCAATATTGTATGGACGCTGCACAAAAACTGTATTTGACACTATATATTTAAGGGAATAAACATGTTCACAAAAATCTTAATTGCCAATCGTGGCGAGATTGCGCTACGTATCATCCGAGCTTGTAAGCAGCTAGGTATTCAATCTGTCATTGCTCACTCTGAGTCTGATAAAGACTCGTTACCCGTACGCCTAGCCGATGAAGCAGTATGCATCGGACCTGCCAACGCCACCCACAGCTACCTGAATCAAAGAGCGCTGGTTTCTGCGGCAAAAATTACCAATGCGCAGGCCATCCATCCGGGCTATGGTTTTTTGTCTGAAAACGCTGATTTTGCCGCTTTGGTTGAAGACTCAGGTCTCGTGTTTATCGGCCCAACGGCTGACAACATCAGAAATATGGGTGACAAGGTTGAAGCCAAAAAGCAAATGACTATGGCGGGCGTGCCCTGTGTGCCGGGTTCTGATGGCGCTTTGCCTGCTGATTCAGAGCAAGTTATCAAAATGGCGAGTGACGTTGGTTATCCAGTCATTATTAAGGCCGCGAGTGGCGGCGGCGGGCGTGGTATGCGCGTGGTCGAAAAAGAAGCCGATTTACTCTCTGCTATCTCTATGACGCAAACAGAGGCCAAAGCCAATTTTGGTAGCGACATCGTGTATCTTGAAAAATATCTACAAGCACCTCGCCATGTCGAAGTACAAGTCATGTCCGATACCCATGGTAATGCGATTTATTTAGGTGAGCGTGATTGCTCGATGCAGCGCCGTCATCAAAAAGTCATTGAAGAAGCCCCAGCACCCGGTATTACCGAAGAGCAGCGCCGCACAATTGGTCAAGCCTGTGTCACCGCTTGCGAGCAAATGCAATATAGAGGCGCAGGTACGTTTGAGTTTTTATACGAAAATGGCGAGTTCTTCTTTATCGAAATGAATACCCGTGTGCAGGTTGAACACACCATTACTGAGATGGTGACGGGTGTCGATATCGTGCAGGAGCAAATAAGAGTAGCGGCAGGGCTCGCACTGGCATATAAGCAAAGCGATATCGCCATTACCGGACATGCCTTTGAATGCCGTATTAATGCTGAAAACGCGCAGACGTTTTTGCCAAATGCTGGACGCATAGACTACTGCCATATGCCAGCAGGATTTGGTATCAGAGTAGATAGCCATGCTGAGTCAAACTATACCGTGCCGCCATCTTATGACAGTCTGATTGCCAAGATCTGTGTACAAGATCGCTCAAGAGAAAAAGCGATAGAAAAAATGCGTGCGGCACTATCGGAGGCGCAAATTACGGGCATTGATACCAATATTGGTTTGCATCAACGTCTGTTTAAAGATGAAGTGTTTTGTCAGGGTCAAATGAGCATTCATTATTTAGAAGAGTGGATACAAGACAATATATAAATAATCTCTTTCTTATGTCTTTAATCTATACCGAAATAAAAGCCAAATTTAGTTAAAAAGTAATGGAGTGCGTGCTAATGGAACTACAATGGCAAATATGCAGTGAAACCAATCTAGCGTTGTTTTTCCCTAAACCGACCACCTTAGAAAAACAACAAAAATGCTGGGCTTTATCAGACAGTATCCAAAAAATGCCAGAAGTCATCGAAGTGGTGATTGGTATGAATACGCTCAGTGTATTTACCGTGCCATTGACTTGGGCTGAGCTAACTGCTTTTAGAGATAAGCTTACAGAACTGCTCAATGACATCCCTTCAAAAACCATCCAAGGTAAGCACGTCGAGATACCCGTGCATTACGGTGGCAAATATGGCCCCGATCTAGCGGCCATGGCGAATGATTTAAACCTCTCAGTTGAAGCCGTCGTCGATCTACATACTAAAGCCACTTATACCGTTTACTTCATCGGTTTTCAGCCAGGATTTCCTTATCTTGGCGGCTTGTCTGAGTCATTATACTTCCCAAGGCATGCCATTCCTAGAACCCAAGTGCCAGCAGGCTCAGTGGGTATCGGCGGCGAGCAGACAGGGGTTTATCCTTTTGATTCTCCAGGCGGTTGGCAGCTACTAGGTCAGACTGATATTGCTTTATTTGATTTAGCCAAGAACTCACCGACCTTGCTAAACGCAGGCGATACTTTGACATTTAAAGCGATTGATATTCATCAATAAGCGATAAATAAAAGATGCATCAATCAAAGAGACAAATAAACAGGTGGTATCGATGAAAATTTTAACCGCAAATGCTCTTGCCAGTATTCAAGATTCGGGACGACTGGGTTACCGAAGCATGGGTGTGGGTAGAAATGGCGTGATGGACAACTGGGCGCTACAAGCTGGTAACGCTTTGATGAAAAACGAGGCAAACGAACCTGCTATTGAAATAGCCCTCGGTGAGCTAAGCATACAGTTTGAGGAAAGCGTCAGTTTTTGTTTAACAGGCGCTTTATATGAAGCGTATTTAGACGACAAGCGTGTTCCTTGCTATTGGCGTATCAATGCGACCGCTGGGCAGACGCTCAAGCTTTTGCGTCCGTTACAAGGTATGTATACCTATTTATGTGTGCATGGTGGCTTTGATGTTGAGCCAGTATTACAGTCAGTCAGTACCAATCTAAAAGCCGAATTTGGCGGATTCGACGGCCGATATCTAAAAGCTGATGACAGCTTAACGGTAAAAACCGGATCAAACCTGCCTGTGATTGGTGTTGCCCGCATTGTCCCAACCGATGCCATTAGAGTGATAAAGAGTAGCGAATATGATTGCTTCACTGAGTCATCGCAACAAGCGTTTGAGGCCCAGCCTTGGAAACTACAAACCAGTAGTAACCGTATGGGCTATCGTTTAGAAGGGGCAACAGCGCTTGAATTTAGTAAGCCCGTAGAAATGAGCTCACATGGTGTCGATATGGGTATGATTCAGGTGCCACCGCAAGGGCAACCGATTATTTTGATGGCAGATGGGCAAACGACGGGCGGCTATCCAAAAATTGCAACCGTTATCAATGCTGACATAGGTCTGATGGCGCAGATTAGGTTTGGCAAAGCTTGCCAGTTCGTCGTTGTGTCATTAGAGCAAGCGTTAAAGGAACAGCAAAAAAGACAACACTATATCGATCAAATAAAGGAGTATGCCAATGAAAATTGATTTAAATGCTGATGTGGCAGAAGGCTGCGGGCAAGATGATAAGTTACTAAAGATAGTCAGTTCAGCCAACGTCTGCTGTGGTCTTCACGCAGGTTCCTATAGCGAAATGCTAGCCACGTTGCAATTGGCCAAAGAAAACAACGTGAGCGTAGGCGCGCATCCTGGTCTAAACGATAGAGAAAACTTTGGCCGTATTCATGAGCCATTAAGCGAATCTGAATATCGTGCCTTGTTAGCATACCAGCTGGGTGCAACCAAAGCGCTTTGTGATTTGATCGGTGTGACTTTGGACTACGTAAAGCCGCATGGTGCGCTATACAACCAAGCCGCTATTGATGAAGATTTATCAGACATCTTGGTAAGTGAAATCAAACGATTTGATCCAAGCCTAAAGGTCATGGGTTTGTCCGGCGGCTATTTGGTTAAATCAGCTAAGAAGCATGGTTTAGAAGCCATATCAGAAGTGTTTGCCGATAGAAACTATGAAAAAGACGGCTCGCTGGTCTCTCGTAGCAAAGACAACGCCCTGATAACCGACACAGATGATGCGGTTAAGCATGTGTTGCAGATGATTACTGAAGGGACGGTCACCAGTGTTTGTGGCCAAACCGTACCAGTAGAAGCACAAAGTATCTGCCTACATGGTGATGGCGAACATGCTATTTTATTTGCACAAGAAATCAAAAAACAACTAGAGCTCAAAGGTATCACTATATCTGCTAAATAAATATCCGCCCCCTAACAATTAAACAACCTCATACAGATCAAGGATATTTATGAGTACTCTAAAAAAACACAATACCGCCATTTTAGGCGCGGCTTTTCTGATGGCGACATCAGCGGTAGGGCCAGGATTTTTGACCCAAACCGCCACATTCACCGAAAGTCTCATGGCAAGTTTCGGTTTTGTTATCTTAATATCTATTATCATGGACATTGGCGTTCAGCTAAACGTTTGGCGCATCGTTGCTGTCTCCAAAAAACGTGCACAGGAAATCGCCAACTTGGTGTTTCCTGGTGTCGGTTATTTGCTCGCTTTCCTGATTATTGCGGGTGGTCTTGCTTTCAATATTGGTAATATTGGCGGGGCTGGACTTGGTATGCAGTCCATGTTCAACATATCACCTATCACGGGTGCGCTGATCAGTGGTGTGATTGCCGTTGCTATCTTTTTGGGCCGAGAAACGGGCCCTATGATGGATAAATTTGCTCAGTTAATGGGCTTTATCCTGATTGTGTTGATTATTTATGTGGTCTTTAAGTCTGATCCGCCACTAGCAGAAGCCGCCAGTAAGACCATCATGCCGGACAAGATTGATGCCGTCGCTATCGTGACACTAGTAGGTGGTACGGTTGGGGGTTATATTACCTTCTCGGGTGCGCATCGCTTATTAGAAGCGGGTGTGAGCGGAGAAGAAAATTTAGGCTCAGTCACCAGAAGCTCAGTTTCGGGTATCTTAATTGCTTCTGTAATCCGCGTATTTTTATTCCTTGCGGTATTAGGTGTAGTGTCTCAAGGCTTTGCATTGGATCCTGCTAACCCAGCGATGTCGCCTTTTGAGTATATCTTAGGAAACGCTGGTAAGGTTATTTTTGGTATGGTAATTTGGGCAGCTTCTGTGACCTCAGTTATTGGTGCTGCTTATACCTCTGTGTCCTTTATGACCAACTTTCATCCGTTTATTGAGAAGCACAAACGCTACTTCATTATTGGCTTTATTGTTGTCTCGACACTGGTGTTTGCGACTATCGGTAAACCTGCCCAAGTATTGGTATTGGTTGGTACACTAAATGGCTTGGTATTGCCTATCGCCATGATAATCATCCTGATTGCCGCCTACAGAAAAAATATCGTTGGCAATTATAAGCATCCGATTTGGATTGCAGCATTTGGCTGGTTAATCGCCATCGTTATGAGTATTCTGAGTGCCATGACCATTGCTAAATATCTAGGTATGAGTTAACTATTAATTTAAGGAGTTTATGATGGATATAGAGCAAATAGCACGTGTGGTCAAAATGGTTGAGAGTAGTCAGTTGCACGAAGTCACGATTGCAGATAATGGTCAATCTATCAAGGTGGTGAATAGTTTAGGCGAGCAGAGTAATGTCAGCGCCAATCCTATATACACTACAGCTACTCATGAGCCAGAACAGCAAAGTAGTGATGCCGTACAAGTATCTGCAACCTATGTAGGGCAGATCTACTTAAGTGAAGATGACACAACAGACAACCTAGTCAAAGAAGGCGACCATATTCAAAAAGGTCAAACCATCTGCTTTATTGTTGAATTGACACGTTTGCAGCCAGTGATTAGCAATAAAGAAGGTATTGTCACGGCAGTCTTAGTTGAAAGTGGTCAGAATGTTGAATACGGACAGCCTATCTTCGAGTTGGCCCGCAGTTAAAGGTAATTAATGTAGTTTTAGCTAAATTGAAATAGAAAACCCTTTAAGCGACAACTGATGCTTGAAGGGTTTTTTTACGCTTAATATTAAAAAAGAAGCCAAACCCATTATATTTTGGCTTCTTTATAGAGGTAGTGATTTGATGATAAAACGCGAGTTTCTAATTAAAATTTATAGTTGACGCCCACGTAAAACGAACGACCCGCGCCAGGTACGGCAGTGCCCCAATTGGAGCCGGTAGTTAGCTCGTTATTGATGCCCATAGTGCTGCCTTGACCCATATAAGACCCGCCCAGTGGCAATGCGTAGTTTTTGTCCAACACATTATCAATACCTGCCTCAACGCTAACCGCATCCCATTGGTAGCCAGTGCTCAGATTCAATAAACCGTAACCTGCGGTTTTAATCTCGTTACGTGGCGTTGATACTTTATTTTTAGCGGCTACAGCAATCACTTCAACTTGGTTTTTCCAGTTATTGTTTTCATGATTGAGGGCAATACTGGCGTTGAGTGGCATGATATTGTAAAGATGAGAACCTGTATCTTTGTTTTTGCCATTGGTGTAGCTCAGTGATCCAGCCAGTCCCCAATCACCCCAAGCGTTGGATACTAAGTCGCGGTCCGCTGTGATATCGATGCCGTATATCCTGGCATCTTGGTTAGTATAACGCATCACGTTATATTGATTGGCTGTCTGAGTGGTTGCGGCAGTGTTGTTTGCTGAATCCCACTGTACGGCATCAACGTAATCATCGATGTGCGAGTAATAAGGCGTTGCTTTTATGCCCCAGTTATCATCAGCACCACGCCAGTCAAATGTCATGGATAGCGTATTAGATTTTTCAGGTTTTAGATCAGGATCACCGAAATATCCATTACCATCACCCACAGTGTTATTCATGATAGAGGCCATGCCCCATGTCGACCATGTATACCGCTCGTATAGGCTAGGGGTGCGCTCTTTGTGCGAAGCCCCAAATTCGATAGAGCTGTTGTCGCTCATATCGTAGCGTGCAATGGCAGTGGCGTCGACATTATTGTCAGTGGTGCTACGGTCACTGGCATTAAAGATGGCGCTATCGCGGCCTTGGTTGGTCATCACCATTGAGTTGTAGCCACTGACCTCATCAGCACTGGTGCGTACGTTTTCGTAACGAGCGCCTAGCTGTGTGGTCCATTTTGGGGCTATTTGTTTTTCCCACTCAGCATAAACACCGATACGTTCGCGTTCGCCATTATTGATATTTTGAAACTCATTAGGCCCCATCATGCCAGTACCAGAGGCGGGCCATAAGTCATCGAGTGTATAGTCTTGATACTCAGCGCCTAGGGTTACCGTACCTTGGTCAGTTAAATCAACGATACCCTTAAGGTTAGCACCGATGGTTTCACTGTCGGTATACATCGGCATGCCAGCAGCGGTGCCATATAAGAACTGTTTGTCCTCACCAAAGTTCATATAGTGTTCGACGTCTTCGTGATAAGCCTGTGCTTCTAACTGACCCCAGTTTAACTCACCTTTATAGCGCAGGTTCACTCTGTCGAGCTGGTTGTCTAGCATGTCCATACGCTGGTTTGGGTACAGCTCTTCTGGCACGTGTTGCCATAGGTAGGTACCTTGTAGCAGATGATCCCCATTTTTATAAGCCACATCGACAGACTGAGTTTGGCTCTCAAAAGCAGTCGAGCCAACTTCATCTTTTGCCAAACTTTGACCGCTGCCACTTGCATCAGTATAAGTTTTAAAGTCACCACCAGCATCGTAATTGTCTGATTTTGCATAGCTGCCTTTATACGACAGGCTTAATGCGTCATTAGCGATGGTGGTTTCAACGTTGGCGCCGTAGCCATTGCCGTTACTGCGATAGAACGCACCAACTTCACCTGAGGTCACAATGGTACTGTCTTCTGAGAATGTTGGCTCTGCTGACTCTACGACAATGGTGCCGCCGATACTATTACCACCGACACTCACGGGTGGGACGCCTGCATAGACAGTGGTTTCTTCGACCGCACTCGGTGAGATGTAGGATAGGGGTGAGTTCATGCTGTTTGGACAAGAGGCAATTGAGTCGACACCATCTACTAAGATGCGCAGACGGTTATCAGCCAGCCCTCTAATCACTGGTAGGTTTGAGATGCCACCTGCGCTTTGCACATTAATACCAGGGATTTTGGTTAATATGGTTGCAGTATCGCTGGTCGCTACTTGTTTATTGTCGATATCATGTTGATTAAGCGTCGCAGAAGTACCTAGACTATTGGCGCCTGACGCGCTTGCCTCCACGGTAATAGCTGGCAGGTAAGCCATTGGCATATCATCATTAGAATGATCTTCGCCATTGTGCGCGTATGCGCTACTGATTTGAAACACCGCCACTGCCAAAACGCTAAGTCTTAATGCAGGTGCCGTACTTTTTGATAGATGTTGCATAGTATTCTGTCCTGAAAACTTTGAAAAACACGTGATAAAAGGGATTGTATTTTCGGTTATCAGTCATAGCGGTGATTCAACATTTTTATGTTCGATGCTTCTGCGTCTGATATCTGAGGTAAAGTATCGACAGCACGAAGCTGACAATCAAACATCAAAAGTTGAATGCCTATAGTATTGACTGATTATGTTTGCAGGATAGGAGGCGGTGCACGTGATAATGGCCGAACGAAGCTAGCGACACAGGAACTCGCCTCATCGGATATTATGGCCATTATGGTAGTGATAGGCTCAATCAGAGAAGGTTTGTTTAACTTAATAAGAGAGGGAAGGAGCGCTGGCGCCACTGCTGTACAGAGGTTACAGCGACTGTGATGTCCATTATTGGACTCGGAGCTTTGAGTGCTAACGTGATGCTGTAAGTTTGGTGCTGTCGCTGGTGAAACAGTGACGTCGATAGCCCTCGACTCTGCGTCAGCTACTGTGGATGGCGATTCAGAAGTAGATGTATCATAAAAATATAACTGGTGGGCAGCACTGTCATGAGGTGATGTGCGATTGGTTTGAGCAATATCGGCTTTGATTCGCTCATACTGTTCAACCGCAGAGATGATTGTCGCCAGCTCAACATGAAAATCATGATTTAAATGAGGGTGATGTTGATTATCAACTTCATCAATACTGCTATCCCATAGCGTGGCTAAAAATGGCGACGCATGTATCAACCATGCAAAACAAGCAAGCAACATGCCCGTCCACATCACCCTCGCCGACAGTGCGGTGCGGCGTCGTACGATGTGAGTGTGTTTTGAGGTCATGGTAGATTCATTACATAAGTCTTGCACAGGGAGTATTGATCTGAATCGAACAGATATTGATACGTTATGATAAGTTAACTTAACAAAACTTATTAACAATACTATTGTAAGTTAATTGACTTACTTTATACAAGTGTCATGTTCTCAAAACTATACGGAGATGCGATATACAAAGGTATAGCTGATATATTCCCTCTATCTAGCTTGCCCAAGATCCTCCAAAATAGCGCAATCTGCATTATCATCGCCTGCACAGTTATCAAAAGAGTTCTGTAGAGCGTCAACCATCTCCTGCAATTGAGCAATTTTTTGATTTAATGTTTCTATATGCTCTTGTGTTAACTGCTTCACATCCGCGCTCTGACGATTGGTGTTTTTGCGCAGATACAGTAGCTCTTTCATTTGCTTGGATGAGAACCCCAAGTCACGAGAATGTCTTAAAAAGCATAAGTCGTCTATATCTTCTTTAGAGTACAAACGATAACCTGCATCCGAGCGATGCACCGTTTCTAACAAACCAATCTGCTCATAGTAGCGAATCATTTTTGAGGAGATGCCTGACTGCTTTGATGCTTGACCAATATTCATAACTATCCTTCTAACTTGAAAAGGGACTTAAATAACAAAAGGGTTTAAATAATCTGTGTATCTAAACCCTATATGTATATGCTTTACGATTCTATATTTACTCTGTAATAGTAGGTGCTTTGAAATACTTCAAGCGTAGCGCATTACCTAGTACGAATACAGAAGACAGTGCCATGGCGGCAGCCGCAAAAATGGGCGATAGCAATATACCAAACGCGGGATATAACACGCCTGCCGCAATCGGAATCAAAGCGACATTATAGACAAACGCCCAAGCCAGATTTTGTCTGATGTTGCTGATAGTCGCCTTACTTAAGGCAATCGCGGTAGGTACACCTTGTAGGCTACCTGACATGAGTACAACTTCAGCAGCTTCAATGGCCACGTCTGTACCTGTGCCAATCGCTAAACCAACATCAGATTGGGCAAGTGCAGGAGCATCATTGATACCGTCGCCCACAAATGCTACTTGGCCATATTGTTCTTGTAGCTTACGTATCGCATCTACTTTCCCTTCGGGTAATACTTCTGCTACTACTTGATCGATATTTAATTTGTTGGCAATAGCCTGTGCGGTATGGCGATTGTCGCCGGTAATCATGGCTACTTTTAAGCCCAGCTGATGTAATGCTGCGATGGCAGTATGAGTCGTTTCCTTAATAGGATCGGCAACGGCAACAATAGCGGCCAACTGCTCATCTATCGCGATATAAATAGGGGTTTTACCTTCTTGCCCCAAACGTAGCGCATCCTGCTCAAAAGGTGCGACATTAAGCCCCAGTTGCTGCATGTAACGATCTGCACCAATGTGAATCACTTGTCCTGATACGCTTGCTTGAATCCCTAAGCCTGTCATCGCCTCAAAGTTAGTAACAGGGAGTAATTGAATGTCTTGTTGCTCTGCGGCTTGCACAATAGCCAGTGCAATTGGATGCTCAGACTTTGCTTCAACTGACGCTAGCACACGTAAGACTTGTTCTTTTTCAAACCCTTGCTGAACTTGAAAGTCTGTCAATGTAGGTTTGCCTTCGGTCAACGTCCCTGTTTTATCAACGGCAACCACGCTCACTTCTTGTAGTGACTGTAGTGCTTCACCTTTACGGAATAACACACCCAGCTCTGCACCGCGCCCTGTACCCACCATAATAGAGGTAGGGGTGGCCAATCCCATTGCACAAGGGCAAGCAACAATAAGTACCGCAACGGCATTAATTAAACTAAAGGTTAATGCAGGATCAGGGCCGAAAATCAACCAAACGATAAAAGTCAGCGCGGACAAGAACATCACCGTTGGTACAAACCACATGGTGACTTTATCCACCAATGCTTGAATCGGTAGTTTAGAGCCTTGGGCTTGTTCTACCATACGAATGATTTGCGCCAGCACAGAGTCTTCACCGATGGCTGTTGCGTGGATATTCACAGTACCATTTTGGTTGATAGTACCGCCGACCACTTGATCGCCAGCTTGTTTTTTTACCGGAACCGGCTCGCCCGTAATCATAGACTCATCGATATAACTGTGACCATCAATCACCTCGCCATCGATAGGGACACGCTCACCTGGACGAATCTCAACTGTCATTTGTGCGGTGATGTCTTCGACAGGGATTTCGACGACTTTACCATCTTGCTGTACACGAGCTGTTTTTGCCTGCATACCTACCAAGTGTTGAATGGCTTCAGAAGTGCGGCCTTTGGCTTTTGCCTCAAAATAACGGCCCAATAAAATTAAACTCACAATCATAGCAGCGGCTTCGTAATAGACATGTACCGTACCGTCAGGTAGGACTTGCGGCATAAAGGTTGCTATGAGAGAGAACCCATAAGCCGCGATGGTACCAATTGCCACTAGCGAGTTCATATCGGGGGCAAAACGCAATAAGGCTGGCATGCCTTTTTGATAAAAGCGGCGCCCTGGAAAGAGTAATACTAGTGTGGTTAATACAAATTGTATCAGCCAACTTTGCTGAGTACCGAGGTTATTCACCACCCATGTATGAAAGACGGGAATCATATGCGATCCCATTGATAAAATGAATACGGGCAATGACAACAGGACAGACAGACCTAAATCTCGTTTGAGCTGCTTTTGCTCCGAGGTTTTCTTTTCCTGTTGCTCACCTTGATCTGGTTTTACCAGTTTGGCCTCATAGCCCGCCTTTTTAACGGCTTCAATCAGATCATCTGTGTTGATTTGGGTGTTCGCTTGTACCAAGGCTCGTTCGGTCGCAAGATTGACGCTGGCTTGTTGTACGCCTGATATTTTCTTTAGAGATTTTTCAACGCGTCCAACACAAGAAGCACAGCTCATGCCTTCTATTGATAGCTCAATCGGTTTAATTGGCGTTACTTTATAGCCTGCGCGTTCTACCGCTGTGTTTAACTGGGTAACATCTAAAGGCTGAGAGGCGTATACCGTCGCCTGTTCAGTGGCAAGGTTTACCTCAGCGTTTTCCACGTGTTCAATCTTTTTTAATTGTTTTTCGATGCGCCCGACACAAGAGGCACAACTCATGCCTTCAATGCTCAGAACTTCTTGATGGGTAGGGGTTTCGGTATTTTTTGTTTTCATAACAACCTCTGTCGTTTTTAATTCTATTTTCAAATCTATAGCGACAGCATATAGGTTGACATCATGGTAAGGTCAAGCGGTTTTCTTTAATATTTACAAACATATTTATAGTAGCGTCTGATACTTGTCGTTAAGTCTAAAATAGCTCGATTATGGTTTATTGTTGGATGTATGAATGCATTAATTCTAAAATAGGGCAGGATAAATGACGGATAATAAGATAAACTTCCTCGCGAGCGCTGATAGGGTTTGATAACTCTTGATGAAATCACCGTGTTTGACTGCTAGCGAACAAAAACCAATAATAAATAACGCTAACAATGACAGAGTACGTCGTCAAAATCATGTGAAGTCAGCACAGTTACAACAAATTTTTTATACAAAACTATTGATATCAAGGCACATTACTATGGAACAAGAACAGAACGCTGTAGAGCATAAACCTGTATTCATGCCCAAAGTCAACAGTGACAATCTAGTAAAAACAGACATGGTTAGAGTTGAACGGCATGTGGGATTTTCTAGCAAACAAAAGAAAAAAACCATCAATGACTTACATCAAGTTATACGTAAAAAGTATGGGTTTAAGCAAGTGTTAGAGCTGTCTAGCAAATCTGGTAATAAGCTGAGCTTTCCGCTAAGTCCGTTTAGCTTAAAGATTACCGATGAGCATGATGGCAACTCATATAGTGTCGAAAATGTCTTTCAAGCCAGTATGGTCTTTGAAGATGGTGGTCCTTATCTTGATTTGTTAACTGTAGCGCCAAGACAAGCCAGAAAAGATGAACGATTAACGACGTCAGGGGAGCTTATTGGCTACAATTATTTTGGTATGGAGTGGGGCGTAGAGCCTTTGACGACGTTTTATGACTGGCTATATGTTAATGCGCTCAAGCAAAACCCTCAGCTGCATGAGGAAGTAATACAATATCAAGGGTTTACTGATATTACTTTTAATCCTAAAAAATCTATTCATAGTGCGGCGTATGCGTTAGCATTGTTTGTAGCACTGCATAAACGAGAGTTGCTCGACAATGTAGAAGATCCAATGGCGTTCTATGATTTATGCAATGAATTTAAAGTCAGTAATACTGAGCATCTGCTAGAAGAAGGTTGGATTTAATCGTCAAATCAGATCGCTTACGTTTTCTTGAGCCAAAAGCTGCGATATATGATGTGTCGTGGCTTTTTTATGTCTCTATGTTTCAAGCTATTAGCAATTTTATTTAAGTCTTTAACCAGTAGTTTTCTTAAATATATGCGATACAGAGATTATAAAGTGAATACCTTGAAAATTAGTCTGCAATGACCAAGTAAACGTATGTCTGTTCTATTAGATAAAAGTAAAAGTTATCAAAAAAACAGTAGGTAAAATGGTAAGTCTATTATGGACATAATATTTAAAACAGAATCATAAAAATCAATTAGGGAATAACTATGTATATCACGGCGAATTTTGATGCAGGCAACATTGACGTTATCAATGCAGATGATCAAAAAGATATTCAACTAGCGATTCGTCCAGATGTTGGCGGAGAGTTTTTTCAATGGTTTAATTTTCGTCTATCAGGTCAAATAGGAGAGCAGCATGTTCTCAATATTCTGAACGCAGGTGAGTCGTCTTATCTGGAAGGTTGGGAAGATTACCAAGCAGTAGGTTCTTGTGATCGTCAGCATTGGTTCCGTCTACCAACGTCTTATAAAGATGGAAAATTGACCATCGTGGCAGAGTTAGAATGCGAAACCATGCAAATTGCTTATTTTGCGCCTTATAGCTATGAGCGTCACCAAGATTTATTGGCCGCTGTGCAAGTGCATCCGCTAGTGACATTAGAGCATTTGGGCGAAACGCTTGATAAACGTGACCTAACTTTAGTCAAAATTGGTGATGGAGCTGCCCACAAGCGTAATATATGGATTACTGCCCGTCAGCACCCAGGTGAAACGATGGCTGAATGGCTCATCGAGGGTTTGTTGTATAGCTTGTTAGATAGTGATAATGCGACAGGCAGACAGCTATTAGACAAAGCCAATTTTTATGTGGTCCCTAATATGAACCCAGATGGCAGTGTACGTGGTCACTTGCGTACTAACGCTGCTGGAACCAATTTAAACCGTGAATGGCAAAACCCAAGCTTAGAAAAAAGCCCTGAAGTATTTCATGTGATTAATAAAATGAAAGCGACAGGCGTGGATCTATTTTATGATGTGCATGGTGATGAAGCATTGCCATACGTCTTCCTCGCTGGCTCACAAGGGACGCCAAGCTATAGTGATCGTCTGGCTGGTCTACGTGATAGATTTTCAGAGGTATTAAAATTAGCCAGCGCCGACTTCCAGTCTGAGATTGGCTATGACGTTGATGCACCGGGTACTGCCAATATGACCGTTGCTACCAATTGGGTGGCAGAGCATTTTGATTGCCTCGCTAATACGTTAGAGATGCCATTTAAAGATAATGACAACCTGCCTGATGAAGAGATGGGGTGGTCGCCAGAGCGCTCTATCAAATTAGGAGAAGCGTCACTGATAGCAATGCTGGCTGTCGTAGATGATTTAAGAGAGCTATAAAAAAAGCTGCAGAAAATAAAAAACTGCTAATGATGGCCTGTTTTGTAAAAGTCATCGTTAGCAGCTTATTTTAAATAATTCCAAATGTACTTGAATCTATACTTTTAATGTTGATTTTTAATAGCGATCTTTAATCAGTTATTATTGTAGATAGTTGGTTTCTAAGTTTTTAGTGTGCGCCAACAAGCTTAGTATAAACTTTACCCAATACTACGCCAAATACCAGATGTAGCATAAGAGTAGCGATCGGAATCATGATGCCGCTTGGCATTGATAAACCAAATAACCCATTGCCCATCATAGGCATAATAGCAATCATCATCATGAACCAACCAAGTGCTCCTACCAACGCACCAATCAGAGTAAAGTTCTTACTTCTATCCGTACCTGCCATCAATGCCATGACGATACCATAGCCGATCGATCCCACCATAAAGTGAGCAATCCATGCTACTACATGACTACCGCCCATCATCGATGCCAGCATCGCGATAATGTCCAAATCAGGCATCAGGCCTACCACACTTTTTAGCATTAGGAGTAGGGACATAATGATGGTCGCGACAAAAGCAGCGATTATTCCAGCCATATATTTGTTCATAGTAGTTATTCCTTTTTCAGGTTTTAATTATCATTATTTTTTGAACGTTTTTGATTCTATTTATTATCCAGTCGTAATACATTGGAGACAGATACCTGATTATATGTATGTTAAAGATATTAAAAGGCGTAGGTAATCTTTAAGATTATCGTATACTACCTACCAAGTATTAAAACTATAGTATGTACTGTTTCTACAGTAAAACGTCTGAAGCAGTCATTCAAGTAATTTTGAGTAATCGTTCAATTTTACTTGTAACCATAAACATGCTACGAATACTCAGTTCGAAAAAATAGGGTGGGTATAATAGGCAGAGATGAGCATAGATAAATGTGGTAAGTATAGGCTGGCATGCTACCAGTCACGCATATGCGGTCACTGGAGAGCATGACGGAAATTTTGAAATTCTTTAGATTGTTCAAGTAAGTTGTTACCCAAGTATCGTAGATCATCTACTTGATCAGGTTGTAAATGAAAGGTGGTGGGCATGGCATCGAACTTTGCACGCTCTGTTTTATCTTTGACTTGATCGAAGGTCAATACAGAAAAGTGTACTTCAACTTGAGGCGCATTTTCAGGCCGCTGAGCATTTACATGCTCTCCCCATTGCATAAATTCTTTTTTGGCCAATGAGACAGTTTCGTTATTTAGTGTACCTAGTGCGACTTCGCTCGACGCTGAAATGGTATCAAGAAAACTTGGCTCTTTATTTTCCACCGACCACTCATGTTCTGAGTAAGTCTGCGCATTGGCTACAACGACTAGTACTTGCTTAACTTTACGCAATTTAGCAGGACTGAAGGCACCAGCCATATTAGGCACATCACCATACTGGGTCACAGGACTCATCATTGATCCGCGGACGCCTAAATTATCAGTCACCCCGCCATCTACCAAGCGTACTACTGGCATACGCTCTGGCTGTGAGTACCTATCTAGCGCGCGCGCTATCGCGTAACTACGCGGTAAATGACTGTCTTGATTTAGGGCTTGATTAACCCAAGGCTGAGATCGCTGCGGGCAATCAGAAAAATTATGTAAGGCGATAGGGGCAAAGATACCAGGTACTGAGGAAGAGGCCATTACCGCATTGGCAACTGGGTAACTCGATAAATCTGAACATAAAAAATCGAACTGCTGCTGAGTAAATGAAAAAGTCATGGCATTGTTCAGATCACTTGCATTTAAGATAACGTAAGGCAACTTTCCACGACTCATGTCACCAAAGGTCTTTTGTTGAAATAGACTGTTGTTTAAATTATTAGCCACCAAATCTCCGCGATTATATTCAGAACTGCTCATCGCTATCAGGCTTTGCGGACGTAACGCAAGTCTAATCAGTCGTGACTGCCAGTCTTCATACAAGAATTGTGGTGCAAATTTCTCAAAAATATCATCACCGAATAATCCGTAATAAGCAGCTGTGTAGCTTCCTCCAGATACCGAAGAGATGACATCGACCTCATCTAATAGTCGGCGCTCTACGCCATTGATAGTCACAGGTGTATCACGTAATTTTTCTAACACTCCATAGCTGAGTGCTGCTGCCCGCGTACCACCGCCGGAAAAGGCAAGTACGACAAAGACTTCGTCTGAGTTTTTTGGGAGGTTGTTATTGAAATCATAACGAGCAGTGGATTTGTCTTCAATGGGCTTGTTCCAGACTCGTTGTGTACAACCGGTGATGAATAGAGAGGTAAGAATGATGAGGAACAGGAAATATGTAAAGCATAAACGAGGTGAAACGATCAGTTTCGAAAGTTTCTGCAGCAGCCGATCATAGTAAATAGGTATGTCTATACGCATTCAAATCACCTAAAGGTTTGTAGACTGTGGTTCGCTCTGTATCTTTTGTCTAATATCAGAGTGAACGATGTCGGTTTTTGACTTCCATGTCAGTTTTGACTTGAAACTTAAGAGCAGTGAATACCTTCTAAATACGACGTATATAAAACAAAGCTAATATAGACTGATTTTTTATTAGCATCAGTCATGAGGGATGTAGTGTAAGTACTATTAACAAACTTTAACTGGACGGTAATAGCGAGTCAAGATAAAACTAAAT